>NZ_JBFAWF010000001.1:334421-1196494 GCF_040680195.1 Streptomyces sp. NPDC052109 | reverse complement strand
AGTCCACCACCGAGCCGAGCGTGTCGGCCCGCCGCCGGGCGTCCAGCGAGGCGATCCGGCGCCGGTTCATCGCGGGGGCGACCTCCGGGGCGTACGCTGTTCCACTGGCGCCCCGCGCGGACTCGCATCCGGCCCCATCCGTCGAAGCTTTCCGAACCTCTCGGAGGACATGCGGTGAACGAACTGCCGCAGCAGCTGGTCAACGGCCTGCTACTGGGATCCATGTACGGGCTGGTCGCCATCGGCTACACGATGGTCTATGGCATCGTCCAGCTCATCAACTTCGCCCACGGCGAGATCTTCATGACCGGCGCCTTCGGCGCGCTCACGGTCTACGCGTACATACTGCCCGACGGCACCTCGATGTGGGTCGCCCTGCCCCTCATGCTGGTGGGCGCGGTCCTGGTCGCCGTCCTCGTCGCCGTCGGAGCGGAACGGTTCGCCTACCGTCCCCTGCGCAACGCCCCCCGCCTCGCCCCCCTCATCACCGCGATCGGCCTCTCCCTGGCCCTGCAGCAGGCGGTGTGGGCCTGGTACCCCCAGGCGAAGTCCGCCCGCACCTTCCCGACCATTCCGGGCGGCCCCTTCAACATCGGCAACGTCACGATCCAGACCGGTGACATCTTCCTGGTGATCGCGGCTCCGCTCAGCATGGCCTTCCTCGCCTACTTCGTGATGCGCACCCGTACCGGCCGCGGCATGCAGGCCACCGCCCAGGATCCGGACACCGCGAAGCTGATGGGTGTCAACACCGACCGGATCATCGTGATCGCGTTCGCCCTCGGCGCCGCCTTCGCGGCCGTCGGAGGCGTCGCCTACGGTCTCAAGTACGGCCAGATCGACTTCAAGATGGGCTTCCTCCTCGGCCTGAAGGCCTTCACCGCGGCCGTCCTCGGCGGCATCGGAAACATCTACGGCGCCATGCTCGGCGGCCTCGTCCTCGGCGTCGCCGAGGCCCTGTCCACCGCCTACATCGCGGACATTCCCGGCATGGACAAGTTCGGCAGCCAGTCCTGGGCAGACGTCTGGGCCTTTGTACTCCTCATCCTCGTACTGCTGTTCAGGCCGCAGGGCCTGCTCGGCGAACGCGTCGCGGACAGGGCGTGACACCGATGACCACACAGACCACGGCATCCGAGACCCCCGAGACCCCGGAAACCCCGGGCGCACCCACCCCCGCCCCGTCCGGCCTGATCGGTCTGCCGGCGCCCCTCGGCAGAGCTCTCGCCACCGGCGGCGGCGCCCTCACCATCGTCTCCACGTTCCTCTCCTGGACCTGGACCGCCGACTTCCCCGGTGACCTCACGGTCTACGGCTACCCGGGCGGCCTGCAGGTCCTGGTACTGATCGGAGGCATCCTCACCACCCTGTTCGGCCTCGCCTCCTACGGCGTCAAGGGCCTCGGGTGGCTGACGCCGGGAAGCGCCGAGGCGGCGCTGAAGCTGGCCGCGGTCGGTACCTTCGCCACCGCCTGGTACACCGTCGTCGCCATCAGCGACGAGCTCGGCGGCCTGGTGAACCTCGAGCCCGGCGGCTTCGTCGTGGCCGTCGCCACCCTGGCCGCGCTGATCGGCGCGCTGGCCCTGCCGTTCGAGCGGCCGGAGCCCGAACTCGCCGACCCGGACGACCGCGGCTGGGAGCTGTTCCGCCACACGTCCCGGCAGAACTGGAACATCTTCAAGGCGGCCTTCGCAGCCGAGCCCCCGGCCCCCGCCCGCACTCTGCCGTCGTACGCCGAGATCCTCGTCATCGTCGCGGCCATGGCCGTGGGCCTGGTGGTCTTCAGCTACGGCGTCAGCACACCGTACGACGAACTGTTCATCGGCTTCCTCATCACCGCCGGCTGCGGCTTCGCCGCCGTCTCCAAGGCGGGGCTCGTGGCCCGGGTCTCGGCGATCACCGCGAAGCACCGCACCCTCACCATGATCGGCGCCTTCGTCGCCGCCGCGGCCTTCCCCTTCACCCAGTCCAACGACCAGTACGCGACGATCGGCGTCTACATCCTGATCTTCGCGACCGTCGCGCTGGGCCTGAACATCGTCGTCGGCCTCGCCGGCCTCCTCGACCTCGGTTACGTCGCGTTCCTCGGCGTCGGCGCGTACACCGCGGCACTCGTGTCCGGCTCGCCGTCCTCCCCCCTGCACGTGAACTGGCCGTTCTGGGCCTCGGCCTTGCTCGGCGCGGCCGTCGCCATGATCTTCGGCGTCATCATCGGCGCCCCGACCCTGCGGCTGCGCGGCGACTACCTGGCCATCGTCACCCTCGGCTTCGGTGAGATCTTCCGCATCACCGTCCTCAACATGGACGGCACCTCGGGCCCGGACGTCACCAACGGCTCCAACGGCATCTCCTCGATCCCGAACCTGAAGATCCTCGGCTTCGACTTCGGCCAGGAGCACCAGATCCTCGGCACCACCATCGGCCGGTTCGCCAACTACCTGCTGCTGATGCTGATCATCACGCTCATCGTGGTCGTGGTGTTCCGGCGCAGCAGCGACTCCCGCATCGGCCGCGCCTGGATCGCCATCCGCGAGGACGAGACCGCGGCACTCGCCATGGGCATCAACGGCTTCCGCGTCAAACTCATCGCCTTCGCGCTGGGCGCGTGCCTGGCCGGTCTCTCCGGCTCCGTCCAGGGCCACGTCACCTACACGGTGACCCCGGAGCAGTACCAGTTCGCCTACGCCGTGCCACCCAACTCGGCGTTCCTGCTGGCCGCGGTGGTCCTCGGCGGCATGGGCACCATCTCCGGTCCGCTGGTCGGCGCGTCCCTGCTGTACCTGATCCCGGCCAAGCTGCAGTTCCTGGGCGACTACCAGCTGTTCGCCTTCGGCGTCACCCTCATCCTGCTGATGCGCTTCCGTCCGGAGGGCCTCATCCCCAACCGGCGCCGCCAGCTCGAATTCCACGAAGAGGCCGAAGCACCCGCCGTCCTCACCAAGGCAGGGGCCTGACCACGATGACTACCGACACCACCATCAAGGACGCCGCGCCCGGCGCCTCCGCACCCGGCGAGGTCGTGCTCGACGCCCGCGGCGTGACCATGCGCTTCGGCGGCCTCACCGCCGTACGCAATGTCGACTTCACCGTCAACAGCGGCGAGATCGTCGGCCTGATCGGCCCCAACGGCGCCGGCAAGACGACCTTCTTCAACTGCCTGACCGGCCTGTACGTGCCCACCGAGGGCGAGGTCCGCTACAAGGGCCAGGTGCTGCCGCCGAAGTCCTTCAAGGTCACCGCGGCCGGCATCGCCCGTACCTTCCAGAACATCCGGCTGTTCGCGAACATGACGGTCCTGGAGAACGTCCTCGTCGGCCGGCACACCCGCACCAAGGAGGGCCTGTGGTCCGCGCTGCTGCGCGGCCCCGGGTTCCACCGCGCCGAGCGGGCCTCCCGCGAACGGGCCATGGAGTTGCTGCAGTTCGTGGGCCTGGAGCGGAAGGCGGAGCATCTCGCCCGCAACCTCCCCTACGGCGAGCAGCGCAAGCTGGAGATCGCCCGCGCGCTGGCCAGCGAGCCGGGCCTGCTGCTGCTCGACGAGCCGACGGCGGGCATGAACCCGCAGGAGACCCGGGCCACCGAGGAACTGGTCTTCGCCATCCGGGACAAGGGCATCGCCGTCCTCGTCATCGAGCACGACATGCGCTTCATCTTCAACCTCTGCGACCGGGTGGCCGTCCTGGTGCAGGGCGAGAAGCTGATCGAGGGCGACAGCGCGACCGTACAGGGCGACGAGCGCGTGATCGCGGCCTACCTCGGCGAACCCTTCGAGAACGCGCCCGGCGACGAGGAGGCGGCCGAGGTGGCGGCCGCCGAGGCGAACGCCGAGGCCACGACCGAGGCCGCCGACGAAGGCGCCGAGACCACGACCGACGCCGCGCCCGGCAAGGAGAACGACCGATGACCGCACTGCTCGAAGTGGAGGACCTGAGGGTCGCCTACGGCAAGATCGAGGCCGTCAAGGGCATCTCCTTCAAGGTCGAGGCCGGTCAGGTGGTCACCCTCATCGGCACCAACGGCGCCGGCAAGACCACCACCCTGCGCACGCTCTCCGGCCTGCTGAAGCCGGTCGGCGGGCAGATCCGGTTCAACGGCAAGTCGCTGAAGAAGGTCCAGGCCCACCAGGTGGTCTCGCTGGGCCTCGCCCACTCCCCCGAGGGGCGGCACATCTTCCCGCGCATGACCATCGAGGACAATCTGCGGCTCGGCGCGTTCCTGCGCAGCGACAAGCCGGGCATCGAGAAGGACATCCAGCGCGCCTACGACCTCTTCCCGATCCTCGGAGAGCGGCGCAAGCAGGCCGCGGGCACCCTCTCCGGAGGTGAGCAGCAGATGCTGGCGATGGGCAGGGCCCTGATGTCCCAGCCGAAGCTGCTGATGCTGGACGAGCCGTCGATGGGCCTGTCGCCGATCATGATGCAGAAGATCATGTCGACGATCGCCGAGCTGAAGGCGCAGGGCACGACGATCCTGCTGGTCGAGCAGAACGCCCAGGCGGCGCTCTCGCTCGCCGACCAGGGTCATGTCATGGAGGTCGGCAACATCGTCCTGTCGGGCACGGGACAGGAGTTGCTGCACGACGAGTCGGTCCGCAAGGCCTATCTGGGCGAGGACTGACCAGCGCTACGACGAGGCCCGCGCCCCCTTCTCCGGGGTGCGGGCCTCGTCGTACAGGTCAGGCCTTCTTGGCCGCCTTCTTCTCGTCGTTGTCCGCGATGACGGCCTCCGCGACCTGCTGCATCGACATGCGCCGGTCCATGGAGGTCTTCTGGATCCAGCGGAACGCGGCCGGCTCGGTCAGGCCGTACTCGGTCTGCAGGATGGACTTCGCGCGGTCGACCAGCTTGCGGGTCTCCAGGCGCTGGGTGAGGTCGGCGACCTCCTGCTCCAGCTGCTTCAGCTCGGTGAAGCGGGAGACGGCCATCTCGATCGCCGGGACCACGTCGCTCTTGCTGAACGGCTTGACCAGGTACGCCATGGCACCGGCGTCCCTGGCGCGCTCGACGAGGTCGCGCTGCGAGAAGGCGGTGAGCATCAGGACCGGCGCGATGGACTCCTCGGCGATCTTCTCGGCCGCGGAGATGCCGTCGAGCTTGGGCATCTTCACGTCCAGGATGACCAGGTCCGGCCGGTGCTCGCGGGCCAGCTCGACGGCCTGCTCACCGTCCCCGGCCTCGCCGACGACGGTGTACCCCTCCTCCTCCAGCATCTCTTTCAGGTCGAGCCGGATCAGGGCCTCGTCCTCGGCGATGACGACACGGGTCGTCAGCGGAGGCACGTGCGACTTGTCGTCGTCGGGCGCGTCTACGGGCTGGGGCGACTCGGCGGTCACGGGGGCTCCTCGTTCCAGGCAGGGGTACTGCTGACAAGAGCCTACCTAGCTACGGTATGGTGGACGCGCGGAGGGTCAGGGGAAGCCTTGGATTCTGCGAGCCCCGGTAGCCCAATTGGCAGCAGGCAACGGATTCAAAACCCGTACAGTGTCGGTTCGAGTCCGACCCGGGGCACTTTTCCTTGGATTCCAAGGTCAGCACTTCACGCGGGCCCCTCTGGGTGAGGGGCCCTGCGGCGTCGTAGGGGCCCTTACTTCGGGCTGTCGTCCTCGCCGATGTGGTGAACCCTGACCATGTTCGTCGAGCCGGACACCCCGGGCGGGGAACCCGCCGTGATCACCACGACGTCGCCCTTCTCGCAGCGGCCGTACTTCAGCAGCAGCTCGTCCACCTGGTCGACCATGGCGTCGGTGGAGTCGACGTGCGGGCCGAGGAAGGTCTCGGCGCCCCAGGTGAGGCTGAGCTGGGAGCGGGTGGCCGGCTCCGGGGTGAAAGCCAGGAGCGGGATGGGCGAGCGGTAGCGGGACAGGCGGCGAGCCGTGTCTCCCGACTGGGTGAAGGCCACCAGGAACTTCGCGCCGAGGAAGTCGCCCATCTCGGCGGCGGCCCGGGCGACCGCGCCGCCCTGGGTGCGCGGCTTGTTCCGGTCGGTCAGCGGCGGCAGGCCCTTGGCCAGCATGTCCTCCTCGGCCGCTGCGACGATCTTCGCCATGGTGCGCACGGTCTCGACCGGGTACTTGCCGACGCTGGTCTCGCCGGACAGCATCACCGCGTCCGTGCCGTCGAGGACGGCGTTGGCCACGTCGGAGGCCTCGGCGCGGGTCGGCCGGGAGTTGTCGATCATCGAGTCGAGCATCTGGGTGGCGACGATGACCGGCTTGGCGTTGCGCTTGGCGAGCTTGATCGCGCGCTTCTGCACGATCGGCACCTGCTCCAGGGGCATCTCCACGCCCAGGTCGCCGCGCGCGACCATCAGGCCGTCGAAGGCGGCCACGATGCCGTCGAGGTTCTCCACGGCCTGCGGCTTCTCGACCTTGGCGATCACCGGGAGGCGCCGGCCCTCCTCGGCCATGATGCGATGCACGTCCTTGGCGTCGTCGCCGCTGCGGACGAAGGAGAGCGCGATGACGTCGAAGCCGGTGCGCAGCGCCCAGCGCAGATCCTCCTCGTCCTTCTTGGACAGGGCGGGGACGGAGACGGCGACGCCGGGCAGGTTCAGGCCCTTGTGGTCGGAGATCATGCCGCCCTCGACCACGCGGGTGCGGACGCGGGGACCGTCGACGGCGGTGACCTCCAGGCAGACCTTGCCGTCGTCCACGAGGACCCGCTCACCGGGGCGGACGTCGGCGGCGAGGCCGTCGTAGGTGGTGCCGCACCGCTGGCGGTCGCCCTCGACGCCCTCCTCGACGGTGATGGTGAACGTGTCACCGCGTTCAAGGAGTACCGGGCCTTCACGGAAACGGCCGAGCCGGATCTTCGGACCTTGAAGATCGGCGAGAATACCCACGCTGCGGCCCGTTTCGTCGGCCGCCTTGCGCACTCGCCGGTAGCGCTCCTCGTGTTCGGCGTGCGTACCGTGGCTGAGATTGAACCGGGCCACGTCCATTCCGGCGTCGACCAGTGCCTTGATCTGGTCGTACGAGTCGGTGGCGGGCCCCAGAGTACAGACGATCTTTGCTCGGCGCATACGTCGAGCCTAGGCCTTACCCGTGGGTAGAGAATCGGTCGCACATGACCACTCAACAACCTTTGCGTAAAGGGTCATTGACAAGTGTTGAATTGTGCGGTCACTCGCTCCGATGAGCGAATTTCACCCTCGCGAAGCCTGGGGGCGGGAGCGGCGATCGCCGGCACGCCGGTGCCCCCACGGTCACCGGCGCTGGAGGGTCACCGCTTTTCGACGACAGGGCCTGGCTGGCTAGAGGTCGAACAGGTCCAGGTCGACGGCGTCGGCGATCGCCTTGGCGCCGGCGTCGTTGACGTGCAGGCCGTCGCCGCTGTCGAACTCGGCACGGATCCGGTCGGGGCGCTCCGGGTCCGCGACGGCGGCGGCCACGTCCACGATGCCGTCGAAGGGGTGCGTGTCCCCGAGGAGCCAGGCGTTGACCTCGCGCCGCGCGGCCTGGCCGGCTTCGGTGTCGTACCCCTCGTAGACCGTGCCCCGGTACGGTCCGACGGTGGTGGCGACGACGCTGAGGCCGGCGGCATGGAGGCGCTCGGCAAGGGTGGTGAGTCCGGCGACGAGCTCGGCCGCGGTGGGCACCTCGGCGGGCTCGGGGTGGGCGCGGTAGCCGGGCATCCCGAGGTCGTTGAGTCCGATGTGGACCAGGACGTGACGGGCGCCGGGGACGGCGAGCACGTCGCGGTCGAGGCGGGCGAGGAGATGTTCGCCGATCTGGTCGGTGAGCAGCCGGTTGCCGGAGATGCCCTGGTTGACGATCCAGCCGCGGGTGAGACGGCGGCCGAGCTGGGAGGGGAAGCTGTTGTCCAGTCCGGGGGTGGTGGCCGCGCCCTCGATCCAGGAGTCGCCGAACGCCACGGCGATGCGGGTGTCCTCGGGGGCGAGCACGTCGGCGGCCAGGCCGAAGTGTCCGGTCGTCACCTCTTCGGCGTCCCGGAGGACGGCGGCGGTCAGCTGGTCGCCGGGAGCGGCGTGGCCGATGTCGTGGGGCACCGCGGAGAACGTGGTGAGGCCGGTGTCCCCGGGCAGATAGAGGCTGACGGTGAGGACCTGGCCCGCGGTGACGGCCTGTTCGACCGGGTCGCTGACGAGTTCCCCGCCGGCCGGGACCGTGACGGTCGGGGCGCCGCCGAAGGTGAGCGGGGTGTCGATCCCGTCGCCGGTGAGGTGGGCGCCGCCGATCTCCAGGGGTTCCTTGCCGAACCGGTTGCTGAGCCCGATGCGCAGTGCCTCACCTGCCCCGGCCAGGCGCAGGGACTGCCGTACCGTCTGATCGCTGAAACCGCGCGATTCGATGAGCTGGAAGGGCTCGTAGGGGCTGATGACGGCGGTGCGGTGGGCGGCGATCCAAGTCGTGGTCATGCCAGGCGCCAACACCGCCGTCGGCGGGCCTCTTCCGGGCTTGCCCGCTTATTACCTGCCCTCGACAAGTGGAATCAGCTGCTTCGGTTGCCGGGTCTGCGGAACGTGGGGCGGTTGCTCGAGTCCGAAGGTGGTGAAGGCGGTCCGGCCGGGCAGCGGATAAGGGTCCTTTCCGGTGAGCGAGTTGAGGATCGTGGCGCTGCGCCAGGCGGCGAGGCCGAGGTCGGGCGCGCCGACGCCGTGGGTGTGCAGCTCGGCGTTCTGGACGTACACCGAGCCGGTCACGGACGGGTCGAGGACCAGCCGGAACTCCTCGTCGACGCGGGGGCGTTCGCTGCTGTCGCGGCGCAGATAGGGGTCCAGTCCGGCGAGGATGCGGCCGAGCGGGCGCTCGCGGTAGCCGGTGGCGAGGACGACGGCGTCGGTGGTGAGCCGGGAACGGCTGTCCTGCTGGATGTGCTCCAGATGCAGCTCGATCTGCGTGGTGGCGATCCGGCCGGCGGTGCGGACGCGGACGCCCGGGACGAGGACGGCGTCGGGCCAGCCGCCGTGCAGGGTGCGCCGGTACAGCTCCTCGTGGATGGCGGCGAGGGTGCCGGCGTCGATGCCCTTGTGCAGCTGCCACTGGGCCGCGACGAGCCGGTCGCGGACGGGCTCGGTGAGGGCGTGGAAGTAGCGGGCGTAGTCCGGGGTGAAGTGCTCCAGGCCGAGCTTGGAGTACTCCATCGGCGCGAACGCCTCGCTGCGGCCGATCCAGTGGAGCCTCTCGCGTCCCGCGGGGCGGTGGCGCAGCAGGTCGAGGAAGACCTCGGCGCCGGACTGTCCGGAGCCGACGACGGTGACGTGCTCGGCGGCCAGGATGCCGGCACGGTGGTCCAGGTAGTCGGCGGCGTGGATGACCTGCACGCCCGCGGCCTCCACCAGCGGCTTGAGCGGGTCGGGCACGTGCGGGGCGGTGCCGACGCCGAGGGCGACGTTCCGGGTGTAGGTACGCCCGAGGGCCTCAACCTCGCCCTCGGCGTCGAGCTGGGTGAAGTCGACCTCGAAGACGTCCTGTTCGGGGTTCCAGCGGACGGAGTCGACCTGGTGACGGAAGCGCAGCCCGGGCAGGCTCTGCGCGACCCAGCGGCAGTAGGCGTCGTACTCGGCGCGCTGGATGTGGAAGCGCTCGGCGAAGTAGAAGGGGAAGAGCCGCTCGCGGGTCCTGAGGTAGTTCAGGAAGCTCCAGGGACTGGTGGGGTCGGCGAGCGTCACCAGGTCGGCGAGGAAGGGCACTTGGATGGTGGCGCCCTCGATGAGCAGGCCGGGGTGCCAGTCGAAGCCGGGGCGCTGTTCGTAGAAGACGGCGTCGAGTTCGGCGAGCGGGTGGGCGAGGGCTGCCAGGGAGAGGTTGCACGGGCCGATGCCCACGCCGACCAGGTCACGGGGGGATGAGGGCTCGTGTCGTGGGGGGTTGCTCATGCGGGGGTGCCTTCTGTGACGAGTTTCAGGAGCTGGGCCAGGTCGTCCGGCCGGGTGTGGGGGTTGAGGAAGGTGGCCTTGAGCCAGAGGCGGCCGTCGAGCCGGGCGCGTCCGAGGACGGCCCGGCCCTCGTGCAGCAGCCGGCGGCGTACGGCGGCCACGGCGGCGTCGGCCGCGTCGGCGGGCCGGAACAGGACTGTGCTGATCACGGGCCGGTCGTACAGCTCGAAGCCGGGGTCTTCCGCGACGAGGTCGGCGAACTCGCTCGCGCGGGCGCAGACCTCGTCGACCAGGGCGCCGAGTCCGGTGCGGCCGAGGGTCCTCAGAGTGACGGCGATCTTGAGGACGTCCGGTCGGCGGGTGGTGCGCAGGGAGCGGTCGAGCAGGTCGGGGAGTCCGGCGTCGGTGTCGTCGGTGGCGTTCAGATAGTCGGCACGCTGGTGGAGCACGGCGAGTTCGCCGGGACGGGCGACGGCGAGGACGCCGGCGGCCACCGGCTGCCAGCCGAGCTTGTGCAGGTCGAGGGTGACGGTGTGGGCGGCTTCCAGCCCGGCGAGCTTGTCGCGGTGCCGGTCGCTGAAGAGAAGGCCCCCGCCGTAGGCCGCGTCGATGTGCAGCCGGGCGCCATGGGCGCCACACAGCCCGGCGATCTCGGGCAGCGGGTCGACGAGTCCGGCGTCGGTGGTGCCGGCGGTGGCGGCGACCAGCAGCGGGCCGGAGAGCGTCGCGAGGGCGGCGTCGAGGGCGGCGAGGTCGAGGGTGCCGCCCGCGGCCGGGACGACGACCGGGTCGGGCAGGCCGAGCAGCCAGGCGGCGCGGGGCAGCGAGTGGTGGGCGTTGGCTCCGCACACGAGCCGCACGCTGCCGCCGTGTGCCTCGCGGGCGAGCAGCAGGGCGAGCTGGTTGGACTCGGTGCCGCCGGTGGTGACGAGGGCGTCCGCGAGACCGGTGGCGCGGGCGAGGGCACCGGTGACCGCGGCCTCCAGGGCGGAGGCGGCGGGAGCCTGGTCCCAGGAGTCAAGGGACGGGTTGAGGGCGCTGACGGCGAGGTCGGCGGCGGTGGCCACGGCGAGCGGGGGGCAGTGCAGATGGGCCGCGCACAGCGGGTCGGCGGGGTCGGCGGCGCCCTCCGCGAGGGCGTGCACGAGGGCGCGCAGGGCGTCCGGGTCGCCGGTGTCCGGCAGGACGTCCCCGAGGACGTGGGCGACGCGCGCGGCGACGGCCTCCGGCCCGCCGGCGGGCAGCGGTCCGCCGCGCGCCCGGGCACCGGCCGCGAGCGCGTCGAGGACGGTGCCGAGGAGGGGGCGCAGGGTGCCGGGGCCGTGGGGGCCCGAGGCGAGGGGCGGCGTGCGCAGAGGGTCTTCACCGCTCATCGGCTGTCCTCCGCTCATGGACCGACCTTCGGGGGCTTCCGGCTGGTGGCTGGACTTCCAGCTTGTGCCGGAAGAGGCCCGTGCGTCCCGAAAGCCCAACGATCGAAACCCGAAAGTGGGTACTGCCGTGCGAGGAAAACGCGTCGGGACGCTCGCGGCGCGCGGCCGGCGCCGTCCGGGCGACGGACGCGGGAGGGCCGACGCCGCCTGGTGAGCGGAGGTTCCGGCCCCGGGGATGTGGGGCTACCGCCGCACCGGGGCTCCTTGTCCGAGCGGAGCCGAGAACCCGGAGCAGCGACCAGCCGCGGCGGCGCCGCGGACGCCCGGCGGCCCATCGCGGCGCCTCCGGTCGCGATGGGCCGTCGCGGCGCCCCTGGGGCGCCTAGGACGCCGGCCCCCCGAAGTCCCCGGCATGGTCCCGAGCCCAGCGGGCGAACGTACGGGCCGGGGTGCCGGTCAGCTTCTCCACCGTGCCGGTGATCTCCGGCCGCACGCCGACCGTCTCCGCGAAGGTCCGCAGCAGCCGCTCCAGCATCGGCGGCGGGACGTGCGGGAACAGCTCCGGGCCCACTTCGCGGGGGTCCGCTTCCACGAAGGTCAGCTCCCTGCCGACGGCCGCGCCGATCGCCGCGACCTGCTCGGCGTTGGAGGTCGCCTCGGGACCGGTCAGCCGGTACACGCCGCCCTCGTGTCCGCCGTCGAGCAGGACCCGCTCGGCGACGGCCGCGATGTCGTCCTCGTGGATGGGCGCCGTGAGCCCGTCCGCGAAGATCCCGCGGACGGTGTTCCCGGCTCGGATCTGCGGCACCCACTGCAGGGCGTTGGTGGCGAAGGCGTTCGGCCGCAGGAAGGTCCAGTCGAGCCCGCTGTCGCGGATCTGCTGTTCGGCGGTGGCGTGCATGACGTGGATGGGGTGGGTCTCGTCGGCACCCTCCTGGATGATGCCGCTGGACAGCAGCACGACGTGGCGCACGCCGTGGGCGCGGGCCGCCTCCAGCAGGGCGGGCGAGCCGGCCTGGGCGTAGAGGTACAGGGCCGTCGCCCCGCCGAACAGGGCGGCGGGGTCGTCCGGCCGGAACCGGACCACCTCGGCGCCGTCGGGCAGGGCGGCCCGCAGCGGGTCGCGGGTGAGCGCCCGCACGGGCCGGCCCGCGGCGAGGAGACGGTCGACGAGGGCACGGCCGACGTTGCCGGTCGCACCGGTCACTACGATCACGGAATCTGCCTCCGAAGGCTCGGCTGATCGTTCCTGACAGCTCGAGCCTAGGCCGACGGTCCGGACCGCGGCACCGTCGGCAGGGACCAGCCGCGCCCTGGGCCCTGTCGTCGAACTCCCGTCGTCCGCCCGGAGGCCGGGCCCCGCGGCGTCAGGTGCGTGCTCGCGGCGTGCCGGGCCCCCGGCCCTCGTACTGGAGTACTCGGGCCCGGGCCCGGTGCGACGGGAGTGCGTGCATGGCGTCGCGGGGCAGACCGGAGTTCGACGCCAGGGCCCGGTCCGCCCGGCCTACTCCGCCTGGGCCACCTGTGCCTCTTCCGTGTCCCCGGCGCGCACCCGCAGAGCGCGGGCCAGGTCGTCGAGGCGGTCGGCGAGGGTGCGGCGCAGGGCCGGGGTGGGGTCGGCGTCGCGCAGACAGGCCTCGCCGAGCCGCAGGTTCTCGCTGTCGACGGCGTGGGCGGGGAAGGCCCAGCGGCCGGCGGCGACAGCTATGGCGGGGCCGCGCCGGGCACCGACGGCGACGGCGTCCGCGTAGAAGCGCGGCACGTACTCCCGCACCAGCTCGGCCTGTTCGGGCTGCCAGAAGCCCTGTGCGGTGGCCGTGAAAAGGTAGTTGGACAGGTCGTCGCCCGCGAACATCGCCTCCCAGGCGGCCCGCTTGGCCTCCGGGTCGGGCAGGGCGGCGCGGCAGCGGGCGGCGCCCTCGTGGCCGGAGGCGCTCGGGTCGCGCTCCAGCTCGGCGGCGATGGCGGCCTCGTCGGTGGCGCCGAGCACGGCGAGCCGGCCGAGGATGCGCCAGCGCAGCTCGGGATCGAGCTCCGGCCCGCCGGGCACCGTGCCGTCCGCGAGCCAGGCGGCGATGGTGTCGGGGTGGGCGGCCGCGCTGATCAGGTGGCGTACGGCGATCAGGCGCAGGCCGGGGTGGTCGCCGTCCTCGGTGCGCCGCAGCAGGTCCCGGCAGAGCGCGGTGAGGGCCGCCAGGGCGGCCGGTCGGTCCTCGGGCTTCAGGTACTGGTCGGCGATCTGGCCGGAGGCGAAGGAGAGGACGCCCTGGACGAGCGCCAGGTCGGTCTCGCGCGGGAGGTGGGCGCGGGCCGTCTCCAGGTAGGCGGCGGGCGGGAGTTCACCGTCGCGGACGGCGTCCCGCAGGGCGTTCCAGACGACCGCGCGGGTGAGCGGGTCGGGCAGCCCGGACAGACCGCTGCGGACCGCCTCGAAGGACTCGGCGTCGAAACGGACCTTGGCGTAGGTGAGGTCGCCGTCGTTGAGCAGGAGCAGCGCGGGGCGCTTGCCGATGGGCTGCGGGTCGGCATGCGGGACGTCCAGGTCGAGGCGCGTGCGCAGCACCAGCCGGCCCTCGTCGGCGACGTCGTGGTCGTACAGCCCGGCGGTGAGGCGGTGCGGGCGGCCGCCCGCGCGGTCGACGGTCAGCGCGCAGGTGCCGTCGGCGGTGGTGACGAGGGGCGTGAGCTTGTCCACGCCCGTCGTGCGCAGCCAGCTGTCGGCCCAGGCGGGCACGTCGCGGTCGGTGGCGGAGGCCAGGGAGTCGATGAAGTCGGCGAGGGTGGCGTTGCCGAACTTGTGCCGGGCGAAGTGGGTGTTGATGCCGGCGAGGAAGTCCTTCTCGCCGAGCCAGGCGGCCAGCTGACGCAGCGCGGAGGCGCCCTTGGCGTAGGAGATGCCGTCGAAGTTGAGCAGCGCGGAGGCCGTGTCGTCGACCTTCTCGGGGGCGACCGGGTGGGTGGTGGGCCGCTGGTCGGCGTCGTAGCCCCAGGCCTTGCGGGTGACGCCGAACTCGGTCCAGGGGTCGGTGAAGCGGGTCGCCTCGGCGGTGGTCTGGTAGCCCATGTACTCGGCGAAGGACTCGTTCAGCCAGATGTCGTCCCACCACTTGAGGGTGACGAGGTCGCCGAACCACATGTGGGCCATCTCGTGCGCGATGACCATGGCGCGGGTCTGGCGCTCGGTGTCGGTGACGGCGGAGCGGTAGACGAACTCGTCGCGGAAGGTGACCAGGCCCGGGTTCTCCATGGCGCCCGCGTTGAACTCGGGGACGAACGCCTGGTCGTAGGAGTCGAAGGGGTACGGCTCGTCGAACTTCTCGTGGTAGCGGTCGAAGCACGCGCGTGTGACGTCGAGGATCTCCTCGGCGTCGGCGTCGAGGTGCGGCGCGAGGGAGCGGCGGCAGTGGATGCCGAACGGCAGTCCGCGGTGCTCCGTGCGCACCGAGTGCCAGGGGCCGCCGGCGACCGCGACGAGGTAGGTGGAGATCAGCGGGGTGGGTGCGGCCTGCCAGACGCCGTCGGCGCGCTGCTCGACCACGCCGTTGGCGAGCACGGTCCAGTCCTCGGGCGCCTTGACGGAGACCTCGAAGACGGCCTTGAGGTCGGGCTGGTCGAAGGCGGCGAAGACGCGCTGGACGTCGTCCATGAAAATCTGCGTGTAGACGTACGTCTCGCCGTCGCTCGGGTCGGTGAAGCGGTGCATGCCCTCGCCGGTGCGGGAGTAGCGCATGACCGCGTCGACCCGTAGTTCGTGGTCACCGGCGGAGAGGTTCTTCAGCGGCAGCCGGCCGTCGTCCAGCGACTCGGGGTCGAGGGGCTCCCCGTCCAGCGTCACCGCGCGCAACTCGACGGGCTTCAGCTCCACGAACGTGTCCCCGGCGGACCGCGTGGTGAACCGGATCACGGTCCGGGAGTCGAAGGTCTCGTCTCCGGTCGTCAGGTCCAGTTCGACCGTGTAGCGGTGGACGTCGAGGAGCTGTGCTCGGAGCTGCGCTTCATCGCGCGTGAGTACGGACATGCAGGCCATGCTGCCTGATCGCACTGACAGCGCACAGGGGGTGGCCGGATTCACGGCTTATGTCCGGCCCGCCGTCCCGCCCCGCAGCTGCCCTGCGACCGCCCCCGACACTCCCCGACCGGTTCCGACGCCCCCCCGACCGTTCCCGTACGCCGTGACCGCCCTGCCGGGGCCTGCCCGCGGTGCCGGGGGCGGCCGGGTCCGGACGGGTCAGGCCTCCGTCTGCTGTCCGTTGGCGGTGTCCTCGGCGATGCGCTCGTGGTGCCGGATCACCTCCGCGATGATGAAGTTCAGGAACTTCTCGGCGAAGGCCGGGTCGAGCTTGGCGTTCTCCGCGAGGCGGCGCAGCCGCTCGATCTGGCGGGCCTCGCGCGCCGGGTCGGCGGGCGGCAGCTGGTGGACCGCCTTGAGCCGGCCGACCTGCTGGGTGGCCTTGAAACGCTCGGCGAGGAGATGGACGACGGCCGCGTCGATGTTGTCGATGCTGTCGCGCAGCCGCTCCAGTTCCTGACGGACGTCGGGGTCCACGTCACCGGTTCCGATGTTGCTGGTGGTCATGCACGTCACCCTATGGGTTGTCCGGGCCGGACCTCCGGGCTGTCCGGAGAGTGGATCATCGGTGGATCGTCCGGATCGGGGACGCGGTCGCTCCAGCCCCCGGGCACGCTGCGGCCCTGCTGGGCGCGGAAGCGCACCGGGGCGAGGCCCACACGCCGGGTGAACAGCCGGGAGAAGTACGCGGGGTCGTCGTAGCCGACGCGGCGGGCGACGGCCGCGACGGGCAGCTCGGTGGCGGCGAGCAGTTCCTTGGCCCGGCCCAGCCGGATGCCGAGCAGGTAGTCCTTGGGACTGCAGCCCGCGGCCCGGCGGACGGCACTGCGCAGCTCGGCGGGGGTCATGCCGTGCACGCGCGCGTGGTCGGCCACGCTCATCGGCGTGCAGGCGTCCCGCGCGAGCGCCCGGAGCACCTGGTCGCCGTCCGGGGCGAGGTCGGCGCGGGCGCGGCGCAGGGCGACGAGGAGCTCGTGCACGGCGGCGCCGGTCTCCACCTCCAGCAGCGGGTTGCCGCGGCGGGCGGCGCGGGCGATGCGGGCGACCACCGCGCGGGGCCCGGAGGCGTCGGAGAGCGGGACGACGGGCCGCTCGGGTTCGATGTAGCCCAGCTCGGTGTAGGTCGTGGCGGCGGGCCCGGCGAAGTCGACGAAGCCCTCGTCCCAGCCGGTTGCCGGGTCGGGCGCGTAGTGGTGGGGCACGCCGGGGGTGAGCCAGAGCAGCGCGGGCGCGATGACGGTGGTGCGGCGGCCGTCGGCGCCCCGGTACCAGCCGCGGCCCGAGCTGATCACGACGGCCACGTGATGGTCGAGGGTCCGCGGGCCGACCGTCGGCAGCGCGCCGTGCTGGAGGCCCACGCCGAGACAGACGAGACCGAGGCGGTGGTGCGCCGGGCCGGGGCTGAAGAACCGCATCCAGGTCTGGTACATGGGCGCTCCTCCCGGGCGTGCTCCGAGGCGGGCTTCTGTCCGGGGCGAGCCCGGGTTTCGTCCAAGCAGCGCCGATCTTCGTCCATGACGCCGACCGCCGAAAAGGGGTGGGCCGGGGCGCTTGGCGCGTTCCTGGTGGGGGATACCGATGTCCTGCCCGACGGCCGGCCGGTACGGCCGCTGTCGGGGGCGCTCCACTGCTTCCGGGTGCACGTGGAGCGCTCGCGGCACCGGCCGGCGATGCTGCGGGCGATGGGCCTGAACTGCGTGCAGACGTACGTCCCCTGGAACCTGCGCCGGCCGGCCCCGGGCCGCCATCGGGACGTGCGGGCGCTCGGGCGGTTCCGGGACGCGGTCGTGGACGCGGGCCTGTGGGCGATCGTGCGGCCGGGCCCCCGCATCTGCGCGGAGTCGGAGAGCGGTGGGCTGCCGCCCGGGGTGACGGGCGACGTCCCGTCCCGGTGCTGCGGGAGGGCGGGAACGAGGTCCGGGACCCGGAGCTGCAGGAGACGGACCCGGACCGGCGCGCCGCCTGCTGACCGTGTGACCGGGCGTCCGTCCCGCCTACAGTGGAGGGGAGTTCCGGCGTCTTTGGGGGTGCGGACGTGGCGAACGGCGGACCGGTCCAGCACGGCTACCCGCACCTGGAAACGGTGCGGGCCGCCATCACCGCGCTGTACAGGCGCCTGTCCTACGACACCGTGCAGACGTTCGCCACCAGCCTGGCCCCCGCCGACGTGGCCTTCTGCGACACCGACGACCTGCACCTGGGCGCGCAGCGGGTGGCCCGCGAGATCGTCCGGCACTTCCGGCTGCCGGACGCGCGCCTGATCGTCGGCTTCCGGGAGATGACCCACGCGGCGAACGTCGAACTGGCGGCGGGCCCGGAGTACTTCGTGGAACTGAACGACCGTTTCCGCACCCACCGCAGGGACATCGGCGCGGCACTCGCCCACGAGGTCGCGCACGTCTACCTGCACCGCCTGGACCTGTCCTTCCCCACCACGGCGGAGAACGAGATCCTGACGGACGCGGTGACGACCTATCTCGGCGCGGGCTGGCTGCTGCTGGACGCCTTCCGGGAGGACGGGGTCTCCTCGCAGAAGCTCGGGTACCTCACGCCGGAGGAGTTCGGTTACGTCCTGGCCAAGCGGGCGCTGCTGTTCCACGAGGACCCCTCGGTCTGGTTCACCAGCCCGCAGGCGTACGACGCGTACGTCAAGGGCATGGCCCGGGCCCGCCAGGACGAGCAGCAGCCGCCGCTGACCGGGGCCGGCTGGGCGGGCCGGCGCCGCTACGCCCACGACCGCCGGCACGCGCACTCCGTCGCACCGGAGGCGCCCTACGCCTTCACCCCCGACCCCGCCGGCCACCTCCGCGTCTCCTTCCCCTGCCCCACCTGCCATCAGCGGATCCGGGTACCGGTGAGGGGGCGGGTACGGGCGCGGTGCGGGTTGTGCCGGACGGTCCTGGAGTGCGACACCTAGGGCGTGTGTCGAAGTGCCTGGTGAGGATGGCGGAGAGCCCACCCGCGATCCAGAATGATCGGATGGTCACGCTTGAGACTGCCCGTTTGATCCTGCGTCGCTGGCGCGAGGAAGACGTTGCGCCCATGGCTGCCATCAATGCCGACCCCGAGGTCATGCGGTGGATCCGTGACGGCAGCATCCGTGACGAACAGCAGACACGCGGGGGGATCCAGGCTTGGGAGAGCGAGTGGGAGTCCGAGGGCTTCGGCCTGTTCGCCGTGGAGATCCGGTCCACTGGCGAGCTGGCCGGGTTCACCGGCCTTTCGGTGCCCCACTTCCTGCCGGAGGTACTGCCGGCGGTTGAGGTCGGCTGGCGGCTGGGACGTTCCCACTGGGGCCAGGGCCTGGCCACCGAGGCCGCTGCGGCCGCCGTACGGTTCGGGTTCGAAGAACGAGGGCTGAGGCGGATCGTCAGCATCACTCAAGTGGGCAACGACGCCTCCGAACGGATCATGACCAAGCTGGGGATGCATCCGGTCCGTGAGACCGTCAATCCCACCGGTGGCCGGCGAGTACGGGTGTTCGAGCTGTCGTCGGACCAGTACGTCACAACCACTCGTTGACGGCGGCAACGAGGACGGTGGCCTCGTAGCTTCGGTGGCCGGCCACCGCTGGACCCGCGCTTCTCGCGGTTGCGGACTTGGTCGGCCTTGTCCGGAATAGATCATCCCACGACCAAGGTCTACTCTCGATACACGCCCCGGGCGCCGTAGACCGCCCCGGGCGGTTCCGCCGCGGCCAGCAGCTTGCGCGCCGCCTCCCCCGCCTCGGCCGGCGTCCACCGCGCCCCCCTGTCCACCGTCGGTCCGGGCCGCCAGCCCTCCATGACCGTGATCCGGCCGCCCTCCGCCTCGAAGACGCGGCCGGTCACCCCCGTGCTCGCGGCCGAGCCCAGCCAGACCACGAGCGGGGAGACGTTCTCGGGCGCCATGACGTCGAAGCCGGTGGCCGGGGCCGCCATGGCCGCCGCGAAGGTACGTTCCGTCATGCGGGTGCGGGCGGCGGGCGCGACGGCGTTGACCTGGACCCCGTAGCGGGCCAGTTCGGCCGCCGCGACCAGGGTCAGCCCGACGATTCCGGCCTTGGCGGCGCTGTAGTTGCCCTGCCCGAGCGAGCCCAGCAGTCCGGCCCCGCTGCTGGTGTGGACGATCCGGGCCTCGGGGAAACGCCCGGCCTTGGCCTCGGCCCGCCAGTGCGCGGCGGCGTGTTTCAGGGGCAGGAAGTGGCCCTTGAGGTGGACACGGATCACGGCGTCCCAGTCGTCCTCGCCGAGATTGACCAGCATCCGGTCACGCAGGAAGCCGGCGTTGCTGACCAGCGTGTCGAGCCGCCCGTACGCGTCCAGGGCGGTACCGACCAGGGAGGCGGCGCCGTCGGTCGTGGCGATGTCACCGCGGTGCGCGACCGCCTCGCCGCCGGCCGCCCGGATCTCGGCGGCGACGGCCTCGGCCGGGCTCTCCGCACCGGGCGCTCCGTCCAGCGCGACACCCAGGTCGTTGACGACGACCCGGGCCCTCTCGGCCGCGAAGGCGAGGGCATGGGCCCGGCCGAGCCCACGGCCGGCCCCGGTGACGGCGACGACCCGGCCTTCGCAGATTCCGGTCATCTCACTTCCCCTTGTCGCGGTTGACGGTTGTGGCGTCCAGAAAGGCGGGGCGCTCCCCGCCGCCGTGCACGTGCAGACTGGCTCCGGTGATGTAGGCCGCCGCGTCGGAGGCGAGGAAGACGGCGGCGGCGCCGACGTCGTCGGGGGCGGCCAGCCGGCCCAGCGGGACGGTGCGGGAGACGGCGGCGACGCCGTCCGGTCCGCCGTAGTGCAGATGTGAGAGCTCGGTGCGGACCATGCCGACCACGAGCGTGTTGACGCGGACCTCGGGCGCCCACTCCACGGCCATGGAGGCGGCCAGGTGCGCGAGGCCCGCCTTGGCCGCGCCGTAGGCGGCCGAGCCGGGCGAGGGGCGGTCGCCGCTGACACTGCCGGTCATCACGACCGACCCCCGGCTGCGCCGGAGGTGCTCGTACGCGGCGAGGGAGGCGGTCAGCGGGGTGATCAGGTTCAACTCGACGACCCTGGCGTGCCGTTCGGCCTCGGCATCCGCGAGCCGTCGGTACGGCGTGCCGCCCGCGTTGTTGACCAGCACGTCCAGCCGGGGCAACGCGGCGAAGAAGGCTCGCACGGCGGGCGGGTCACGCAGGTCGAGTGGGCTGAACTCGACGCCCTTCAGGGGCCGTTCCGGCGGTCTGCGGGCGCAGGCCAGGACCCGGGCGCCGGTCTCGGCGAACGCCCGGGCGATCCCGGCCCCGACGCCCCGGGTACCGCCGGTGACGACCACGGTCCTCTCGCGCGGCCCGTTGTCCACAGGGTGCGCTATCGAGTTGTCCACAGGCCCTCCCGCTCGTCTGCGCCGACTGCTAGCTTCGAAGCCTCACACCTAACAAATGTTTGGTGGAAAGGTAGCTGATGCGCCCATGGGTGTCTCCCGTTCGTCCCCGGAAAAAGGGATTGCCGCGGTCACCGTCGACTTCCCGCCGGTGAACGCGCTGCCGGTGTCCGGCTGGTTCGCCCTGGCCGACGCGGTGCGCGCGACCGGCCGCGACGCCGATGTGCGGTGTGTGGTGCTGGCCGCCGAGGGCCGCGGGTTCAACGCGGGCGTGGACATCAAGGAGATACAGACGCGGGGACAAGAGGCGCTGATCGGTGCCAACCACGGCTGCGCCGAGGCCTTCGCCGCGGTGTACGAGTGCGCGGTCCCGGTCGTCGCGGCGGTGCAGGGTTTCTGCCTGGGCGGCGGGATAGGCCTGGCGGGCAACGCGGACGCGATCGTGGCGAGCGAGGACGCCGTCTTCGGGCTGCCCGAGCTGGACCGTGGCGCGCTGGGGGCCGCCACCCATCTGGCCCGGCTGGTCCCGCAGCACCTGATGCGCGCTCTGTACTACACGGGGCGCACCGCGAGCGCCGAGGAGTTGCACCGGCACGGCTCGGTGTGGCGCGTGGTGCCGCGCGCGCAGTTGCGGGCGGCGGCGCTGGAGCTGGCACGCGAGATCGCCGCCAAGGACGGGCGGCTGCTGCGCATGGCCAAGGCCGCCATCAACGGCGTCGACCCGGTCGATGTGCGCCACAGCTACCGCTTCGAACAGGGCTTCACGTTCGAGGCCAACCTCAGCGGACTGGCCGACCGGGTCCGCGACGCGTTCGGGAAGGAGGGCACGTAGATGGGCGACAAGACGATGACCGCCGACGAGGTGGTCTCCCGGCTGGGGAGCGGCATGACCCTCGGCATCGGCGGCTGGGGTTCCCGCCGCAAGCCGATGGCGCTGGTCAGAGCGCTGCTGAGGACATCGATCAGCGACCTCACGCTCGTGTCGTACGGCGGCCCGGACGTCGGGATGCTGGCCGCGGCCGGCCGGATCCGCAGGCTGGTCACCGCCTTCGTCACGCTCGACTCCATCCCGCTCGAACCGCACTACCGTGCGGCGCGCGAGCGGGGCGCCTTCGAGCTGACCGAGATCGACGAGGGGATGTTCCAGTGGGGCCTCAAGGCCGCGGCGCACCGGCTGCCCTTCGTGCCGGTGCGGGCGGGCCTCGGCTCGGACGTCATGCGGGTCAACCCCGGCCTGCGGACGGTCACTTCGCCGTACGCGGACGGGGAGACGTTGGTGGCGATGCCCGCCCTGCGGATGGACGCCGCCCTGGTCCACGTGGGCCGCGCCGACCGGCTGGGCAACGGGCAGTGTCTGGGCCCGGACCCGTACTTCGACGACCTGTTCTGCGAGGCGGCGGACGCGGCCTACGTCTCGTGCGAGCGGATCGTGGACACGGCCGAGCTGACCAAGGAGGCGCCCCCGCAGTCACTGCTCCTCAAACGGCTCGCGGTGACCGGCGTGGTGGAGGCCCCGAACGGCGCGCACTTCAGCTCCTGCGCTCCGGACTACGGCAGGGACGAGGAGTTCCAGAAGCTGTACGCGTCCATGCCCTGGCCGGAGTTCACCGACCGGTTCCTCGGCGCCGACGAGAGCGCCTACCGGACGGCGGTCAAGGCATGGCGGCAGGAGGAGCGATGAAGGGCACCCGCACCCCGTCCTCCCCGCCCACCGGCGCCCCCCTCTCCCCGCCCACCCGCGCCGAGTACTGCGTGATCGCCTGCGCCGACGCCTGGCGCGGCGCCGGGGAGATCCTGGCCGGACCGATGGGCCTGATCCCCTCCCTGGCCGCACGGCTGGCCCGGCTCACCTTCGCGCCGGACCTGCTGCTGACCGACGGGGAGGCGCTGCTGGTCCGCCCGGACGGCACGCCCGAGGGCTGGCTGCCGTACCGGCAGCATCTGGACCTGGTGGCGGGTGGTCGCCGGCACGTGATGATGGGCGCGAGCCAGATCGACCGGTACGGCAATCAGAACATCTCCTGCGTCGGAGACTGGGCCCACCCGCGCCGGCAGCTGCTCGGGGTGCGCGGGGCGTCCCTCAACACGCTCAACAATCCGACGAGTTACTGGATACCGAGACACTCCCGACGTGTGTTCGTGGAGCACGTGGACATGGTGTGCGGGGTGGGGTACGACCGGGCGGCGGGCCTGGGCTCCTCGGCCCGCTTCCACGACCTCGTCCGGGTCGTCTCCGACCTCTGCGTCCTCGACTTCGCCACCCCGGACCACTCGATGCGGCTCGCCTCGCTGCATCCGGGGGTGAGCGTGGAGCAGGTGTGCGAGGCGACGGGCTTCGAACTCGCCGTGCCGGACGAGGTGCCCCGCACCCGGGAGCCCGAGGCGGAGGAACTGCGGCTGATCCGTGAGGTGCTGGACCCCGACGGGGCACGGGCGCGTGAGGTGCCCGGCCCCCCGAGGGGGTGAGGTCGTGCGGGAGACCGCGCTCACCCGGCTGGTCGGGGTGCGCCATCCGATCGTGCAGACCGGGATGGGCTGGGTGGCAGGCCCGCGGCTGGTCTCGGCGGCGGCGAACGCGGGCGCGCTCGGCATCCTGGCCTCCGCGACGATGACGCCGGACCGGCTGCGTGAGGCGATACGGGAAGTGAGGTCGCGTACCGACGCGCCGTTCGGGGTGAATCTGCGGGCCGACGCGGGCGATGCGGCCGACCGGGTGGAGATCATGCGGGCGGAGGGCGTCCGGGTGGCCTCCTTCGCCCTGGCCCCCTCGCGCGAGCTGATCACCCGGCTCAAGGAGGCGGGGGCGGTCGTCATCCCGTCCGTCGGGGCGCGCCGGCACGCCGAGAAGGTGGCCGCGTGGGGTGCGGACGCGGTGATCGTGCAGGGTGGCGAAGGTGGCGGGCACACCGGCGAGGTCGCGACGAGCGTGCTGCTGCCGCAGGTGGTGGACGCGGTGGACATCCCGGTCGTGGCGGCGGGCGGCTTCTTCGACGGGCGGGGTCTGGTGGCGGCGCTGGCCTACGGGGCGGCCGGGGTGGCCATGGGCACGCGGTTCCTGCTCACCTCCGACTCGACCGTGCCGGAGGCCGTGAAGGCCCGGTATCTGGCGGCGACGGTCCGCGACGTCACGGTGACCCGGGCGGTGGACGGGCTGCCGCACCGGATGCTGCGCACCGACCTGGTGGACGCGCTGGAACGGTCGGGCCGCATACGGGTCCTGGCCCACGCGCTGCGGAAAGCGGCCGGTTTCCGGCGGCTGTCGGGGCTGACGTGGCGGCAGCTGTTCCGGGACGGCCTCGCGCTCAGACACGGCAAGGAGCTGTCCTGGAGCCAGGTGCTGCTGGCCGCGAACACCCCGATGCTGCTGAAGTCCGCGATGGTGGACGGGCGTACGGACCTCGGGGTGATGGCGTCGGGGCAGGTCGCCGGGGTGATCGACGACCTGCCGTCGTGCGCGGAGCTGGTGGAGCGGATCGTCAAGGAGGCGGAGGAGGTGCTGGAAGGGCTGAGCGGGGCAGCGCTCTGAAGAGGCGCGGGGGACCGCACGACCAGCCGTGGCGCCGCCGCAGCCGCAGCCACGTCCCGCTCTTCCGGACCGCCGAACCCCTTACGGAGCGGCTTTCACTCAGAGCCGTTCGATGATCGTCACGTTGGCCTGGCCGCCGCCCTCGCACATGGTTTGCAGGCCGTAGCGGCCGCCGGTGCGCTCCAGTTCGTGCAGGAGGGTCGTCATCAGGCGGGCGCCGGTCGCGCCGAGCGGATGGCCGAGGGCGATCGCGCCGCCGTTGACGTTGACCTTGTCGGGGTCGGCGCCGGTCTCCCGCAGCCAGGCGAGGACGACCGGGGCGAAGGCCTCGTTGATCTCCACGAGGTCGATGGCGTCGAGGGCCAGACCGGTCTTCTTCAGGGCGTGCGCGGTGGCCGGGATGGGCGCGGAGAGCATCCGGATGGGGTCCTCGCCGCGCACGCAGAGATGGTGGACACGGGCACGCGGGCGCAGTCCGTGGTCACGTACCGCCCGTTCCGAGGCGAGCAGCAGGGCGGCGGCGCCGTCGGAGACCTGTGAGGAGCAGGCCGCGGTGACGGTGCCGCCGTCGAGGACGGGTTTCAGCGCGGCCATCTTCTGCAGGGAGGTGTCACGCCGCGGGCCCTCGTCGACGGCGACCTGGCCGTAGGGGACGGTCTCGCGGTCGAAGCGGCCGGTGTCCATGGCCCGGATCGCCCGCCGGTGCGAGCGCAGGGCGAACTCCTCCTGCTCCTCGCGGCCGATACCCCACTTGGCGGCGATCATCTCGGCACCGCTGAACTGGTTGACGGGCTGGTCGCCGTAGCGGGCGCGCCAGCCGGTGCTGCCGAGGAAAGGACCGTCGGTCAGGCCGAGGGGCTCGGCGGCCTGCCGGGAGGCGAAGGCGATCGGGATCTGGGACATGTTCTGCACCCCGCCGGCGATCACCAGGTCCTGGGTGCCGGACAGCACGGCCTGCGCGGCGAAGTGCACGGCCTGCTGCGAGGAGCCGCACTGCCGGTCGACGGTCACGCCCGGCACCTCCTCGGGGAGCCCGGCGGCCAGCCAGCAGGTCCGGGCGATGTCCCCGGCCTGCGGCCCCACCGCGTCCAGACAGCCGAAGACCACGTCCTCCACGGCTGCCGGGTCGATGCCGGCCCGCTCCACCAGCGCCTTGAGCACATGCGCGCCCAGGTCGGCCGGGTGGACCGCGCTGAGCCCTCCCCCGCGCCGCCCGACGGGCGTGCGGACCGCTTCGACGATGTAGGCCTCGGCCATGCCGACTCCCTCACTGGAAAGGGGCGTTATGCGAACGGTGTCACTCGCGTACGGCGATCCCGTCCAGCACCATCGACAGGTACTGGCGGGCGATCTCCTCGGGGCTGTGCTGTCCGCCGGGCCGGTACCAGGAGGCGGCGACCCACACGGTGTCGCGCACGAACCGGTAGGTGAGGCGGACGTCGAGGTCGGCGCGGAAGACGTGCTCGGCGACCCCGCGTTCCAGCGTGCTGAGCCATGCCTTCTCGAACCGGCGCTGGGAGTCGGCGAGGAACGCGAACCGGTCCTGGGCGACGAGCTGCTTGCTCTCCTTCTGGTAGATCGCGACGGCCGCGCGGTGCCGGTCGATCTCCCGGAAGGACTCGGTGACGAGCGCCTCCAGCGTCTCGCGGGGCCCGAGCCCTGCGGCGAGGACGGTGTCGTAGCCGTCCCACAGCTCGTCGAGGAAGGTCCGCAGGATCTCCTCGAGCATCGACTCCTTGGAGTCGAAGTGGTAGTACAGGCTGCCCGCGAGCATCCCGGCGTGGTCGGCGATCCTGCGGACGGTGGTGGCGTTGTAGCCGTGCTCGGCGAACACCTCGGCAGCGGTGCTGAGGAGTTCGCCGCGCCGGGCGGCCGCCGCGGTCACCTGGGGCTTCTTCTTGGTCGGCACGCACCCATTCTGGTCCTAGGCATGCTGGCTGCTGACGGCGACGACCTCGCCGGTCATGTAGGAGGAGTAGCCGGAGGCCAGGAACACGATCACGTTGGCCACCTCCCAGGGCTCCGCGTACCGTCCGAAGGCCTCGCGCCCGGTCAGCTCCTGGAGGAGTTCCGCGGACGTGACCTTCACCAGGTGCGGGTGCATGGCGAGGCTCGGGGCGACCGCGTTGACCCGCACGCCGTAGGGGGCGGCCTCGATCGCGGCGCAGCGGGTCAGCGCCATCACCCCGGCCTTGGCAGCGGCGTAGTGCGCCTGACCGGCCTGGGCGCGCCAGCCGACGACGGAGGCGTTGTTGACGATCACCCCGCCGCCCCTCTCCCGCATGGACCGCAGGGCCGCGCGCGTGCACCGGAAAGTGCCGTTGAGGGTGACGTCCAGCACCCGGGACCACTGCTCGTCGGTCATGTCGACGAGGTGCGAAGTCCCGCCGAGGCCTGCGTTGTTGACGACGACGTCCAGCCGCCCGTGCGCGGCCGCGGCCGTCTCGAACAGCGCCCGCACCTGGCCCTCGTCGGTGACGTCGCAGGGCACCGCGGTCACCGCGCCCGGGAACTCCCGGCCCAGTTCGGCCTCGTACTCCTTCAGCCGGCGGGTGTGCGCGTCACTGATGACGACGCGGGCGCCCTCCTCCAGGAAGCGGCGCGCGGTCGCTCCCCCGATGCCGGCGCCGGCCGCCGCGGTGATGACGGCGGTGCGGCCCCGGAGCAGTCCGTGCCCGGGGACGTAGACCGGGCTCTCGACGCCTGTCATACGGCCACGCTAACCTACCAAACACTTGTTAGGGAAGGTCGAGGGAAGAAGGTGCCGGCGGTGGACCTCACCCACTCCGCGGCCGACGAGGAGTTCCGCGCCGAGGCCCGGGCCTGGCTCGCCGCGCATGTGCCGGGCACGCCGCTGCCGTCCCTGGAGACGGCGGAGGGCTTCGCGGCCCACCGCGCCTGGGAGGCCGAACTGGCCGCGGACCGCTGGTCGGTGGTGTCGTGGCCGGAGCGGTACGGCGGCCGGGGTGCGGGGTTGCCGCGCTGGCTGGTCTTCGAGGAGGAGTACTGGGCGGCGGGCGCGCCGGGCCGCGTCGGCCAGAACGGGATCAGCCTGCTCGCGCCGACACTCCTCGACCACGGCACCGAGGAGCAATGCGCGCGGGTGTTGCCGCCGATGGCCACGGGCGAGGTGGTCTGGGCGCAGGCCTGGTCCGAGCCGGAGGCGGGCTCCGACCTGGCCTCGCTCACCTCCAGGGCGGTGCGAACGGACGGCGGCTGGCTCCTGCGCGGGCAGAAGACCTGGTCGTCGCGGGCGGCCTTCGCCGACCGGGCCTTCGGGCTGTTCCGCAGCGATCCGGCGGCGCCGAAACCGCACCAGGGGCTCACGTATCTGATGTTCGACCTGCGGGCACCGGGAGTCACGGTCCGTCCGATCGGCCGGCTGGACGGCAAGCCCGCCTTCGCCGAGCTGTTCCTGGACGACGTGTTCGTGCCGGACGAGGACGTGATCGGCGAGCCCGGTCAGGGCTGGCGGATCGCGATGTCCACGGCGGGCGACGAACGCGGGCTCACCCTGCGCTCACCGGGCCGCTTCCTCGCCTCGGCGCACCGGCTGGTGGAGCTCTGGCGCTCGCGCGGCTGCCCGGAGCACGCCCGCGCCCGGGTGGCCGACGCCCTGATCGGCGCCCGCGCCTACCAGCTGTTCACCTACGCGGCCGCCTCCCGCTTCCTGGCCGGCGAGGAGCTCGGCCCCGCGTCCAGCATGAACAAGATCTTCTGGTCCGAGCTGGACCTCGCGCTGCACGAGACGGCGCTCGATCTGCTGGGGGAGGAGGGCGAGCCGGCCGACACCGCGTGGTCCGAGGGATATGTGTTCGCGCTCGCCGGGCCCATCTACGCGGGCACCAACGAGATCCAGCGGGACATCATCGCCGAGCGGCTGCTCGGCCTGCCGAAGGGACGCCGCTGATGCGTTTCCTGCTCGACGCCGAACAGCACGCCTTCACCGACTCCCTGCACGCGATGCTGTCAGGGGCCGACACCCCGGTGGTGATCCGCGACTGGAGCCGCGGCGACCACGGGAGCGGGCGGGCGTTGTGGTCACGGATCGCCGAGGCGGGGGTCTTCGGCCTCGCGGTGCCGGAGGAGTACGGGGGGCTGGGGCCTCATTCCGTGGAACTTGCCCTGGCCTTCGTGGAGTTGGGCCGACACGCGGTGCCCGGCCCGCTGGTGGAGACGGTCGCGGCGGCCGTACTGGTCCAGGACCTCCCGTCGGCCGGGCGTTTCCTGCCGGGGCTGGCGGCCGGGACGGAGCTCGCGACCGTGACGACGCCAAAGGCCTACGCCCCCGACACCGGCGCGACCGACCCCGGCCCACCGCCCGAGATCCCCGAATCCACCGCCTGCCTGACCTCCCACACAGCCAACCCCACCTCCCCCCTCACCCCCGGCACCGCCAAGGCCCTTCGCCACCCGGCCCCCGGCACCGCCAAGGCCCCCACCCGACCAGCACCCGGCACCGGCACCGCCGAGGCCACCCCCCGTCTGGCCCTCGACGCCGACGCGGCCGGCCTCCGTCTCGTCCTCACCGCAGACGGCCTGTACCTGTCCACCGGCGCCGTCGGCCCGGTGCTCCGCTCCCTCGACCCGGCCCGCCGTCTGGCCCCGCTCAGCCCGGACGGCGAGCTGCTCACCCCCGATCCCCCGCGCGACCGCGCCCTGACCTGGGCCCGTCTGGCCACGGCCGCCCAGGCCCTCGGCGTCGGACTCGCCCTGCTCGACCGCACGGTCGCCTACGTCGGGCAGCGCACCCAGTTCGGCGTCCCCGTCGGCTCCTTCCAGGCGGTCAAGCACCGCCTCGCCGACGCCAGGACGGCGCTGGAGTTCGCCCGCCCGCTGGTCCTCGGCGCGGCGATATCGCTCCGCCCGGCGGACGTGGCGGCAGCGAAGCTGAAGGCGTGCGAGGCGGCGTACGGCGCCGCACGTGCGGCGCTGCAGCTGCACGGCGCGATCGGCTACACCGCGGAGTACGACCTGTCCCTGTGGCTGACCAAGGCCCGCGCCCTGCGCACGGCGTGGGGCACGCCCGAGGAGTGCCGCGAGCTGGTGCTCGACGACGCGCTCAGCGGACCAGCAGGCGCGTGAGCGAGGTCCGGGCGCCTTCCAGGCGGGCGATGCGTTCCTCGATGCCCTGCAGTTGCTCCAGCAGCACCGGGGCGAGACAGGGCTCGGCCTCCGCCTCGCTGCCGCCCACGCAGTCCAGCACCTCGCGGATCACCCGGGTGGGCAGGCCGGCGTCCAGAAGGCTGCGGACGCGGCGTACGGTCGCGGGCGCGTCGGCGTCGTACACCCGCCGTCCGCCGGGGGTGCGGTCGGGCAGGAGCAGGCCCTGTTCCTCGTAGTACCGCAGCAGCCGGACGCTCACGCCGGTCGCGCGGGCCAGCTCCCCGATCTTCATATGCCCCCCTCACGACGGCCCCGATGGGCTTGAAGCTCACATCCATGTGAGCTCCGGGCGTCACAGCCATGACGAACCCGAATGTGTTCCGCATCGGTGGCGACCTCGAGGTGCGCCGGATCGGCTACGGCGCGATGCGCCCGGCGAACGCCCCGCACGAGCGGTCCGGCATGACCGCGCCGATCTGGACCGCGCCCACCGACCGCGCCGACACCTTCGGCCTCCTGCGCACGGCGGCCGAGCTGGGTGTGAACCTCTTCGACACCGCCGATGCCTACGCCCTGGGCGCGAACGAGGAGTTGCTGGCGGAGGCGCTCCAGCCGTACCGCGACGGCATCGCGATCGCGACCGAGGCGGGTCTGCTCAGGCCCGGACCCACCGAGTGGATCACCCATGGACACCCGGCCTGTCTGCGCCAGCAGGCCGAGTTGAGCCTGCGGCGGCTGCGTACCGACCGCATCGACCCGGACTACCCGCTCGCGGACCAGATCGGAGCGCTCAAGCAGCTCCAGGAGGAGGGCAGGGTACGGCACATCGGGCTGTCGGAGGTGACGCTGGAGGAGCTGACCGCCGCCGGCGCCATCGCACCGATCGCCGGCGTGCAGAACGTGTACAACCCGGCCACGCGCGGCCACGACCCGGTGATCGACCACACGGCCGAGCGCGGTATCGCCTTCCTGCCGTACTTCCCGGTGGCGCTGGGCGGGCACGCGGCCGAGGGCGGGGCGCTCGCCGAGGTCGCCTCCGAACTCGGGGCCACCCGCGCCCAGACGGCCCTCGCCTGGCGGTTGCACCGGGCACCGAACGTGCTTCCCATCCCGGGCACCTCCTCCCCCGCCCATCTCGCCGAGAACGCCGGCGCTCTCGGGCTCTCCCTCACCGAGGAGCAGTTCAAGCGGATCGACGCGGCGGGGTGACCCGGGCCGGCCGGACGACGCCCGCGGCGCGTGCGGCTGCGAGCCACCGCGGGAACTCCCCGACGAGCCGGTCGTACAGTTCGCCGTCGGAGACGCCTCGCGGGTCCTGGCCGACGTGGAAGAAACCGGCGTTGTCCACGATCCGCCGGCCGGGCACGGCCAGCTCGTCCAGCTTGCGCAGGAAGTCGAACTGCCGGCTGTCCGGGTCGCCGAAGCCGACGAACTGCCAGAACAGGGGCAGTTTGGCCGCCTTGCACAGATAGCGTTCGGCGGCGAGCTTGTTGATCGGGCCGCCGTCGGTCTGGAAGACGACGAGGGCGGGGTCGGTGGCACCGCTGTCCAGGTAGTGGTCGATGACGGCGTCCATGGCCAGGTGGTAGCTGGTCCTGCCCATGTGCCCGAGCCCGGCCACGATCCGCTCGACGCTGCCCTCGTGCCCGTCGAGGGCGATGTCGGTGACCGCGTCGACGTCCGTGGAGAAGAACACCACCGGCACCCGGCCGTCGTCGTCCAGGTGCGCGGACAGGCCCAGCACCCGGTCGGCGAGGGTCTGCACGCTGCCGTCCTGGTAGTACGGCTTCATCGAGCCGGAGTAGTCGACCACCAGGTAGACGGCGGCGCGCAGCCCGTCCAGGCCGTGCTTGGCAAGCGACACTCCGGCCGACCTGTAGGCGCCGGCGAGCGCGGGCGCGGTCTGTTCCACCTTGCTGAGACTGATCGCGGCCATGCGTCCCCCTCGGCTGTCCCTCACCGCCCCCGGCTGTCCGGAGGCCGAGCCTACGTGATCGACAGCCCCAGGTGACGCTCCTGTCACATGGGTTCGCTATTTTGTTCGCCGCCGACCCCACCGGCTCTTTCCGTCCCCTTCTCTCTGCGAGGAGCCGGCCGTGGCCGCCGATTCCGCCATCACCACCTGCTTCCGTCATCCGCAGGTGGAGTCCCATGTCCGCTGCACCCGATGCGATCGCTACATCTGCCCGTCCTGCATGCGCGAGGCCGCCGTCGGTCATCAGTGCGTGGAGTGCGTGAAGGAGGGAGCACGGTCGGTGCGGCAGGCGCGCACCGCGTTCGGCGGCCGGATCAGCGCCGTACCGCTGGTGACGTACGTGCTCGTCGGGCTCAATGTGCTCGCCTACCTCGCCGAGTTGGCCCGGCCGTCGATCGAGGACCGCTTCGCCATGCTCGGCACCGTGCCCGCGGGGTACCTGCCGGAGGGCGTCGCGCACGGCGAGTGGTACCGACTGCTGACCGGCGCGTTCCTGCATCTGACGCCCACCGAGGGCACGTTCGGCGTCACGCACATCCTGTTCAACATGCTCGCGCTGTGGAACATCGGCCGCGTGGTCGAGGCGCAGCTCGGCCGGGTCCGCTATCTCGCCCTGTATCTGCTGTCGGCGCTGGGCGGCTCGGTGCTGGTACTGCTGCTCGCACCCACGGACTTCACCGTCGGCGCCTCCGGCGCGATCTTCGGTCTGGGCGCCGCGTACTGGGTCATGGGCCGCCGCCTCGGCCACGACATGCGAGCGGTCAACCAGTACATGGCCGGCCTGCTGCTGTGGATGGTGATCTCCGCCTGGGCGACCTCCTGGCAGGCCCACCTCGGCGGTCTCCTCTCGGGCGCGGTGGTCACGCTGGCGTACGCGTACGCGCCCCGCGACGGCCGGCGCACGCTGGTCCAGGCGGGGGTGTGCGTGGCGCTGCTGGCGCTGCTGCTGGTGCTCACGTGGATGAAGGTGACATCGCTGACGGCCTGAGCGGGCGCGGGACAGCCGGGTGCCCGGCGGATGCGGCCGACCGTACGCTTCCGGCCATGCCCGAGCATCCGTGGTTCGTCATCGAACCGGAAGTCGACGATGAGTTCGAGTTCACCGACGACGAGCACGCCTTCGCGGCCGCGCTGCGGGAGCGCACCGCCGGTTGGGCCGAGGCCCATGTCGGCGGAGACGTCCTGCGGTCGGACGCCTGGGACTCGCTGGTCGTCTCCCTGTCCTTCGGCGATCCGTGAGCGCGACACCACTGATCGACGTCGGCGTGCACTTCTACGGCGTCCGGGTCCGTGGTGACCGTCTGCGCAACCAGCTGTTCACCCTGACCGACCGCCCCTCCGGCTGGGGTCTGGAGGCCACCGGCACCGTCGAGGAGCCGGCCGACCGGTCGGCGCGGTGGTTCCGCACGGTGCTGGACAAGCCCGTCGTGCTCTACGTCTGGCTGAACGACGAGTGGTACGCCTACGCGGCACGGTTCGCCTTCGCCGACGACGACCAGACGATCTCCCAGTCGTACGACAGGGACCTGGCCCCGGCGGGGCAGGCGGAGGAGCTGATCGCGGCCGGCCATGTGCCGGCCGTGGCTGGATCCAGACGGTCGGCCTGCCCACTCCCACGCTGTACCAGCACATCCGCGGCGATCCGGGCAGGGCCGTCCTGCCGCCCGGAGTGCGGGCCGTCACCGAGCGTGGCCCGCTCGCCGGCGTCTGGTACGAGTAGCCACGGCCCGCGGAAAAGCAACGACGCCTGCCCGGGCGTCCGGTCGGGGACAGGGCAGGCGTCGTCAGGTGTTCCGTACGCCTTTGTACGGGACGTCTGTGGGGATGCCGTCAGACCGCCAGGGCGCGGTCGGTCGGGCGGATCGGGGCCGGCAGGTCGCTGGCACCGGTCAGGAACCGGTCGACACCGCGGGCGGCCGAGCGGCCCTCCGCGATCGCCCACACGATGAGGGACTGCCCGCGGCCGGCGTCACCGGCGACGAACACACCCGGCACGTTGGTCTGGAAGTCGGCGTCGCGGGCGATGTTACCGCGTGCGTCGAGCTCCAGGCCGAACTGGTCCACCAGGCCGTTCTCCCGGTCGGTGCCGGTGAAGCCCATGGCCAGCGTCACCAGCTGGGCGGGGATCTTGCGCTCGGTGCCCGGCTTCTGGGTCAACTTACCGTCGACGAACTCCACCTCGGCCAGGTGCAGCCACTGCACGTTGCCGTCCTCGTCGCCCTCGAAGTGGGTGGTGGAGGCGGAGTAGATCCGCTCGCCGCCCTCCTCGTGGGCCGAGGTGACCTTGTACAGGATCGGGAAGGTCGGCCAGGGCTGGTTCGTCGCGTGCCGCTCGTCGTTCGGGCGGGGCATGATCTCCAGCTGGGTGACGGAGGCCGCGCCCTGCCGGTGGGCGGTACCCACGCAGTCCGCGCCGGTGTCACCGCCGCCGATGACGACGACGTGCTTGCCCTCCGCCGAGATCGGGGCGGTGACGTAGTCGCCCTCCTGGACCTTGTTGGCCAGCGGCAGGTACTCCATGGCCTGGTGGATGCCCTTGAGCTCGCGGCCGGGGACGGGGAGGTCACGGGCCGTGGTGGCGCCGGCGGCGATCACGATCGCGTCGTAGCGCTTCTTCAGGTCGCGGGCGTTGATGTCGCGGCCGACCTCGACACCGGTACGGAAGCGGGTGCCCTCCGCGCGCATCTGCTCGATACGGCGGTTGATGTGCCGCTTCTCCATCTTGAACTCGGGGATGCCGTACCGCAGGAGGCCTCCGATGCGGTCCGCGCGCTCGTAGACGGCGACCGTGTGTCCGGCCCGGGTCAGCTGCTGGGCGGCGGCGAGACCCGACGGACCCGAGCCGATGACCGCGACCGTCTTGCCGGACAGGCGCTCGGGAGCCTGCGGGGCGACGGTGCCCGCGTCCCACGCCTTGTCGATGATCGAGACCTCGACGTTCTTGATGGTGACCGGCGGCTGGTTGATGCCGAGCACACACGCCGACTCACAGGGAGCCGGGCAGAGGCGACCGGTGAACTCCGGGAAGTTGTTGGTCGCGTGCAGGCGCTCGGACGCGGCCGTCCAGTCCTCGCGGTAGGCGTAGTCGTTCCACTCGGGGATCAGGTTCCCCAGCGGACAGCCGTTGTGGCAGAACGGGATGCCGCAGTCCATGCACCGGCTGGCCTGCTTGCTGATGATCGGCAGCAGGGAGCCGGGGACGTAGACCTCGTTCCAGTCCTTGACGCGCTCACCGACGGGACGGGTCCGGGCGACCTCGCGGCCGTGGTTCAGGAAGCCCTTCGGGTCAGCCATTGATCGCCGCCTCCATCATCTTCTCGGTGATCTCGGTCTCGGAGAGACCGGCTCGCTCGGCGGCGTCCTTGGCGGCGAGCACTGCCTTGTACGTGCTGGGGATGATCTTGCTGAACCGGGCCACGGACGCGTCCCAGTCGGCCAGCAGCTTCTCGGCGACGGTCGAGCCGGTCTCCTCGGCGTGGCGGCGCACCACGTCGTGCAGCCACTGCCTGTCCGTCTCGTCCAGGGCCTCGACCGACCCGGCGTTGCCGACGTTGACGTTGTCGCGGTCGAGGTCGATGACGTAGGCGATGCCGCCGGACATGCCCGCCGCGAAGTTGCGGCCGGTCGGGCCGAGGACGACCGCGTGACCACCGGTCATGTACTCGCAGCCGTGGTCGCCCACGCCCTCGGAGACGACCAGCGCGCCGGAGTTGCGGACGCAGAAGCGCTCACCGGTGCGGCCGCGCAGGAACAGCTCGCCGCCGGTGGCGCCGTAGCCGATGGTGTTGCCCGCGATGGTCGAGTACTCGGCGAGGTGGTCGGCGGCCCGGTCCGGGCGGACGACGATCCGGCCGCCGGAGAGGCCCTTGCCGACGTAGTCGTTGGCGTCGCCCTCCAGGCGCAGCGTGACGCCGCGCGGCAGGAACGCGCCGAAGGACTGGCCGGCCGAACCGGTGAAGGTGATGTCGATGGTGTCGTCGGGCAGGCCCGCGCCGCCGAACTTCTTCGTCACCTCGTGGCCGAGCATGGTGCCGACCGTGCGGTTGATGTTGCGGATGGCGACCTGGGCGCGCACCGGCTGGGCCTCGGTGGCGTCATTCGCGGCCAGCGCGTCGGCGGAGAGCTTGATCAGCTCGTTGTCCAGCGCCTTCTCCAGGCCGTGGTCCTGGGCGACCAGCTGGTGGCGGGGGGCGCCCTCGGGCAGGTCCGGCACGTGGAACAGCGGCTCCAGGTCCAGGCCCTGCGCCTTCCAGTGGTCGACGGCCCGCTGGACGTCGAGCGCCTCGGCGTGGCCGACGGCCTCCTCGATGGAGCGGAAGCCCAGCTCGGCGAGGATCTCGCGGACCTCCTCGGCGATGAACCGGAAGAAGTTCACCACGTACTCGGCCTTGCCGGCGAAGCGGTCGCGCAGGGTCGGGTTCTGGGTGGCGATGCCGACCGGGCAGGTGTCCAGGTGGCAGACGCGCATCATCACGCAGCCGGAGACGACGAGCGGAGCGGTCGCGAAACCGAACTCCTCGGCGCCGAGCAGCGCGGCGACGACCACGTCACGGCCGGTCTTCAGCTGGCCGTCCGTCTGGACCACGATCCGGTCGCGCAGGCCGTTGAGCAGCAGGGTCTGCTGGGTCTCGGCGAGGCCCAGCTCCCAGGGACCGCCCGCGTGCTTCAGCGAGGTCAGCGGGGAGGCACCGGTACCGCCGTCGTGACCCGAGATCAGCACGACGTCCGCGTGCGCCTTGGACACACCGGCCGCGACCGTGCCGACGCCGACCTCCGACACCAGCTTCACGTGGATACGTGCCGCCGGGTTGGCGTTCTTGAGGTCGTGGATCAGCTGGGCCAGGTCCTCGATGGAGTAGATGTCGTGGTGCGGCGGCGGGGAGATCAGGCCGACGCCCGGCGTCGAGTGTCGGGTCTTGGCGACCCACGGGTAGACCTTGTGGCCGGGCAGCTGGCCGCCCTCGCCGGGCTTGGCGCCCTGGGCCATCTTGATCTGGATGTCGTCCGCGTTGACCAGGTACTCGGAGGTCACGCCGAAGCGGCCGGAGGCGACCTGCTTGATCGCCGAGCGGCGCGCGGGGTCGTAGAGGCGGTCCGGGTCCTCGCCGCCCTCGCCGGTGTTGGACTTGCCACCCAGCTGGTTCATGGCGATGGCGAGGGTCTCGTGCGCCTCCTTGGAGATGGAGCCGTACGACATGGCGCCCGTGGAGAAGCGCTTGACGATCTCGCTCACCGGCTCGACCTCGTCGACGGAGATCGGCTGCCGGTCGGACTTGAAGCCGAACAGGCCGCGCAGCGTCATCAGGCGCTCGGACTGCTCGTTCACCCGGTCCGTGTACTTCTTGAAGATGTCGTAGCGACCGGTGCGCGTGGAATGCTGCAGGCGGAAGACCGTCTCCGGGTCGAACAGGTGCGGCTCGCCCTCGCGGCGCCACTGGTACTCGCCGCCGATCTCCAGCGCGCGGTGCGCCGGGGCGATGCCGGAGGGCGGGTAGGCCTTGGCGTGGCGGGCAGCGACCTCCTTGGCGATGACGTCGATGCCGACGCCGCCGATCTTGGTGGCGGTGCCGTCGAAGTACTTCTCGACGAAGGCCTCGTCCAGGCCGACGGCCTCGAAGACCTGGGCGCCGCGGTAGGAGGCGACGGTGGAGATGCCCATCTTCGACATGACCTTCAGGACGCCCTTGCCGAGGGCGTAGATCAGGTTCCTGATGGCCTTCTCCGGCTCCAGGCCGTCCAGGAAGGTGCCGGCGCGCAGCAGGTCCTCGACCGACTCCATCGCCAGGTACGGGTTGACGGCGGCGGCGCCGAAGCCGATCAGCAGGGCGACGTGGTGGACCTCGCGGACGTCGCCGGCCTCGACCAGCAGGCCCACGTGGGTGCGCTGCTTGGTGCGGATGAGGTGGTGGTGGACGGCCGCGGTGAGCAGCAGCGACGGGATCGGCGCGTGCTCGGCGTCCGAGTGGCGGTCCGACAGGACGATCAGCCGGGCGCCGTTCTCGATGGCCGCGTCGGCCTCGGCGCAGATCTCCGCGATGCGCGCGGCGAGGGAGTCACCGCCGCCGGAGACCCGGTACAGGCCCGACAGGGTGGCGGCCTTGAAGCCCGGCATGTCGCCGTCGGCGTTGATGTGGATGAGCTTGGCCAGCTCGTCGTTGTCGATGACCGGGAAGGGCAGGGTGACCGAGCGGCAGGAGGCGGCCGTCGGGTTCAGCAGGTTGCCCTCCGGGCCCAGCGACGAGCGCAGGGAGGTGACCAGCTCCTCGCGGATCGCGTCCAGCGGCGGGTTGGTGACCTGTGCGAACAGCTGGGTGAAGTAGTCGAAGAGCAGCCGCGGGCGCTCGGACAGGGCCGCGATCGGCGAGTCCGTGCCCATGGAGCCGATCGGCTCGGCGCCGGTGCGGGCCATCGGCGCGAGAATGACGCGCAGCTCCTCCTCGGTGTAGCCGAAGGTCTGCTGGCGGCGGGTGACCGAGGCGTGGGTGTGGACGATGTGCTCGCGCTCGGGCAGGTCGCCCAGCTCGATCTCGCCGGCCTCCAGCCACTCGGCGTACGGCTTCTCGGCGGCGAGGGCCGCCTTGACCTCGTCGTCCTCGATGATGCGGTGCTCGGCGGTGTCGACCAGGAACATCTTGCCGGGCTGCAGCCGGCCCTTGCGGACGACCTTGGCCGGGTCGATGTCGAGGACGCCGACCTCGGAGCCGAGGACGACCAGGCCGTCGTCGGTGACCCAGTAGCGGCCGGGGCGCAGACCGTTGCGGTCGAGCACGGCGCCGACCTGGGTGCCGTCGGTGAAGGTGACGCAGGCGGGGCCGTCCCAGGGCTCCATCATCGTGGAGTGGAAGCCGTAGAAGGCGCGCCGGGCCGGGTCCATGGAGTCGTGGTTCTCCCACGCCTCCGGGATCATCATCAGCACGGAGTGCGGCAGCGAACGGCCGCCCAGGTGCAGCAGCTCGAGCACCTCGTCGAAGGAGGCCGAGTCGGAGGCGTCCGGCGTACAGACCGGGAAGACGCGCTCCAGCTTCTCCTTGGGGCCGAACAGGTCGGAGACCAGCTGGGACTCGCGGGCGCGCATCCAGTTGCGGTTGCCCTTGACGGTGTTGATCTCACCGTTGTGGGCGACGAAGCGGTACGGGTGCGCGAGCGGCCACGACGGGAAGGTGTTCGTGGAGAACCGGGAGTGCACGAGCGCGATCGCGGAGGCGAAGCGGCGGTCGGACAGGTCCGGGAAGAAGGGCTCCAGCTGGCCGGTGGTCAGCATGCCCTTGTACACGATCGTGCGCGCGGAGAGCGACGGGAAGTAGACACCGGCCTCGCGCTCGGCGCGCTTGCGCAGCACGAACGCCTTCCGGTCCAGCGCGATGCCCTCGCTGGCGTGGTCGGCGACGAAGATCTGCCGGAAGAGCGGCATGGTGGAGCGGGCGGTGGCGCCGAGCAGTTCGGGCGCGACCGGGACCTCACGCCAGCCGAGGACGTTCAGACCCTCCTCGTCGGCGATCGTCTCGATCTGTGAGACGGCCTCGGCGGCCCCGTCCACCGGCAGGAAGGCGATACCGACGGCGTAGGAGCCGGCGGCGGGCAGCTCGAATCCGGCCACCTCGCGGAAGAACGCGTCGGGCACCTGGGAGAGCAGGCCCGCGCCGTCACCCGAGTCGGGCTCGGAGCCGGTGGCACCGCGGTGCTCCAGGTTGCGCAGCACGGTGAGCGCCTGCTCGACAAGCGTGTGGGACGCCTCGCCGGTGAGGGTGGCGACGAAACCGACGCCACAGGCGTCGTGTTCGTTGCGGGGGTCGTACATACCCTGCGCAGCAGGGCGAGCATCCATGAACGACCAGTTCTGGCCATTCGCGGAATGCTGGGACGGCTGGCGCGGCGTACGCATCGGCTCTCCCGTCGTCGTCATGAGGCATGTGGCAAGTGCCGAGGGACGACGTTGGCCCTCTGCGAAGTGGCGAAATTTCGTGCAGGTTACATGATGGAGCGGTTCTCGGGAAGCGGATACTCCGTTCCAACATGCGGACGCCACGGCGTCCGTGGCGTGTGCCGCACGGTGGCGGCGGTGGTGCCGCACAGGGCGGCAGGGGGGTCGCGCGGGGCGGCCCGGGTGCCGCGCGGTGGCGGCGAACGCGTGAGGGGAACCGCTGCGGACAAGATCGGTCGGATCGGCGTCCGGCGGCCCGAGGGGGGCGGGAGGAGCGGTTCACTCAGCCCGCGGGGTGCGGCAGGCGTCATTGCCCGCAGCGCGCTTACGGCTCATGCCCGGTGGTCACGCGGTCGAAACCAGCGAGTAACAGGCTTTGGTGGCTACCTATGCGGCCCGACGCATAAGTAGCCGGATCGCTATCCTACGGCCGTCCCGAACAGGATGCCCAGGGCGTACGTCACACCGGCCGCGGCTCCGCCCAGCGCAAGCTGCCTCAGCCCGCTGTACCACCAGCTGCGCGCGGTCACCCTGGCCACGACGGCACCGCAGCCGAAGAGTCCGGCGAGGGCGAGCAGCACGGCCGGCCACAGCACATGCGCGCCGAGCAGATACGGAAGCACGGGCAGCAGGGCGCCCAGGGCGAACGAGCCGAACGACGAGACGGCGGCGACCAGCGGCGAGGGCAGATCGCCGGGGTCGATACCCAGCTCCTCGCGGGCATGGATCTCCAGGGCCTGCTCGGGATCCTTGGACAGCTGGCGCGCGACCTCCCGGGCCAGCTCCGGCTCGACCCCGCGGGCCACGTAGAGTGCGGCGAGCTCCTCCTCCTCGTCCTGGGGGTGCTTGCGCAGCTCACGGCGCTCGACGTCGAGCTCGGCCTCGACCAGCTCCCGCTGGGAGGCGACCGAGGTGTACTCACCGGCCGCCATGGAGAAGGCGCCCGCGGCGAGCCCCGCGAGCCCGGTGATGACGATGGTCTGCTGGCTCACGGCCCCTCCGGCCACGCCGGTCATCAGGGCGAGGTTGGAGACGAGGCCGTCCATGGCGCCGAAGACGGCGGGGCGCAGCCAGCCACCGTTGACGTCGCGGTGGGTGTGGTTGTCCCGGTGCGCCTCGTGCAGCGCGGCCTGGGTTTCTATGACGGCCATGCGGACCCCTGGGATAGCTTAGCCAAAGCTAACTTTGGACGAGTTCTACTTTTCGACAACACAGAACGTACGCCCATTCATCCACTCTCGCCACCAAGGAAAGGCTCGGCTAACCTGCACCTTTACCTTCTTTGCTCATACGTGCATGATCTTGCTCAGATGCCAAGCGGGTGACGAGAACCCTCCGGAGGCTCGCGGAGCGGCGGCGTGTGGCACACATCCGCAAAGCGTCTTCGTGGTCCCGCTGAAGGAGGCCGCCCATGGCATCGATCGCCTGCACTCCCCCGGTTCCGGTGCCCGTGCCCGACGACGCCGCCGGACTCCGCGCCAGGGCCCGCGGCGCGCTGCTCGGCCTGGCCGTCGGAGACGCGCTGGGAGCGCCGGCGGAGAACCTCAAGCCGTCCGAGATCCGCGCCCGCTGGGGCCGCATCACGGGGTACGTCACGGACCACCCCTGCGGTACGGACGACACGGAGTACGCGATCTTCTCGGGACTGCTGCTCGCCCGGCACGGCTCGGCACTCACCCCGGCCCATGTGGAGGCGGCCTGGCACGAGTGGATCGCCGATCGTGCCGAGGGCCCCTTCCGGGGCGCGGGCTTCAGCGAACGCGGCACCCTGGAGAACCTGCGACGCGGCCTCGCTGCCCCCGTCTCGGCCCAGCACCGCCACGCGTGGAGCGACGGCCTGGCGATGCGGGCGGCCCCCTTCGGCGTCTACGCGGCCGGCCGCCCCGCCGAGGCGGCCCGCCTGGTGGCGATCGACGGCTCGGTGAGCCACGACGGCGAGGGCATCTACGGCGGCCAGGCGGTCGCGGCCGGGGTGGCGGCGGCGATGACCGGAGCGCCGGTGCCGGTGGTGATCGCCGCCGCGCTGGCGGTGGTCCCCGAGGACTCCTGGACGGCACGCTCCCTGCGCCGCGCGGTGGCCGTGGCCCACCGCGGCGAACGCGCGGTCCGCTCCGCGGTCGTCATCGGCGGCTATCCCTGGACCGATCTGGCCCCCGAGGCGGTCGCCCTCGCCTTCGGCGCGTACGCGGCGGCCGACGGCGACTTCGTCCAGGCCGTCCTGACCGCCGTCAACATGGGCCGTGACGCCGACACGACGGCGGCGGTGGCCGGCGCCCTGGCCGGCGCGACCCACGGCATGTCCGCGATCCCGCCCCACTGGGCCACGCCCATCGGGCCGGCCCTCGGCCGCTGCCTGCCGTCCATGGCAGGCCACCACGTCCTGGACATCGCCGAACTGCTGGTCCCCGGTGAGAGTGGGAAGCGGGGGTCGGGGGTGGCGCCGAAAGGGGCGACGGAGGAGGTGTCGGGGCTGCTGCAGGAGGAAGCGGCGGCCGACAGCCCGCCGGCCCCGACGGCACAGCCACCGAGAACACCTGAGCCCCTACCGCACGACCAGCCACCAGATCCGCCGGACGGACCACCGGAGACAGCGGCGGCCGACAGGCCGGGGCGGAGCCACCTGGTGGGGGCCGGGAGCTCCGGGGCGCAGGACAGCGAGGGGCGGCCATGACCGTGCGCCGTATCGAGGGGCTCCTGCTCGGTCTCGCCGCGGGCGACGCCGCCGGCTGGCCCGCGGCCCGGCACCGAGCCGCCCGCATGCCCGAGTGGACCCGCCGCCTGACCCGTGAGCTGGACACCTTCGCCGAGCAGAACGCCACCACCACCCTCCCGGTGCCGATCGCCCTCAACCAGCCCCCCGAGCCCCTCCGCCTCGGCCCTTCCGACGACGCCGAATGGGCGGCCTTCGCCGCGGAGGCGGTGCTGCGGGCCGGCGACGACGACGTCCTCGGCGACCTCAGCCGGGAGCGCCGTACCCGCGCCGCCATCGATCTCACCTGGACCGCCGTGGCCGCGGAAGTCGCCGCCGCGGCGGACCGCGCGCCCGAGATCGAGTCCGCCGTACTCCCCCTGCGCGCCCGCATCTCCGTCCGCGCCGGCCTCGGTAACCTCGCCACCGGCCTGCGCCCGCCCGCCACCGGCCACGACAATCCGCACTACTTCGACGACGCCGCCTGCGTCCGCGCCTGTGTCCTCGCCGTCGCCCACCCCGGCGACCCCGAACACGCCGCCGCCCTCGCCGAGTTCGACGCCCGCTACACCCAGGACGGCGACGGCGTGCACGGCGCCCGTGCCATGGCCGCGGCCCTCGCGCTCGCCCTCGCCGGCGCCGAGCCGGAGACATGTGTGACCGCCGCGCTCGCCGAGCTCCCGCCCGACACCGAGATCGGCCGCAATGCCCGCCACGCGCTCGCCCTGGCCGAGGACAGCGAGTCCGCCTTCGCCCTCGTACCGCTCCTGGAGCACCAGATCCTCGACCACGTCTACAGCTACGGCATCGCCGCCGCCGAGACCGTCCCGGTCGCCCTGGCCCTGGCCACCGCCGCCGGCGGCCGTATCACCGAGGCCGTACCCGCCGCCGTCTGCCTGTCCCGGGTCGCCGACTCCGCCCCCGCCCTCGCGGGCGCGCTCACCGGAGCCCTCGGCGGCGGCGCGGCCATCCCGCGGACCTGGCGGGACGCCTGCCGCACCCTGTCCGGCTGCGCGCTGCCCCGTCTCACCGGCACCGACCTGGTGGAACTCGCCGGACTCCTGGAAGCCGCACAACCGGCCCGCCCAGGAGGATGATTCGGACATGACGCCCAAGGAGTCCAAAGGACTCGAAGCAGACCCAGAGTGCGGCGGGTCGTCCCCGCACTGGCCCGTGCACACGCTCGACGAGCGGATCACCGGTGCCCTCGTCGGAGCCGCCGTGGGCGACGCCCTCGGCGGTCCCGTCGAGGGCTACTCCCCCGACCAGATCGCCGAGCGCCACGGCGGCAGCGTCCACGGCGTCGTCGGCCCCTGGCACGGCGACGCCTGGCGCACCGCCCGCCCCGTCGCCCCGTACCACAAGGGCGACGGCCACGTCACCGACGACACCCTGATGACCCACGCGCTGATCCGGGTGTACGCCCGTGTCCGTGACCACCTCGACGCGTACGCGATCGCCGACCATCTGGTCCCGGACCTGATGACCAACCCGCGCTGGATCCCGGAGCTGGAGGAAGAGGCCCTGCCCCTGCACCGCCTCTTCCTCGCCGAGAAGTGGCTCGTGGCCCGGCTCGCCTACGGCCACGCCGACCCCCGCGAGGCGGGCGTCGGCAACATCGTCAACTGCGGCGCGGCGATGTACATGGCCCCCGTCGGCCTGGTCAACGCGGCCGACCCGGCCGCGGCCTACGCCGAGGCCCTGGACATCGCCGGTGCGCACCAGTCGTCGTACGGCCGTGAGGCGGCCGGTGTCCTCGCCGCGGCCGTCGCCGCCGCCACGATGCCCGGGGCGACCCCCGACTCGGTCGTCACCGCCTGCCTGTCCCTGGCGAAGGACGGCACGCGGGAGGCGATCGAGAAGGTCTGCGAAGTGGCCTGCCGGCACAGCGACTTCGAGTCGGCGCTGCGGCCCCTGCGTGCGGCGGTGGCCCCGTACGACACCGTCGGCCCGGACTACCGCGCCCCTTCCCTGGCCGCCCGCCGCCCCTCCCGGCTGCACGCGATCGAGGAACTGCCCATCGCCCTCGGCATGGTGCTGGTCTCCGGCGGCGACTACCGGCACGCCGTCCTCGGCGCCGTCAACTACGGCCGCGACTGCGACTCGATCGCCACGATGGCCGGTGCCCTCGCGGGCGCCCTCGGCTCGCCCGTCCCCCAGGACTGGGCGAAGACGGTGGCGGAGGCCAGCCGGCTGGACCTGTGGGAGCCGGCCCGCACGCTCACCGAGGTCGCGCGGGAGGTCTTCGCGCGGGACGTATGCCGCCGACGCGCCCACGAGCAGGCGTTCACGGCCCTCGGAGGCACCGGATGCTCCGACTGACCTGGGTCCAGCCGGAGGACCTGCTGGGCCACGAGCTGCGCCAGGCGCGCCTGGACGGGCGGGAGCCGTCGGCGATCGAGGCCCGCTGGCGAGCGGCGGGCGGTCCGGACGCACCGCCCCGCGCGGGAGCGTCGGCCCACGGCGTCTCGCGGTATCTGCGCCTCCTGGCAGAAGACCTCCTGGACGAACTGGCCGACCTCCCCAGCGGCTTGTCCCACGACGAGCCGACGGACCTGACCCGCATCAAGTCCCTGTGCCCAAACTGGCCGGCGCCACCGAGCAGCGACCACCCGTCGTCGCCCGGCGGCGGGCCTGACGCGGCTGACCACGCCGTTCCCCGCGCCCCTGGGGAGTCGCGGCCGCCGAACTCGAATCACGCCGACGCCGCGGGCAGCGGCACTCCGCCGGCGCGGGCAAGCGGTCCAGCCCCCACCCCGGCCGCCCTGGAAGCCGCCTGGCTCGGCCGGGCCATCGGCTGTCTGCTCGGCAAACCCGTCGAGAAGCTCCCCCTCGACGGCATCCGCGCCCTCGCCCGGGCCGCCGGCAACTGGCCCCTCACCACGTACTTCACCGCCGCCGGCGTCCCGGACGACCTCCTCGCCGCCCACCCCTGGAACCGCCGCTCCGCCTCCACCTGCCTCGCAGAGAACATCGACGGCATGCCAGAGGACGACGACCTCGACTACCCCCTGCTGAACCTCCTCCTGCTGCGCCGGCACGGAAAGACCTTCACCACCGCCGACGTGGCCCGGCTCTGGCTGGACGAACTCCCGCCCGGCCGCACCTTCACCGCCGAACGCATCGCCTACCGCAACCTCCTCAGCGGTGTCGAACCCCCGCACACGGCCCGCCACCGCAACCCCTTCCGCGAGTGGATCGGCGCCCTGATCCGCGCCGACGTGCACGGCTGGACCAACCCCGGCGACCCGGCCGCCGCCGCCGAACAGGCGCACCGCGACGCGGTCCTCACCCACACCGCCAACGGCGTCTACGCGGCGATGTTCACGGCCGCCGTGATCGCCACCGCCGCCACCGGCGGCCACGACGTCCACTCCTGCCTGCGCACCGGCCGCCGGGTGATCCCGCCCCGCTCCCGGCTCGCGCGGGCGGTCGACCACGCCGTCCGGCTGGCCGAGGCCCACGAGGACTTCGACGACGTCGTCGACGAGCTGCATGCCCGTTACTCCCCCGCCCACCACTGGGTCCACGCCGTCCCCAACACCGCCCTGCTCACCGCCGCCCTCACCCACGCGGACGGCGACTTCACCGGCTCCATCTGCCGTGCCGTGTCGGGTGGCTGGGACACGGACTCGAACGGCGCCACGGCCGGCAGCGTCGCGGGGCTGCTCGCGGGCGAGGCCGCCGCGCTCCCCGACCGCTGGCGGGCCCCGCTGAAGAACCGGCTCACCACCACCGTCGCCGACTTCGACGGCACCGGCTTCGACACCCTCGCCCACCTCACCCATCTGGAAGCGACCCGCCCATGACCCACATCGTCGTCCTCGGCAGCACCAACATGGACCTCGTCACCTATGTCACCAAGGCCCCGCAGCGCGGCGAGACCGTGACGGGGCGGGAGTTCCACACGATCCCCGGCGGCAAGGGGGCCAACCAGGCGATCGCCGCGGCCCGCGCCGGCGCCACCGTCTCGATGGTCGGCGCGGTCGGCAACGACGCCTTCGGCCTGCGCCTGCGCGACACCCTCGAACACTCCGGTGTGGACACCGACTTCCTGCGGACGGTCGAGGGCCCGTCCGGCACCGCGCACATCGTGGTGGACGACGAGGGCGCCAACTCCATCGTCGTCATCCCCGGCGCGAACGGCACCGTGGACCATCTCTCCCCCGGCGACGAGGGCGTGATCGCCTCCGCCGACGCCCTGCTGCTGCAACTGGAGATCCCGCTGCGCGCGGTCGTCCTGGGCGCGGAGGCGGCGCGCCGGCACGGGGTCCGTACGGTCCTCACCCCGTCGCCGGCCCAGCCGCTGCCGCCCGAACTCCTCGCCGTCACCGATCTGTTGGTGCCCAACGAGTACGAGGCGATCACCCTCATCGGCCGCACCGACCCGCGCGAGGCGGCCGCCGCCCTGCTGGACCTGGTGCCGGAGGTCGTCGTCACCCTGGGCGCGACCGGCAGCCTCTATCTGGCCCGGGGCACCGAGCCGCTGGTGATCCCGGCGCCGCGGGTGACCGCCGTGGACTCCACGGGGGCCGGCGACACCTTCGTCGGGGCGCTCACGGTGGCCCTCGCCGAGGAGAAACCGGTGCGGGAGGCCCTGTCCTGGGCCGCGGCCGCCGCGGCGATCTCCGTCCAGCGGGCCGGGGCGTCGGCATCGATGCCGTACCGCCCGGAGATCGACGCCCAGTTCACCGCCTGAGGCAGAGCACACGAGGCACGAGGTACGACGCATGAGTACGACGACACCGCCCCTGGCCGGTCTGCGGGTGCTGGACCTCGCGACCCTCTTCGCCGGCCCGCTGGCCGCCACGCTGCTCGGGGACTTCGGCGCCGAGGTGATCAAGGTCGAGCATCCGCATCGGCCGGACCCCTGCCGCGGGCACGGCCCGGCCAAGCACGGTGTCGGCCTGTGGTGGAAGGTGCTCGGCCGCAACAAGCGGACCATCACCCTGGACCTGTCCACCCCCGGCGGCCGCGCCCTGCTGCTCCGGCTCGCCGCCACGGCCGACGTGGTGATCGAGAACTTCCGCCCGGGGACCCTGGAGAAGTGGGACCTGGGCTGGGCGGAACTGACGGCCGCCAACCCCCGGCTGGTCCTCGCCCGGGTGACGGCCTTCGGCCAGTTCGGCCCGTCCGCGCACCGCCCCGGCTTCGGCACGCTCGCCGAGGCCCTGAGCGGTTTCGCCGCGATCACCGGCGAGCCGGACACGCCGCCCACGCTGCCGCCGTTCGGTCTCGCGGACTCGGTCGCGGGTCTGGCGACCGCCTACGCCGTGCTCACCGCCCTGGCCGCGCGGGAGCGCACCGGCGCCGGGCAGGTCGTCGACATGGCGATCATCGAGCCGATCCTGGCGGTCCTCGGCCCCCACCTCACCTGGTACGACCAGCTCGGCCACGTCCAGGAACGCACCGGGAACCGCTCCCAGAACAACGCCCCGCGCAACACCTACCGCACCGCCGACGGCCGCTGGGTCGCCGTCTCCACCTCGGCGCAGTCGGTCGCGGAGCGGGTGATGCGCCTGGTGGGCCGCCCGGAGCTGATCGCGGAGCCGTGGTTCGCCACCGGCGCGGACCGCGCGGCCCATGCCGACGTGCTGGACGAGGCGGTCGGCTCCTGGATCGCCGCCCGCACCCGCGCCGAGGTCCTCGCCGCCTTCGAGAAGGCGGAGGCGGCGGTGGCCCCGGTCCAGGACGTGCGGGACGTCCTGGCCGACCCCCAGTACCAGGCGCTGCGCACGGTCACCACCGTCGACGACCCCGAACTGGGCCCGCTGCGCATGCAGAACGTCCTCTTCCGGCTCTCCGCGACGCCCGGCGCGATCCGCTGGGCCGGCCGTCCGCACGGCGCCGACACCGAAGCCGTGCTCACCGAGCTGGGCCTGACCCCGGCGGAGGTCGCCGCCCTGCGCACGGAGGGAGCCCTGTGAACCGGACCCCGCTCACCTGGCTCTACGTCCCCGGCGACCGCCCGCACGTGGTGGCCAAGGCGCTCACCGCGGGCGCCGACGTGGTGGTGATCGACCTGGAGGACGCGGTCGCCCCGGACCGCAAGGAGTACGCCCGCGCGGCCACGGCCGACCTCCTCACCGACCCCGGCCCCCGGCCGGTCCCGGTCCACGTCCGCGTCAACGCCCTGGACGGCCCCTGGGCAGCCGCGGACCTGACGGTGCTGGCCACGCTCCCGGGTCTTTCGGGCCTGCGCCTGCCCAAGGTGACCACCCCGGACGAGATCAGGAAGGTCGCCGCCGCCACCCCCGTCCCGCTGTACGCCCTTCTGGAGACGGCCCTCGGTATCGAGCGCGCCCATGCCATCGCCACCGCCCACCCGGCTCTGCGGGGCATCGCCCTCGGCGAGGCGGATCTACGGGCCGACCTGGGGGTACGGGGCGACTCGGGCCTCGACTGGCCGCGCTCCCGGGTGATCGTCGCCGCCCGCGCGGCCGGCCTCGCCCCACCGCCCCAGTCGGTCCACCCCGACATCCGCGACCTGGACGGCCTCGCCGCCTCCTGCGCCCACGGCCGCGCCCTCGGCTTCCTGGGCCGCGCCGCGATCCACCCCCGGCAGCTGCCGGTGATCGAGCGGGCCTATCTGCCCACCCCGGCAGAGGTCGAACACGCGGAGACGATCCTGAAGGCGGCGGCCGCGGACCAGGGCGCCCAGGCCCTGCCCGACGGGCGCTTCATCGACGCGGCGGCGGTGGCGCTGGCCCAGCGCACCTTGTCGCTGGCGTACCGGGTCTGACCGTTCCCGGACACGCCGAGGCGCCCGGGCCCTGTTCATGCGCGGCTGCCGCCGCGTGGCTCCGGGCGCCCTCGGCGTCCTGCGACCGCCGGTCAGCTCTTCTTGGTCGCCGACTCGGCCTGGTCCTTCTCGCCCTCCGCCGCCGAGGCATCGGCCTCCACGGCATCGGGCTCGGCCTCCACCGCGTCCGGCTCAGCCCTGCCCTGCGCCTCGTGCTCCGCCTGGTCCTCCGCCTCCGCCTTGCCCTCGGCCTCGTCGGTGCCCTCCGCACCGTCGGCCGGGCCGTCGGGGACACCCGGCTCGACGACGGCTTCCCGTCCCGGGCGCAGCTTCGACGACACCACGATGTACGCCACCGCCAGCAGGAACACGATCATCGCGGTCCAGTCGTTCAGGCGGAGGCCCAGGATGTGGTGCGCGTCGTCCACGCGCATGTACTCGATCCAGCCGCGGCCCACGCAGTACGCGGCGACATACAGGGCGAACGCCCGGCCATGGCCGAGCTTGAAGCGACGGTCGGCCCAGATGACCAGGAAGGCCACACCGATGCACCACAGGGACTCGTAGAGGAAGGTCGGGTGGTAGTAGCCCGGCACCCGGCCGCCCTCGGAGGAGGTGATGTGCAGCGCCCAGGGAACGTGTGTCTCGCGGCCGTACAGCTCCTGGTTGAACCAGTTGCCCCAGCGGCCGATGGCCTGCGCGAAGGCGATGCCGGGCGCGACGGCGTCGGCGTAGGCCGGCATCGGGATGCCGCGGCGCCGCGCGCCGATCCACGCGCCGAGCGCGCCGAGCGCGATAGCGCCCCAGATGCCCAGGCCGCCCTGCCACACCTTGAAGGCGTCCACCCAGTCACGGCCCGGGCTGAAGTACAGCTCGTAGTCCGTGATCACGTGGTACAGCCGGCCGCCGACCAGCCCGAACGGCACAGCCCAGACCGCGATGTCCGCGACCGTGCCGGCCCGGCCGCCGCGCGCGATCCAGCGCTTGTTGCCGAGCCAGACGGCGACGAAGACGCCGATGATGATGCAGAAGGCGTAGCCGCGCAGCGGGATGGGGCCGAGATAGAGCACCCCGCGCGACGGGCTGGGAATGTAGGCAAGTTCCATGGCAAGTCCGACGCTACCGTGCCGGGCCGTGGGGACGGCAAGCAGCCCGGCTACGGGTCCATAACGGGGACGTGAGAAAAACGCGTGCCGGAGGGGACGTCCTTACCCGCGGTCGGCCGCCTCCACCATCTGCTTGAGCTTGGCCGGGGTCAGGGTCTGGTCCTGGTAGATGTTCTTCCCGTTCAGCAGGACCGTGGGCGTGCTGTTGAAGTTTCCGGACTGGAAGGCCTTGTTGGCCTTGTTGACCCAGCTGTCGTGGGTGCCGTCCTTGACGCACTTCTGGAAGGCGGGCGTGTCCAGCCCGCCGACCTTGCCGGCCAGCTCGATCAGCTTGTCGTTGTCGGCGTACGCGTCGTCGGTCTCCTTGGGCTGGTTCGCGTACAGCACGTCGTGGTAGTCGCGGAACTTTCCGGCGTCCTGCGCGCAGGCCGCGGCGTTGGCGCCGCGCAGGGAGCCGGTGCCGCCGAGGTTGCCGTCGATCAGCCGGACCAGGTGGTACTCGATTCTGAGCTTGCCGGAGTCGACCAGTTCATGGAGCGTCGGGCGGTAGGTGACCTCGAAGGACTGGCAGGCGGGGCAGCGGACGTCCTCCCAGACGGTGAGCGTCGACCTGGCGTTGTCCTTGCCGACCGGGATCGCGAGGCTGTCCTTGCCCTGCGCGCCCGAGGGCGCCACGACCGGCCCGGCGCTCTCGCTGCCCTTGTTCTTGCCGGAGTTCGCGGCGATCACGCCGATCACCACCGCGAGACCCAGGACGCAGACGACGCTCGCGCCCACGATCAGGGTGCGCCGCCGCTTCTCCGCGGACTTCTGCTTCTCGCGCTCGACCGCCAGCCGCTCCCGGGCGGTGCGCTTTGCGTCACGGTTCTTGTCGCTCACACCCCCAGAACGAACCGGGGAGGCGCAGCGCGCCTCCCCGGTCGCAGGTCCACTCGTTCGAGTGACCGAATGTTCCCGATTACTGACGGTTACGCCTGACCGCGCACGCCCTTCGCCAGCTCCCCGGCCAGCTCACGGACCGCCACGACACCCGACGCGTGGTCGGGGGCCTCCAGCATCCGCTTCACGAACGCGGAGCCGACGATCACGCCGTCGGCAAAGCCGGCCACCTCGGCGGCCTGAGGGCCGTTGGAGACACCGAGTCCCACGCAGACGGGCAGCTCGGAGCCGGTGGCGCGGGTGCGCTCGACCAGGTTGTGGGCCTGCGCGCCGACGGATTCGCGAGTGCCGGTGACACCCATCAGGGAGGCCGCGTAGACGAAGCCGCTGCCCGCCGCGGTGATCTCGGCGAGCCGCTCGTCCTTGCTGCTCGGCGCCACGACGAAGACCGTCGCGAGTCCGTGCTTCTCGGCGTGCTCCCGCCACAGCGCCGACTCCTGGACGGGCAGGTCGGGCAGGATGCAGCCCGCGCCGCCCGCCTCGGCCAGCTCGGCCGTGAACCGCTCGACGCCGTAGCGGTCGATGGGGTTCCAGTACGTCATGACGAGCACGGGCTTGCCGGTCGCCGCGTGCGCCTCGTGGACCGTCCGCATGACGTCGGCGATCCTGACCCCGCCCCGCAGGGCGATGTCGTCGGCGGTCTGGATGACCGGGCCGTCGAGGACGGGGTCGCTGTGCGGCAGGCCCACCTCGACGACGTCGGCACCGCCGTCGAAGACGGCCTTGATCGCCTCGATGCCGCCGTCCACGGTCGGGAACCCGGCAGGGAGGTAGGCGATGAGGGCCGACCGGCCCTCGGCCCTGGCGGCGGCGAGGGTGTCCGACAGCAGCTGCACGTTCCCGCTCACTTGGCGTCCCCCTCGATCTCGGCGGTGTCGGTTTCCTCGGCGGTCACTTCGGCGTCGGTCTCGTAGAGGCCGAAGTAGCGGGCGGCGGTGTCCATGTCCTTGTCGCCGCGGCCGGAGAGGTTGACGACGATCAGGCCGTCCCTGCCCAGCTCCTTGCCGACCTCCAGGGCGCCGGCCAGGGCGTGGGCGCTCTCGATGGCCGGGATGATGCCCTCGGTACGGGACAGCAGCCGCAGGGCCTGCATGGCCGCGTCGTCGGTGATCGCGCGGTACTCACCGCGCCCGGAGTCGCGCAGGTAGGAGTGCTCCGGGCCGACGCCCGGGTAGTCCAGTCCGGCGGAGATCGAGTACGGCTCGGTGATCTGGCCCTCGTCGTCCTGCAGGACGTAGGACCGGGAGCCGTGCAGGATGCCGGGCTCACCGGCGGTGAGCGTGGCCGCGTGCTCGCCGGTCTCGACGCCGTGGCCCGCGGGCTCGCAGCCGATGAGCCGTACGCCTTCGTCGGGAATGAAGGCGTGGAAGAGGCCGATGGCGTTGGAGCCGCCGCCGACGCAGGCGATCGCGGCGTCGGGCAGCCGGCCGGCGCGCTCCAGGAGCTGGCGGCGCGCCTCCACGCCGATCACGCGGTGGAAGTCGCGGACCATGGCCGGGAAGGGGTGCGGTCCCGCGACCGTCCCGAAGAGGTAGTGGGTGTGGTCGACGTTGGCGACCCAGTCGCGGAACGCCTCGTTGATGGCGTCCTTCAGGGTGCGGCTGCCGGACTTCACGGAGACCACCTCGGCGCCGAGCATGCGCATGCGGGCGACGTTCAGGGCCTGGCGCCTGGTGTCGACCTCGCCCATGTAGATGGTGCAGTCGAGACCGAAGAGCGCGCAGGCGGTGGCGGTCGCGACGCCGTGCTGGCCGGCGCCGGTCTCCGCGATCACGCGCGTCTTGCCCATCCGCTTGGTGAGCAGGGCCTGGCCGAGCACGTTGTTGATCTTGTGGGAGCCGGTGTGGTTGAGGTCCTCGCGCTTCAGGAACACGCGGGCGCCGCCGGCGTGTTCGGCGAAACGGGGGACCTCGGTGAGGGAGCTGGGGCGGCCGGTGTAGTTCACCAGCAGGTCGTCGAGTTCGCGGGCGAACTCGGGGTCGGCCTTGGCCTTGTCGTACTCGACGGCGACCTCGTCCACGGCGGCGACGAGTGCCTCCGGGATGAACTTGCCGCCGAACGCGCCGAAGTAGCCCTCCGCGCTGGGCACCTGGCCGGTGGGGTCAGGGAAGAAGAAATTGCTGGGCATGCCAGAACCTCACGGTGAGTGCGTGTGAAAAGACACTATTCGCCGTGGGGGCGGAGCTTATGGAACGACCTCAGGCCGTGTGTGGCTGGTCGCGCAGTTCCCCGCGCCCCTTCGGGGCGCGTTGCCATCGGCGTCCGTTCACCTGCCCAGGTTCGTCACCGATGACGTACCGCACCCTGCGACCGTGGACACGCCTCGCCGGGGCGCGGCAGCCCCTCGGGCGGCAGCCGCGCGCCAGGCGGGCGTACCGGTCCACGGTCGTCACGGTGAGAGTCATCGGTTTCAGCCTACCGGGTGATCAGCTCCGGCCGTGCCGCAGAGCGGGATGTTCGCCCGCGGCGACCAGGTCGGCGACGGCCGTCTTCGGGTCACGGCCGGTCACCAGGGACTCGCCGACCAGCACCGCGTCGGCGCCGGCGTTGGCGTAGGCGATCAGGTCGTGCGGGCCACGGACACCGGACTCGGCGACCTTGACGAGGTGGTCGGGGATCTCCGGCGCGACCCGCTCGAACGTGCCGCGGTCGACCTCCAGCGTCTTCAGGTTGCGCGCGTTGACGCCGATGACCTTGGCACCCGCGTCCACGGCCCGCTCGACCTCGTCCTCGTCGTGCACCTCCACGAGAGGGGTGAGGCCGATGGAGACCGCGCGCTCGATCAGCGACTCCAGGGCCGGCTGGTCCAGGGCGGCCACGATCAGCAGTGCGAGGTCGGCGCCGTACGCCCGGGCCTCCCACAGCTGGTACGAGGTGACGATGAAGTCCTTGCGCAGCACCGGGATGTCCACGCGCGCACGGACGGCCTCGAGGTCGGCGAGCGAGCCGCCGAAGCGGCGCTGTTCGGTGAGGACGGAGATGACGGCCGCGCCCCCCGCCTCGTAGTCCGCGGCCAGCCCGGCCGGATCGGCGATCGCGGCCAGCGCGCCCTTGGAGGGGCTCGAGCGTTTGACCTCGCAGATCACCTTGACGCCGTCGCCCTTGAGCGCGGCCACCCCGTCCTTGGCGGCGGGAACCTTGGCCGCGCGCTCCTTGAGCTCGTCGAGGCTGACGCGTGCCTGCCGCTCCGCGAGGTCGGCACGGACTCCGTCGATGATCTCGTCGAGCACACTCACGCGAGCGGCCCCCTTTCAGACGGTGGTTCCTTCAGGTTTTGAAAACCCGTGGTCACTGCGATGGTATCCGGAGGAGGCCGGAGCCCTCGCATCCGGTGGAGCCGGTCCCACTACCTGGACGCTCCCCTTGTGATCAAGGATGCAACCAGCCACCCCACGGCAGGTTCCGGACAGCCGTGAAGACCAGCAGCAGCGCGCCGATCGCCCACAGGTGTGCCGGCCGCGGATCCAGTCGCACCGGCCGGCCGCGCACGGCGCCGGCCACCCGCACGGTCCACAGCACCGCGAAGCCCAGGTAGGCGGCGACACCGAGCGCGTTGTCGTGCAGGGCGGTGAGGAGGTCGCCGTGGACGAAGGCGTGCGCGCTGCGCAGCCCGCCGCAGCCGGGGCAGTACAGGCCGGTGAGCCGGTACAGCGGGCAGACGGGGTAGTGGCCGGGTTCGTTCGGATCGACGGCGCCGACATACGCGAAGGCCCCGGCGACGGCCGCGAGGACCCCCGCCGGTACGGCGAGGCGCCGCCACAGCGGGTCGGCAGGGGCGGGGTCAGGAACGGCGCGGGGGACGGCCTGCGGGGCCGGGGACGCTGCCGGGGGCGGGAAGCTCACCCGGGCATTGTCTCCTCCGGCCGGGCCCTGCGCGCGCCGGTCCGACTCGGACGACGGGGGCGGACCGCACTCTCTCCGAGTGCCGGCCCGCCCCCGGGGAAGCAGTGGGTGCGCTCAGCTCTCCACGCCGACCGGCTCACGCGTCGCCAGGGGGGCGCCGACCATCTTGAGGGGAGGCTGCTTCTGGCCGAGGCCCATGGCGCGCATGACGCCGCCGACCACCGCACCGGCGGCGATGAGCACCATGCCGGCCCAGAAGCCGACCGGCTGGGCCATCACCATGAAGGCGCCCGCGACGCAGAAACCGATGAAGGAAATGATGACACCGGTCCAGGCGGCCGGGGTGTGACCGTGGCCGTGGCTGCTGCCCGCCATGTCTGTGCTCCTCGTTGCTGTGTACGTGTCCCAGGAGAGCGCCGTACGGGTCGCACGGCTCCGAGCCCGACCGTCACCGTCCGAACCGGATGCTCCACGTTCATTGTCCCGTACCCGCGCCCGTGACGGACGCGGGGGTCGCGTCTGCTTCGCCACACCCGGAGGAGGAACGGTCAGGCGCCGGTCGGGTCCTCGCCCCGGTCCAGGGCCTTCCACATCTCCTCGGGCCGCTCCGGGTCCACCGGCCGGGCCTGGCGGCGCGGACGGTCGGTGCCGCGCTCGTAGCGGCCGGACATGGCTGGCCACAGGCCGCCGTAGCGCAGCGCCAGCAGGCCCGCCAGCAGGATCAGCACACCGCCGACGGCCGCGACGTAGGGCCAGCCGGTGTGGCTGAGCCCGGCGACGGTGGCGGAGGTGTCGCCGCTGGCCTGGGCGGCCTTGTCGTCCAGCGCGGAGTTGTCGGTGGCGGCCATGAGGGCGGCGGCCGCGATGCCGGCGCCGGACAGCGCGAGCAGCCCGGCGACGACGAACCGGCCGGCCCTGCGGACGGCGAAGACGGCGACGAGCGCGGCGAGGCCCACTATCGCGAGGGCCGCGGGGACGCCCGTGACGTCGCTGCCCTTGGCGGTGAGCGGGAACGCGCCACCGGCCACCGTCGCGGTGCCCGCCGCCCAGCGCTGCCGGGTCGCGAGCAGCGCCACGGCCGCGCCGAGCGCACCGCACAGGAGGGCCAGGGCAAGGCTGCGGCGGCCGGACCGGACGGGCGCGGCGGCTTCGGAACGGGGGTGGGGAACGGCAGTCACGTACTCCACTATCGCCCGAACCCCGGGCGAACCGTCACCCGGGGTTCGTATGAGATGCACCCCAGGTGCCGTGAAGGGCGCTACCTGGCCAGCCGGTTGGCGGTGTGCACGGCCCGGAGCACCGCCGCGGCCTTGTTGCGGCACTCCTGGTCCTCGGCGACCGGGTTCGAGTCGGCGACGATGCCGGCGCCCGCCTGGACGTACGCCGTGCCGTCCCGGAGCAGTGCCGTGCGGATGGCGATCGCGGTGTCGGAGTCGCCGGCGAAGTCCAGGTAGCCCACGCAGCCGCCGTACAGGCCGCGCCGGGACGGCTCCAGCTCGTCGATGATCTGCATCGCGCGCGGCTTGGGGGCGCCGGAGAGGGTGCCGGCCGGGAAGCAGGCGGTGAGCACGTCGAAGGCGGTGCGGCCGTCGGCGACCTTGCCGGTGACGGTCGAGACGATGTGCATCACGTGCGAGTAGCGCTCGATCGACATGAAGTCGACCACCTCGACCGAGCCGGGCTCGCAGACCCGGCCCAGGTCGTTGCGGCCGAGGTCGACGAGCATCAGGTGCTCGGCGCGCTCCTTCGGGTCGGCCATCAGCTCCTCGGCGAGGGCCTGGTCCTCCTGCGGCGTGGTGCCGCGGGGGCGGGTGCCGGCGATGGGGTGGACCATCGCGCGCCCGTCCTCGACCTTCACCAGCGCCTCGGGGGACGAGCCGACGACGTCGAAGCCGTCGAGGCGGAACAGGTACATGTACGGCGACGGGTTCGTGGCCCGCAGGACCCGGTAGACGTCCAGGGCGCTCGCCGTGCACGGGGTCTCGAAGCGCTGGGAGGGCACGACCTGGAAGGCCTCGCCGGCGCGGATGCGCTCCTTGATGTCGTCGACGGCCACCTGGAAGTCCGGGCCGCCCCACAGCGCGGTGTAGTCGGGCAGCTCGGAGGGCGGCAGCACGGCCGGCGGCTGGGCGACCGCGCGCGTGAGGTCGGCCTCCATGGCGTCGAGCCGGGCCACGGCGTCGGCGTAGGCCTCGTCCACCCCGGTGTCGAGGTCGTTGTGGTTGATCGCGTTGGCGATCAGCAGGACCGAGCCCTCCCAGTGGTCCATCACGGCGAGGTCGCTGGTCAGGAGCATGGTCAGCTCGGGCAGCCGCAGGTCGTCGCGGTCGCCGGGGCCGATCTTCTCCAGGCGGCGGACGATGTCGTAGCCCAGATAGCCGACCATGCCGCCGGTGAAGGGCGGCAGGCCCTCCTGCTGCGGGGTGTGCAGGGTCTGGAGGGTCGCGCGCAGGGCCTTCAGGGGGTCGCCGTCGACGGGGACGCCGACGGGCGGGGTGCCGAGCCAGTGGGCCTGGCCGTCGCGCTCGGTCAGCGTCCCGGCGGAGCGGACGCCGACGAAGGAGTAGCGGGACCAGGAGCGGCCGTTCTCGGCGGACTCCAGCAGGAAGGTGCCGGGGCGCTCGGCGGCCAGCTTGCGGTAGAGCGCGACCGGGGTGTCGCCGTCGGCGAGGAGCTTGCGCGTGACCGGGATGACGCGGCGGTCGGTGGCGAGCTTGCGGAAGGTCTCGAGGTCCATGGCGGCCGACCTTACTGATCAGATGCCCGAGCGGCGGAATCGGCGGCGTCCTCGAGGAGCACGTCCTCGTCGAAGCAGGTGCGCGCACCGGTGTGGCAGGCCGCGCCCACCTGGTCGACCTTGACCAGCACGGTGTCGGCGTCGCAGTCCAGCGCGACCGACTTCACCCATTGGAAGTGGCCCGAGGTGTCGCCCTTGACCCAGTACTCCCGGCGGCTGCGCGACCAGTAGGTGCAGCGGCCGGTGGTGAGCGTGCGGTGCAGCGCCTCGTCGTCCATCCAGCCGAGCATGAGCACCTCGCCCGTGTCGTACTGCTGGGCGACGGCGGGCAGGAGGCCGTCGGCGCTGCGCTTGAGGCGGGCGGCGATCTCCGGGTCGAGGCTGCTGGGCCGGGGCGTACCGGTCGTACTGGTCATGGGTGCCATTGTGCCGCGCGGGTCCGACAGTACCGGTGCCGTGTCCACTGCGCGGACGGAGCGCCTGGTCGTAGGCTGACTCCATGTCGACCTTCGCCAAGCGTGAACGGCTCCTGCTCGCCGACCTCTTGGAAACCGTGGGCCCGGACGCCGAGACCCTCTGCGAGGGCTGGCGGACCCGGGATCTGGCCGCGCACGTGATCGTGCGCGAGCGCCGCCCGGACGCGGCCGGGGGCACGCTGATCAAGCAGCTCGCGCCGCGCCTGGAGAAGGTGATGGCCGAGTACGCCGCGAAACCGTACGAGGAGCTGATCCAGCTGATCCGTACCGGGCCGCCGCGCTTCTCGCCCTTCCAGCTCAAGCAGGTCGACGAGGCGGCCAACATCGTCGAGTTCTACGTCCACACCGAGGACGTCCGCCGCGCCCAGCCGGACTGGACCCCGCGCGAACTGGACTCCGTCTTCCAGGACGCCCTGTGGTCCCGGCTGGAGCGTACGGCACGGCTGGTGGCCCGCGGGGTGCCGACCGGTCTGGTGCTGCGCCGCCCGGACGGGCAGACGGCGGTGGCGCACCGGGGCGCGCCGGTGGTGACGGTGACCGGCGAGCCGTCGGAGCTGCTGATGTTCGCGTTCGGCCGGCAGGACGCGGCCAGGGTGGACGTGGCCGGCGAGACGGACGCGATCACCAAACTGCACGAGTCCAGGCAGCTGGGCATCTGATCCCCGCCGCCGAGCAGCCGAGAGGGGCCGCGTCGTGATCAAGGTCGCGATGACCGGTGTGTACGTGGACGACGTGGCGGCGGCGCACGCCTTCTACACGGATGTCCTCGGCTTCGAGACCCGCGCCCACATGGACCTGGGCGGTGGCACGCTCTTCGTCACGGTCGGGGCCCGGGAGGGCGCCCAGCCCGATCTCCAGCTGCTGCTGGAGCCCGGCCGGGGCCCCGTCGCCGAGCCGTACCGGCGGGCGCTGTACGAGGCGGGCATCCCGTGCATCGTCTTCTCCGTGGACGACCTGGCGGCGGAGTACGAGCGGCTGACCGGCCGGGGTGTCCGGTTCACGCACGAGCCGCAGGAGCAGGGGCCGGTGCTGGCGGCGGTGTTCGACGACACCTGCGGCAATCTGGTGCAGCTGGTTCAGCCGAAGGGGTGAACCGCGGTCAGCCCGGGAGTTCCGCGCGGCGCAGGGCCGGTGTGACGAGGGCGACGACCCCGCCGAGGCCGCAGACACCGGCGCTCACGACGTAGACCGGTCCGAGCCCCCAGGCCCCGATGGCGGCGGCCGTGAACGGCATGCTCAGCGGGGTGAGACCGAGACTGATCAGGCTGGAGACGGCGGTGACCCGGCCCAGGTGGGCGGGGTCGGCCTGGGTCTGCAGCAGGGCGCCGCACATCGCTCCGCTGAGGCCGGTGAGCAGGCCGACGAGCAGGGCGGTGCCGACGGCCGCCGCGAGGGAGGGGGCGAAGGCGAGGCCACCCACGGCCACCGAGCCCGCGGTGATCGTCCACCCGGCGACGAATCCGGCGCGGGCCAGCCGCCCCCGGACGGCCAGCAGCAGCGAGGCGGCCCCCGCCCCGACGCCGAACCCGGCGAGCACCCAGCCCATGCCGGCGGCGCCCCAGCCGCGCCGGTCGGCCAGCAGGGTCAGACCGACGTTGAGCGGGGCGACGAAGCCGAGGTCGCCGAGGGCGATGGCCAGCATCAGCGGGGCGAGGACGCGGTGGCGGCGGATGTGGCGCAGGCCGGCGCGCAGGTCGCTCCAGGCGGTGCCCGCCGCTCCGGGCTCCTTCGCCAGGTCCCGTACCCGTACGGAGACCAGGAGCGGCACGGAGACGGCGATCAGCAGCCCGGCGAGGGTGAACGCGGCACAGGCTCCGCCCGCCGCCACCGCGAGCCCGCCGAGCGGGGCGCCGACGACGACGGCGAACCGGATGGCGAGCCCCCGCATGCCCTGGACCCGGCCGAGCTGGTCCGTCCCGGTGAGCCGGGCCGGCAGCGCGCCCACGGCGGGCACGAAGACGGCGTCGACGGCGCCGAAGACCAGCGCCAGCAGGGTGAGCGGCAGCAGCCCGGGGCTGGTGAGGAACAACAGGGCCGCCACCGCGAGGACGGCCACGCAGCGCACCGCGTCGCTGCCGATGACGACCCGACGCGGCCCGAACCGGTCGGCGACGACTCCCCCGCCCAGCATCAGCACGGCCCGGGGCAGCGCGCTCGCCGACATCACGAGCCCGACCTGCGCCGGGCTCGCGGACCGGACGACGGCCCAGGACAGGGCCATGTAGTAGACGTTGTCGCCCAGCATCGAGGAGGTGTAGGCGGCGAGCCAGCGCCGGACGTTGGAATCGCGGTGGGCGGGTGTGGTGGCCGGCGGTGTGATCAGCGTGGCGGTCACGGAGGGAGGGTCCTCTCAGATCCGGAACGGGAAGCCGTACGTGTGCAGCGCGACGTTCTCGCGGCCCTCGGTGTCACCGGCGGCGTCGGCGGCCCGGCCCCGCTCGTCGAACCTGCGGACCAGGGCGAGCAACTCCCTGTTCAGCTCGGCCAGTTCGCCGGCCGTCAGGCGCAGCACCGCCTCGGAGGACTCCGCGGCGTCGTTCCACTCGGCGCCCCAGTGGGTCCGCTCGTCGAGGAAGCGCCGGTACAGGTCGGCCCGCTGCTCGAAGAACAGCCGGCTGGCGGCGGTGTGCGCGGCCGCCTTCTCCGGGGCGTCCCGGAAGTCCTGGTCACGGATGCTCACGCCGTCGGAGGCCGGCTGCCACCAGCGCTCCCGGCCGTCCGCGCTCTGCGGCTCGGCCTCCTCGATCAGGCCGTGCTCTGCCAGCTTGCGCAGGTGGTAGCTGACCAGCGAGACGGCCTCGTCGACCTGCTCGGCGAGCTGGGACGCGGTCGCGGTGCGGGCGATGGACAAGGCCCGGTACAGCTGCGACCGCAGCGGATGGGCGAGCGCCTTCAGCGTGCCCAGGTCCTTGATCCGGCGGTCCCTCTCCTTGTCCGGCATGCCTCCACGCTATGTGGGAAAGAAAAGTTGCACAATATTTTTTGCGCAACTTATCTTTCGTATCCAGGCGCGGAAAGGCCCCGCCGGGCGGAGCCGGTACGCGCGCTAGCGGACGGGGTGCCCCGCCTCCCGCAGCGTCTGCTTCACCTCGCCGATCCGCAGATCGCCGAAGTGGAACACCGATGCCGCCAGGACCGCGTCCGCGCCCGCGGCCACGGCCGGCGGGAAGTCGGCCAGCTTGCCGGCGCCACCGGAGGCGATCACGGGGACGGTGACGTGCTTGCGGACGGCGGCGATCATCTCGAGGTCGTAGCCGTCCCTGGTGCCGTCGGCGTCCATGGAGTTGAGCAGGATCTCGCCCGCGCCCAGTTCGGCGGCGCGGTGCGCCCACTCCACGGCGTCGATGCCCGTGCCCTTGCGGCCGCCGTGGGTGGTCACCTCGAAGGACCCGGACTCGGTGCGGCGGGCGTCCACCGACAGGACCAGGACCTGACGGCCGAAGCGCTCCGCGATCTCGCGGATCAGGTCCGGGCGGGCGATGGCCGCAGTGTTCACGCCCACCTTGTCCGCCCCCGCCCGCAGCAGCTTGTCCACGTCCTCGGCCGTGCGGACGCCGCCGCCGACCGTCAGCGGGATGAACACCTGTTCCGCGGTGCGGCGCACCACGTCGTACGTCGTCTCCCGGTTGCCGGAGGACGCGGTGATGTCCAGGAACGTCAGCTCGTCGGCGCCCTCGGCGTCGTACACCTTGGCCATCTCGACGGGGTCGCCCGCGTCGCGCAGGTTCTGGAAGTTGACGCCCTTGACGACCCGGCCGTTGTCCACGTCCAGGCAGGGGATGACTCGGACCGCCAGGGTCATGTCTGCTCAGGCTCCTCTGAATGCTTCAAGCTCTACTTCGACCAGGATGCGCGGATCGACGAAGCCCTCGACCACCAGCAGGGTCGAACACGGGCGCACGGAGTCGAACAGCTCCTTGTGGGCCCGCCCCACCTCGTCGACGTCGCGCACATGGCTCAGATACATACGGGTGCGGATCACGGACTCGACGCCGAGTCCGAACTCCTTCAGCGCGTCGAGGGCGTTGCCGAAGGCGACCTTGGTCTGCTCGTAGGGGTCGCCCTCGCCGTACAGCACCGTGCCCTTGAAGGGCGTGGTGCCCCCGACGGACACCCGGTCCCCCGCCGCGACGGCGCGCGCGAACCCGAAACTCTCTTCCCAGGGACTTCCGCTCTGCACGCGCCGCACGGCATCGGACGTCATGACGACACAGCCTCCAAGGCCTCTTCCAGGGTGAACGCCTTCGCGTACAGGGCCTTCCCGACGATGGAGCCCTCGACACCGAGGGGTACCAGCTCGGCGATGGCCCGGAGGTCGTCCAGGGACGACACGCCGCCGGAGGCCACGACCGGCCGGTCCGTGGCCGCGCACACGTTCTTCAGCAGCTCCAGGTTCGGACCCTGCAGGGTGCCGTCCTTGGCGATGTCGGTGACGACGTAGCGGGCGCAGCCCTCCTTGTCGAGGCGCGCCAGCGTCTCGTAGAGGTCGCCGCCGTCGCGCGTCCAGCCGCGGCCGCGCAGGGTCGTGCCGCGCACGTCCAGGCCGACGGCGATCTTGTCGCCGTGCTCGGCGATGATCCTGGCGACCCACTCGGGGGTCTCCAGGGCGGCGGTGCCGAGGTTGACCCGGGTACAGCCGGTGGCCAGGGCGGCGGCCAGGGAGGCGTCGTCGCGGATGCCGCCGGACAGCTCCACCTTGATGTCCATCGCCCTCGCGACCTCGGCGATCAGCTCACGGTTGTCGCCGGTGCCGAAGGCCGCGTCCAGGTCGACCAGGTGCAGCCACTCGGCGCCGGAGCGCTGCCAGGCGAGGGCGGCCTCCAGCGGGGAGCCGTAGGAGGTCTCGGTCCCGGACTCGCCGTGCACGAGGCGGACGGCCTGGCCGTCGCGGACGTCGACGGCGGGGAGGAGTTCGAGCTTGGCCATGGTCTACAGGGTTCCGATCCAGTTGGTGAGGAGCTGGGCGCCGGCGTCGCCGGACTTCTCGGGGTGGAACTGGGTGGCCCACAGGGCGCCGTTCTCCACGGCGGCCACGAACGGCTTGCCGTGCGTCGACCAGGTCACCCTGGGGGCCGAGATCACCGGGTTGTGCGTCTCGAGCGCCCAGTCGTGGACGGCGTAGGAGTGCACGAAGTAGAAGCGGGCGTCGGCGTCGAGGCCGGCGAACAGCTCCGAGCCGGCCGGGGCCTCGACGGTGTTCCAGCCCATGTGGGGCACGACGTCGGCCTGGAGCGGCTCGACCGTGCCTGGCCACTCGTCCAGGCCCTCGGCCTCCACGCCGTGCTCGATGCCGCGCGCGAACAGGATCTGCATGCCCACGCAGATGCCCATCACGGGCCGGCCGCCGGACAGCCGCCGGTCGACCACCCAGTCACCGCGCGCGGCCCGCAGCCCCTGCATACAGGCGGCGAACGCGCCCACGCCCGGCACCAGCAGTCCGTCGGCGTTCATCGCCTTGTCGAAGTCGCGGGTGATCTCGACTTCGGCGCCCACGCGCGCGAGGGCGCGCTCGGCGGACCGGACGTTGCCGAAGCCGTAGTCGAAGACGACGACCTTCTTGGTAGCGCTCAATTCCACACCCCCAGCCGCATGACGCCCGCGACGAGGCACAGGCCCGCACCGATGGAGAGCAGCACGATCAGGCTCGTGGGCATCTTCTGCTTGACGAAGGAGACGATGCCGCCGACCAGGAAGAGACCGACGACGATCAGCAGGGACGAGAGGCTGTTCATGGGGTTACAGCGCGCCCTTCGTGGAGGGGAGGATGCCGGCCGCGCGCGGGTCGCGCTCGGACGCGTAACGCAGCGCCCGGGCCAGCGCCTTGAACTGGCACTCCACGATGTGGTGCGCGTTGCGCCCGTACGGCACGTGCACGTGCAGCGCGATCTGCGCCTGGGCGACGAAGGACTCCAGGATGTGCCGGGTCATCGTCGTGTCGTACTCGCCGATCATCGGCGCCATGTTCTCGGGCTCGGTGTGCACGAGGTACGGGCGGCCGGACAGGTCGACGGTGACCTGGGCGAGGGACTCGTCCAGCGGGACCGTGCAGTTGCCGAAGCGGTAGATGCCCACCTTGTCGCCGAGCGCCTGCTTGAAGGCGGCGCCGAGCGCGAGGGCGGTGTCCTCGATGGTGTGGTGGGAGTCGATGTGCAGGTCGCCGTCGGTCTTCACGGTCAGGTCGAACAGACCGTGCCGGCCGAGCTGGTCGAGCATGTGGTCGTAGAAGCCGACGCCGGTGGCGATGTCGGTCCGTCCGGTGCCGTCGAGATCGATCTCGACCAGCACCGAGGTCTCCTTCGTGGTGCGCTCTGTGCGTCCAACGCGGCTCATGCCTCAAGCTCCTTCTTCAACTCACGTACCGCGTCGAGGAACGCGTCGTTCTCCTCCGGGGTGCCGGCGGACACCCGCAGCCACCCCGGTACGCCGTTGTCCCGGACCAGGACGCCCCGGTCGAGGATCTTCTGCCAGGCGGCGTGGGCGTCGGCGAACCGGCCGAACTGGACGAAGTTCGCGTCGGACTCGGTGACCGCGTAGCCGATCGCGCGCAGCTCGGCGACCAGCCGGTCGCGCTCCGCCTTCAGCTGCTCGACGTAGCCCAGCAGCGTGTCGGTGTGCTCCAGGGCGGCCAGGGCGGTCGCCTGGGTGATCGCCGACAGGTGGTACGGCAGCCGGACGAGCTGCACGGCGTCCACGACCGCCGGGTCGGCGGCGAGATAGCCGAGGCGCAGCCCGGCCGCGCCGAACGCCTTCGACATCGTGCGGGAGACCACCAGGTGCGGGCGGCCCGCCAGCAGCGGCAGCAGCGAGTCGCCGTGGCTGAACTCGATGTACGCCTCGTCCACGATCACCATCGACGGCTTGGCCGCCTGGGCCGCCTCGTACAGCGCGAGGACCGTCTCCGGCGGGACCGCGTTGCCCGTGGGGTTGTTGGGGGTGGTGATGAAGACGACGTCCGGCCTGTGCTCGGCGATCGCCCGCTGGGCGGCGGCCAGGTCGATCGTGAAGTCCTCGTTCCGGGGACCGGAGATCCATCCGGTGCCGGTGCCGCGCGCGATGAGCGCGTGCATCGAGTACGACGGCTCGAACCCGATGGCCGTACGGCCAGGTCCACCGAAGGTCTGCAGCAGCTGCTGGATGACCTCGTTGGAGCCGTTGGCGGCCCACACGTTCTCGATGCCGATCGGGTGCTTGCCGGTCCTCGTCAGGTAGGTGGCCAGCTCGGTGCGCAGCTGGACCGCGTCCCGGTCGGGGTAGCGGTTCAGGTCACGGGCGGCCTCCCGCACCCGTTCCGCGATCCGCTCGACCAGCGGCTCGGGCAGCGGGTAGGGGTTCTCGTTGGTGTTCAGCCGTACGGGTACGTCCAACTGGGGCGCGCCGTAAGGGGACTTGCCACGCAGCTCGTCCCGTACGGGAAGATCGTCGATCCTCACGTCGCTCACTTGCTCTCGGGTACCTTCCAGCCGAACCTCGCCTTGATCGCCGCGCCGTGCGCCGGCAGGTCCTCCGCCTCGGCCAGCGTCACCACATGGTGCGCGACCTCGGCCAGCGCGTCCTTCGTGTAGTCGACGATGTGGATCCCGCGCAGGAAGGACTGGACGGACAGGCCCGAGGAGTGGCAGGCGCAGCCGCCGGTGGGCAGGACGTGGTTGGAGCCGGCCGCGTAGTCGCCGAGCGAGACCGGGGCCCAGGGGCCGATGAAGATCGCGCCGGCGTTCTTCACCCGGTCTGCCACCGCGGCGGCGTCGGCGGTCTGGATCTCCAGGTGCTCGGCCCCGTACGCGTCGACGACCCTGAGGCCCTCCTCGACGCCGTCGACCAGCACGATCGCGGACTGCCGGCCCTCGAGGGCGGGCACGATCCGGTCCTCGATGTGCCTGGTGGCCGCCACCTGCGGCGCCAGCTCCTTCTCCACCGCCTCCGCCAGCTCGACGGAGTCGGTGACCAGGACGGCCGCCGCGAGCGGGTCGTGCTCTGCCTGGCTGATCAGATCGGAGGCCACGTGCACCGGGTCGGCGGTGTCGTCGGCGAGGATCGCGATCTCGGTCGGGCCGGCCTCGGCGTCGATGCCGATCTTCCCGGTGAAGAAGCGCTTGGCGGCGGCGACCCAGATGTTGCCCGGGCCCGTGACCATGTTCGCGGGCGGGCAGGACTCGGTGCCGTAGGCGAACATCGCCACGGCCGTGGCGCCGCCGGCCGCGTAGACCTCGTCCACGCCGAGCAGGGCGCAGGCCGCGAGGATCGTCGGGTGCGGGAGGCCCCCGAACTCGGCCTGCGCGGGCGAGGCGAGCGCGATCGACGCGACGCCGGCCTCCTGGGCCGGTACGACGTTCATGACGACGGACGAGGGGTAGACCGACCGGCCGCCCGGCGCGTACAGCCCGACGCGCTCGACCGGCACCCACTTCTCGGTCACCGAGCCGCCCGGCACGACCTGGGTGGTGTGGGTGCTGCGGCGCTGCGCGCGGTGGACCAGGCGGGCGCGTCGGATGGACTCCTCCAGCGCGGCGCGCACGGCCGGGTCGAGGGCCGCCAGCGCGTCGGTGAGCGCCTGGACCGGGACACGGACGGATTCCAGCCGTACTCCGTCGAACTTCTCGGCGAAGTCGATCAGCGCCGCGTCGCCACGATGATGCACGGCCTCGCAGATCGGACGCACCCTCTCCAGGGCGGCCGGTACGTCGAAGTCGGCTCGGGGCAGCAGGTCGCGCAGGGCGGGGCCCTCGGGAAGGGCGTCGCCGCGCAGATCGATTCGGGAGATCACGGTCCCAATTCTCTCAGACCGGTGTCGTGAGCCGTCCGCATGTATCAATGGCTGATACAGAACGTGGCCGAACTCGGAAGATCACCTTCACCTCCAGTGTTCCCGGGGTCACTCAGCGGGCATGAACGGCTGTACGAAAGCACTGGACCAGGAGAGGACCGAGGTGACCGAGGGGGCCGGCGCCGTCGCCGGGGACCTGCCCGATGAGCTGACCGCGGCCGAGGCGGGCATGTGGCAGGCCTTCCGCAACGGCAGTGTGTACGACCTGAGCTGCGGGGACGCCGTGGTGGACGATCCGCACGGCGGACACCCCTGGGGTCCGGAGCGCTCCGTGCGCGCGCGGATCGTGGCCTGGCTGCTGCTGGACGGCCCGCCCGCGCTCGCGGGCCGGGTGTCCGCGCTGAAGCTGGCCGGCGTGCGGATCGTCGGCACGCTGGACCTCTCGGGCGGCACGGTGCAGCCGTACGCCGAGCTGCGCGGCTGCCGCTTCGACGAGGAGGTCCTCGTGCCGGAGGCCCGGTTCACGACCCTGCGCATGGTGGACTGCGCGGTGCCGCGGCTGGAGGCCGCCCGGGTCCACACCGTGGGCGACCTGCACCTGCCGCGCTGCCGCTTCCAGAACGGGGTCCGGCTGACGGACGCGCACATCGGCACCGATCTGATGCTCAACCAGGCGGTGGTGTACCGCGACCGCAGCGGGCGGTCGATCTCGGCGGACGGCATGACCGTCGGCCAGGACCTGCAGGCGGAGATGCTGCAGTCGCACGGTGAGCTGCGGCTGCGCAGCGCCAAGGTCGGCGTGTCGCTCAGCCTGCGCGGCGCGACGCTGGACAACCCGTACTCCCGCTACGCCCTGAACGCCCCCCAGCTGACCGTCGAGCGCACCCTGTACCTGACCCCGGCCGGCGTGGGCAGCCCGCTGCTCAGCGGTACGACCCCGGCGCGCGGGACGCGGATCCAGCGCTTCGAGTGCCGGGGCGGGATACGTCTGGACGACGGGCGGTTCGGGGACGCCGTCGACTTCGAGCGGGCCCGGTTCACCCTCACCGACGACCAGGAGCTGTCGCTGCGCCGAGTGCACGCGTCGGAGCTGCGCTTCCTCGGGGAGATGCCGCAGCGCGGCAAGGTGGTGCTGTCCGGCGCGCGGATCGTCAACCTGGTCGACCGGGCGGCGAGCTGGCCCGGTCCGGGCAATCTGCACATGGGCGGCTTCGTGTACGAGAACCTCGTCCCGCGCGGCCCGTTCCCGCTGACCGGCCGGCTGGACTGGGTGGCGGCGGCCACCGCCGAGTACGCCCCGGAGCCGTACGAGCGGCTGGCGGCGGTGCTGCGGGCGGCCGGGGAGGACGAGGACGCGCGCGAGGTGCTGCTCGCCAAGCAGCGCCGGCGCCGCGAGACACTGCCGCCGGCCGCGAAGATCTGGGGGTTCGTGCAGGACTGGGCCGTGGCCTACGGCTACCGGCCGGGCCGCGCCGCGGTGTGGATGGCGGTGCTGTGGGCGGCGGGCACGCTGGCGTTCGCGCATGCGGACCATCCGCCGATGAGCCACGACGCCCATCCGTACTGGAGCCCGGCCCTGTTCACGCTGGACCTGCTGCTGCCGGTGATCGACCTCGGCCAGGTCAACCAGTGGCAGCTGCGCGGCGGCTGGCAGTGGCTGGCGGCCGCGATGATCCTGCTCGGCTGGATCCTGGCGACGACGGTGGCGGCGGGGGCGACACGGCTGCTGCGGCGGGGGTGAGGAGGGCGCAGGAGGCCGGGCACAACTCAGGAACCACAGACGCCCCAAAAGTTGAACTATCACCTTTACCCGTCCTTGACCGACTGCCGTACAACTTTCCGTGACTTGCCCGAAGCCTCTGGCGCGCCGCCGACCTGCGGTCTTTCAATGGTCGACACCATGGCTCTGCTGCCCTCGTTCATCCGCCCCACCCGGATGACCAAACGCTCCGCGCGCCCGGCCGGCCGCCCCCAGGCCGGGGACGAGGCCGTGCTCGACGCGCCCGACGACCGGCTTTCGCCCGCGCTGGTCGCGGCCGCCCGCGGCGAGTACGCCGCCGCGGCCGATCTGCTGGCCGCCACCCGCGCCGCGGCGGCCTGGGAGAACCACGACCGCTACGTACGACGCCTGGCCGGCTTCGCCCGCTCGCGCCCCGAGTGGTTCGAGGCCTGGCGCGCGGCCGGCCCCGAGGACCCCGGCGCCCTGCTGGTCGGGGCACAGCTGGCGGTGGACCGCGTCTGGCCCTCACCGGCCCGCGCCGAGCTGCTGCGCGAGGTGAGCCCGCTGATCACCGCGGCCGCCCGCGCCGACGCCGGCGACCCGGTGCCCTGGCGGATCGCGCTGGACCACGCGCGCGGCTCACGGGCCGGCCACCGGTACTTCGAGGAGCTGTGGGAGGCCGCCGTGCGGCGCGCCCCGCACCACTACGGCTGCCACGTGGCCGCGCTGCGCTATCTGGCCGCCTCCTGCTGCGTGCTGTGGGGCGACACCCCGCACACCCGCCGCACCTCGCACCGCGAGTGCTTCGACTTCGCCGACCGCGCCGCCCAGGACGCCCCGGCCGACTCGCTCGTCCAGGCCCTGCCGGCCCGGGCCGCCTTCGGCTACCTCACCGACAGCTGCGGTCCCGAGATCCCGCGCGCCCGGCTGGACGAGGCGGCCGACCGGGCGCTCGCGCTCTCCGCCCGCTTCGCGGCCGCCGACCCGTGGCCCGCCCAGATCCGCAACAAGCTCCTGTACGTCCTGTTGCGCCTGGAACGCTGGGAGGACGCCCGCGCCCAGCTCCGCCTGATCGGCCCGTACGCCACGTCCTTCCCCTGGGACCGCTTCTCCGACGACCCGCTCGGCCACTTCCTGCGGCTGCGCGAGCACCTGCTCACACCGGGCCCCCGACCGGTCCCGGCGGGGCTGATGACCTGGCCCCCGGCCCCGCTCGGCGAGCACGGCGGACACGCCGACGCCGGTGACCACTAGGCTGGGGCGTCGTGACCACCGCCCGACTCCCGCTCTTCCCCCTGAACACGGTGCTGTTCCCGGGGCTCGTGCTGCCGCTGAACGTCTTCGAGGAGCGTTATCGCGCCATGATGCGCGAGTTGCTCAAGACACCGGAGGAGGAGCCGCGCCGGTTCGCCGTCGTGGCCGTCCGCGACGGCCACGAGGTGGCGCCGAGCGCCCCCGGCATGCCGGACCCGACGGCACAGCCCGAACGCGGACCGGCCGCGGGCTTCGGCCCGGAGCCCCTCAAGTCCTTCCACGGAGTGGGCTGTGTGGCCGACGCGGCGACCATCCGGGAGCGGGCCGACGGCACCTTCGAGGTGCTGGCGACCGGCACGACGCGGGTGCGTCTGCTCTCCGTCGACGCGTCGGGCCCGTTCCTGACGGCGGAGCTGGAGGAGCTGCCGGAGGAACCGGGCGACGAGGCGGGCGCGCTGGCCGAGGGCGTGCTGCGCTCCTTCCGCCAGTACCAGAAGCGCCTGGCCGGCGCCCGCGAGCGCTCGCTGTCCACCGGTGCCGAATTGCCGGACGACCCGGGTGTGGTGTCGTACCTGGTGGCCGCCGCGATGGTGCACGACACGCCGACCAAGCAGCGGCTGCTCCAGGCGCCCGACACCGCGTCCCGCCTGCGCGACGAACTGAAACTCCTTCGCTCAGAGACGGCCATCATCCGTAGTCTGCCGTCGCTGCCCGCGTTCGAGCTGACGCGGGCGCCGACGAGCCTGAACTGAGGGAAGACGGCTGGGGAAGACGCATGGCGAAGAAGTCGAAGAAACAGCAGCAGTCCGGCGGCACCCCGGCGACGGTCGCCCTGTCGTCGGCCGGGGTGGACTTCACGGTCCACTCCTACGACCACGACCCCGCCCGCGCCTCCTACGGCGAGGAGGCGGCGGAGGCGATGGGCGTCTCCCCCGACCGCGTCTTCAAGACCCTGGTGGCGGACGTCGACGGCGCCCTGACCGTGGCGGTGGTCCCGGTCTCCGGCTCCCTGGACCTCAAGGCCCTCGCGGCCGCGGTGGGCGGCAAGCGCGCGGCCATGGCCGACCCGACGCTCGCGGAACGGACCACCGGATACGTACGCGGCGGCATCTCACCGCTCGGCCAGCGCAAGCGGCTCACGACGGTCCTGGACGACTCGGCGGAGGCCCACGAGACGATCTGTGTGTCGGCGGGGCGGCGGGGGCTGGAAGTGGAGCTGGCCCCCGGGGACTTGGCGACGCTGACGGCAGCGGTACTGGCGCCGATCGGCCGCGGCTGACGGCGGCGCCTGCCGGGGCGGGCCCGGCGCGCTCGGCGTCTCACGGGGTCCCGGGGGCGGCGCCCACCCGCCTACGGCTGCCGCGGGTAGGGCACTTCGGGATCCCGGGGCCCGAACAACGCCGTGAGTCCGAGGTGCACCAGCAACGCACCCAACGGCCAGGCCAGCAACGCGCCCTTCGCCCCGAGCTGCAACGGCGCCGAGAAGACGACCCCCTTGCCCGCGGCCTTGGCATGCGCGAGCACGTCGGAGGAGGGCCCCAGCCATATCCCCAGCCGCCACGCCAGCACCGACCCGAGCAGCGCGCCGAGGCCGAGTGACACCACGACCGGCACCCCCCCGCGCCGCCGCAGCAGGAAGACGGCCACCGCGCTGACGAGCCCGAAGCCCAGCCCCAGCAGGGTGAACGTGCCGTCCACCCCGGCCGCCTGCTCGCCCTCGCTGTCCTTCAGGTAGACGACCCAGCTCTTGTCGACCTCGTCGCCGACCAGCGGCACATGCGGCGCCAGCCACCACCACAGGAGTCCGAGCAGCACCCCGCCCAACGCCACGGCCACCGTGATCACGGCGGCGTCACGCAGTTCGGTCTTCATGCCGGGACCGTCCTGTTCGTACACGCCCCCGGACATCCCGGCAGGCGGCGGCGCCTGCCAGACATCGTTCGAGGACTGGTTGTGCGGCGGCGTGGGCGGAGTCAGCGGTGCGGTCACCCTGCCATCGTGCCAGGCCGCGCTGTGCGCCGCGTCACCGGACGGCGGCTCGGCGGTACGCCCAGGCCGCCACGGCCAGCGAGACCACTCCGACACCCGCGCACACCCCCAGGTCGACAAGGACGACGGCCCAGTCCGGGTGTGCCCCGAAAGTGCGGGCGTACGCCTCCACGCCGTAGGTCGACGGCAGCAGATCCCGCGCCAGCCGTACGATCTCCGGCATCCGGTCGGCCGGCAGCACACCGAGCAGCAGCGCCGCGGACATGCCCAGCTGTCCGAGCAGCGTGGCCAGCTCGGGCCGGGGCGAGAGCAGCCCACAGGCGGCGCCGAGCCCGGACAGCGCGGCCCCGGCGAGCGGGACTACGGCCACGAGGATCCACAGATTGCCCAGCGGCAGCCCGAACAGGACGCACCCGAAGACGGCCGTCACCAGGGTCCCCGGCACGGTGAAGGAAGCGTAGGCCGCCGCCACGCCCAGCACCACCGCGGCCGGCGGCACCGGCAGCGTGGCGTAGTGATCGAGCCCGCCGCTCGCCCGCAGCTGCCCGAAGTACTGCGACAGCAGATTCAGGGCCACATAGGCGACGACCAGCACCGACGAACCGGCCACCACGGACTCGGCCTCGCTGCCGCTGTCGACGACGCCCCGCATCATCACGGCGATGCCGACGGACTGGAAGGTGGCCACGAACAGCAACGGGATCCGCGCCACCCGGGCCCGGGAGAGCTGCGCCCGGTAGACGGCCGCCAGCGACGGCCACAGCCGCGCCGCCGGGCCCAGTTCGGCCGCGCCGGTCGCCGTGTCCGGCACGGTCCGGGTACCGCCCGGCAGAACGTCCGCGGGTACGACACTCACGACGAGCTGCTCCTCTTCCGTACGGCAGTCGCGCACACCCATACGTATGCGGCGGTCCGCGCGCTCACGCCTTCACCAGCCCCTGCCGTGCCGCGCCGCCCAGCGCCAGGTAGACGTCCTCCAGGCTGGGCGTGGCGAGGGTGAAGTCGTCCAGGGCGGCGAAGGCGGCCCCGCCGGTCACGGTGGCGACGGCGGCGCGGGCCTCCTCGGGGGCGAGCCGCAGCGTCCAGCGCCGTCCGGACTCCACCGCGCGTTCGCGCAGGACGGCCACCTCGGGCACCTCCAGCGGCGCCCGCTCCCGCCACACCAGCTCGACCCGCACCTCGCCGGCGACCCGTTCCTTCAGCCCGGCCGGGGTGTCACAGGCGATGACCCGCCCCTGGTCGATGACGGCGACCCGGTCGAGCACGGTCTCGGCCTCGATGACGTTGTGGGTGACCAGCAGCACGGTCGTACCGCGCTCGGCGCGCCGCCGGTCCACGGCCGCCCAGACCGCACGCCGGGCCACCGGGTCCATGCCGGTCGTCGGCTCGTCCAGCACCAGCAGCGGCCGCTCGCCCACGAGGGCGGCGGCGAAGCACGCGAGCCGCCGCTGGCCGCCGGACAGCTTCTTCAGCGCCCGCCCGGCGATCGGCGTGAGCCCGAGCTCCTCCAGCACGGCGTCCCGCTCGGCCCGGGCCCTCGTCACGTCCAGGCCGCGCAGGCGTCCGGTGGTCTCGGCGGCGAGGGAGACGGTCAGCTCGTCCAGCGCGGAGGACTGCTGGCCCAGGTAGGCGAGGATGCGCGCGGCCCGCTCGGGGTGCCGGACGATGTCGTGCCCGAGGATCTCGATGCTGCCGGTGTCCGGCCGGAGCAGCCCGGTGAGCTGCCGTACCAGGGTGGACTTGCCGGCGCCGTTCGGCCCGAGCAGCCCGAAGACCTCGCCGCGCCGCACGTCCAGCTCGACCCCGTCGGTGGCCCGCACCTCGGGAGTGCCGGGCGCACCGCGCCGCCCCTTCACGGCCGGATAGGTCTTGCCGAGCCCGCGCACGCGTACGACCCCGTCATACCGAGGTGCCTGTGCCGCGCGCGTACTCACAAGGGACGAGAGTACGGGGTAGTGACCCTTTACTCGTCTTTGGGGCCACATCTGTACGCGACCGGTGAGGAGATGCCGCGGCGACGGCGCGGCACGGCCGCGCAGGGCTCACTCACCCTACCCCGCCCCGTCACCCACCTCCGGTCACTCGGCCCCCGTCGCACTCTCCGCCGCCGCCGGAACGTCGATCTCCCGCCAGAACCCCGCCCGGATGGCGTAACGGTCGTGCTCGTCGATCTGGTCGTCCTTGTGGGCGAGCAGCCCGAACCGCGCGGCGTACCGCAGCAGCTCCCCGTCGATGCGGTGCGGGATGCGCGGATACAGCTGGGACAGCTTCTGCAGTTGGCCCTGGTCGCCGAGCCGGGACATCCAGCGGCGGGCGAAGACCTGTCCCACCTCGTACGGGTCGCCGCCGACGGTGGTGATGTCCTCCTCGCGGTCGGCCCACCGCTGCTCGGCCGTGGTGAGCTGGGCGAGGGTCGGCATGGAGGCGACCTCGGGCGGCTCGGTGACGGCACCCGGCCGGTCCACCCAGCCCTTGTCGGAGGACCAGCGCAGGGTCGCGGTCGCGGGCTGCTGTGCGGGCTGGCCGCCGGGGGCGCGCAGGGCGGCGAGGTCCTTGGGGGTGGGGACGCCCTTGTGGGCGGCGGCCCGCTCCTGGCCGCCGTTCTCCGTCGCCGCGGCGGCCGGCTGGGGCGCGCCCTGTTCGGCCGGCCGCTCGGCCGCCGCCGCGAGGGCCGACTCCGGCAGCGGCGCGGACAGGATCGCGGCGATCTCCGGCCGGGGTGCGGGCGGCGGGGCGCAGACGCTCGTCAGCTCCTTGGCGCGGACGGCCTGGGTGATCCAGGCGCGGTCCAGCACGCGCCGCTCGTCGGCCTCGGCGACCAGGTCCTCGGACTGGTTGTAATCGCCGTCGGCGGCCTGGACGGCCCACAGGTGGACGGCGACGCCGTGCTCCTTGGCGGCCATCATGCCGGGGAGCAGATCGCCGTCGCCGGTGACGAGGACGATGTCGGAGCAGGCGCGGTTGCGGGCGAGCTCGGTCAGCTCGGCGTGCATGGCGGCGTCCACGCCCTTCTGCGCCCAGCGTCCGTCGCTGCGGGTGAGGGCGCCGAGCCGGACGGTGACCCGGGGCATCACGCGCAGTCGCCGATGCTCCGGTTGGGGGACACGGTCGGGGGCGCCGTCGAACCAGTAGATGCGCAGCAGCGGGCGCTCGGTCTCCGATTCGGCGCGTACGCGCAGCGCCTGGATCAGCGCGGTGTGATCGACGGTGATCCGGGACCGCGAGGGCTCACCGGCGAGGAGGCTGGCGGCGGCTCCCAGCAGGTACCCGGCGTCCACCAGGACGATGCAGCGGTCCACGCGACTCACCCTCTTTCCGGGAGGTTTTGCTTCGGACTTCCTTCGAGTCTGCCCGACGGCGCGGGGGTTAACGGCCGGAACTCGATCTTCGGCGTGGCGCTGAGCGATCCCGCTCGCCCAGTTGCCCTGTCACACACGGTAATTATCCGACATGCGCTTGATGTCAGCGTATGTGAATCTGGTCCCGGCCCTGGCCCCTAGATCCCCCACAGGAGGCAGATCACCATGGCCAAGAACAAGAACCGTAAGCAGGCTGGCCCGCAGAACCGCGCGCCGCAGACCGAGCAGGCCCACGATCACGCGCAGCGGCAGACGGAGGCCCACGAGTCGCCGGTGTCGCACATCCAGGGCAGTCCCACGGATGCTGCCGGCAAGAAGCGGAAGAGCTTCGGCCACAATTAAAGGGCAGTTGAAGCCCAGGCACACAGAAGGGGCGCACCCTTGGCGGGTGCGCCCCTTCGCGCGTGTTCTCACACGGCGCTGGGTCAGCCGGCCAGGCAGGACGGGCCGAGCAGCACCTTCAAGTCACCGAAGAGAGCCGGGTCGGGCTTGACCCGGTGCCGGTCCAGGCGCAGCACCGTGGTCTTGCGCGGACCCTGGAGCTTGATGCGGACCTCGCTGTCGCCCTTGTGGTGGCTGAGGATCTCGCCGAGGCGGCTGACCATGGGCGGGGTGACCTTGACCGCCGGGATGGTGAGGATCACCGGCGCGTTGGTGCCCGCGTTGGACAGGTCCGGGACCATCAACTCCATGGCGACGAGCCGCGGCACGTCCTCGCGCTTGTCGAGGCGGCCCTTGACGAACACCACGGCGTCCTCCACGAGTTGGGTGGACACCAGCTGGTAGGTCGCCGGGAAGAACATGCACTCGATGGAGCCGGCGAGGTCCTCGACGGTGGCGATCGCCCAGGCGTTGCCCTGCTTGGTCATCTTGCGCTGCAGGCCGGAGATGATGCCGCCGATGGTGACGACCGCGCCGTCGGCGTGCTCGCCGCCGGTGAGCTGGGCGATGCCCGCGTCGGCCTTGTCGGCGAGGACGTGTTCCAGGCCGAAGAGCGGGTGGTCGGAGACGTACAGACCGAGCATCTCCCGCTCCTGGGCGAGCAGATAGGTCTTGTCCCACTCGTCGTCGGTGAACTGCACGTCGAGTCCGAAGCCCGGCTCGCTGCTGGTCTCCTCGCCCATGCCGCCGAAGAGGTCGAACTGCCCCTCGGCCTCCTTGCGCTTGACCGCGACCACGTTGTCGATCATCGGCTCGTACTGCGCCATGAGGCCCTTGCGGGTGTGGCCCATCTCGTCGAAGGCGCCCGCCTTGATCAGCGATTCGGTGGTGCGCTTGTTGCAGACCACCGCCTCGACCTTGTCGAGGTAGTCGGGGAAGGAGGCGTACTTCCCCTTCGCCTTGCGGCACTTGATGATCGACTCGACCACGTTGGTGCCGACGTTGCGGACGGCGGAGAGGCCGAAGAGGATCACGTCGTCGCCCTGGGCGGCGAAGTTGGCCTCGGACTCGTTGACGTTCGGCGGGAGCACCCGGATGCCCATGCGGCGGCACTCGTTGAGGTAGACCGCCGACTTGTCCTTGTCGTCCTTGACGGAGGTCAGCAGGGCGGCCATGTACTCGGCGGGGTAGTTCGCCTTGAGGTACGCCGTCCAGTACGAGACCAGGCCGTACGCGGCGGAGTGCGCCTTGTTGAACGCGTAGCCGGCGAACGGGACCAGCACGTCCCACAGCGCCTGGATGGCCTCGTCGCTGTAGCCGTTCTTGCGCGCGCCCGCCTGGAAGATGGTGAAGTTCTTCGCCAGTTCGTCGGGCTTCTTCTTACCCATCACACGGCGCAGGATGTCGGCCTCGCCGAGCGAGTAGCCCGCGATGATCTGGGCGGCCTTCTGCACCTGCTCCTGGTAGACGATCAGGCCGTAGGTGACGGCCAGGACCTCCTCGAGGGGCTCCGCCAGCTCCTTGTGGATCGGCGTGATCTCCTGCTGCTTGTTCTTGCGCAGCGCGTAGTTCGTGTGGGAGTTCATGCCCATCGGACCCGGGCGGTACAGGGCCGACACGGCGGAGATGTCTTCGAAGTTGTCGGGCTTCATCAGCCGCAGCAGGGACCGCATGGGGCCGCCGTCGAACTGGAAGACGCCGAGGGTGTCGCCGCGCTGGAGCAGCTCGAAGGTCTTGGGGTCGTCGAGCGGCAGGGAGAGCAGGTCGATGTCGCGGCCCTTGTTGGCCTTCACCATCTTGACCGCGTCGTCCATGATCGTGAGGTTGCGCAGGCCCAGGAAGTCCATCTTCAGCAGGCCGAGCGACTCACAGCTCGGGTAGTCCCACTGCGTGATCGTCACGCCGTCGGTGTGCCGCACCCACACCGGGACGTGCTCGGTGATGGTCTCGCTGGACATGATCACGCCGGCGGCGTGCACGCCCATCTGCCGGACCAGGCCCTCCACGCCGCGCGCGGTGTCGATGACCTTCTTCACGTCCGGTTCGTTCTCGTACATCCCGCGGACCTCGCCGGCCTCGCTGTAGCGGGGGTGCTGCGGGTCGGTGATGCCGGACAGCGGGATGCCCTTGCCGAGGACGTCGGCGGGCATGGCCTTGGTGATGCGGTCGCCCATCGCGTACGGGTAGCCCAGCACGCGCGCGGAGTCCTTGATCGCGTTCTTGGCCTTGATGGTGCCGTAGGTGCCGATCATGGCGACCTTGTCGGCGCCGTACTTCTCGGTCACGTACCGGATCACCTCGACGCGCCGGCGCTCGTCGAAGTCGATGTCGACATCGGGCATCGAGATGCGCTCGGGGTTGAGGAACCGCTCGAAGATCAGGCCGTGCGGGATCGGGTCGAGGTCGGTGATGCCCATGGCGTAGGCGACGATCGAGCCGGCCGCGGAGCCCCGGCCGGGGCCGACGGCGATGCCGTTGTTCTTGGCCCACATGATGAAGTCGGCGACGACGAGGAAGTAGCCGGGGAAGCCCATCGAGATGATGACGTCCATCTCGTAGTCGGCCTGCTTCTGGCGGTCCTCGGGGATGCCGCCGGGGAAGCGGCGCTCCATGCCCCGGCGCACTTCCTCCTTGAACCAGGTGACCTCGGTGTAGCCCTCGGGGATGTCGAACTTGGGCATGAGGTCGCGCTTCTCGAACATGCCGTCCGTGTCGACCATCTCGGCGACGAGGAGCGTGTTGGCACAGCCCTCCTGCCAGGCGTCCGAGGAGTCGATGGCGTACATCTCGTCCGTGGACTTCAGGTAGTAGCCGGTGCCGTCGAACTTGAAGCGGTCCGGGTCGGAGAGGTTCTTGCCGGTCTGGATGCACAGCAGGGCGTCGTGGGCGCCGGCCTCGTGCGCGTAGGTGTAGTGCGAGTCGTTGGTGACCAGCGGGGGGATGCCGAGCTTCCTGCCGATCTCCAGCAGGCCGTCGCGGACCCGGCGCTCGATCTCGATGCCGTGGTCCATCAGCTCCAGGAAGTACCGGTCCTTGCCGAAGATGTCCTGGTAGTCGGCGGCGGCCTTCAGGGCCTCGTCGAAGTGGCCGAGGCGCAGCCGGGTCTGCACCTCGCCGGAGGGGCAGCCGGTGGAGGCCACGATGCCCTCGGACCACTGGGCGATGGTCTCCTTGTCCATCCGGGGCCACTTCTGCAGCCAGCCCTCGGCGTAGGCGTCGGAGGAGAGGCGGAAGAGGTTGTGCAGGCCGGTCTTGTTCACGGCCCACATCGTCTTGTGGGTGTAACCACCGGAGCCGGAGATGTCGTCCCGCTTCTGGTGCGGCTGGCCCCAGAGGATCTTGCGCTTGTTGCGCCGGGACTCGGGGGCGACATACGCCTCGATCCCGATGATCGGGGTGATTCCGGCCTTCTTCGCCGAGTGGAAGAAGTCGTACGCCCCGTGGAGGTTGCCGTGGTCGGACATGGCGATGTGCGTCATGCCCATCTCGTTGCACGCGTTGAACATGTCCTTGAGCCGCGCGGCACCGTCCAGCAGCGAGTACTGGGTGTGGACGTGCAGGTGCGTGAAGGGCGGCTTTGACACGGTATGGCCTCCAACGAGAACACTGGGCGACGGCGCGGCGGACGGTTCTGGGGTCAGCGTCGAAGTCTATGCCTCGGGACTGACACCGGGGGCCGGTCCTTGCGTACCTTCGTGCGGGAACCGGGCACTCCCGCGTGGCGTCGCCCGTTGGAGACGGCGGAAGCGCTGTCGTACCCGTCGATGCACGTTCATGTACCACTCCCGCACCAGGAGGCACCCCGCGATGTCGGTCCCCCAGCTCAGCGACGAGCAGCGCGGCGAGGAGATCCTCGCCGTCTTCGACACCGCCTTCGGCCGGCTCCTGGCCGCCGACCCGGCCGCGTTCCGGGTGAAGTTCCGGAAGATGGCCGCCTCGGCCTTCGCGTTCTACCGGGGCACGGCGTGCCTCTTCTACCACGACCTGGACGCCGAAAAGCGGGGCGGTCCCTTTCTGGACGACCGCACCTCACGTGTGTGGATCCACGGCGATCTGCACGCGGAGAACTTCGGCACGTACATGGACTCCAACGGCCGCCTGGTCTTCAACGTCAACGACTTCGACGAGGCCTACGTCGGCCCGTTCACCTGGGACCTGAAGCGCTTCTCGGCGTCGATCGCGCTCATCGGGTACGCGAAGGCGCTCAGCGACGAGCAGATCACCGAGCTCGTGCGGATCTACGCCGGTGCCTACCGCGAGCGCGTCCACGCCCTGGCCACGGGCGCGAAGAGCGACGAGGTGCCGCCGTTCACCCTGGACACCGCCGATGGCCCGCTGCTGGGCGCCCTGCGCGCCGCCCGTTCGCTGACCCGCTTCGAGCTGCTGGACTCGATGACGGAGATCCGCGACTTCGAGCGCCGATTCGCGCCGGGCGGCGGCTCCATCGAGCTGGACGCGGCCACCCGCTACAAGGTCCTCGCGGCCTTCGACGGCTACCTGGAGACGCTGCCGGACTCCTCCCTGGCCCGCCCGGACTCGTACCGCGTGAAGGACGTCGTCGGCCGCCGGGGCATCGGCATCGGGTCGGCCGGCCTGCCGTCGTACAACATCCTCCTGGAGGGCCACAGCGACGCCCTGGAGAACGACGTCGTGATCTACATCAAGCAGGCCCAGACCCCGGCCGTCTCCCGTCACGTCACGGACCCGGCCATCGCCGGCTACTTCCAGCACGAGGGCCACCGCACGGTGATCTCCCAGCGCGCCCTGCAGGCGCACGCCGACCCGTGGCTTGGCTGGACCGAGCTGGACGGCGCGGGCCAGCTGGTGGCCGAGGTCTCGCCGTACGCCGTCGACCTGGACTGGGGCGACATCGACGACCCTGAGGAGATCGCGCAGGTCGTCGCCGACCTGGGCCGGGCCACGGCGACGATGCACGCGGCGGCGGACGACACCTCCGGCGAGTCCCTGGTGCCGTTCTCCACCGAGCGGGCCATCGACGCGGCGCTCGCGGCCGACGAGGAGGGCTTCGCGCCCCTGCTGGTGGAATTCGCGCACAGCTACGGCGCACGCGCGCGTGCCGACCACCAGATCTTCGTCGACCTGTTCCGCAACGGCCGGATTCCGGGGCTGTAACCTTCGCGCACTCACAGGCACCCTTTAGGGGTCCCTTAACCGCTTACGTGTCAGACTCTTCTCTCGCTATGGACATATCCGGGACCCAGCTCAGAGCCGTGCGCGCGGCGCTGTTCACGGCTGTCGTCGTGACGCTCAGCACCGCGTCGCACGTGCTGCTGTCCCGGGCCCCGCTGCCGGCCGGGACCGTGGCGGCGATCGCCGCCGGGGTGTTCGCCACCGCGTATGCGCTGGCGGGCCGCGAGCGCGGCTACGGCCGGATCGCGGCCCTGCTGATCCCGCTGGAGCTGGCCGCCGACACGGTGTTCACCACCGGCCAGAACACCTGTTACGGAAGGGCGGGCGGCCCGGTCGCCGGCCCCCTGCACGCCTTCGGCTTCGACGTGCTGTGCCAGGGCGGTGCCGTCGGCACCCCGCTGGCCCAGATGACCGGGGCCCACGGCCGCCCCGCGGCGCTGCTCGCGCACGCCAGTCCGGCGGCCGCCTGGCTGCTGCTCGCCGCGCACGTCGGCGTGGGCCTGCTCGCCGCCGCGTGGCTGCGCCGGGGCGAGCGGGCTCTGGTGCAGCTGCTGCGCGCGGTCGCCGCCACCACCTTCCGGCCGCTGCTGCTGGCGGTGGCCGCGGTCGCCGTCCGGCTGACCCCGGTGCGCCGGCTGCCGCGCCCGGCGCCGCGCCGGGCCGCCGCCCGCGACCGGCTTCTCGTGCACTCCCTGGGACGGCGTGGACCGCCGTGCTCGCCCGCCCTCGCCCTCGGCTGAGCGGCGAGACCTGAGCACACCCAGCCCCCCGCACGTATCCCGCGTACGGCATGTGCGCGTCCCACACGGAGATCACGAATATGAGCAAGCGGAACACCCAGTCGGCGAAGACGGCGGCCCGGGAGCGGCTGCGCGAGGAGCGCGAGCGGCAGGCCAAGCGCGCCAAGGTCAGGCGGCAGATCATCGTGGCCGCCTCGGTCGTGGCGGTGCTGGCCGCGGCCGGCGGCATCGGCTACGCCGTCGTCCAGGCGAACAAGCCCGGCTACTGGGAGAGCATGAAGACCGCCACGGTCGTCGCGCCGGCCAACACCTCCGGCACGGACGGCACCACGGTCGTCATCGGCAAGGACAGCGCCAAGAAGACCCTCAAGGTCTACGAGGACCCGCGCTGCCCCGTGTGCGCCCAGTTCGAGCAGAACGTCGGCACGACCGTGAAGCAGGACATCGACGACGGCAAGTTCAAGTTCCAGTACGTGGGCGCCACGTTCATCGACGACCACGACAACGGCCAGGGCTCCAAGAACGCGCTGAGCGCCCTCGGCGCCGCGCTGAACGTCAGCCCCGAGGCGTTCCTCGAGTACAAGTCCGCCCTGTACTCGACGAAGTGGCACCCGGACGAGACGGTCGACAAGTTCAAGGACGACAACTACCTCATCCAGGTGGCGAACACCGTCCCGGCGCTGAAGAACAACGCGAAGTTCCAGAACGCGGTCAAGAAGGGCACCTACGACGCCTGGGCGATGCGCATGTCGAAGACCTTCGACGACAACAAGGACGGCGTGACCGGCACCCCCGGCTTCGTCATGGACGGCAAGCAGCTCAACGGCGGCAGCCCGCTGCTGACGGTGGCCGACTTCAACAGGGTGGTGGACGCGGCCCTCAAGGGCTGACGGATTGGCGGGCCACCGTGAATCGGGCCTCCGCGTGAAGAGTGGGCGAACTTTCGGAGTTCGCCCACTCTCGCTTGTACCGATCAGTAACCTGATCGGTCGTGACCAGTCGAAACAGATCATTTGAGGCGTCCAAGGGCCTCAACTCCCTCTCGCCCCGCCGCCGTACGGTCGTCAAGGCCGCGGCGGCGACGGCTGTGCTGGCCGGCCCGCTCGCCGCCGGCCTGCCGGCGCGCGCGGCCGACCAGGCCCCCGCCTTCCTGCACGGAGTCGCCTCCGGTGACCCGCTGCCCGACGGCATCCTGCTGTGGACCCGGGTGACCCCGGTCCCGGACGCGATACCCGGCTCGGGCGTCGGCCCTGACACCGAGGTCAGCTGGGTCGTCGCCACGGACAAGGCGCTGACGAACATCGTCGCCAAGGGCTCGCTCACGGCGACCGCCGCCTCCGACCACACCGTGAAGGCCGACATCCGCGGCCTGGAACCGGCGACCGACTACTGGTTCCGGTTCTCCGCCGGCGGCACCGACTCCCCCGTGGCGCGTACCCGTACCGCGCCGGCGGCCGACGCGCGCGTGCCCGGCCTGCGCTTCGGCGTGGTCACCTGCGCCAACTGGGAGGCCGGCTACTTCGCCGCCTACCGACACCTCGCGGCCCGCGGCGACCTGGACGCCTGGCTGCACCTCGGCGACTACATCTACGAGTACAAGTCCGGCGAGTACGCCGCGCGCGGCACCGTCGTCCGCCCGCACGCGCCGGCCAACGAGATCATCACGCTGGCCGACTACCGCATCCGCCACGGCAAGTACAAGACCGACCCCGACCTCCAGGCCCTGCACCTGAAGGCGCCGGTCGTCGCGATCTGGGACGACCACGAGTTCGCCGACAACGCCTGGTCGGGCGGCGCGGTCAACCACACCGAGGGCGCCGAGGGCACCTGGACCGCCCGCAAGGCGGCCGCCAAGCAGGCCTACTTCGAGTGGATGCCGGTCCGCCCCGCGATCGAGGGGACCACCTACCGGCGGCTGCGCTTCGGCAAGCTCGCCGATCTGTCGCTGCTGGACCTGCGCTCCTTCCGCTCCCAGCAGGCGTCCGCCGGCAGCGGCTCGGTGGACGACCCGAACCGGACGATCACCGGCCGGGCCCAGCTCGACTGGCTGAAGGCGGGCCTGAAGGCCTCCGACACCAAGTGGCGGCTGGTCGGCAACTCCGTGATGATCGCGCCGTTCGTCATCGGCTCGCTCACCGCCGACCTGCTCAAGCCGCTCGCCAAGCTGCTCGACCTGCCGCAGGACGGCATCGGCATCAACACCGACCAGTGGGACGGCTACACCCACGACCGGCGTGAGCTCCTCGACCACCTGCGCTCGAACGCCATCGGCAACACCGTCTTCCTGACCGGTGACATCCACATGTCCTGGGCCAACGACGTGCCGGTGGACGCGGGCACCTACCCGCTGTCGCCGTCGGCGGCCACCGAGTTCGTGATCACCTCGGTGACCTCCGACAACCTCGACGACATCGTGAAGGTCCCCGAGGGCACCGTCTCCGCCGTCGCCGCGCCGCTCATCGAGGCCGCCAACCGTCACGTCCACTGGGTGGACACCGACCGGCACGGCTACGGCGTGCTGGACATCACCGACGACCGCGCGCAGATGGACTACTACGTCCTCTCCGACCGCACCGACGCGAACGCGACCTCGAGGTGGGTGCGCTCCTACCGCACCCGCAGCGGCACGCAGAAGGTCGAGCGGACCTACGACCCGGTGTAGCCGTTCGTTCCGGCCGGTCAGGAGGCAGCCCGGCGGAGGATTTCCGCATCAGACCGGTAGGTGACAGATCGTCACCACCATGATGATGGGAGACACATGGCCACCCCCCAAGGTGCCCTGAAGAAGACCGCGACGATTGCGGCCGCCCTGACCCTCGCCGGACTCGCCTGCGTCGCCCAGGCGCAGGAGGCCTCGGCAGCACCGGCCTTCGTCGATCTGACCGTGCTGGATCCCCATGGAGCGCCCATATACGCCGCGCCGAGTGACTCGTCCAAGCGGTACGGCGTGGAGAAGCACGGGACGACCCTGCGCATCCAGTGCTCGACCACGAAGACCCCGTCGGGGAACATGTGGTTCAGGATCTACGACTCCCAGCCGACGGCCTGGGTGTGGTCCGGGCACTTCCAGTCGCTGGTCCACCCGCCCAAGGAGTGCTTCCCGGGCTGAGGCTCCCGGCACGGCACAGCGCCGGTGGTCACCGCTTGAGCACCCGGCCCGAGCCATGCGCGCACGGCCCGGGCCGGTGCGTCCTTCACTCCGCCCGCAGACCGTCCAGGAAGCCGAGCGCCACCCGCCAGGTGGCCTCGGCGGCCTCGGCGTCGTAGTCCGGGAGCTCGGGGTCGGTGTAGAGGTGCCCGGCGCCGGCGTACCGGTAGATCTCCACATCGGCGCCGGCCCGGCCCATCTGGAGATACCAGGCGGTCAGCCAGTCGTCCGTCTCGAACGGGTCCGGCTCGGCCACATGCAGCTGCACCGGCAGCTCGTCCACCTGCGCGGTCGGCGCGATGTCCGACGTGCCGTGCAGAAGCAGCAGCCCGCGCGCCTTGGCGTCGCCGAGGGCGAGCGTCTGGGCGATGGAGGCACCGAGGGAGAACCCGGCGTACACCAGCCCGCGGTCCGAGTACGGGGCGGCCGCCAGCACGGCCCGCTTCAGCAGTTCCTCCTTGCCGATCCGCTCCTTGAACTCCATGCCCTCCTCGACGGTGCCGAACGTGCGCCCCTCGAAGAGGTCCGGCGTCCACACCTCGTGACCGGCCGCGCGCAGCCGGTCCGCGGCCTCGCGCACGGCGGGCCTGAGGCCGTAGGTCGAGTGAAAAAGCATGATGTTCATGAGGCCATGGTGCCAGCCGGTACGGGGCCGCCCGAGCCGCCGTACCCGGGAACACGCGGAACTCACATGTTCATGTCCGCCGGGCGCCGGTTAGGAGCGGAGGCATGGAGAACGTACTCCGCCCTGTGATCGTGATCGGCGGCGCGGTGCTGCTCACGCTGGCCATCGGCTGGGCCACCGACCGGCTGCTGTGCAAGGCCGACGAACGCGACAACGACTCACCACTGTGGGGGCTGCTGCGCCGCGGCCGCATCCCCTACCAGCTCGTCCTGTGCGCCGCCCTGCTCCGGGGGTCGTACGACCAGGCGAAGGTGCTCGAGCAGCACCAGGTCGGCATCGGCCGGATGCTGACCCTGGTGCTGATCGGCTCCGCCGCCTGGCTGGTGATCCGGATCGCCGCGGCGATCGTCGAGACCACCTACAGCCGCTACGCCCGGGCCCACCGGGACGCCGCCCGGGTGCGCAGGGTGCGCACCCAGGTGGAGCTGATCATGCGCGTGGTGTCGGCGATCGTGATCGTGGTGGCGGTCGCCTCCATGCTGCTGACGTTCCCGGCGATGCGCGCGGCCGGCGCCTCGCTGCTGGCTTCGGCGGGCATCATCGCCGCCATCGCCGGTGTGGCCGCCCAGTCGACCCTGTCGAACATGTTCGCGGGGCTGCAGATCGCCTTCGGCGACATGGTGCGCATCGGCGACACGGTCGTCGTGGACGGCGAGTGGGGCACGGTCGAGGAGATCACCCTGACCTTTCTGACGGTACGGACCTGGGACGAACGCCGGATCACCATGCCGGTGTCGTACTTCACCTCCAAACCCTTCGAGAACTGGTCGCGGGGCACCCCGCAGATGACCGGCACCGTCTTCTGGCACCTCGACCACAGCGCGCCCGTCGAGGCGATGCGCGAGAGGCTGCGCGACATCCTGCGCGAGAGCCCGGCCTGGGACGGCCGCGCCTACGGCCTGGTGGTGACGGACAGCACGCCCAACACCATCCAGGTCCGGGCCCTGATGACCGCGAAGGACGCCGACGACATCTGGACCGTACGGGTCACGGTCCGCGAGCAGATGATCGACTGGCTGCTGAACGAGCACCCCTACGCGCTCCCCCGCGTCAACACCTCCCAGGCGGTGCTCCCGCCGCAGGGCCTCCCCTCCGCCGACAGCACCCGTCTCGACAAGGACTACGACATCCCGCGCACCCGCCGCGGCTGACCGGAACATCCCTCAACGGCCGCGCTCCGCGCCGCCGTTGACCTGGATGACCTGTGAGGTGACGTGCCCGGCCCCGTGCGAGGCCAGCCAGTGCAGGGTCGCGGCCACGTCTCCCGGTATCCCCGCGCGGCCGGTCAGGGTGTCGGCGACGAGCCGCGCCCGCCGGGCCTCGTCCATGGTGTCACCGAAGAACTCGGTGTCCTCGACGAATCCCGGCGCGACCACGTTCACGGTGATGCCGCGGGGCCCCAGCTCCCGGGCGAGGTCGTGCGCGTAGGGATGGAGTCCGGCCTTGGCCGCCGCGTAGGCGCCGGTGCCCGAGCCCCGGTAGGCGGCGATGGAACTGACGAAGAGCACCCGGCCTCCGGGCGCGGCGAGCCGGTCCTTGAGCGCTTCGGTGAGGAGCGCGGCGGTCAGGAGGTTCTGCCGGAAGGTGACGGTCCAGTCGTGGGCCACCCGGTCCAGGGGATCCTCGCTCTCGGACGGGGGCTCCAGATACCCGGCGCCGCCGGCACCGTGCACCAGCACGTCGACGGTGCCCAGCTCCTCGGCGACGCGCCGGGCCACCCCGCGCACCTGCCCGGGATCGGAGAGGTCCGCCGCATGGGTCAGCGCCCCGGGCACATCGGCCTTCTCCAGCACCTCCGCGCGCCGCCCGAGCAACAGCACCCGGTCGCCGTCCGCCGCGAACGCCCGCGCCGCCGCCAGCCCGATTCCCGTACCGCCACCACTGATCACGATGTTGCGAGTCATGATCCGAGAGTAGGAGCGCGGCACCGGACGTGCCGGGATTTATCCACAGGTCCGGCACATTCGTATGACCATCCACGCGCAAGGGTCACCACCGAGTGGACCACGCAGCCGGGATCACCGCAGACTCCGTACGTCGAGATGCCTGAGCACCCGGTCCACGATCTCCGGGTCCGCCCCCGGCTCGCTGCGCGCAGCCAGCACCTCGTGGCGGGCCGCGCTCAGCATCTCGTTCTGGATGTTCCGGATCCGCTTCAGCCGCTTGGCCCGCTGGTGCTGCGCCCCCCGCCGCTCCTCCTCCCCGATGTCGGGACTGATCCGGATCCCTATGTCGAAGGCCCGCCGCAGCATCTGCTCGGACAGTTCCTCGGGCAGGTCCTCCACCTGCTCGATCTCCCGCAACCTGCGCTTGGCCGCCTTCGCGGCCCGTACCGCCAGTTCCTTCTCGAACTCCTTCTCCCGCTCGGAGTCGGCCCGCACACCGAGCCACTTCACCAGGGAAGGCAGCGTGAACCCCTGCAGCACCAGCGTGACGACGATGACCCCGAAGGCGATGAAGATGATCTCGTCGCGGTCGGGGAACGCGGACCCGGCGTCGGTCTTCAGCGGAACCGCCAGCGCCAGCGCCACCGAGGCCACCCCGCGCATCCCGGACCACCACATCACGACCGTCTCCCGCCAGCTCATCGGGATCTCCTCGTCGTAGTCCCGGCGTGCGTGCAGCCGCTTGGTCAGCCAGGTCGCGGGCAGCAGCCACGCCAGCCGTACGACGATCACCACGCCCACCACGGCGGCGGCCCAGCCGAGCATCTCTCCCCAGCGCCCCTGGGCCGTGCGGATGGCGTTGTGCAGCTCGAGGCCGATGAGCCCGAAAGCGACGCCCGTGACGAGGGTGTCGATGATGTCCCAGAAGGCGTACCCGGCCAGCCGGGTCATCACGTCGTCGGCGTCGGTGGCGTACTCGGCGAGGAAGAGCGCGGTGGTGAGCACCGCGAGCACCCCGGACCCGTGCAGCCTCTCCGCGAGGACGTAGGACGCGTACGGCACCAGCAGGGTCATGCCGATCTGCAGGGTCGGATCTCCCAGCAGATCCATCAGCTTGTTCGCGCCCCAGCCCAGCACCAGGCCGACGGCCACCGCGACGACGGCCGACAGCACCAGGTCGAGTCCGGCGCGCCACGCCGAGAACGAGCCGCTCACGGCCGCGGCGATCGCCACGTGGTACAGCACGATGGCCGTGACGTCGTTGAAGAGCCCCTCGCCCTCCAGGATCGACACCAGCCGGCGCGGCAGTCCGAGCTGCCCCGCGACGCTGGTCGCGGCGACCGGGTCGGGCGGGGCGATCAGCGCGCCGAGCGCGAAGGCGGCGGCGAGCGGCAGCCCCGGCACGATCGCGCCGGCGACGAACGCCACGCACACCATCGTGACGAACACCAGGGCGACGGCCAGCAGGAGGATCGGTCGGACGTTGGCCGCGAACTGCCGCCAGGAGGTGCGCCGTACGGCGGCGTAGAGCAGCGGCGGAAGCAGCCCGGGCAGGATCAGCTCCGGCGGGATGTTCACGTTCGGCACGAAGTCGGCCACCGCGAGGATCCCACCGAACACCGTCATCAGCACCGGCGCCGGCACCCCGAACCGGTCCCCCACCGGGACGCTCACCAGGGCCCCGAGCAGCAGTACGAACAACAGGGCCAACTGATCCACGGCCGGCGCTCCGAGGGTCGACGATCACACGGCAGGCCTCAAGCCTGCCATCCGACCGACGCGCACGCCTGCCGCCGCAAGGCGCGACGCGAGACCTACAGGGCCCGGCGCATCGCCCGGTGCGGGATGCCGGCGTCCGGGAACTCCGGGCCGTAGGCGGCGTAGCCGAGGCGCTCGTAGAAGCCCAGCGCGTGGGTCTGGGCGTGCAGGTCCACCGCCGTGAGGCCACGCGCGCGTGCCGCGTCCTCGATGGCCCGCACCAGGGCCACACCGACGCCGAGCCCGCGGGCCTCGCGGGACACGGCGAGCCGCCCCAGGGAGCCCACCGAGTCGTCCCCGCCGGTCTTGGCGGCGGCCGCCTCGCCGTGCAGCAGCCGGCCCGTGCCGAGCGGCAGGCCGTCCTCGCGGACCGCCAGCACATGCACGGCGATCGCGTCGTAGGAGTCGTACTCGATGTCCTCGTCGACGCCCTGCTCCACGACGAAGACCTCCTTGCGGACCGTGAAGCAGGCTTCGCGGTCGCCCGGGCTCTCGGCGATCCGGACGCTGTACGGCGCGCTCATCCGTACGTCTCCTCACGGACCTGGTCGAGGGCCGTCTGCAGATCCTCGGGGTAGTCGCTGTCGAACTCCACCCACCGGCCGTCCGCGGGGTGCTCGAAGCCGAGGCGCACGGCGTGCAGCCACTGGCGGGTCAGGCGCAGCCGCTTGGCGAGCGTGGGGTCGGCACCGTAGGTGAGGTCGCCGACGCAGGGGTGGCGGTGGGCGGACATGTGGACCCGGATCTGGTGGGTGCGTCCGGTCTCCAGCTTCACGTCCAGCAGGGAGGCGGCACGGAACGCCTCGATGAGGTCGTAGTGCGTCACGGAGGGCTTGCCGTCGGCCGTGACCGCCCACTTGTAGTCGTGGTTCGGGTGGCGGCCGATCGGCGCGTCGATCGTGCCGCTCGTCGGATCCGGGTGGCCCTGGACGAGGGTGTGGTAGCGCTTGTCGACCGTGCGCTCCTTGAACTGGCGCTTGAGCGAGGTGTACGCCCGCTCCGACTTGGCGACCGCCATCAGGCCCGACGTGCCGACGTCCAGGCGGTGCACGATGCCCTGGCGCTCGGCGGCGCCGGAGGTGGAGATCCGGTAACCGGCCGCGGCGAGGCCGCCGATCACCGTGGGGCCGCTCCAGCCGGGCGACGGGTGCGCGGCCACGCCGACCGGCTTGACGATCACCACCACGTCCTCGTCGTCGTGCACGATCTCCATGCCCTCGACCGGCTCGGCGACCACCTGTACCGGTGCGGGCGCCTGCGGCATCTCGACCTCGAGCCAGGCGCCGCCGCGCACCCGCTCCGACTTGCCGACCACCGCGCCGTCGACCTGGACCTTGCCGGTGGCGGCCAGCTCCGCCGCCTTGGTGCGGGAGAAGCCGAACATGCGGGAGATGGCGGCGTCGACGCGCTCGCCCTCCAGGCCGTCGGGCACGGGCAGGGTACGGATCTCGGGAATCGTGCTCACCCGTCGAGTATGCCGGACGGGCGGAAGCGGCCCGAACGAGCCTGTGGAAAACCGGCTGTGGGGGCGCCGGCCTCAGTCCTTGTGGACCGTGCCGTCCGGATCGAGTCCGCGGAAGGACAGCAGCACGATCAGGATGCCGCCGCACACGATCGCCGAGTCGGCCAGGTTGAACACCGCGAAGCCCTTGGGGGCGATGAAGTCCACGACCTTGCCCTCGAAGACGCCCGGCGACCGGAAGATCCGGTCGGTCAGGTTGCCGAGGGCGCCGCCGAGCAGCAGGCCGAGCGCGACGGCCCACGGGTAGCTGTAGAGCTTGCGGGCCAGGCGCATGATCACCAGGATCACGGCCGCGGCGATCAGGGTGAAGATGACCGTGAAGGCCGCGCCGAAGCCGAAGGCCGCCCCCGGGTTGCGGATGGCGTTCAGCTCCAGCCAGTCCCCGATCAGCTTGATCGGGGCGTGGCCCTCCAGCTTGGCGACCACGAGCGTCTTGCTGATCAGGTCCAGGGCGTACGCGAACGCGGCCACCGCGAACAGCAGGGCGATCCGGCGCCCGCGGCGGCTCCGGACCTGCGCCGGCTGCTCGCCCGTGCCGGACGCACCTGCAGCGGCGGTCACGCCGGAGCCGGCGGGCGCTCCCGCCGGCGTGTGCTCGCCGCTCTCGTCCGGGGTGTCCGGCGTACCGATGATGCGCTCCGCCTCTGCCACGTGAGTCCCTCAACCTAGGTGCCTGACTGAGGACGAGACTACGGCACGGGCCCGCGCATTCAGGAGCGGCGTTCCTGCTTCTGCTTGCACTCGACGCACAGGGTGGCCCTGGGGAAGGCCTGCATGCGGGCCTTGCCGATGGGGTTGCCGCAGTTCTCGCACAGGCCGTAGGTGCCGGCGTCCAGCCGCTCCAGGGCGTGCTCGTTCTGGATCAGCATCTCGCGCGCGTTGGCGGCCAGCGCCAGTTCGTGCTCGCGGGTGATGTTCTTGGTGCCGGTGTCGGCCTGGTCGTCTCCCGCGCCGTCCCCCGAGTCCCGCATCAGGCCCACGAGGGACGCCTCGGAGGAGCTGATCTCGTTGCGCAGCCGCTCCACCTCGGACAGCAGCTCGGCACGGGCCTCGGCGACCTCTTCCGGGGTCCAGGGGTCCTCGCCGGGGCGCACCGCCAGTTCGCCGGGCTCCACCGCGGCGACCCGCGCCTTGGGTACGGCGGTCCCCGCCGTGGCCGTGCCAGGAGTCTTTTTCGCAACCACTGTCGTGGCTCCCGTCTGCTTCGCGGCCCGCGCCGCGCCCGCTTTCTTGGCTGTGCTCGTGTGGGCCGCCTCCGTGGAGACGCCCTCGACGGCCGCCTTCCCGCCGGCGGCCCTCTTCGCCGCCGGCTTCTTCGCGGCCGTCTCGTCGGTCACCCCTTTCGCCGGCGGCTTTGTCCCGCCTGCCTTCTCGGCCACCGCCTTCTTCGGGACCGCCGTACCGCCCACCGCGTCGCCACCGGCCACCTTCTGGGCCGACGCCTTCCTGGCAGCGGGCTTCACCGCGGCGGACTTCACGGCAGCGGACTTCTTCGCGGCCGTCTCCTCGGCTGCCGCCTTCTTGCCGACCGTCTCCTTCGCGTCGGTCTTCCCGGCCGCGCTCTTCCTGGCGGCGGCCTTCTTGGCTGCGGTTCTCTTGGCCGGCGCCTCCTTGGCAGCCGCCTTGCCTGCTACGGGCCTCCCGGTGGCCGTCTCCCTCACCGCGGTTTTCTTGGCGGCCGCTTTCCTGACGGCCCGATCCTGCCCGGCCGCCTCCTTCGGCGCCGGATGCTTCGCGGCCGGCTCCGCGTCCCTCGCCGCGGGCGCCCGCTTCTTACCGGCCACTTCCCTGACCTCGCCGACGGAGGCAGCCGCAGCGGCGGAGGCGGCCGCGCCCCTGCGCCGACCGGTCGCCGGCTGCTGTACGGCGGTCTTTTTCGCCACCATGGCCGCGGCCCCTTCACATATTGTGATCTTGCTCGCGAATCGTGCTGGGACGATAAATCGACTTGAGTCCCGCGGCAACGGGGCACACCGCCCGATTCGCCCGCCCGCACCCCCACCGCAGCGGGCCTGCATCCGTTGTGCCCAGCTCCCCGCCAGGTAATCCGCCGCGCGCGGCCTGCCCGGACCCGGGCGCCCGCCCCCTCGCCATTCGGGTCATCCGGGGCCGCCACCGGGCCTGCGGCCGCACCGCGCGGAAAACCGGTCAGCCGCTGTCCGCGCGGCGCCGTACACTGGGCGGAGCGAGAAGCGTGGATGGGGACGAGTAGCGGCGTACGCAGCCCAGAGCGACCCGGGGACGGTGGAAGCCCGGGGGCGAGCGCGACGTGAAGATCACCCCGGAGCCGCCGGAAGAAAGCCGCAGCCGAAGAGCGACGGCGAGTAGAACCGGCCTCGCGACCCCAATGAGGGGGCTCACCGGCGCGTACGGCGCGACGGAGGGCCAAGGAGGGTGGTACCGCGGGAGCGCGCCGCACACGGCGTAGGCAGGATCCAAGGCTCTCGTCCCTCCGACGGAAGGCAGCAAGTCCGTTGGAGGATGCTCGCAGATGACAGCGCCGACGTACCGCCAGGTGCCCGCACAGGTCGACCTGCCCGCTCTTGAGCACGCGGTGCTCGACTTCTGGCGCGACCAGAAGATCTTCGCCAAGAGCCTGGAGCAGTCCGAGGGCCGCCCGGAATGGGTGTTCTACGAGGGCCCGCCCACCGCCAACGGCATGCCCGGCGCCCACCACATCGAGGCGCGCGTCTTCAAGGACGTCTTCCCCCGCTTCCGCACCATGCGCGGCCACCACGTGGCCCGCAAGGCCGGCTGGGACTGCCACGGCCTGCCCGTGGAGCTGGCCGTCGAGAAGGAGCTGGGCTTCTCCGGCAAGCAGGACATCGAGGCGTACGGCATCGCCGAGTTCAACGCCAAGTGCCGCGAGTCGGTGACCCGGCACACCGACGCCTTCGCCGAGCTGACGACCCGCATGGGCTACTGGGTCGACCTGGACGACGCCTACCGGACCATGGACCCCGAGTACGTGGAGTCGGTCTGGTGGTCGCTGAAGGAGATCTTCACCAAGGGCCTGCTGGTCCAGGACCACCGGGTCGCCCCCTGGTGCCCGCGCTGCGGCACCGGCCTGTCCGACCACGAGCTGGCGCAGGGCTACGAGACGGTCGTCGACCCCTCCGTGTACGTCCGTTTCCCGCTCACCTCCGGTCCGCTCGCCGGCGAGGCCGCGCTCCTGGTGTGGACGACGACCCCTTGGACCCTGGTGTCCAACACGGCGGTCGCCGCGCACCCGGAGGTCACCTACGTCGTCGCGACCGACGGCGAGGAGAAGCTCGTCGTCGCCGAGCCGCTCGTCACCAAGGCGCTCGGCGAGGGCTGGGAGACCACGGGCCAGACCTTCACCGGCGCCGAGATGGAGCGCTGGACGTACCAGCGTCCGTTCGGGCTCGTGGAGTTCCCGGCTCCGGCGCACTACGTGGTGAACGCCGACTACGTCACCACCGAGGACGGTACGGGCCTGGTCCACCAGTCCCCCGCATTCGGTGAGGACGACCTCAAGGTCTGCCGCGCCTACGGCCTGCCCGTGGTCAACCCGGTCCGCCCGGACGGCACCTTCGAGGAGGACGTCCCCCTGGTCGGCGGCGTCTTCTTCAAGAAGGCGGACGAAAAACTCACCGAGGACCTGTCGCAGCGCGGCCTCCTCTTCAAGCACCTGCCGTACGAACACAGCTACCCGCACTGCTGGCGCTGCCACACCGCGCTGCTCTACTACGCGCAGCCTTCCTGGTACATCCGCACGACGGCGGTCAAGGACCGCCTGATCCAGGAGAACGAGAAGACCAACTGGTTCCCTGACACGGTCAAGCACGGCCGGTACGGCGACTGGCTCAACAACAACATCGACTGGGCGCTGTCCCGCAACCGATACTGGGGCACCCCGCTGCCCATCTGGCGCTGCGAGGAGGGCCACCTGACCTGCGTCGGCTCCCGCGCGGAGCTGACCGAGCTGTCCGGCACCGACCAGTCGAACCTGGACCCGCACCGCCCCTACATCGACGAGGTCACCTTCGCCTGCCCGCACGAGGGCTGCGGCACGACGGCCACGCGCGTGCCCGAGGTCATCGACGCCTGGTACGACTCGGGTTCGATGCCGTTCGCGCAGTGGGGCTACCCGTACAAGAACAAGGAGCTGTTCGAGAGCCGGTACCCGGCGCAGTTCATCTCCGAGGCGATCGACCAGACCCGCGGCTGGTTCTACACGCTGATGGCCGTCGGCACGCTCGTCTTCGACAAGTCGTCGTACGAGAACGTCGTCTGCCTGGGCCACATCCTCGCCGAGGACGGCCGGAAGATGTCCAAGCACCTAGGCAACATCCTGCAGCCGATCCCGCTCATGGACCAGCACGGCGCGGACGCGGTGCGCTGGTTCATGGCCGCCGGCGGCTCCCCCTGGGCGGCCCGCCGGGTCGGTCACGGCACCATCCAGGAGGTCGTCCGCAAGACCCTGCTGACGTACTGGAACACGGTCGCCTTCCAGGCGCTGTACGCCCGTACGTCCGAGTGGGCCCCCGGCGCCGCGGATCCGGCCCCGGCCGACCGCCCGCTGCTGGACCGCTGGCTGCTGTCCGAGCTGCACGCGCTGACCGACCAGGTGACGCAGTCCCTGGAGGCGTACGACACCCAGCGCGCCGGCAAGCTGCTCTCCGCGTTCGTCGACGATCTGTCCAACTGGTACGTCCGCCGCTCCCGCCGCCGTTTCTGGCAGGGCGACAAGGCCGCGCTGCGCACGCTCCACGAGGTGCTGGAGACGGTCACGAAGCTGATGGCACCGATCACCCCGTTCATCACCGAGCGGGTGTGGCAGGACCTGATCGTGCCGGTCAGCCCGGGTGCCCCGGAGTCCGTCCACCTCGCCACCTGGCCGGAGGCCGACCTGTCGGCCATCGACCCGGAGCTGTCCCGGCAGATGGTCCTGGTCCGCCGGCTGGTGGAGCTGGGCCGTGCCACGCGTGCGGAGTCGGGCGTCAAGACGCGCCAGCCGCTGTCCCGCGCGCTCATCGCCGCGACCGGCTTCGAGTCCCTGGACCGGGAACTGCACACCCAGATCACCGAGGAACTGAACGTCTCCTCGCTGGCGTCGCTGTCCGAGGTCGGCGGGTCCCTGGTGGACACCACCGCCAAGGCCAACTTCCGTGCGCTGGGCAAGCGGTTCGGCAAGCGGGTGCAGGACGTGGCGAAGGCCATCGCGCACGCGGACGCGGCGGCGCTGTCGCTCGCCCTGCGTGAGGGCGCGGCCTCGGTGGAGGTCGACGGTGAGACGGTCGCCCTCGCCCCCGACGAGGTGATCATCACCGAGACCCCGCGCGAGGGCTGGTCGGTGGCCTCCGACGCGGGTGCCACGGTCGCCCTGGACCTGGAGATCACCGAGGAGCTGCGGCAGGCGGGCCTGGCCCGCGACGCGATCCGGCTGATCCAGGAGGCCCGCAAGAACAGCGGCCTCGACGTGGCCGACCGGATCGCCCTGCGGTGGACCTCGACGGACGCCGCGGTGATCGCGGCGCTGACCGAGCACAGCGAACTGATCGCCGACGAGGTGCTGGCGACCGACTTCGCCCAGGGCGAGGCGGACGAGACCTACGGCGAGCCGTTCACGGACGAGGGCCTGTCGCTGACGTTCCGCCTGCGCAAGGCGTAGGCGCCACCGGCCTGTTACGGGCCCGGCTCCCCGGTGGGGGCCGGGCCCGTCCCGGTTCCCGGCCGGCTCGGCCTGGCGTCCGGCCGCACGCTGCCGGACGCCGTCGCCCCGCGGCCCGGGCCACGGACAGCACGCCGATCTCGGAATCGTCCGGGGGCCCGTGGAGGACGAAGCCGCCCGCGGTGGGGACGGCGCGCAGCGCCTCGGTCATCGCGCCCAGGGCCACCTGCTCGAGCGCAAGGACACGATCGGGGTGCCCGCCGCTCGCCCCCACGCCCCAAAGGCGCCTTGCGCAGCGCGGGGTCCTGCGCAGCGCGAGTCCGCGTCCCAGCCGACCGGGACGCCACCCGCCACCGCTCCCCGGCCCACTCCACGAGCACCCTCGCCGCGTCGGCCGGGACCCGCCCCCGTGCACGGGAAGGCCCCGTCGTGCCCGCGCCTCGGAGGCCCAGGCCTCCCAGCGCCGGATCGACTCGACATCTGCCCGTCCGACCCGGGGTCCCTCTGTTCGTCGGCGGCCACGCTACGGCACCCCGTCGAACACCCCGTCAACCCGCGTAAAAAGGGCGGGCCCCCGGGACCGAAGTCCAGGGAGCCCGCCCTAGTGAGCGCTGCCGACGCCGTTGTCGTACTAGTGCCCGGTGCTCAGTTGTCGTCCTCGTCGATCAGGAACCCGCGCATCGGCGAGGGCGCCTGGCCCATCGGGGACGGACCCTGCGGGCGGACCGGGGCCATGGGCTGGGTCATGGCCGGGGTCATCTGCTGCTGGCCGCCGTAGGACGGGGCGGACGGACCGGGGCTGCCGCCCATCGTCTGGTTGCCGCCGTAGGACGGGGCGCTCGCGCCGGCCGGGGCCATGGAGGGCGCCGGGGACGGCGGCAGGGACGCGGTGGCCGGGGTACGCGGCGGGGCCAGGGAGTCGTCGGCCTGGGTCTCCAGCTGGCGCAGCTGGGACTCGAGGTACGACTTCAGGCGCGTGCGGTACTCGCGCTCGAAGCCGCGCAGGTCCTCGACCTTGCGCTCCAGCGTGGCGCGGGCGGACTCCAGGGAGCCCATCGCGACGCGGTGCTTCTCCTGCGCGTCCCGCTCCAGGGCGTCGGCCTTGGCACGGGCGTCACGCTCCAGACCCTCGGCGCGGCTGCGGGCCTCGCCGACGATCTTGTTGGCCTCGGAGCGGGCCTCGGCGATCGCCTGGTCGGCGGTCTGCTGGGCCAGCGAGAGGACACGGGCGGCGCTGTCGCCACCAGGGCCCTGACCGGGGCCGCCCATCGGACCGCCCATGGGGCCGCCCATCGGACCGCCCATCTGCTGCTGCATGGGCGGCTGGCCGCCCATCGGGCCCTGACCCATCGGACCCTGGCCCATCGGACCCTGGCCCATCGGACCCTGGCCCATCTGGCCCTGGCCCATCGGACCCTGACCCATGGGGCCCTGACCCATCGGACCCTGGCCCATCGGGCCGGGACCCTGCGGGCCGCCCTGGCCGCCCGGACCGGCGGGCAGCTGCGGGGCGCCGCTCGGCAGCTGGGGCGGGCCACCCATGGGGCCGCCCATCTGCTGCTGCGGCGGGCCCGATATGCCGGCGGGCACCGGCGCGCCGGGACCTCGCATGCCCTGCTGCTGCGGGTGCTGCTGCTGGTCCTGCTCCGGCGGGCCCTTGCGCATGTTCTGCTGGTTCTGCGCGGCCGCGCGGGTCGCCGCGGCCAGCTTGGCGCGCAGGTCCTCGTTCTCGCGGAGCAGACGGGTCAGTTCGGCTTCGACCTCGTCGAGGAAGGCATCGACCTCGTCCTCGTCATAGCCTTCTCGGAGGCGGACGGTCGTGAACTGCTTGTTCCGCACGTCCTCGGGGGTCAACGGCATCTCTTCACCTCAACGTAGTCATCGGCAGTCGGCAAGACCGTATCGTCCACCCTCATCACACGAAGCTCCCCGTGACGGACAGGAGGATGTAGACGATGATCATCAGTACGAAGAAGGACAGGTCGAGCGCCACGCCCCCGAGACGCAGCGGCGGGATGAACCGCCGCAGAAGCTTCAGCGGTGGATCGGTGACAGTGTAGGTGGCCTCCAGTACGACCACCATCGCCTTGCCGGGTTGCCACGAGCGGGCGAACTGGAACACATAATCCATGACCAGCCGGAAGATCAGCACGACAAGGAACACCAGCAGCGCGGTGTGGACCACCGTGACGAACACGCTCATGGCCTGCGCTTCCCTCTCCCCTGTTCCGTGCTCTTCCGAACTTCGATCCGGTTGTGCGTCTCAGCTCTGGTTGAAGAACCCGCCCTCTGCGATGCGGGCCTTGTCCTCCGCCGTGACATCGACGTTAGCAGGAGACAACAGGAACACCTTCTGCGTCACCCGCTCGATGCTGCCGTGAAGACCAAACACCAAACCAGCCGCAAAGTCGACAAGTCGCTTCGCGTCTGTGTCATCCATCTCAGTCAGATTCATGATCACCGGGGTGCCCTCACGGAAGTGTTCCCCGATGGTACGGGCCTCGTTGTAGGTCCGGGGGTGAAGCGTGGTGATCCGGTAAGGCTCTCGCTCGGACACAACCTTGGGCATGATCACCGGCGCGTTCTTCTCGAGGGACTGACGTTCTTGTGTGATGGATGCCACGGGCGCGATTCGCGCCGGACGTCCGGATTCCGCGGCGAGCGAAGTCGAACGGGCCACCGGCTCGCGCGGCGCGGGCGGTTGCACGATTCGCACCTCTTCGTCCCTTTGGGACTGATGTGCGCTGTGCGACTGGTGTGAAGATTCATGCCGTCGGTGATCCCGCTCGGGCTCCGGGTCCAACTCGGGCTCGAAGTCGTCGTCGGGGTCGAATCCACGGCCGTCGTACCCATCGTCCTCCACGAGGCCGAGGTAGACCGCCATCTTGCGCATCGCGCCGGCCATGCTCTGAGTCCTCCGCTCTGTGGTGGATCGGCTGACGACTGCCAAGTGCCCGCGATCCACGAGGTCGTTGTGCCCGTCTTCACAGGCATTGACCATATTTTCTGCTGTGGTCCGACTTCTTGGCGACGTTACCCGAGCCTGGGGCGGACTCCGAGTACCGCAGTGCCGACGCGCACATGTGTCGCCCCGGCGGCCACGGCCTGTTCGAGGTCCGCACTCATCCCTGCCGACACCATGGTTGCAGCCGGATGAGCTCGGCGCAGGTCAGTCGACAAATCCATGAGCCGCTGGAACGCCGCCTGTTCACGCCCCGCGTACGCCCCGGTGAGCGGGGCGACGGTCATCAGTCCGTCGAGCCGCAGCCCCGGCGACTCGCCGACGAGGTCGGCCAACTCTTCGATTCCGCCGGGCGCGACGCCGCCGCGCTCGCCCCGGCCGTTCACGCCCGCGTCCAGGGCCACCTGGATCAGGCAGCCGATCTCCCGCTCCGCCCGCACCGCCTCCTTCGAGAGCGCGGTGACGAGCCGGGCACGGTCGACGGACTGCACGATGTCGGCGTAACCGACCACGGAACGGACCTTGTTGGTCTGCAACTGGCCGACAAAATGCCACTTAAGCGGCAGATCCGCGCATGCGGCGGCCTTCGGTGCCGCGTCCTGGTCACGGTTCTCGGCGACGTGACGCACACCGAGTTCCGACAGGATCCGCACATCGCTCGCCGGGTAGGTCTTGGTGACCACGATCAGGGTCACCTCCTCCCGCTTGCGCCCGGCCGCCACACAGGCGGCGGTGATGCGCTCCTCCACATTCGCCAGATTCGCGGCGAGTTGACTCTTACGGTCCGTCATGCCCCATCAGTCCAGCCACACATAGCCCGCGAGCCGCCCGGTGGTGCGGTCACGGCGGTACGAGAAGTGGTCGTCCGACTCCAGCGTGCACGCCGGTGACTGCGCCCGGTCGCGCACCCCGAGCCGGTCGAGCTGCGCGTGCACCCCGGCGCTCACGTCGACCGCCGGCGTACCCCAGCTGGTTTCAGCGTGCGCCGCCGGCTCGACGGCCGCCACCTCGGCGCGCATCGCCTCCGGCACCTCGTAGCAGCGCCCGCACACGGCCGGTCCGGTGCGGGCGACGATCCGGCCCGGCTCGGCGCCGAGTTCGACCATGGCCCGTACGGCGGCGGGGACGACGCCCTTGACCATGCCGGGCCGGCCAGCGTGCGCCGCCGCGGCGACCCCGGCGACGGGATCGGCCAGCAGCACCGGCACGCAGTCGGCGGTGAGCACGGCGAGGGCGAGCCCGGGGCGGGCGGTGACGATCGCGTCGACCTCCGGCACCGGGCGCTCTCCCCACGGCTCGTCCACCACGGCCACGTCGGCGCCGTGCACCTGGTTCATCCAGACGACCCGACCCGCATCGAGACCGAGCGACTTGGCGGCGATGTCCCGGTTGGTCCGTACGGCCTCGGGGTCGTCGCCGACCGCGCCGCCGAGGTTGAGCTCCTCATAAGGAGCGGCGCTCACCCCACCCCACCGGTCGGTGAAGGCGAAGTGCGCGCCGCTCACGCTCTCGCGCTGTCCTATCACTTCAGGAAGTCCGGAACGTCCAGTTCCTCGGCCGCGCTGTCCGCGTAGCTCCGCGGCGACGGCGTCATCGGCGGCGCGGCGGTGACGTCCACCACCGGCTCGGGCGCCGGCTCCGGCTCCTCCTTCGGCGTCACGCTGCCGAGCGAGCCGAAGGTCGGCCGGCTGGGCTCGGGCTGCCGCGCCGGGGGCTCCTCGCGGCGGGAGGAGGACGAAGTGGAGGCCGAGCCCAGCACGTTGTCCCGGCGGGCGGGCGGCTGACCGCCGTCGAAGCCCGCCGCGATCACGGTGACCCGGACCTCGTCGCCGAGGGCGTCGTCGATGACCGCGCCGAAGATGATGTTGGCCTCGGGGTGGGCGGCCTCGCTGACCAGCTGGGCTGCCTCGTTGATCTCGAACAGGCCGAGGTCGGAGCCGCCGGAGATGGAGAGCAGCACACCGCGGGCGCCGTCGATGGAGGCCTCCAGCAGCGGCGAGGAGATCGCCATCTCGGCCGCCGCCACCGCACGGTCGTCGCCGCGGGCCGAGCCGATGCCCATGAGGGCCGAACCTGCCTCGGACATGACCGACTTCACGTCGGCGAAGTCGAGGTTGATCAGGCCGGGCGTGGTGATGAGGTCGGTGATGCCCTGGACACCGGAGAGCAGGACCTGGTCGGCGGACTTGAAGGCGTCCAGGACCGAGACCTGGCGGTCCGAGATGGACAGCAGCCGGTCGTTGGGGATGACGATGAGGGTGTCGACCTCTTCGCGCAGCTCGGCGATGCCGTCCTCGGCCTGGTTCGCGCGGCGCCGTCCCTCGAAGGTGAACGGGCGCGTGACCACGCCGATGGTCAGGGCGCCCAGCGAGCGCGCGATGTTGGCCACGACGGGCGCGCCGCCGGTGCCGGTGCCGCCGCCTTCACCGGCCGTCACGAAGACCATGTCGGCCCCCTTGAGGACCTCCTCGATCTCCTCGCGGTGGTCCTCGGCGGCCTTGCGGCCCACGGCCGGGTTGGCGCCGGCGCCGAGTCCGCGGGTGAGTTCACGGCCGACGTCCAGCTTGACGTCGGCGTCGCTCATCAACAGCGCCTGCGCGTCGGTGTTGATGGCGATGAACTCGACACCCTTGAGACCGACCTCGATCATCCGGTTGATGGCATTGACACCACCGCCGCCGACACCGATGACCTTGATGACTGCGAGGTAGTTCTGCGGTGCTGCCACGTCGAAGGCCTCTCGCCTCGAATTACGTTGTCGCCGCTGCGCGGTGCCCCGCGCCGGGACGACGGATGCCGAATGGGACGGTCCGTAGCGCCGACCCGAACCCTAACCTTGAAGTTTAGGGTTACCCGTGTGTCTGTTCCCTGGAGTCTTCTGAACAGGACACTAAGTCGACAAGTGGCGCACGTTCAACGAACACGCCGAACCTCCCGTTTTTCTTTTCACCCTATGTGATCAGCCGTAGCAGTGCCCACCCAGGGTGCTGGCCTGCGCTGATGTGCGTCAACTCCCCGATGACGCAGGGGCGGTGGGGACGCTGACATCGAAGTGCCGCGCGCCGGGAGCTGCTTTCATGAGAGCCGTGAGGGTCCGTGCCTTGGCGCGGCCGTTCTCGCCGCTGCCCCACGCCACCGTGCGACCGCCGGCCAACTCCAGCGAGATGTCGTCGTAGGAACGGACTTGGACGGTCCGGGTGTCCCTCGCCACGGCGGCCGGCAGGTCACCGGCGACCAGGACCGCCTCGCGCACCAGCCGGTCGGTGCCGAAGCGCCGGAAGCTCGCCGCACCGGAACCCTTGCGGGAGGCGGACATTTCCAGCGTCGGAACGCCTTTCGGTGCCTGCGGAACCGTAGCGAATCGGACACCTTCGTGGTCGATTTCGACGAAGTCCCCGCCTTTTCCGACAAGCAGAACCGGAGTGCGCTCGGTCACTTTCAGACCGATTCCATGGGGCCAGGCCCGGACCACATCAACAGTGTCGATTCGGGGCAATTTCCGGCGAAGTCGGGCCTCGATCCCGTCGGTGTCGACGGAAATCATCGGCGCCCCGACCGGCACGGCCGCCGCGTCGCGCACCTCGGCGGGGGTCAGCACGAGCGTGCCGGACACCGAGACGTGCTTCACACGCAGCCACTCGGAGCCGTACAACATCCAGGTGCCGCCGCCCCCGAGGAGCATGCAGGCCACCGCCAGGATGACGATCCTACGAAGGCGCGTTCTCCTGAGCCTGCGGACGGGCGGCGGGCCGGACGACTCCTGCTGGCGGTCACCGCGCTCGGCGGTCGTCGGTCCGGCCACGCTCACTGCCCTTTCGTCATACGGTCCTAACGGCGCGAGGCGATCGCCTCGTACACCATGCCGACGAGCAGGTCGTCGGCGTCCCGGCGGCCGAACTCGCTTGCCGCGCGGGACATCTCGTACAGCCGGTGCGGATCGGCCAGCACGGGCAGGACGTTCTGCTGCACCCACTCGGGCGTGAGCTCCGCGTCGTCGACGAGGAGTCCGCCGCCGGCCTTCACCACCGGCTGGGCGTTGAGCCGCTGTTCGCCGTTGCCGATGGGCAGCGGGACATAGGCGGCCGGCAGCCCGACGGCGGAGAGTTCGGCGACGGTCATCGCGCCCGCGCGGCAGAGCATCATGTCGGCCGCGGCGTACGCGAGGTCCATCCGGTCAAGGTAACTTACCGGGATGTAGGGGGGCATTCCCGGCATCTGGTGCACCTGCGGCAATTCGTTCTTCGGGCCGACCGCGTGCAGGATCTGGATACCGGCCTGCTGGAGCCACGGGGCGACCTGCTGGACGACCTCGTTGAGGCGGCGGGCGCCCTGCGAGCCGCCGGAGACCAGCAGTGTGGGCAGGTTCGGGTCGAGGCCGAAGCGGTGGCGGCCCTCGGGGCGGGCGGCGGCCCGGTCCAGGGTGGCGATGGAGCGGCGCAGCGGGATGCCGATGTAGCGGGCGTCGCGCAGCTTGCTGTCCGGCGTGGAGACGGCGACCCGGGCCGCGTACCGCGAGCCGATCTTGTTGGCCAGGCCCGGGCGGGCATTGGCCTCGTGGATCACGATGGGCACGCCGAGCCGCTTGGCGGCCAGGTAGCCGGGCAGGGCGACGTAACCGCCGAACCCCACCACGACATCCGCCTTGGTGCGTTCCAGGATCTGCTCGGCGGCCTTGATCGTGCCGCGCAGCCGGCCTGGGACGGTGATCAGCTCAGGGGTGGGCTTGCGGGGCAGCGGCACCGCCGGGATGAGCGCCAGCTCGTAGCCGCGCTCCGGGACGAGCCGGGTCTCCAGGCCACGCTCCGTGCCCAGGGCCGTGATCCCCACGGTCGGGTCCTGCCTGCGCAGGGCGTCCGCGAGGGCGAGCGCGGGCTCGATGTGGCCCGCGGTACCCCCGCCGGCGAGTACGACATGCACCGAAATTCACCGCTCTCCGGACGAACGCGCCGCCGAGGCACGCCGTCGCATCGTGTTCCATCTCCGAGGCCCCCGCTCGGCACCGGAGCCTCCCGCCCGCTTTCTACCAAAGCGAGGTTGCCGCATCGCAAGCGCTGCCCGCGCAGCGGGCTCGTCTCGTGCGAAGGCGATCAGCAACCCGATGGCGAACATGGCCGGCAGCAGGGCGGACCCTCCGTAGGAGAACAGCGGGAGGGGGACGCCGGCGATCGGCAGCAGACCGAGCACCGCACCGATGTTGATCACCGCCTGGGCGGTGATCCAGGTGGTCACGCCTCCCGCGGCATACCTCACGAAGGGGTCCTCCGTGCGTCCGGCCACGCGGATACCCGCATAGCCTAGAGCCGCGAACAGGGCGAGCACCGACAGTGTCCCCGCCAGACCCAGTTCCTCACCGGTGACGGCGAAGATGAAGTCGGTGTGGGCCTCCGGGAGTTGCCCCCATTTTTCCACACTCGCACCGAGACCGGAGCCGAAGAGTCCGCCGGAGGCCAGGGCGTAGATCCCGTGCACGGCCTGCCAGCAGTCGGCGACGCCGGTCTTGGGCTCGGTGGCCCCGATGCAGGCGAGCCGGGCCATCCGGTTGGGGCTGGCCTTGATGAGGACCCCGCCGATCAGCGTCGCGATCGTCAGCACCCCGGCGAACAGCCGGGTGGGCGCCCCCGCGAGCCACAGCAGGCCGAACAGGATCGCCGTGAGGATGATCGCGGTACCCATGTCGCCGCCCAGCATGATCAGCCCCAGCAGCAGGAAGGAGACCGGGACCAGCGGCACCAGCATGTGCTTCCACTGGATCAGCAGCTTCCTCTCCTGCTTGCGGGCGATCAGGTCCGCGCCCCACAGCACCAGGGCGAGCTTGCCGAACTCGCTGGGCTGGATCTGGAAGGAGCCGCCGAGGGAGATCCAGTTCTGGTTGCCGTTGACCGCCATCCCTATCCCGGGCACCTGCACCAGGGCCATCAGGAAGACGGCGGCGGCGAGGATCGGGTAGGCGAGCGCGCGGTGCAGTTTCACCGGCATGCGGGAGGCCACGAACAGCAGTACCCCGCCGATCACGGCGGCCAGCAGCTGCTTGCGGAAGAAGTACGACCCCGGCAGCGACATCTGCAGCGCTGTGATCTGGGAGGCCGAGTAGACCATCACCAGCCCCAGCACGGTGATCAGCACGCTGCCGCCGAGGATCAGGTAGTAGGCGGTCAGCGGCCGGTCCCAGGCCTTGCGCGCACGGCTGTAGAGCCGTTGCAGGGGGTTCTCGCGCGGGGGGCGGGAGACGGCGGGGCGGGGACGCCGGGGCGTCCCCTGCACGGGCGGCCCACCGGTACGGCTACTGGGCATCGGCGCCTCCACTGAACGTCGACCGTCCCACGCGTCCCTCCCAAGATCCGCCCGGCGGGCGGCCGGGGTCAGGCTCCGAGTTCGCGGACCGCCGCCGCGAACGCGTCACCACGCTCGTTGTAGTTGGTGAACATGTCCATGGAGGCGCAGGCCGGGGCCAGCAGCACCGTGTCGCCGGGCTGAGCGAGCCGCTTCGCTTCCGTCACCGCCTGGAGCATCGCCCCAGTGTCGGTCCGGTCGAGGTCGACCACGGGTACCTCGGGGGCGTGTCGCGCGAGGGCGTCGCGGATCAGTGCCCGGTCGGCGCCGATCAGGACCGCACCGCGCAGTCGCTTCGCCGACTTGGCGACAAGTTCGTCGAAGACCGCGCCCTTCGCCAGACCGCCCGCAATCCATACGATCGGTTCATATGCCGCCAACGAGGCTTCCGCGGCATGGGTGTTGGTCGCCTTGGAGTCGTCGATGTAAGCGACCCCGTCGATGTCGGCGACGTGCGCGATGCGATGCGCGTCGGGGCGGAAGGCCTTGAGTCCCTCGCGAACGGCCTTGGCGGGCACCCCGAAGGCACGCGCGAGGGCCGCCGCGGCAAGGGCGTTGGCGATGTTGTGCGGGGCCGGCGGGTTGACGTCGGAGACCTCGGCGAGTTCCTGCGCGTTCTTCTGCCGGTTCTCCACGAAGGCACGGTCGACCAGGATGCCGTCCACCACGCCCAGTTGGGAGGGCGCGGGGGTGCCGAGGGTGAAGCCGATGGCCCGGCAGCCCTCCTCGACGTCGGCCTCGCGGACCAGGTCCTCGGTGGCCTTGTCCTCGACGTTGTAGACGCAGGCGACCCGATTGCCTTCGTAGATACGGCCCTTGTCCCTGGCGTACGCCTCCATGGAGCCGTGCCAGTCGAGGTGGTCCGGGGCGAGGTTGAGGACGGCCGCGGAGTGGGCGCGCAGCGAGGGCGCCCAGTGCAGCTGGTAGCTGGACAGCTCGACGGCGAGGACGTCGTACCGCTCCTCGCCGAGGACCGCGTCCAGCAGGGAGACGCCGATGTTGCCGACGGCGGCGGTGCGCAGGCCGGCGGCCTTCAGGATCGAGGCCAGCATCTGCACGGTCGTGGTCTTGCCGTTGGTTCCGGTGACGGCCAGCCAGGGGGCCGCGTCGGGCCCGCGCAGGCGCCAGGCCAGCTCGACGTCGCCCCAGACCGGCACACCGGCCTTCTCCGCCGCCTGGAACAGCGGCTTGTCCGGCTTCCAGCCGGGCGCGGTGACGATCAGCTCGGTGCCCTCCGGCAGCGAGGCCCCGTCACCGAGACGCACGGTGATCCCGAGCGCCTCCAGTTCCGCGGCCTGCTCACGCGCGCGTGCGTCGTCGCCGTCGTTGACGACCGTGACGATCGCCCCGCGCGCGTGCAGCACCTTGGCCGCCGGGACGCCGGAGACGCCGAGTCCGGCGACGGTGACGTGCCGGCCCTTGAAGTCGAAGAGCTCCGAGGTGGAGGTCACTTGTCCGCTGCCCATCCTGCATAGAAGAGGCCCAGTCCGACGATCACACAGATGCCCTGGATAATCCAGAATCGCACCACGACCAGGACTTCGGACCAGCCCTTGAGTTCGAAGTGGTGCTGCAGTGGTGCCATCCGGAAGACGCGCTTGCCGGTCAGCCGGAAGGAGCCGACCTGGATGACGACCGACATGGTGATGAGGACGAACAGGCCGCCCATGATGGCCAGCAGCAGCTCCGTGCGGGAGAGGATGGCCAGACCGGTGAGGACGCCGCCGAGGGCGAGCGAGCCGGTGTCGCCCATGAAGATCTTCGCCGGTGAGGTGTTCCACCACAGGAAGCCCAGGCAGGCGCCCATCAGGGCGGAGGCGATCACCGCGAGGTCGAGCGGGTCGCGCACCTCGTAGCAGGCGGCCGGGTTCGTCAGGGTCTGCGCGTTGGCGCAGGACTCCTGGAACTGCCAGACGCCGATGAACGTGTAGGCGCCGAAGACCAGCACGGAGGCGCCGGTGGCCAGACCGTCCAGACCGTCGGTGAGGTTCACGCCGTTCGACATCGCGAGGATCATGAACAGCGCCCACACGACGAACAGCACCGGGCCGATCGTCCAGCCGAAGTCGGTGATGAACGACAGCTTGGTGGAGGCCGGGGTGTTGCCGCGCGCGTCGGAGAACATCAGCGACAGCACGGCGAAGGAGATACCGACGATCAGCTGGCCGGCCATCTTCGCCTTGGCCCGCAGACCCAGCGAACGCCGCTTGACGATCTTGATGTAGTCGTCGAGGAAGCCGACCAGGCCCATGCCGAACATCAGGCCGAGGACCAGGAGCCCGGAGTAGGTGGGCGGGTAACCGGTGATGAGCTTGCTCAGGAAGTACGCGGCGATGGTCGCCAGGATGAAGGCGATGCCGCCCATGGTCGGCGTACCGCGCTTGCTGGCGTGCTCGCGCGGTCCGTCGTCACGGATGTACTGGCCGTAGCCCTTGCGGGCGAGGAGCTTGATCAGCAGCGGGGTGCCGATCAGCGTCAGGAAGAGGCCAATGACTCCTGAGAACAGGATCTGCTTCATCATCGGGCGGCAACCTCGCCCTCGGCACCGGTCTCGACGAGCGCCTGGGCAACGCTCTCCAGACCCACCGAACGGGACGCCTTCACGAGCACGACGTCCCCCGGGCGCAACTCGCTGCGCAACAGGTCGATCGCCGCCTGTGCGTCGGACACGTGCACCGACTCCTCACCCCACGAACCCTCGTTATATGCGCCCAGTTGCAGCCAGGAGGCCTCAATCCCCCCGACGGCGACGAGCTTGCTGACGTTGAGCCGGACGGCGAGCCGTCCGACGGCGTCGTGCTCGGCGAGCGCCTCGTCCCCCAGCTCGGCCATCTTGCCGAGCACCGCCCACGTGCGGCGCCCCTTGCCCATGGCCGCGAGCGCCCGAAGGGCGGCCCGCATGGACTCGGGGTTGGCGTTGTAGGCGTCGTTGACGATGGTCACGCCGTCCGGGCGCTCGGTGACCTCCATCCGCCAGCGGGAGAGGGTGCCCGCCTCGGAGAGCGCGGTGGCGATCTCTTCCGCGGACATGCCCAGCTCATGGGCGACGGCGGCCGCGGCGAGCGCGTTCGACACGTGGTGCTCACCGTACAGGCGCATGGTCACATCGCTTGCACCGGAGGGTGTGTGAAGTCTGAAGGCGGGCTGTCCACTGTCCGTGAGTCGCACGTTCTCGGCGCGTACGTCCGCTTCGGCCGACTCTCCGAAAAGGACCACCTTCGCCTTGGTACGGGAGGCCATGGCCCGGACCAGGGGGTCGTCGGCGTTGAGGACGGCGGCGCCGTCCTCCGGAAGACCTTCGACGATCTCGCCCTTGGCCTGCGCGATCTGCGCGCGGCCGCCGAACTCGCCGATGTGGGCGGTGCCGACGTTGAGGACGACGCCGATCTTCGGGGGGGTGAGGCCGGTGAGGTAGCGGATGTGCCCGATGCCCCGGGCGCCCATCTCCAGCACGAGGAACTGCGTCTCCTCGGTGGCGGTGAGGGCGGTGAGCGGCAGCCCGATCTCGTTGTTGAGGGACTGCGGCGTGAACACCGTCGGCGCCTTGCGCCGGAGCACCTGCGCGATCAGGTCCTTGGTGCTGGTCTTGCCCGCCGAGCCGGTCAGGGCGACGAGGGTCGCGCCGAGCCGGCGTACGACGTGCCGGGCGAGGGCGCCGAGGGCGGTCTGGACGTCCTCGACGACGATCGCGGGTACGCCGACGGGCCGCGACGCCAGTACGGCGACCGCACCCGCCTCGACGACCTGCGAGGCGAAGTCGTGGCCGTCCACGCGTTCGCCGGCGAAGGCGGCGAACAGGCTGCCCGGCACCACCTCGCGGGAGTCCCGGACGACCGGTCCGGTGACCCGCACGGACGGATCCGGTATGTCGTGCGTCTGCCCGCCGACGACTGCTGCGATCTCGGCGAGGGAGAGGGCGATCACAAGTTCATCCCCTGGGTCTTCTGGATTTTCATCCCTGGGTCTTCTGGATGGCTTCGCGGAGCACCTGGCGGTCGTCGAAGGGACGGACCACGCCGGCGATGTCCTGGCCCTGCTCGTGGCCCTTGCCCGCGACCAGCACGGTGTCGCCGGACTGGGCCCGGCCCACGGCGGCGGCGATCGCGGCGGCCCGGTCCTCGAAGAGGAGCACCTCGCCGCGCTCGTGCGCGGGCACGGAGGCGGCACCCTGGAGCATGGTCGCGAGGATCGCGAGGGGATCCTCGGAGCGGGGGTTGTCGGAGGTCAGTACGGCCGTGTCGGCGAGCCGGGCAGCGGCGGCGCCCATCGGGGCGCGCTTGGTCCGGTCGCGGTCACCGCCGCAGCCGAGGACGACGTGCAGCCGTCCCTTGGTGACCTTGCGCAGCGCCTTGAGCACGGACTCGACGGCGTCGGTCTTGTGGGCGTAGTCGACGACCGCGAGGTAGGGCTGCCCGGCGTCCACGCGCTCCAGGCGGCCGGGGACGCCCGGGACGGCGGCGATGCCGTCGGCGGCGGTCTGCGGGTCGAGACCGGCGGCGGCGAGGGCGACGACGGCCGCGAGGGTGTTCGCCACGTTGAAGGGGCCGGCGATCGGCGACCTGGCGTGGATCCGCTCGCCGTCCGGGCCCACGACGGTGAACGTCGAGTCCATCGGGCCGACCTGGACGTCCTCGGCGCGCCAGTCGGCGTCCGGGTGGCCCTCGGCGGAGAAGGTGACGACGGGGACCGTGGCCTCCTTCGCGAGCCGGCGGCCGTACTCGTCGTCGGCGTTGATCACGCCGAGTCTGCTGCGTTCCGGCGTGAACAGCTGCGCCTTGGCCCGGAAGTAGTCCTCCATGTCGGAGTGGAACTCCATGTGTTCCGGGCTGAGGTTGGTGAACACGGCGATGTCGAAGACACAGCCGTCGACCCGGCCGAGGACCAGGGCGTGGCTGGAGACCTCCATGGCGACCGCCTCGACGCCACGCTCGCGCATCACGGCGAAGAGCGCCTGGAGGTCGGTGGCCTCGGGGGTGGTGCGTTCGGACTTGATGCGCTCGTCGCCGATGCGCATCTCGACGGTGCCGACCAGGCCGGTCGACCTGGCCGTCCGCAGGCCGCCCTCGACGAGGTAGGCGGTGGTGGTCTTGCCGGAGGTGCCGGTGATGCCGATCTGGAGCAGGTCACGGCCGGGGTGGCCGTAGATCGTCGCCGCCAGCTCGCCCATCCGCCCGCGCGGGTCGTCGACGACCAGGACCGGCAGTCCGGTCGCGGCGGCGCGTTCGGCGCCCGTCGGGTCGGTGAGCACGGCGACCGCGCCGAGGCCGGCGGCCTGGGTGACGAAGTCGGCACCGTGCAGACGGGCGCCCGGGAGGGCGGCGTACAGGTCGCCGGGGCGGACGGCGCGCGAGTCGTGGGTGATCCCCGTGACCTCGGCGGCGGCGTCCGGAGCGGCGGCACCCAGCTGATCGGCCAGTTCCGCGAGGGGTGTGGCGGAGACCTGAACCGGTCGCGGCGGTCCCGGATATGTCACGGAAGCGCCCTTCTGGGTGGTAGGGGACTGATCAGCGTGTGGCACGGCGGTGAGCGTACCGGGCGTACCCGCTCCGGAGCGAAGCGAGGGGCGGCGGGCGCCGTGGTTCCCGGGTTCCGGGGTGATCGTTGTCACGGGTTCGTTCCTGGTGTTCCGGTGCTGATCAGGGCTGGTCGAGGCGTGTCAGGGCTTGTAGTCGACGGGCAGGTTCGCGGCCGGCGCACCGGTCGGCGGGACCTGGAGGGTCTTCAGGGCGAACTCCATCACCTGCTTGTAGATGGGACCGCAGATCTGACCGCCGAAGTAGCTGCCGGCGGTGGCGTTCTGGATGGCGCAGTAGACGGTGATGCGGGGGTTGTCCGCGGGCGCGAACCCGGCGAAGGACGAGGTGTACCCCCGGTACCTGCCGGTGGCCGGATCCACGCGGTTGGCCGTGCCGGTCTTGCCCGCGACGTTGTATCCGGGGATGCGGGCCTTGATGCCGGTGCCCTGCTCGTCGTCCACGACGGACTCCAGCATCTGGGCGAGGGTCTTCGCGGTCTTCTCGCTGACGACCCTCGTCTGCTTGGGCTTGGGCGCGGGGGTGAAGCGCCCGTCGGCGCCCTTGGTGCCGCGCACCAGGGTCGGCTCGACGCGGACCCCGCCGTTGGCGATGGTCGAGTACACGGAGGCGGCCTGCATCGCGTTGAGGGAGAACCCCTGGCCGAAAGGAATCGTGTACTGCTGCGAGGTGGACCACTTCTGGTAGGGCGCGAGGATGCCCGGGGTCTCACCGGGGAAGCCGAGCCCGGTGTAGCTGCCGATGCCGAACCTGCGCAGGTACGAGTAGAGGACCTTGTTGGCCTCGGGCTGGGTCCTGCCGAGCTGGCCGGTGGCCAGGATGGTGCCGATGTTGCTCGACTTGGCGAGCACGCCGTTGAGCGTGAGGTACCAGGTGGCGTGGTCGACGTCGTCCGAGAAGAGCCGGTCGCCGCGGTGCAGCCGGTTGGGTACGACGACGTGCGTGAGCGGGGTCGCGGCGTTCTGCTCCAGCACGGCCGCCATGGACATCACCTTGGCGGTGGAGCCGGGCTCGTAGGCGTCCTGGAGGGCCGCGTTGCCCAGTGCCTCCGAGTCCGCCTTGGACAGGTCGTTCGGGTCGAAGCCCGGCGAGTTGGCCATGGCGAGGATCTGGCCGGTGCGGGTGTCCTGGACGATCACGTAACCGCGGTCCGCCTTGGACTTCTTCACCTGTTCGGTGATGGCGTTCTGCGCGGCCCACTGGATGTCGCGGTCGATGGTCAGCTCGACGTCGGAGCCGGCGACGGCGGGCGTCTCCGTGGATCCCGCCGTGGGCACCTCGCGTCCGCCGGACTGGGCGTAGCGGATCTTGCCGTCCTTCCCGGTGAGCTGCTTGTTCAGCTCCTGCTCGACGCCGCCGGCGCCCTGGCCGTCGGCGTTGACCCAGCCCAGTATCCCGGCGGCGAGGGCGCCGTTCGGATACACGCGCTGGCTGCTGGGGTCGGCGAAGACGCCGGCGAGCACGTTGACGGTGTTGTCGTCCGTCTCCGCCTTCTTGGCGAGCGCGGCCTTCAGGTCCTTGATCTGCTTCCAGACCTGCGGCGTCTGCCGGGTGGCGAGCCGGGCGTACCGCGAGTTCTTGTTCCTGGGCCGCAGCTTCTGCACGATCGCGGCCTGGTTCTGCCCGAGGATCGGCGCGAGGAGGGCGGCGGCCTGCTCGGGCCCGTCGTCGATTTTCAGCTGTTTTCTGCTGAACATGGTCGGATCGGCCGTGATGTCGTACGCGTCCTCGCTGATGGCGAGGGCCACGCCGTTGCGGTCGGTGATCCCACCGCGCTCCGCGGTCAGCGTGTGCACGACGTACCGGTTCTGCTCGGCCCGCGCGGCGTACGCGCTGGCGTCGACGGCCTGCACCTGGAGCAGCCGTACGACGAAGGCGAGCAGCACCAGGGTCAGGGTGAGACTGACCATGCGCAGCCGGGGCCGTGGGCTGCCGAGCCGCAGCGGACGCTGGACCGGCGGCCGCGCACTCGGCCGCCGGACCGGACGCGCACCGGGCCCCGGCTGCCGCCGCACGGCAGCACTCCGGGGCCGCGGCGGCTTGGCAGGCCCGGGCACACGTCGGCGCGGCGGTTCCCTGTCGGACACTTCCGTCACCTGCCGGGGGTCGGGGTGGGCTGGAGGAGGGCGGGGGGCGGGGGGACGGCCCCTTCGGGGACGACGGCGGGGGTGGCCTGGGGCTGGCCCTGGGCCGGTGTGGGGGCGGAGGGCGTGGCCGGGGCGGAGGGCGGGCCGGAGGCCGGGGTGGCGGGTGTCCCCGAGGCCGGGGGGGTGGGTGCGCCCGGTGCCGGGGTCGTGGCGGGGGTGGCGGCCGGGGACAGGGCGCCGGGGGCGGCCGGGGCGGTGAGGGCGGCGGACTCGGGCGCGGCGGCGCCCGGGATGCCCTTGATCCTGCCGTCGGAGCCGAGGAAGGCCGGGTCGCCGCCGGGGACCATGCCGAGTTCCTGGGCGCGGCGTTGCAGGGCGTCGGGGGACGAGTAGCCGTCGATGTCCCGCTGGAGGGCCTGTTCCTCGTCGGTGAGGTTCTTCGTCCGCTTCTGCAGGTCGGCGAGTTTGAACGAGCCTTCGCTGAGCGCCGAGTTCAGCACCAGCAGCCCGATGAGGCCGCCGCCGAGGAGGAGCACGACCAGGAGCACGAACGGGGTGCGGGCGGCTCGCGCGCGGCCCGCCGGGAAGAGCCGGGCGAGCCGCGCGGCCCGCCCCCTCAGTTCGGGTTTCCTACTCACGACTCCCCCGGCTGGTCACGGGGGTGCTGCGGGCACCCCCGGCGAGTTCGGAAGCCCCCTCGGGGCCCCCGGTGAGTTCCGGAGTCCTCATGGTCCCCCGGTGTGTCCGGGAATCCTCGCCGGTTCCCCTGTGCGTTCGGGAATCCAACCGACCCGTCTCGCTCACTCGGCGTCCTCCCTGATGCGCTCGGCGCCTCGCAGCCTGGCCGGTGCGGCCCGGCGGTTCTCGGCGACCTCCTCCTCGGTGGGAAGTTCGGCACCCCGGGTGAGCAGCTTGAGCCGCGGCTGGTACCGCTCGGGCACGACCGGCAGCCCGGGCGGCGCGGTGGACGCGGCACCGGCGGCGAACACCTGCTTGACCAGACGGTCCTCGAGCGAGTGGTACGACAGCACGGCGATGCGCCCGCCGACGTCGAGGGCCTTCACCGCGGCCGGGATCGCCCGCTCCAGCACGGACAGTTCACCGTTGACCTCGATGCGCAGGGCCTGGAACGTGCGCTTGGCGGGATTGCCGCCGGTGCGCTTGGCGGCCTGCGGGAGGGCGTCCCGGATCAGCTCCACGAGCCGGGCACTGTTGCTGAACGGCTCCTTCTCGCGCTCGCGCACGATCGCGGCCACGATCCGCTTCGCCTGCTTCTCCTCGCCGTACGCGCGCAGGATCCGCACGAGTTCGCCCGCCGGATAGGTGTTGAGGACCTCGGCTGCGCTGATGCCGGCCGTCTGGTCCATACGCATGTCCAGGGGCGCGTCCTGGGCGTAGGCGAAGCCGCGGTCGGCCTCGTCCAGCTGCATGGAGGAGACCCCGAGGTCGAACAGAACGCCCTGCACGCGCGCGAGGCGGAGCCTTTGCAGGACCTCGGGCAGCTCGTCGTAGACGGCGTGCACGAGGGTGGCGCGCTCACCGTAGGGCGCCAGCCGCTCACCGGACAGGCGCAGCGCCTCCTTGTCCCGGTCGAGGGCGATCAGCCGCGCCTCGGGGAACCGGGTCAGCAGCGCCTCGCTGTGTCCGCCGAGGCCGAGCGTGCAGTCGACGACCACCGCTCCCGGGCGCTCCAGGGCGGGTGCCAGCAGGTCCAGGCACCGCTGGAGCATCACCGGGACGTGTCGACTCTGGCTCAAGGGGGCCTCTCATCTTCCGGCGGGCCGCACGCACCGCCGGGTCCCCGCCAGCTCGCAAAGGGTCGGGCTGCCGGCGCCGGAAGCGTCAGCCGGACCGGGAGCGGGAGGAGGCCGAGCCGTACGTACGCGCCGCGCACGTGGGGAGACGGTCCGGGACGAACCGGGGTCTCCGGGGGTTTCACCAGCAGGGAGAGCCACGTCTCCCGCTTCGCGTCACTTTAGTGCACCCTGTCTCGCGGTCAATCAACCGGCCTGCGCGTCGCCTACCGCATCGCGGCGGGAGCCACGATTCGACGGTATTCACCCGTCGATTCGACGGTATTCACCCGTCCGGAGCAGGTTTGCCCTCCTGTGGGTTGGCTCACAACAAGCCTCGATGGCGTTCTTTGTCCTGTCTCACGGCGGGCCAGGACCGGGCGTGACCAGTAACGTCATGGGTATGACGACTTCCGCAGCAGTTCCCACTGGATCCGAAGGCGCCATAACGACCGCCGGCACCGTGACGGACCGCCTGGTGGAGGCAAACCAGCGGTACGCCGCCGAGTTCGCCGACCCAGGCATGGACGCCCGACCCGTTCTCCAGGTCGCGGTCGTGGCCTGCATGGACGCCCGCCTCGACCTGCACAAGGCGCTCGGCCTGCAGCTCGGCGACTGTCACACCATCCGCAACGCGGGCGGTGTCGTCACCGACGACGTGATCCGCTCCCTGACCATCAGCCAGCGGGCGCTCGGCACCCGCAGCGTCGTACTCATCCACCACACGGGCTGCGGCATGGAGGCCATCACCGAGGACTTCCGGCACGACCTGGAGATGGAGGTCGGCCAGCGGCCGGCCTGGGCGGTGGAGGCCTTCCGGGACGTCGACCAGGACGTGCGCCAGTCCATGCAGCGCGTGCGCACCTCGCCGTTCCTGCTGCACACCGACGACGTGCGCGGTTTCGTCTTCGACGTGCGCACCGGTCTGCTGCGCGAGGTGGACCCGGCCTGACCCGGCACACCGGCCGGCCACCCCGAAAACATCCCGCCGACCCCGTGTCGAAAACGGGGTCGAAAAAGTCGTAACACCGACATCGTGCGGGCAGTTGTCCACAGGCGAGTGACACGAATCGGTAACGGCGGCAAGAATGCGGGGTGTGGCGTCGCGCGGAACTTTTCCCGCGCGGTGTCCGTGTTTCGGGGTGGGCCGGTTTCGCAAGCAGCGTCGGCCCGGAAAGTACGGGCCGAGGAGGGCCGGGTGACGACCTATGACGATCGAGCGAGCCTCACTGATCTGACCGCCACACTGGAGCGGGTGCGCGGTTCGGTGGAGGGCGTGATCGAGGGCAAGCCCGAGGTCGTTCGGCTCGCGCTGACCGTGCTGCTCGCCGAGGGCCACCTGCTGATCGAGGACGTGCCCGGAGTGGGCAAGACGATGCTGGCCAAGGCGCTGGCGCGGTCCATCGACTGTTCGGTGCGGCGCATCCAGTTCACGCCCGACCTGCTGCCCTCGGACATCACCGGCGTGTCCATCTGGGACCAGCAGCGCCGGGACTTCGAGTTCAAGCCGGGCGCCATCTTCGCGCAGATCGTGATCGGCGACGAGATCAACCGCGCCTCGCCCAAGACCCAGTCGGCGCTGCTGGAGTCCATGGAGGAGCGGCAGGTCACGATCGACGGGCAGACGTACGAACTGCCCAGCCCCTTCATGGTGGTGGCCACGCAGAACCCGGTCGAGATGGAGGGCACCTACCCGCTGCCCGAGGCCCAGCGCGACCGCTTCATGGCCCGCGTCTCCGTCGGCTATCCGAGCGTGGAGGCCGAGCTGCAGATGCTGGACATCCACGGCGGTGCCAGCCCGCTGGAGGACCTGCAGCCGGTGGCGCACGCGCACGAGATCGTGAAGCTGATCGATGCCGTGCGCGGGGTGCACGTCGCCGAGCCGGTCCGGCGGTACGCGGTGGAGCTGGTGGCGGCCACGCGCACCCACCCCGATCTCAGACTCGGCGCCTCCCCGCGCGCGACGCTGCATCTGCTGCGCGCGGCGAAGGCGTCAGCGGCCCTGGCCGGCCGGGAGTTCGCGCTGCCGGACGACGTCCAGGCGCTCGCCGTCGCCGTCCTCGCGCACCGTCTGCTGCCCACCGCCCAGGCCCAGCTGAACCGCCGTACGGCCGAACAGGTCGTGCAGGAGATCCTCCAGCACACCCGGGTGCCCGCTGCGCCGGGCCGGCACAGCGGCTTCGACGGCCTCGGCCGGAACGTCCCGGCGTATCCCCAGCAGCCCCCGCGGAGTCTGTGATGAGCGCCGGGGGGACCGGTCAGTCGGAGGCCGACCGCGGGGAGGCGGGGGGCGTCCGTACGGCCCTGGCGGGTCTGACGACCCGTGGCCGCTCCTTCCTGGCGGCCGGGATCGCGGCCGCGATCTGCGCGTACGTCCTGGGCCAGAGCGATCTGCTGCGCGTCGGCCTGCTGCTGGCCGCGCTGCCCCTGATCTGCGCGACGGTCGTGTACCGCACGCGGTACCGGGTGGCCGGCACCCGCCGGCTCGCCCCCGCGCGCGTGCCCGCCGGCAGCGAGGCCCGCGTGCACCTGCGGATGGACAACGTCTCCCGGCTGCCCACCGGCCTGCTGATGCTCCAGGACCGGGTGCCGTACGTCCTCGGGCCGCGCCCCCGGTTCGTGCTGGACCGGGTGGAGCCGGGCGGCCGCCGCGAGGTGTCCTACCGGGTCCGCTCCGACCTGCGCGGCCGCTACCCGCTGGGCCCACTGCAGCTGCGGCTGACGGACCCCTTCGGGATGTGCGAACTGACCCGCTCCTTCTCGTCGTACGACACCCTGACCGTCATCCCGCGCGTGGAGGCGCTCTCGCCGGTCCGCTTCAGCGGCGAGGCCAAGGGGTACGGCGACGGCCGGCAGCGCTCGCTGGCCCTGGCGGGCGAGGACGACGTGATCCCGCGCGGCTACCGCTACGGCGACGACCTGCGCCGGGTGCACTGGCGGTCCACCGCGCGCTACGGCGAGCTGATGGTGCGGCGCGAGGAGCAGCCCCGGCGCTCGAGATGCACCGTCCTGCTGGACACCCGGGGCGGCGCCTACGAGGGCGCGGGCCCCGACTCGGCCTTCGAGTGGGCCGTCTCCGGTGCCGCCTCGGTGCTGTTGCACATGCTCGAACGCGGCTTCTCGGTACGGCTGTTGACCGACAGCGGCAGCGTGGTGCCCGGCGAGGGCGCCGACGGGTTCGCGGGCAGCGGGCAGGAGACGGCGGAGGCGGCCGGGCTGATGATGGACACCCTGGCGGTGATCGACCACTCCGACGGCGCAGGCCTGTCCCGGGCGTACGAGGTGCTGCGCGGCGGCAACGAGGGGCTGCTGGTGGCCTTCCTGGGCGACCTGGAGGAGGAGCAGGCCGCGTCGGTCGCCAAGATGAGCCGGCGCAGCGGCGGTGCCGTCGCCTTCGTGCTGGACCCGGACACCTGGGTGCGGGAGGCGACCGACGTACCGCGGCCGGGCGACCCGCACGCCGAGCGGCTGCGCATGCTGCGCGAGGCGGGCTGGACGGCGCTGAGCGTGCCGCGCGGCGCCGCGCTGAACGCGCTGTGGCAGCAGGCCGACCGGGAGCGCTCGGGCCTGGCCGCGGTGAGTGGGGAGGCGATGCGATGAGCGGGCGGGCACGCCTGGCGCTGTGCGCGGCCGCGGCCACGCTGATGGCCTCCTGCGCGCTGCTGCCCCTGGTCGCGGAGCCGACCTGGCTGCTGCAGCTGGTCCCGCTGGTGGCCGTGCAGACCGGGGTGGGCGCGGCGGCCCGCCGGGTGCCGCTGGGCCGGCCGCTGACCGTGGCGGCGCAGGCGCTGGTCACCCTGATGATGCTGACCCTGGTCTTCGCGCGGGAGCACGCGATCATCGGCCTGATCCCCGGCCCGGGGACCTTCCGGTACCTCGCCGACCTGCTCCAGCAGGGCTCCAACGACGTCAGCGAGTACGCGATACCGGCGCCGCTCACCGACGGCATCAAGCTGATGCTGATCGGCGGCGTACTGGTGATCGGCCTGCTGGTGGACACGCTCGCGGTGACCTTCCGCAGCGCGGCCCCGGCCGGGCTGCCACTGCTCGCGCTGTACTCGGTGGCGGCCGGGCTGTCCGACGGCGGGGCCGACTGGCTGTGGTTCCTGGTGGCGGCGGCCGGTTATCTGATGCTGCTGCTCGCCGAGGGACGGGACCGGCTGGCGCAGTGGGGCCGGGTCTTCGGCGGCGCTGCCCGTTCCCCGGGCTCTCCGGAGGCCGGAGCGGTGGCCCCGGTGCGCACCGGACGCCGCATCGGCGCGGTCGCGCTCGGCGCGGCCCTGGTGGTGCCCCTCGTCCTGCCCGCGATGCAGGGAGGCCTGCTGGACGCCGCCGGCGCGGGCGTGGGAGCGGGCAACGGCGACGGGGGCACGATCTCCGCGGTCAACCCGCTGGTGTCCCTGCGCGACAGTCTGAACACGAGTGACGACCGCCAGGTGCTGTCCCTGAAGACCAGCACGACCGACATCTCGGACCTGTATCTGCGCATAGTCTCCCTGGACGACTTCGACGGCACCACCTGGAAACCGGCCCAGCGGCGCATCGTCGGCGTGCCGGACACGTTTCCCACGCCCATCGGTCTCGACGGCGACGTCAAGCGGAGCACGGTGACGACCACGGTCACGGCGTCGGACTGGTACGCCCAGGACTGGCTGCCGATGCCGTACCCGCCGAGCGGGGTGAAAGTCGCCGGCCGCTGGCGCTACGAGCCGGTCGGCATGACCCTGGTCGGCGACCACGGCCAGACCACGCGTGGCGAGACCTACCAGGTGACCACCCTGGACGTGCAGCCGACGGCCGCGCAGTTGTCCACCGCGCCGGAGCCCCCGGCGGTCCTGAAGCGCGAGTACACGAAGGTGCCGTCCTCGCTGCCGAAGGTGGTGGCGAAGACCGCCAAGGAGATCACGGCGGGCGCGCGCAACCCCTACGAGGAGGCCGTCAAGCTCCAGGACTACTTCGCCGTCTCCGGCGGCTTCCAGTACGACACCCAGGTGGAGGTCGGCCGGGGTCCGAACGCCATCGCGAACTTCCTGAAGGAGAAGCAGGGCTTCTGCGTCCACTTCTCCTTCGCCATGGCGGCCATGGCCCGCACCCTCGGTATTCCGGCCCGGGTGGCGGTGGGCTTCGCCCCCGGCACACCCCAGCCCGACGGGACGGTCGCGGTGAACCAGAAGGACGCCCACGCCTGGCCCGAGCTGTACTTCCAGGGCGTCGGCTGGACCCGCTTCGAGCCGACCCCCACCCGCGGCACCACGCCGTCGTACACCGTCTCGGACACGCCGGGCACCTCGCTGCCGGACCAGGACCTGCCGTCGCACCAGTCGTCCACGGCGCCCTCGGCGGCGGCCTCCCCGAGTCAGAGCTGCACGCCCGAGCTGGTCAAGCTCCAGGGCTGCGACACCGCGTCCGCCGCGGCGGCCCCGCACGGCGGGGGCGGCGGCACGGGGCCGGGGTGGTATCTGCTGATCGGCCTGGCCGCGCTGGCCGTCCTGGCGGTTCCGCTGTCGCCGCTGCTGTGGCGGATGCGGGTGCGGTCGGTACGGCTGGGCGGGCACGCCCGGACCGAGCAGGGCGCCGCCGCGCACACCCTGGCGGCCTGGCAGGAGCTGACGGACAGCGCCTGGGACCACGGCGTCCCTCCGGACGAGTCGCTGACACCGCGCAGAGCGGCGGCCCGGATCGTCGAGCTCGGGCGGCTGGATGCGGCGACCGGTGCCGCGGTGCACCGGGTCGCGGACGCGGTGGAGCAGGTGCTGTACGCGCCCCGGCCGCGTCCGGCGGCGGGTACGGCGGGGGACGTGCGCCGGGTGATCGAGGGACTGCGCGGCACGGTGAACACCGGCACGCGGCTGCGGGCACTGTTCCTGCCCCGCTCCTCGGTGCGGGTGCTGTGGGCGGTGTCGGCGCGCTGGACGGCGCTCAAGGCCCGGGCGGCGGCACGGCCGACCCTGCGTCGGCCGTCGGAACAGCAGGGCTGAGCACGCGTGTGAGGGGCGACCACCGTCGGTGGTCGCCCCTCACACCTGGTCTGTCACACGGTGCCTGTCGGCGTCCGCGGAAAGCACCGGACTACTGGCCGTGTTCGTCCCGGCGGCGCTGCCAGCGCTCCTCGATCCGGTCCATCATGGAGCGCTTCGGCCGCACCTGGCGGCGGACGGCGCCCGCGGGCTGCTCACCCGGCTTCGGCGCTTTGCGCCAGCCGGTGACGGCGAGTACGGCACAGCCCAGCATGACGAGGAAACCCACCACGCTGACCCAGATCAGCTGCGCGACCATTCCGGCCATGAGGAGCGCGATACCTACGAGGAAGCCTGCGACCGCCTGGTAGACCCGCCGCCGGGTGTACGTACGCAGCCCGCTTCCCTCAAGCGCTGACGCGAACTTGGGATCTTCGGCGTACAGCGCTCGCTCCATCTGCTCGAGCATGCGCTGCTCGTGCTCCGAGAGCGGCACGGAGTCCTCCTCATCGTGCAGTCGCCGGGGCGACCCGGGGGGTCCCTTCAGGATAGGCAGGGAATCGCCCCCGTGAAACCCGCCCCTCTACGCCAATTGGCCAACCGGAATCCGTCATGGCCGTCCCGGCTCGCTGAGGCTTCCATTCCCCGGCGGCCGACCCGTCATGCCGGGTGGTGTACCTCGATCATACGGCGCAAACCCCACGATCGGGGGTCTTGTGGCGTACTCCATCCGCTGCCAAGGCCCTGATCAGCGGCGGGTCACGGCGGTGCGCTCAGGCCTCGCCGGGGCCCGACGTCTCACCGAGCACATGCAGCTGCGTGGCGACCGAGTGGAACGCGGGCAGCTCGGCGGCGGCGGCCTCCAGCTTGAGAAGCGCGTCGAGGGCGCCGGGCTCGGTGTCCACGAGGACGCCGGGGACGAGGTCGGCGAAGACCCGCACGCCGTGCACGGCGCCGACCTCGAGGCCCGCGGCCTCGACCAGCGCGGTGAGCTGCTCGGCGGTGAACCGGCGCGGCATCGGGTCACCGGTGCCCCAGCGGCCGTCGGGGTCCTGGAGTGCCTGACGGGCCTCCGTGAAGTGGCCGGCGAGGGCGCGTGCCAGTACGGCGCCGCCGAGGCCGGCGGCGAGCAGGCTGAGCACCCCCTCGGAGCGCAGGGCGGCCACGGCGTTGCGCAGGCCCTCGGCGGGGTCGTCCACGTACTCCAGGACGCCGTGGCACAGCACGGCGTCGTAGCCACCGCGCTCCACCACGTCGAACAGGCCGTGCGCATCGCCCTGGACGCCGCGGACCCGGTCGGCCACGCCGGCCTCGGCGGCCCGACGCTCCAGCGCGAACAGCGCGTTGGGGCTGGGGTCGACGACGGTGACGCGGTGCCCGAGCCGGGCGAGGGGCACGGCGAAGTTGCCGCTGCCGCCTCCGGTGTCGAGGACGTCCAGCGACTCCCGTCCCGTGGCCTTGGCCCGGCGCTCGAGGGCGTCCTGGAGGACATCCCAGACCACGGCGGTACGAAGGGAGGAGCGAGGGCGGCTCGGGTCCGACACGGCAGTTGACTCCTCGGCAGGGCTGGAAGGCTTCAGGCGCCTCCACCCTATTGCCTCTCGTGCCCGCCTGGTCACCGGAGGCGGGTACGGCCCGACGCGTCCCGCACGGCGGACGGCCGTGGTGGGTCGTTCGCCCCCCGGGGGTCCGTCCGCCGGTGCCGAGAGCCCGTCCGTGTCCAGCGCTTCGGGCGTGCGCGCGCCCGCGCTCTCGACGCCGGGGCGCCCCCCGTGTCTCTCCGGCCGGTGGTCAGCCCGCGTCCGGGAGGTCGCCGCGCACTCCGGGACCCTCCGGCTCCCCGGGGTCCTGGCGGGGCTGCGGCAGGACCGGCTGGAGGACGAGCATCCGCTCGACGATGCGCAGGAACATCGCCGCGTCCCGCATCAGGTCGTCGGCGTCCCGGCGACTCGCCGCGCCCTGGATGCCGGCCTCGGCGCGGGCACGGCGGGCGGCGCCGGATGCGAACAGCGCGCTCCACTCGGTCAGTTCGGGGGCTATCTCCGGCAGCACCTCCCAGGCGCTGCGGATCCGCGCGCGACGGCGCGGGGAGGTCTCTGGGCGGCCCCGGGCGGCGAGCACTGCGGCGGCGGTGCGCAGGGCGGCGAGGTGGGCCGTCGCATAGCACTCGTTCGGCGTGTCCAGGACGGCGGCCTCCTCCAGTCCGGCGCGGGCCTGGGCGAGCAGGTCGAGGGCGGCGGGCGGGGCCGTGGCCCGGCGGAGCACGGGGTGCACATCGCTCGCCGGGCCGGTCAGTGAGGGGGCAGGGCCGGTGGCGCGGCGCCGACGGGCGGCGGCTGCGGACGGGTTGGCCATGACGAACCTCCTGTCGTCTGGGTGACGGCACGGGTGCCGTATGTGCCCATCGTGAGGTATGGCACTGACAATCCGTTCTGACCTGGCGTTTTGCCTCGATCGTAGGTTCGGGCGTATTTTTGCACTGACCAGTCAGTTCAAAAACTGCGACCAGGCAGGGGGGCTTGTGGACGGCGTGGACGTCAGGGCCGAGGGCCTCGGGCTCAAGGGGCCGCGGGGGTGGGCCTTCCGAGGCATCACGCTCCAGGCGGAACCCGGCTCACTCATCGCGATCGAGGGACCGTCCGGCTCCGGCCGTACCAGTCTGCTGCTCGCGCTCACGGGACGGATGAAGCCCACCGAGGGAGTGGCCACCGTCGGCGGCTTCAAACTCCCCCGGCACATGGCGCGGTTGCGCCGCGTCAGCGCGGTGGCCAACGTGGCCGGCGTGACCGATCTGGAGCCGGCCCTGACGGTCGGCGAGCATCTGCGTGAACGCGCCCTGCTGCAGAGCCGTTTCGGCGACTCCCTGCGTGACCTGCTGCGCCCCCGCGCCCAGCGGCTGCACGAGGCGCGGCTGCGGATCGACGCGGCCCTGGCCGCCGCCGGACTGAATCCGGAGACGCTGCCCAAGGGCTCCCGGACGGCCGTCCGTGACCTGGAACGGCCGCAGGAGTTGCGCCTGTCCATCGCCCTGGCCCTGCTCGGCAGGCCCGGACTGCTCGGCGTCGACGACCTCGACACGAAGCTCTCGGACGCCGAGCGCGCCGAACTGTGGAACCAGTTGCGCTCACTCACGCGCGCGGGGACGACGGTCGCGGTCGTCTGCCGCACCGCCCCCGGCGACTGCGTCGTCGTGTGGACCGGGCCGAAGGAGTCGGAGACGGACACTGGCACGGGCAACGTGCGGGGTGCCGGGGCGGGCGGCGAGAAGGCCGCCGGCGCCCAGGCCGGCTCGAGCACCGAGGAGGACACCGAAGCGGAGGGCGTCCTGCGCGAGGACGGGAACGGCGACGCGAAGAGCGGCCCGAAGGAGGACGCCGATGCGCTCGCCTAGGCTGGCCGCGCTAGAACTGAGGCGCTTCGGGCGCGGGCGGCTGCCCCGCGCCGCCCTGGTGGCGCTGCTGGTGCTGCCGCTGCTCTACGGCGCCCTGTACCTGTGGTCCTTCTGGGACCCGTACGGCCGCCTGGACCGCATCCCGGTGGCCCTGGTCAACGACGACAAGGGCGCCACGGCGGGCGGGAAGAAGGTCACCGCCGGTGACGACATCGTGGACGGTCTGCGCGACAGCCGGACCTTCGCATGGCACGAGGTGAGCGACGAGGAGGCCCGCAGGGGCGTCGAGGACGGCACGTACTACCTGTCGCTGACCATTCCGTCCGACCTGAGCCGGCGGATCGCCTCCAGCTCCGGCGCCTCCCCGGAGACCGGCGCCCTTCAGGTGCGCACCAACGACGCGAACAACTACATCGTGGGCCAGATCTCCCGCACCGTCTTCAACGAGGTCCGCTCCGCCGCCTCCACCAAGGCCTCCCGCACCTTCCTGGACAAGATCTTCGTCTCGTTCTCGGACATCCATGACAAGACGGTCACGGCCGCCCAGGGCGCAGACCGGTTGAACACCGGCATCGGGAAGGCCGAACAGGGCTCGAAGGACCTCGCGGACGGCCTGAGGGACGCCCAGAACGGCAGCGGCAGGCTGGTCAAGGGCCTGACGAAGCTCGACACCGGAGCCGGTGACCTCCAGGACGGCTCCCGGCAGGTCGCCGACGGCACCGAGGCGCTCGCCGACAAGGTCAACGGCGTCTACGACCAGGCCGGCCCCTTCCTGAAGGGCAACGAGAAGACCATCGGGGACACCGCGCGGCTGGTCGCCGACTCGGCCAGGACCGTCAAGGACAACCTCGACGTCCTGGTGAAGCTCGCCCCGGGCGCCGCCAGGGCCGCCCACCTCAACGCCGACGTCCTGGCCGATGTCTACAAGACGCACTGCGAGACCGTGGCCGTCCCCGACCCGGTCTGCCCGGATCTGAAACGGGCCAGGACGGCCGCCGCCGAGGTGGCCACCGTCGCCGACGACCTCAACACGCTGATCGCCGACCAGGACGGCGACCTGAAGACGATGCGGGACAACCTCGGCACCCTCCAGAACCAGGCCACGGCCCTGGAGCGGCGCGCACCGCACCTGTACGAGGACGTCGACGACGCCGTCAAGAAGATCAACAAGCTGAACGACGGCGCACAGAAGGTCGCCGCCGGCGCCGAGAAGCTGCACACCGGGCTGGGCACCGCCCAGAGCGGCGCGACCACGCTGGACAAGGGCATCGGCACCGCCGCGTCGGGCGCCCAGACCCTCAACGGCGGGCTCTACAAGCTGTCCGACGGCTCCGGCAGGCTCGCCGGCGGACTGCACGACGGCGCGAAGAAGATCCCCGACTACGACAAGAAGGACCGCGACCAGCGCACCGGCGTGATGGCCGACCCGGTCCAGCTGGCCTCCCACGACCTGCACAAGGCGCCCAACTACGGCACCGGCTTCGCCCCGTACTTCATCCCGCTGTCGCTGTGGGTCGGCGCGATGGTCGCCTACATGCTGATCACGCCGCTCAACCGGCGTGCCCTGGCGGCCGGTTCGCCGGCCTGGCGGATCGCGTTCGCCGGCTGGCTGCCCGTGGTCGCCGTGGGCGTCCTCCAAGTGGCCGCCCTGATGGCCGTACTGCACTGGGCGATCGGTCTGCAGATGCTGCGCGCGGCCGGCACGATCGGCTTCCTGTGCCTGGTCACCGCGTGCTTCGCGGCGATCGTGCAGTGGCTGAACGCCCGCTTCGGCGCTGCGGGCCGGATCCTGGTGCTCGCGTTGCTGATGCTCCAGCTGACCTCGGCGGGCGGCACGTACCCCGTGCAGACCAGCCCCGGCTTCTTCAACCGGATCCATCCGTTCCTGCCGATGAGCTACATCGTGGAGGCGCTGCGCCGGCTCATCACCGGTGGCGGGCTCGGCCCGGTCTGGCAGGCGTGCGGAGTGCTCGCCGCGTTCACGGCGGGCGCGCTGGCGCTGACCGCCCTCGCGGCCCGGCGCCGCCAGGTGTGGACGCTGGACCGGCTGCACCCGGAGCTGAGTCTGTGATCCCCGAGGGCCACCGCACACGCGCGTACCTGTGAGAATCGGGGCCATGGAAAGCAGCAGCGCCAGGTCCGGCGGCAGCACGCGCCGCGAGGCCACCCGGCAGAAGCTCTACGAAGCGGCCGTCACACTCATCGCCGAACAGGGCTTCTCCGCGACCACGGTGGACGAGATCGCCGAGCGGGCCGGAGTCGCGAAGGGCACGGTCTACTACAACTTCGCGAGCAAGTCGGTCCTCTTCGAGGAGCTGCTGCGGCACGGGGTGGGCCTGCTCACCGCCTCGCTGAAGGAGGCGGCGGAGCAGACCGCGCGGGCGGGCGGCAGCAAGGTGGACGCGCTGGACGCGATGATCCGTGCCGGCCTGGTCTTCATCGACCGCTACCCGGCCTTCACCCAGCTGTACGTGGCCGAGCTGTGGCGCACCAACCGGGCCTGGCAGTCCACGCTGATGGTGGTCCGGCAGGAGGCCGTGGCGGTGGTCGAGGGGGTACTGCGCGAGGGCGTGGCGGCCGGCGAGTTCAGCGACGAGATCGATGTCCAGCTGTCGGCGGCCGCGCTGGTCGGCATGGTCCTGGTGGCCGCGCTGGACTGGAAGTCCTTCCAGCCGGAGCGCTCCCTGGACGATGTCCACGCCGCCCTGTCCCGGCTGCTGCAGGGCCGGGTCAGCGGCTTGGGCTGAGCGGCCGGGGACATCCGGGAACCGAGAGGCCGGGGACGTGAGAAAGGCGCCGGTCCGCTGCCGGACCGGCGCCTTACCGTTCCCCCGTGTTCCCCCTTGCGGTTCTCCCCCTGCGGTGTCCCGTGGGTGGTCGTCCCCGGGTCCCCCGTCTCGCTTCCGCCGACGCGTCGGCGGAAGGAGCGGCCAGGTGGCGGGCGCCGTTCCGCCGCCCCGTGTCGGCGGTGCCGGGCCGCGCCCCCTTGCCGTGCCTCCACTCTTCCGTTCACCGAGGTCGCGGCCCATCCGCGCGGGTACTCATCTCGCCACCTAGGTACGGATACTCAGCCACCCGCGCGCGTGCCCACACCTGCGGACCGCGCTCTGGCTACGATCGCGTCCGTGTCCGTACTCCCCCTGGTCTTCACGAGCGGCTGGGCCAGCGGCATCAACGCCTACGCGGTGGTGCTGCTGCTCGGGCTGTTCGGCCTGACGGGAGTGAGCGACGACGTCCCGCAGACGCTGCAGCGCCCCGAGGTGCTGATCGTCGCCGGTGTGCTCTTCCTGTGTGAGGCGGTGGCCGACAAGGTCCCGTACGTCGACTCGATGTGGGACTCCGTGCACACGGTGGTCCGGCCGCTCGCGGGCGCCTGGGTGGGCGCGCTGCTCGCCGGGCACAGCGGATCGCTGTCGGACGTGGCGGCCGGTCTGGTCGGCGGCTCGACGGCGCTGGCCAGCCATACGGTGAAGGCCGGCACGCGGATGGCGGTGAACACCTCGCCGGAGCCGTTCAGCAACTTCGTGCTGAGCCTCGCCGAGGACCTCGGGGTGGGCGCGATCGTCTCGTTCGCGATGTTCCACCCGGAGGCGGCGGCGGTCATCGCGGCCGTCCTGCTGGTCACCGGGCTGGTCGTGCTGGTCTTCCTGATCTCCCGCATCCGGCGCTTCCTGCGCCGCCGGGCGCAGCGCCGCGAGGAGCGCCGCCTGGCCTCGCGGGCACCCTGAGCCGCCCGCGGACCGGATTGTCAGTGGCGGTCGATAAAGTCGCAGGCATGGCACGGATTGCGGTGATCGGCGCCGGGATGGGCGCGATGGCGGCCGCCGCCCGGCTGGCCGTCGCGGGCCACCGGGTGGTGGTGTACGAGCGTACGGACACGTACGGCGGTGCGATGCGCCGCTTCGAGCGGGACGGGTTCGCCTTCGACACCGGCCCGGGACTGCTGACGCTCCCCGCGGTGTACCGCGATCTGTTCGTCAAGACCGGCAAGGAGCCGCTGGAGGACCGCGTCGAGCTGGTCCAGGTCGACCCGGCCGCGCGGCACGTCTTCGCGGACGGCACGGCGGTGTCGCTGCCGAACGCCTCGCGCGCGGGTGTGGTCGCGGCGCTGGACGAGGCACTGGGTGCGGGCGCGGGCGAGCGCTGGGGCGATTTCCTGGTGCGGGCCCGCGAGGCCTGGGACCGCACCCGCCGGCCGCTGCTGGAGGAGCCGCTGTGGCCCAGCTGGCAGGTGCTCTCGGAGAAGGAGCCGTATCCGGCGGTCCCGCACAAGCGGCTGCTGCGCACGCGGCGGGCGAGCACGCTGTCCGAGATCGGCCGCTGGGAGCTGCGCGACGAGCGCCTCGCGGCCCTGCTGGACAGTTCCGCGCTCGCCCACGGTCTCGATCCGCGGACGGCACCGGCGAGCGCAGCCGTGCTGCCCTACATGGAGCACGCCTTCGGCACCTGGTATGTGCGCGGTGGCGTCCGGGAGTTGGCGCGCGCGGTGTACGAGCGGTGCTTGCAGCGGCGGGTCGAGTTCGTCTTCGGCGCGGAGGTCACCCGGGTCCTGGAGAAGGACGGCCGGGCGGCGGGCGTGGAGCTGAGAGACGGCGAGGTCGCCGAGGCGGACCATGTCGTGGCGGACGTGGACCCGGCGCGGCTGAAGGCGCTGACGGAGCATCCGCTGGACGAGGACGGCGACGTACGGGCCGATCCGGTCACGCCCCGGCCGGGGCGGTTCAGCGTGCTGCTGGCCCTGCGCGGCGGGCGCGAGGCCGGGGCCGCGCACCGCACGGTCGTGCATCCCGGGGCCCCGGAGTCCGAGCTGGACTTTCTCGCCTCTGCGGGCGGGGACCGGCCGCCGCGTCCCACGGTGACCGTGCTGCGCCCCGACGACCCGGCGCTCAGACCCGACGACGCGCACGAGTCCGTGGTGCTGTCCGCGGTGGTGCCGACCGACGCCGACTGGCACCAGGGGGGCACGATCCGGCGGTACACGGACCATCTCCTGCAGGCCGCCGAGGCCGCCACACCGGGGCTGCGGGAGCGCATCCTGTGGCACGAGGTGCGCACTCCCGAGCACACCGCCGACGAGACGGGCGCCTTCCTCGGCGCGGTGCCCGCCCCCGCCCTCGCCGCCGGTCAGGGCCGCTTCCTGCACCCGGCCAACACCACGCGGCTGCCGGGGCTGTACCGGGTCGGCGGCTGGGCGCATCCCGGCGGCGGACTGCCGCACGCGGGCATGTCGGGCGCGCTGGTGGCGGGGCTGATCGTGGAGGGACCGGACTTCCGCGGCTCCCGGTGAGCTGGTGCCCAGCCCTCAGAAGCGGTACTGCTCGTCGTATCCGGTGCCGGGCTGCGGCTGGTGGGCGTGGCCGAGGCCCTGGTCCTGGTACGGGTAGGGCTGCTCCTGCGGGAGTTCCCCGCCGTAGGTCTCGTCGGTGCGCTGCTGCGGCACCCACACCCCGCTCGCCGGGGTCTCGCCGTAGCCGCCGGCGTACGGGTCCTGGGCGTAGCCCTGCTGGCCGTACTGCTGCCCGGCGTAGCCGGTGTCGTAGCCGGCGCCGCCGTAGGACTGGCTGCCGATGTAGGGGTCGGAGTAGTTGGCGTAGCCCTGCTGGCCACCGGCGTCGTAGCCGTAGCCCTGCTGGCCGTAGCCCGAGTAGTCGTAGGCGTAGGCCTGCTCACCGGTGCCCTGGTGCTGGGCCGCCCCCGCGTGGGCGGCGGTGTCCCCGTAGACGCCGTAGGAGCCGGTGTCCTCGGGCATGGGCTGCGGCTCGTAGACGGCGGTGGTCTCGGCGCCGGTCGGATCGGCCGGGCGGGCCGGGGTGAAGACGTCGTCGTGGTCGTAGTCGTCGTAGTCGCCGTGGCCCTGCTCGTAGACGGCCTGGCCGGCGTCCACGTCGTCGGCGGTACCGTCGTGCTCCGGGTCCACGACGTCCGGCTCGGGGTCGTGCCGGTCCGCCCTGCCGCGGCGGCGCTTGCTGCCGCCCGCGGTCTCGGCCCCGGCCTCGGGCCGCTTGACCGCCCAGCCGGCGGCGAAGCCGCGACGGAACGACAGCGTGACATAGGTCTGGCCGACCGCGAAGGCGATGGCGCCGACGCCGATCACGATCACGGAGTGTGCCAGTACGCCGACCACGACTCCGAGGAATCCGGTGAACGCGAGCAGCCGCCAGCGCAGGCGCGCCTTGTACTGCAGCAGCACCTCGCCCAGCAACCACAGTGCGACGACGCCGAACGCGATGTAGAGGACCGTCCAGCCCATGTACGCCCCTCTCCCAGTGACCGCTACGCAGTGTGTCGTATCGCGGTGCGGCCGGTCTAGGCCTGCGGGGGGTGGTGCAGGCCCAGGTTCTCGTAGATTTCCAGGGTCGCCGTGGAGTTGTTGAGCGTGATGAAGTGCAGTCCGGGCACTCCCTCGGCGAGCAGCCGAGCGCAGAACTCCGTGGCGAAGTCGATACCGATGGAGCGTACCGCCGCCGGATCGTCCTTCGCTGTGAGGATCCGCTCTTTCAGGGCGTCCGGGAAGACCGCATTGGAGAGTTTGGGCAACCGTTCCAGCATCTTCACGCTGGTGACCGGCAGGACCTCGGGGATCACGGGAGTGTCACAGCCCGCGGCCGCCACGCGATCGCGCAGCCGGAGATACGACTCCGGCTGGAAGAACATCTGTGTGATGGCGTAGTCGGCGCCGGCACGACACTTGTCCACGAAGTGGGAGACGTCCGCGTCCCAGTCCGTGGAACGGGGGTGCATCTCGGGGAACGCGGCGACGCCCACGCAGAAGTCGCCCGACTCCTTGATGAGCCGGACGAGTTCGGCGGCGTAGGTCAGGCCCCGGGGGTGCGGGACCCATGCGCCCATCGGGTCGCCGGGCGGGTCGCCGCGGACGGCGAGCATGTTGCGGATCCCGGCGTCGGCGTACTGGCCGATGATGTTCCGCAGCTCGGCGACGGAGTGGTCGACCGCGGTGAGGTGGGCGACCGGGGTGAGCGTGGTGTCGGCGACGATCTGCTGGGTCTCCTTGACCGTGCCGGCGCGGGTGGAGCCGCCGGCGCCGTAGGTCACGGAGACGAAGTCGGGCGCGACCGCCTCGACCCGCCGGAGCGCGCTCCACAGGTTCCGCTCGCCCTTGGGGGTCTTCGGCGCCGAGAACTCGAACGAGTACGTGGTCTTGCCGGTGGCGAGGATGTCACGCACGGTGCGTGCGCGATCAGTCCTGGTGGAGGGGGTTCCGAGGGCCATACGGGCAGGTTAGCCAGGGTGAGGCGGTACCCCAACCGGACGCCGGAAATTTGCCCGAATTGTCGACCTCCTGTCCATCCCTTGGACAGAAATCCGGACAGGGCCGACCAGGATCTCGCCGACCGCTCGGACGAGGCCGCACGACGAACCGCCGTCAGACCTGCCGCAGCCGCTTCGCGAACTCCGCGGCGGCCGCTCCCGGGTCCTCGGCCTCGGTGATCGCACGGACGACGACCACCCGGCGGGCGCCCGCGTCCAGCACCCGGTCGAGGTTGGCGAGGTCGATGCCGCCGATGGCGAACCAGGGGCGGTCGGTGCCCAGACCGGCCGTGTACCGCACCAGATCCAGGCCGGGCGCGTACCGGCCCGGCTTGGTGGGGGTGGGCCAGCAGGGGCCGGTGCAGAAGTAGTCCACGCCCTCCTGCACGGCGGCCGCGGCGGCCTCGGCCTCGGCGTGCGTGGAGCGGCCGATCAGCACGTCCGCGCCGAGGACGGCGCGGGCGGCGGGAACCGGCAGGTCGCCCTGGCCCAGATGCAGCACGTCGGCGCGGGCGGCGTGGGCGACGTCCGCGCGGTCGTTCACCGCGAGGAGCCTGCCGTGCCGGGCGCAGGCGTCCGCGAAGACCTCCAGGTGGGCTAGCTCCTCGGCGGCCTCCATGCCCTTGTCGCGCAGCTGAACGACGTCGACACCGCCGGCCAGGACCGCGTCCAGGAACTCGGGAAGGTCGCCCTGGCGCGTGCGCGCGTCCGTGCACAGGTACAGCCGGGCGTCCGCGAGCGCGGCGCGTGCGGTGTCGGACATACGTGGGTCCCCCTGCTCGGTGTCCCTGGTGGCGTTCACGGGTGGCGTACGGGCCACGGCCCGTACGCCACCTCTGGTGGTGCGGTACGGCTCAGACGGCGAGCGCCTGGGCGCGGCGCTTCACCTCCGTGCCGCGATTCTCGCTCAGGGCCTGAGCGGGAGTGCCCGGCAGGGTCGGGTCGGGGGTGAAGAGCCACTCGATCATCTCTTCGACCGTGAAGCCGTCGTCCCGCAGGAGCGTCAGGGTGCCGGACAGGCCCTTGACGACCTTGTCCCCGTCGATGAAGGCGGCGGGGACGTGCAGCGCGCGGTTCTCACCTCGGCGTACGGCGATGAGCTGGCCCTCCTTGACCAGCTGCCGCACGCGCGTCACCTCGACGCCGAGCTGTTCGGCGATGTCGGGCAGGGTGAGCCAGCCGGGGACGAGAGCATCGATCTTTGCGTCAATCTCGGTCACGTGGCCAAGGGTAGGCGCTCCGCCGGTTCGGCCGCGATGGGTCGTCGTCCGGGTGCGGCGGCGTCGTGGCTGGTCGCGCAGTTCCCCGCGGCCCCCCACCGGGACGCGGGCGGCCACCCCCCGGCTAGTCGGCCGTGGCATCCTTCAGGGGCTTTGCGGGGTCGGCCAGGGCCTCCGGGTCCATACCGCGGCCTGCCTCGATCAAGCGGCGGCCCTGGGCCAGGTCACGCGGTCGGCCGACGGCCAGCAGGGCCACCAGGCGGTCCTCGCGGAGCCAGCACACCGTCCAGGCCGGGCCCGCCGGATCACCGCGCCACACCATGCGGTCAGCCGCGGCGTGGTGACCGGCGTACTGCACGAACCGGCCGAACTGCTCGGACCAGAAGTACGGCACCGGGTCGTAGACCGACGGGCTCTCGCCGAGGATGTTCGCGGCGACCGTGCGCGGGCCCTGCAGGGCGTTGTCCCAGTGGTGGACGAGCAGCCGCTCTCCGTAGCGGGCCGAGGGGAAGGAGGCGCAGTCGCCGACGGCGTACACGTCCTCGACGGAGGTGCGCAGACGGTCGTCGGCGAGGACGTCCCCGTGCGGACCCAGCCCGATGCCGGAGCCGGCCAGCCAGGCGGTGGCGGGGCGGGCACCGATGCCGACGACGACGGCCCCCGCGGGCAGCCGGGTGCCGTCGGCGAGGAGCACCGCGCCGGGCTCGACGCGCTCCACGCGCGCGTGCGTGCGCAGCTCGGCGCCCGCTTCGGCGTACCACTCCGCCATGGGGGCGGCGATCTCTGCGGGCAGGGCGCCGGCGAGGGGCCGGTCGGCGGCCTCCACGACGGTCACCGCGCAGCCCGCCTCCCGGGCGGCCGTGGCGAACTCGGCACCGATCCAGCCGGCCCCGACGACCACGATCCGGTGCTGCTCGGTCAGCACCGGCCGCAGCCGCTCGGCGTCGTCCAGGGTGCGCAGCAGGTGCACACCGGGCACGCCCTCGGTGCCGGGCAGGGTGATCGGTTCCGCACCGGTGGCCAGGACCAGGACGTCGTACGGCACCGGGCCCGCCTCGGTGTCCAGCTCGTGCTCGGCCGGGCGCAGGCCCAGGACCTCGCAGCCGAGCCGCAGCTCGACGCCGAGAGACTCGAAGTCCACGTCGAACGCGGAGTCCTCGGCCTTGCCGAGCAGCACGGCCTTCGACAGGGGCGGCCGGTCGTACGGCTGGTGGGGCTCCGCGCCGATCACGGTGACGGCGCCCCTGAAGCCCCTCTCCCGCAGCGCGACCGCGGTCTGCACCCCGGCCATGCCCGCGCCGACGACGACCACGCGCCGCCCCTGTGACGTGCCCTCTTGTGCTGTCTGCTCGCTCACCCGATCACCATAGACACGTGACGGAGCGTCAGTCAGCGGGCGTGCTCGGTGACCTGTTCCACAACGCTCGTACCGGTGCCCGCCTGGGACTCCCACTCCCAGGTCTCCTCCAGCCGCACCCGCCCGTCCGGCAGCCCCACGACCGTGGACACGCAGTGCCCCGAGGAGGTCGTCCCGTCGGTCTTCAGCTGCACGTACCGGAAGTCCAGCCGGTCACCCTCCCGGGTGCCGACCAGATGGCCGCGCACGACATCGCCGCCGGCGTACTCGGCCCAGATCTCGCCGTCCTCCTCGTGGTACGCGAACCGGGTGCGGGTGCCCACCTGACCTGGGGCTTGGTCCGCCACGGGGGCGAGGATCAGTCCGTCGAGCGACCGGGCCATGGGCAGGGGCTCCCTTACGGGTGAGGAGTGGGGCGGGCTAGGGTGGCCACCGTACAAGCACTCGCGGGAGCCCGGACGCACCGGGCTGAGAGGGAGGCTGGCGGCCTCCGACCGTACGAACCTGATCCGGGTCATGCCGGCGAAGGGAGGGGCTCACCGCCCATGTCGTCACGTACGTCCGACGTCCTCGTCATCGGGGGCGGAATCATCGGCCTGGTCACGGCCTGGCGCGCGGCGCAGCGCGGGCTCGCCACGGCCGTGGTGGATCCCGAGCCCGGCGGGGGTGCCGCGCGGGTCGCGGCCGGGATGCTGGCCGCGGTCACCGAACTGCACTACGGCGAGGAGAGACTGCTCGCCCTCAACCTGGAATCGGCCCGCCGCTACCCGGACTTCGCGGCCGAGTTGACCGAGCTGACCGGCCACGACCTCGGCTATCGCCGCTGCGGCACCCTCGCGGTCGCGCTCGACGCCGACGACCGCGCCCATCTGCGCGAACTGCACGCCCTGCAGCAGCGCTCGGGCCTTGCGTCCGAGTGGCTGTCCGGGCGTGAGTGCCGGCGCCTGGAGCCGATGCTGGCGCCCGGGGTGCGCGGCGGACTGCGGGTCGACGGCGACCACCAGATCGATCCCCGGCTGCTGGCGGCGGCCCTGGTGGCGGCGTGCGAGCGGGCCGGTGTGGTGTTCCACCGGGCGTGGGCCGAGCGGCTGGACGTCGCAGGGGACCGGGCCACCGGAGTCACCACCGCGGACGGCACCGGGCTGCGCGCCGGCCAGGTGGTGCTCGCGGCCGGGAGCATGAGCGGGCGGCTCGCGGGCGTGCCCGAGGCGCTGCTGCCGCCGGTGCGGCCGGTGAAGGGGCAGGTACTGCGGCTGACGGTGCCGCGCCGGTACGCGCCGTTCCTCAGCCGGACCGTACGGGCCGTAGTCCGCGGCAGCCATGTCTACCTGGTGCCCCGTGAGAACGGCGAACTGGTCGTGGGCGCCACCAGCGAGGAGCTGGGCTGGGACACGACCGTCACCGCAGGCGGCGTGTACGAGTTGCTGCGCGACGCCCACGAGCTGGTGCCGGGCATCACCGAGCTGCCGCTCACCGAGACCCGGGCCGGACTGCGCCCCGGCTCCCCCGACAACGCGCCGCTCCTCGGCCCGTCCGGGCTCGACGGGTTGCTGCTGGCCACCGGGCACTACCGCAACGGGGTGTTGCTCACCCCCGTCACCGGCGATGTGCTGGCACAGCTGCTGGCCGACGGCGAACTGCCGGAAGCGGCCCGCCCGTTCACGCCGCGGCGCTTCGGCACCGCCGTCCCCATGGAGCAGCCCGCATGAGCATCTCCGTCACTGTTTCCATCTCCGTCAACGGAGAGCGCCGGGAGATCGTTCCGGGTACCGCTCTCGACGTCGTCGTACGGTCGCTGGTCGCGGCACCCTCCGGGGTGGCCGCCGCCGTCAACGAGACCGTCGTCCCGCGCGCCCAGTGGGCGGCCACGGCGCTGGCCGACGGCGACCGGGTCGAAGTCCTCACCGCGGTCCAGGGAGGCTGAGCCATGGCCGACGATCCTCTGGTCCTCGGGGGTACGACCTTCTCCTCCCGGCTGATCATGGGTACGGGCGGTGCGCCCAGCCTGGAGGTGCTGGAGCGGGCGCTGGTCGCCTCCGGCACGGAGCTGACGACGGTCGCGATGCGGCGGGTGGATCCCTCCGTGCACGGTTCGGTGCTGTCCGTGCTGGAGCGGCTGGGCATCCGGGTGCTGCCGAACACGGCGGGCTGTTTCACCGCCGGCGAGGCGGTGCTGACCGCGCGGCTCGCGCGGGAGGCACTCGGCACGGATCTGGTCAAGCTGGAGGTCATCGCCGACGAGCGGACGCTGCTGCCGGATCCGGTGGAGCTGCTGGAGGCGGCGGAGACGCTGGTCGACGACGGGTTCACGGTGCTGCCGTACACCAATGACGATCCGGTGCTGGCGCGGAAGCTGGAGGACGTGGGGTGTGCGGCGGTGATGCCGCTGGGGTCGCCGATCGGGTCCGGGCTCGGGATCCGCAACCCGCACAACTTCCAGCTGATCGTCGAGCACGCGCGGGTGCCGGTGATTCTGGACGCGGGGGCCGGCACGGCGTCCGACGTCGCGCTGGCCATGGAGCTGGGGTGTGCGGGCGTGATGCTCGCCTCAGCCGTGACCCGGGCGCAGGAGCCGGAGGTCATGGCCGCCGCGATGAGGCATGCCGTGGAGGGGGGTCGGCTGGCTCGGCTGGCCGGGCGGATCCCGCGGCGGTATCTCGCACAGGCGTCGTCTCCTGCGGAGGGCCTGGCTCGGTTGGATCCCGAGCGACCGGCCTTCTAGGTCCTGTCGCCCTTCGGTCTCCCCCGCGCACCGCTCGCCACCGTGCTCGCCCAGGTCAGAACCCCTGTTCGTGCGAAGCGTCACAGGTCGGCTTCAGTGCCGGGGGGAAAGCGGTCTCGGCGGAGGAACTGTCGGTCCCTCCTCGTAGACTCGCCTGCGTGGATACGACCCTTCAGGACCCCCTTGTCGGGCAGGTGCTCGACGGCCGTTATCGCGTCGACGCACGGATCGCGGTCGGCGGGATGGCCACGGTCTACCGGGCCCTGGACACCCGCCTGGACCGTGTGCTCGCGCTGAAGGTGATGCACCCGACGCTCGCGGCCGACGGGTCCTTCGTCGAGCGGTTCATACGGGAGGCGAAGTCGGTCGCCCGGCTGGCTCACCCGAACGTGGTGCAGGTCTTCGACCAGGGCACCGACGGGGCGTACGTCTACCTGGCGATGGAGTACGTCGCCGGGTGCACCCTGCGGGACGTGCTGCGCGAGCGGGGGGCGCTGCGGCCGCGCGCGGCCCTCGACATCCTCGAGCCCGTCCTCGCCGCGCTCGGCGCCGCGCACCGGGCCGGGTTCGTGCACCGGGACATGAAGCCCGAGAACGTGCTGATAGGTGACGACGGGCGGGTCAAGGTCGCCGACTTCGGGCTCGTGCGGTCCGTGGACACGGTGACCAGCACGACCGGCGCCGTCCTGGGGACCGTGTCGTATCTCGCGCCCGAGCAGATCGAGCAGGGCACCGCCGATCCCCGCGTCGACGTCTACGCCTGCGGTGTCGTGCTCTACGAGATGCTGACCGGCGGAAAACCGCACTCCGGGGACTCCCCCGCCCAGGTGCTCTACAAGCACATCCACGACGACGTGCCGCCGCCCTCGGCGCTGGTGCCGGGGCTGCCGTACGAGCTGGACGAGGTGGTCGCGTCCGCGACCGCGCGCAACCCGGACATCCGGCCGCACGACGCCGTGGCGCTGCTCGGCCAGGTCCGCGCGGCACGCCAGGGGCTGAGCGGCGAACAGCTGGACGCGATACCCCCGCAGGCGCTGTCCGCGGAGCACGACAACGCCGGCGACCGGACGAGCGTGATCCCGCGCTCGCTGACCGTGCCCCGGCCGCTGCCGGTCAACGAGGACGAGCCGGCCGGGGGTGCCGTCCAGCACACCAGCCGGCTGCAGGCACCGCCCGTGCCACCCCGCCGGTCCGGGCGTCTGCTGCTGACGATCGTCGCCGCCGTGCTGGTGGTGTTCGGGGTGGGCGCCGGGGTCTGGTACATCAACTCGGGCCAGTTCACGAAGGTCCCGCCGCTGCTGTCGAAGACGGAGGCGCAGGCCCGGGACCGGCTGGAGTCGGCCGGGCTCAAGGTCGGGCAGGTCAAGCGCGCGTACAACGACACGGTCCAGCGGGGCACGATCATCGGCACCGACCCCGCGCCCGGCGCCCGGATCCGCGACCACGACGCGGTGACGCTGACCGTCTCGCTGGGCCCGCAGACGGTGAACGTGCCGGATGTCCACGGCCGGACGCTCGCCGAGGCGCGTGCGCGGCTGAAGGCGGACGGGCTGGAGCCGGGCATGGTCACCCGGCAGTTCAGCGAGGATGTCGCCAGGGGCTCGGTGATCGCCACGACACCGCGGGCCGGCACCGAGCGGCACGCCGGTTCCGCGATCGCGCTGACCGTCAGCAAGGGCAGCCCGATCGAGGTGCCGGACGTGACCGGTGACGATCCCCAGGACGCCAGGCAGGAGCTGACGGACGCCGGGCTGAAGGTGCAGATCGCGCCCGCGCGGGTCAACTCCGAGTACGACGCGGGCAAGGTGGCCCAGCAGAGCCCGGGCGACGGCAGCCAGGCCGCCGAGGGCGACACGGTGACGCTGACCCTGTCCAAGGGCCCGCAGATGGTGCAGGTGCCTGACGTGGTCGGCGACAGCGTCGACGACGCCCACAAGGCGCTGGAGGCCGCCGGCTTCCAGGTGAACGAGGACCGCGGGCTGTTCGGGTTGTTCGGCGACACCGTGAAGAAGCAGTCGGTGAAGGGCGGCGACACGGCGCCCAAGGGGTCGACGATCACGATCACCATCCGGTGACCCGGTCACGGGGACGGCGGTCCGGGGGCCGGTGCGGGCATGACACCCTGAACGGGTGAGTCCCGATCAGTCGCCGTCCCCCTCGGCATCCCGTGCGCCCTCGCTTTCTCCGGTCGTGCCGCGGTCCGGTCCGCGCAACCCCGTCGGCGGTCATGTCCCCGTGGCCGGAGGCCTGCACTCGGTGGGGGTGTCGTACGCCCGTGATCTGAAGGCGGAGGCCGTGCAGGTCTTCGTCGCCAACCCGCGTGGCTGGGCCACGCCCGCCGGGAACCCGCGGCAGGACGAGGCGTTCCGGGCGGCGTGCGCCGAGGAGTCGATTCCGGCGTATGTGCACGCTCCCTACCTGATCAACTTCGGCTCGCACACCGAGGCGACCGTGGAGCGGTCGGTGGAGTCGCTGCGGCACTCGCTGCGGCGGGGGCGGGAGATCGGCGCGCCGGGTGTCGTCGTGCACACCGGCAGCGCGACCGGCGGGCGGCCCCGGGAGACGGCGCTGCGGCAGGTGCGCGAGCGCATGCTGCCGCTGCTGGACGAGCTGACCCACGACGACGATCCGTTTCTGCTGCTGGAGTCGACCGCCGGGCAGGGCGCCTCGCTGTGCTCGCGCACCTGGGACTTCGGACCGTACTTCGAGGCGCTGGACGCGCATCCGAAGCTGGGCGTGTGCCTGGACACCTGCCACATCTTCGCCGCGGGGCACGATCTCACCGGGCCGAGCGGGATGCATCAGACGCTGGACCTGCTGGTGGACACGGTCGGCGCGGGACGGCTGAAGCTGATCCACGCCAACGACTCCAAGGATGTGGTCGGCGCACACAAGGACCGGCACGAGAACATTGGCGCCGGCCATATTGGCGAGGACCCGTTCCGGGCGCTCATGACGCATCCCGCGACCGAGGGCGTACCGCTGATCATCGAGACGCCCGGCGGCAAGGTGGGGCACGCGGCGGACGTGGAGCGGCTGAAGAAACTGCGGGATTCCTGACGCGGCAAAGGAATACCCCCTGGGGGTATACCGTTCCTGTCCGGTGCAGGAACGGTCATCCGACATGGGGGTCGTCATGCGGCACGGAGCGCACGCGGAGCACGCCGGACGCACGCGATGGACGCGACGCCGGCCGACGCGCTGTTCTGGATCTCCCTGACGGTCTCACTGGTGCTCGCCTTCGTGGTGACCACGCCGGTCAACAAGTGGACGATCGGGCGCGGCAACCACGCGGTGGTGCACCAGTACCACCACTGAGCGCTACAACTCCGGGCCGTCCCCCGGTTCCTCCTGGTAGGAGTAGCGCTGTTCCTTCCACGGGTCGCCGATGTTGTGGTAGCCGCGTTCCTCCCAGAAGCCGCGGCGGTCGGCGGTCATGTACTCCACACCGCGGACCCACTTGGGCCCCTTCCAGGCGTAGAGGTGCGGCACGATCAGCCGGACCGGGAAGCCGTGCTCGGCGGTGAGGAGTTCGCCGTCCTTGTGGGTGGCGAAGAGGGTGCGGTCGGAGGCGAAGTCGGCAAGGCGGAGGTTGGAGCTGAAGCCGTACTCGGCCCAGACCATCACATGCGTGACGTCCGCCGCCGGCGGGGCCAGGTCGAGGATGGTGCGGGCGGGGACGCCGCCCCACTCCGCGCCGATCATGCTGAACTTCGTCACGCAGTGCAGATCGGCCAGCACGGTGGTGTACGGCAGGGCCGTGAACTCCTCGTGGCCCCAGGTGTGCTTGTCACCGTCGGCGGTGGCGCCGAAGACGCGGAACTCCCAGCGCTCGGGCCGGAACTTCGGGACGGGCCCGTAGTGCGTGACCGGCCAGCCGCGCTGGAGTCGCTGACCCGGCGGAAGCTCGGACCCTGTCGTCGCTCCAGACGCTCGCTCCACCGGATGACCCATGTATCCATCCTGACAGACCTCGGGCAGTGCCCTTGACCACGAGTCCACGAACCGGACAACTAAGGCCAAGCAAGTACTTACCTACTAAGTACGCACTTACTGGACGATCTTCGTGGCCGGTGCGATCATGCCGCCGCACACCTCCCCCCGTTTCCCGTGTGGAAGGAGCCGCTGCGATGCAGGGCGACCCCGAGGTCATCGAGTTCCTCAACGAGCAGCTCACCGGTGAGCTGACCGCGATCAACCAGTACTTCCTGCACGCGAAGATGCAGGAGAACTTCGGCTGGTACAAGCTCGCCAAGTACACGCGGCACGAGTCGTTCGACGAGATGAAGCACGCGGAGGTGCTGACCGACCGGATCCTGTTCCTGGAGGGGCTGCCCAACTACCAGCGGCTCTTCCACGTCCGCGTGGGGCAGACCGTCAAGGAGATGTTCGAGGCCGACCGGCAGATCGAGGTGGAGGCGATCGACCGGCTCCGGCGAGGCGTCAAGGTGATGCGCGAGAAGGGCGACATCACGTCCGCGAACATCTTCGAGGACATCCTCGCCGACGAGGAGCACCACATCGACTACCTCGACACCCAGCTGGAGCTGGTGGAGAAGCTCGGCGAGGCACTGTACATCTCCCAGGTCATCGAGCAGCCGGAGAGCAGCTGACCCCTAGGCCGCTTCCGCGATCCCCGGCGTGGACGGGAGTTCCGCGAGGACCAGCTTCCCCTCGTCGGCCAGCTCACGGCGGGGGCAGGTGCCACGGCCGAGGAGGGCCTGGATCCGGCGCACGCACGAGCCGCAGTCCGTGCCGGCCTTGCAGGCGGAGGCGATCTGGCGGGGGGTGCAGGCACCGTCCTCCGCGTGCTGCTTGACCTGGGCCTCGGTGATGCCGAAGCAGCTGCAGACGTACACGCGGTTCACCTCCCGACGGGATCCCTGTCCTGCTGCCATCCCGTTTCCCGGTGAGGCAAACCTAACCTTACCCATCCGCCGGTGGCCGCAAAAGTGGGTGGGGCGCGGATCCCGTGTGATCCGCGCCCCAGAAACGCCCAGTGAGTGCCCCTCGCTCGCCTACTGGTCCCGGTACATCTCCGCGACCAGGAACGCCAGGTCCAGCGACTGGCTGCGGTTCAGCCGCGGGTCGCAGGCCGTCTCGTAGCGCTGGTGCAGGTCGTCGACGAAGATCTCGTCGCCGCCGCCCACGCACTCGGTGACGTCGTCGCCGGTCAGCTCCACATGGATGCCGCCGGGGTGGGTGCCGAGCGCCTTGTGGACCTCGAAGAAGCCCTTGACCTCGTCGAGCACGTCGTCGAAGCGGCGGGTCTTGTGCCCGGAGGCCGCCTCGAAGGTGTTGCCGTGCATCGGGTCGGTCACCCACGCCACCGTGGCGCCGGACGCCGTGACCTTCTCCACCAGCTCGGGGAGCCGGTCGCGGATCTTGTCGGCGCCCATCCGGACGACGAAGGTCAGCCGGCCCGGCTCCCGCTCGGGGTCGAGGCGGTCGATGTACTGCAGCGCCTCCTCCGCCGTGGTCGTCGGGCCGAGCTTGATGCCGAGCGGGTTGCGGATCCGCGAGGCGAACTCGATGTGCGCGCCGTCCAGCTGCCGGGTGCGCTCACCGACCCACACCATGTGCGCGGAGACGTCGTACAGCCTGCCGGTGCGCGAGTCGACCCGGGTCAGGGCGGACTCGTAGTCCAGCAGCAGCGCCTCGTGCGAGGAGAAGAACTCGACGGTCTTGAACTCCTCCGGCTCGGCGCCGCAGGCCCGCATGAAGTTCAGGGCGTTGTCGATCTCGCGCGCGAGCTGCTCGTAGCGCTGGCCCGACGGCGACGTCCTCACGAAGTCCTGGTTCCAGGCGTGCACCTGGCGCAGGTCCGCGTAACCGCCGGTGGTGAAGGCGCGCACCAGGTTCAGCGTGGACGCCGAGGCGTGGTACATGCGCTTCAGCCGCTCGGGGTCCGGAATGCGGGACGCCTCGGTGAAGTCGAAGCCGTTGACGGAGTCGCCCCGGTACACAGGGAGCGTCACACCGTCGCGGGTCTCGGTCGGCTTGGAGCGGGGCTTGGAGTACTGCCCGGCGATGCGGCCGACCTTCACGACGGGCACGGAGGCCGCGTAGGTGAGGACGGCGCCCATCTGGAGCAGCGTCTTCAGCTTGTTGCGGATGTGGTCGGCGGACACGGCGTCGAAGGCCTCGGCACAGTCGCCGCCCTGGAGAAGGAACGCCTCTCCCTTGGCGACCGCCGCCATCCGGGCGCGCAGCTGATCGCACTCGCCCGCGAAGACGAGCGGCGGATACGACTCGAGGTCCGCGATCACTGCGCGCAGAGCCTCGGGGTCGGGGTACTCGGGCTGCTGCGCCGCGGGCAGGTTTCGCCAGGTGTTGCCAGCGCTCGGGCTGGTCTTAGCGTTCACGGTCACCTCGTAAACATTACGGGGTCGTGTCGCATGCCCCATCTTCTGGCTCGAAGGGTGAGACGCGAGGGTTGTCCTGTGGACGGGGGACGGGTGCGGTAAGGTTCCTGCCATGTTCGCGCTTTCGATCCAGAACTGGTGGTGGACCGCTTCTCCGGCGGCCCACTGATCGCGCGTACCGAGACTTCGCGAAGGCCGCCCGAGGGGCGGCCTTCGGTGTGTCCGGGGTCGTTCCTCACCGACATCGACGGAAGAGGAACCCATGGACCTGGCACATCTGCTGCACGACGACCGCCCTTTCGCCCTGCTCCGCCGCCGCACCCCCGGCCGTGCCGAGCGGACGGTGGAGCTGCTGATCGGCCCGGTGACCTGCCGCGACCGGCTCGCCGACCTGCCCGACGAGGGGCTCGCGCTGGTCCCGTTCCGGCAGATCCGCGAACGCGGATTCGACGTCCGCGACGACGGCACCCCGCTGCTGGTGCTGACGCCCGAGGAGTCGTACGAGCTCCCGCTCGACGCGGCACTGGACCAGCTCCCGGCGCACGAGGTGCGGGTCGAGGGCGGTGGCTTCGACGTCGGCGACGAGGCGTACGGCGAGATCGTCGGGCGGGTGCTGGCCGAGGAGATCGGCCGGGGCGAGGGCGCCAACTTCGTGATCCGGCGCACGTACGAGGGCGAGATCCCGGGGTTCGGCCGCGCGGACGCGCTCGCGCTGTTCCGGCGGCTGCTGGAGGGCGAGCGGGGCGCGTACTGGACGTTCGTCGTGCACACCGGGGACCGCACCCTGGTCGGGGCCAGCCCCGAGGTGCACGTGCGGATGTCCGGCGGGACGGTCGTGATGAACCCGATCAGCGGGACGTACCGCTACCCCGCCGCAGGCCCGACCCCGGACCACCTGCTCTCCTTCCTCGCCGACGGCAAGGAGGTCGAGGAGCTGTCCATGGTCGTCGACGAGGAACTGAAGATGATGTGCACCGTCGGCGACAGGGGCGGAGTGGTCGTCGGACCGCGCCTGAAGGAGATGGCGCACCTCGCGCACACCGAGTACGAGCTGCGCGGCAGGTCCTCCCTGGATGCGCGGGAGGTGCTCAGGGAGACCATGTTCGCTGCGACGGTGACCGGCTCGCCGGTGCAGAACGCGTGCCGGGTGATCGAGCGCCACGAGGTGGGGGGCCGGGGGTACTACGCGGGTGCGCTGGCGCTGCTCGGCCGGGACTCCGGGGGCGCGCAGACCCTGGACTCCCCCATCCTGATCCGCACCGCCGACATCTCCGCCGACGGGCACCTGCGCGTCGGCGTCGGGGCGACGCTGGTGCGCGGCTCGGACCCGGCGGGCGAGGTCGCGGAGACGCACGCGAAGGCGGCGGGGGTGCTGGCGGCCCTCGGGGTACGACCGTCCCGGCCGCGCGCGGAACGGGAGCGGCCCCAGCTGGCCGACGACCCGCGGGTGCGGGCGGCGCTGGACGGCCGGCGGGCCGCGCTCGCCCCCTTCTGGCTGCGGATGCAGGAGCCGGCGCCGGAGCTGACCCGTCACGCCCTGGTCGTGGACGGCGAGGACACCTTCACCGCGATGCTGGCGCACGTGCTGCGCTCGGGCGGCCTGGAGGTGTCCGTACGGCGGTACGACGAGCCGGGGTCGCGGGCGGCTGTGCTCGCGCACGAGGGACCGGTGGTGCTCGGCCCCGGCCCGGGCGACCCGGCGGACCTCGCGGATCCGAAGATGCGGTTCCTGCGCGAGCTGACCGCCGCGGTGATCCGGGAGCACCGGCACGGGGTGCTGGGCGTCTGCCTGGGCCATGAGCTGATCGCGGCCGAGCTGGGGCTGGACATCGTCCGCAAGGAGGTGCCGTACCAGGGGGCGCAGACCACGATCGACCTGTTCGGGCGGGCCGAGACCGTCGGCTTCTACAACAGCTTCGTGGCCCGCTGCGCCGACGAGGCGGCCCGGGAGCTGGCGGCGCACGGGATCGAGGTGAGCCGGGCGGCGAACGGCGAGGTGCACGCCCTGCGCGGCCCCGGGTTCGCGGGCGTGCAGTTCCACCCGGAGTCGGTCCTCAGCCTGAACGGGGCCGCGGTGGTGCGGGAACTGGTCGGTCAACTGCGCGGGACGAGCACGTTCTCCGAGCGGCGGCCCGCGGTGTAGCCGAGGACGTCGCGCACGGGTGGCGCCGCGGCGATCTGCGCGGCGGTGTCCCCGGCGCAGTACGCCTGGCGCCGGGTGACCAGGACGGGGGCCGCAGGAGCCCGCCGAGAGAGCCGGGGGCGGGTCCGGCTACGGGGCTCGAGGCCCGCGGGGTCAGGACGGGTTGGCGAGGTGGGCGGCCCTCCTCCGGCACCCACGGGCCCCCGTCGCGCGTGCCGCGGCGGGGGCCGTGGGAAACGGGCCGGTCGATGGATGGCTCAGCCGAAGAAGACCCCGATCTCCGCGTACAGCTTCGGGTCCACCGTCTTCAGTCTGGCCGTGGCCTCGGCGAGGGGGACGCGGACGATGTCGGTGGCGCGCAGGGCGACCATGGTGCCGAAGTCGCCGTCGTGCACGCAGTCGATGGCGTGCAGCCCGAAGCGGGTGGCGAGCCAGCGGTCGAAGGCGCTGGGTGTGCCGCCGCGCTGGACGTGCCCGAGGACCGTGGTGCGGGCCTCCTTGCCGGTGCGGCTCTCGATCTCCTTGGCCAGCCATTCGCCGACCCCGGACAGGCGCACATGTCCGAAGGAGTCCAGCGAGCCGTCCTTGAGCACCATGTCGCCGTCCTTGGGCATGGCACCCTCCGCCACGACCACGATCGGCGCGTACGACGCCCGGAAGCGGGAGGTCACCCAGGCGCAGACCTGCTCGACGTCGAAGCGCTGCTCGGGGATGAGGATGACGTTGGCGCCGCCGGCCAGACCCGAGTGCAGGGCGATCCAGCCGGCGTGCCGGCCCATCACCTCCACGACCAGGACCCGCATATGGGACTCGGCGGTGGTGTGCAGCCGGTCGATGGCCTCGGTGGCGATGTTGACGGCGGTGTCGAAGCCGAAGGTGTAGTCGGTGGCGGACAGGTCGTTGTCGATCGTCTTGGGCACCCCGACGCAGGGCACCCCGTACTCACCGGACAGCCGCGCGGCGACACCGAGGGTGTCCTCGCCGCCGATCGCGACGAGGGCCTGGACCTCCAGTTTGGCCAGGTTCTCCTTGATCCGGCGGATGCCGTTCTCCGCCTTGAGGGGATTGGTGCGCGAGGAGCCCAGGATGGTGCCGCCACGGGGCAGGATGCCGCGCACCGTGGGGATGTCGAGACGGATGCTGTCGCCTTCGAGAGGACCCCGCCAGCCGTCCCGGAAGCCGACGAAGTCATAGCCGTACTCCTGCACGCCCTTGCGGACGATGGCCCGGATGACGGCGTTGAGCCCGGGGCAGTCGCCGCCTCCGGTCAGTACTCCGACGCGCATGGAAAAGTCCCTTCACCGCGGTTCCCTGACACTCGGTCACGCTAACGGTGACCCAGGTCACACTGGGAGGGGCGGGACGGGTGATTTCGGGGCATTGCCGGAAGCCGGCCGACCGCCCCGCTCGTCGGCCGGCGCGCCGCGCTACTCGTCGTCGAGACCGCGCTCTATGGCGTACCGCACCAACTCCACCCTGTTGTGCAGCTGGAGCTTGCCGAGGGTGTTCTGCACATGGTTCTGCACCGTGCGGTGGGAGATGACGAGGCGTTCGGCGATCTGCTTGTAGCTCAGGCCCTTGGCGACCAGCCGCAGCACCTCCGTCTCCCGGTCCGTCAGCCGGGGCGCGCCCGGCTCGTCGGCACCGGAGGCGGGGGCCGGTTCGGAGGCCAGGCGGCGGTACTCGCCGAGGACCAGCCCGGCCAGGCCCGGCGTGAACACCGGGTCACCGACGGCCGTACGGCGCACGGCGTCCAGAAGCTCCTCGGTGGAGGCCGACTTGAGCAGATAGCCGGTCGCCCCGGACTTCACCGCCTCCAGGACGTCGGCGTGCTCACCGCTCGCCGACAGGACGAGGACGCGCAACGCCGGGTTGTGGCCGACCAGTTCCTTGCACACCTGGACGCCGGGCTTGGCGGGCAGGTTGAGGTCCAGCACGAGGACGTCGGGGGTGGCGGCCCTGGCGCGGCGGACCGCCTGCTCGCCGTCGCCGGCGGTGGCGACCACCTCGAAGCCGGACTCGGTCAGGTCGCGGGCGACGGCGTCGCGCCACATGGGGTGGTCGTCCACCACCATGACCTTGATCGGGTCCTGCTGTTCGCTCATCGACGCCCCGCCTTCACGTTCTTCGGTACCTTCAGTTCCACTTCCGTGCCCTGCCCGGGGACGGAGATCAGCTCGGCGCTGCCGCCCAGGTCGCGCAGCCGGCCCCGGATCGACTGGGCCACACCGAGCCGGCCCTCGCCCTCGGCCTGCGCGAGCCGGCCCTCGGGGATGCCGGGGCCGTCGTCGCGGACGGTCACGACGACCTCGTCCGGCTCGTCCTCGACCAGGATCCAGGCCCGGGCCCGCTCACCCGCGTGCCTGCGCACGTTGTCCAGGGCGGCGCCGACCGCGGCGGCCAGCTCCCGGGCGGCCGGCCGGGGCAGCGGGACCGGCGCACCGGGCTCGGCCAGGCTCACCCGGGCGCCCGCACAGGGGGCGAGCAGCGAGCGCAGATCGACCGGCCCGTCGTCGTCGGGCTCCACGACGGCGCGTACGACGGCCCCGGCCGCGGCGTCCTCCGACACCCGGGAGACCGGCAGCAGACCGCCCGACACCAGCGTGCGCAGCGCCACTTCCTGCTCCCCGGCGAGCCGCCCCAGCTCCGCCGCCTCGCCGCCGATGACCGCGCCGCGCCGCTGCACCATCGCCAGCACCTGGAGCACCCCGTCGTGGATGTCCCGGGCCAGCCGCTCCCGCTCCCGGGTCGCGGCTTCGATCTCCAGGGCGCGGGCGAGGGTGCGCTCGGAGGCGCGAGCCACCTCCACGACGTAGCCGATGGCGATGGAGGCCACCCAGACCAGGATCAGGCTGTGCACGGTGTCCCGGGCGGGATGGCCGCGTTCGACCAGGTTGGCCAGCGCGACCGGCGTGGAGGCGGCGGCCGCCCAGCGCCAGCCGCCCTTGATCGCGAAGGCCAGCACCGCACCGGCGGTCCATATCGACGGCAGCGTGGGGCCGCCCGCGATCCGCTGGTGGCTGTCGGCGAGCGGGGTGATCAGGACGCCGGTGAGGGCGATGGCCAGGTCGGCGGCCAGGAAGCGCTTGGTGCAGCTCGCCGCGTTGCGCACCCTCGGCAGGGTGGCGAGCGTCCAGACGAACAGGACGGCGAAGTAGCAGACGGCGACCCAGGGGCGCACGAAGAGGCCGTACCTGGTGGCGCCCAGGCCGATGGCGTACAGCATGGTCAGGACGCGGTAGCCGGCCAGCGCGCGCCACAGCGGCAGCTCGACCGACATACGCATCACGCGCTCACGCTTCGGCATGTCCCCCCGTCCCCCGGCCCCCTCCGTGGGGCCTCCCTAGGACTCTGTCCTCTTCTCCGCTTCCCTGGCCTTCTCCGCCTCCTTGGCCGCCTTCGCGGCCTCCGCGATCTGCCGCTTGGCCGCCGTCGCGTACATGTCGACGTACTCCTGGCCGGAGAGCTTCATGATCTCGTACATGACCTCGTCGGTCAGGGCGCGCAGGACGAAGCGGTCGTGCTCCATGCCGTGGTAGCGGCTGAAGTCGAGCGGCTTGCCGATGCGGATGCCGGGCCGCATCAGCTTCGGCATCACCTTGCCGGGCGGCTGGATCTTCTCGGTGTCGATCATCGCCACCGGGATGACCGGCGCGCCGGTGGCGAGCGCCACGCGCGCGAGGCCGCCGGGCTTGCCCCGGTAGAGCCGGCCGTCCGGCGAGCGGGTGCCCTCGGGGTAGATACCGAACAGCTCGCCGCGCTCCAGCACCTCTATGCCGCTCTTGATCGCGGCCTCGCCGGCGCCCCGCGCCCCGGAGCGGTCCACCGGCAGCTGTCCGACGCCCTTGAAGAAGGCCGCGGTGAGCCGGCCCTTCACCCCGGGTGTGGTGAAGTACTCGGCCTTCGCGATGAAGGTGACCTTGCGGTCCAGGACCGCGGGCAGGAAGAACGAGTCCGAGAAGGACAGGTGATTGCTCGCCAGGATGGCGGCGCCCTCGGCCGGTATGTTCTCCAGGCCTTCCACCCAGGGCCTGAACGCGACCTTCAGCGGCCCCCCGATGGCGACCTTCATCGTGCCGTACAACACCCGCGTGCCTCCCGTTTCCGTCGAACAGACCTTAACCCGGAGGACCGTCAATGGCCCCGACGACCCTGGTCGGTGTCAGTGCGGTCGCGTACGGTGAAGCACATCCGCACGTTTCCCTCACGCCTCTGCCGGCCGACGGCGGGGGCCCTTCAGGAACAGGAGCGTCGAAGGTGCCGGTCCTCCCCGGAGCCGAGCCGTACCGCCACGAGGGCGGGGAGGTGGGGGTTCTCCTCTGCCACGGCTTCACCGGCTCGCCCCAGTCGCTGCGCCCCTGGGCGGAGCACCACGCGGCGCACGGCCTGACCGTGTCGCTGCCGCTGCTGCCCGGCCACGGCACCCGCTGGGAGGACATGCAGGTGACCGGCTGGCAGGACTGGTACGCCCAGGTGGACCGCGAGCTGCGGGTCCTCTCCGAGCGCTGCTCCCACGTCTTCGTCGCGGGCCTGTCCATGGGCGGCGCGCTGGCCCTCCGCCTCGCCGCGCGGCACGGTGAGCGGGTGTCGGGCGCGGTGGTCGTCAACCCGGCGAACAAGGTGCACGGCCTGTCGGCGTACGCCCTTCCGGTGGCGCGGCATCTCGTGCGGACGACGAAGGGCATCGCCAGCGACATCGCCAAGGAGGGCGCGGCCGAGCTGGGCTACGACCGGGTGCCGCTGCACGCGGCGCACTCGCTGCGGGTGTTCCTGCGCCGGCTGGACGGCGAGCTGCCCCAGGTCACCCAGCCACTGCTGCTGCTGCGCAGCGCCCAGGACCACGTCGTCCCGGCGGCCGACTCGGCGCGGGTGCTGAGCCGGGTGTCGTCCACGGACGTGACGGAGATCGTGCTGGAACAGAGCTACCACGTGGCGACGTTGGACGAGGATGCGGACCGGATCTTCGAGGAGAGCCTCGCCTTCATGGGCCGGCTCGCACCCAGTCTCGGCAAGGAAGGGACGGCCACAGGTGGCTGAGCACGAGTCCGACCGCGAGGACCGCGGGGACCGCGAGCCCGACGAGCAGAGCCCGCCCTTCGACGAGGACGCCGCCTGGCGGGCGATCGTCGCGGGGTACGGCGCGGAGCCGCCGGACCCGCCGGGCGCCAAGCCCTTCAAGCCGGTGGAGGACCTGGCGCTGCCGGAGCCGGAGACGGAGAGCGAGAACGGCACCGACAAGGCGCCGGTCCGGCCGCTGGGCAGCTCGGTCTCCTTCGCGCCCGGTGTCGGCCCGCGCGACTACAGCTCGCCCGAGCCCGCCGAGGACGACTTCGACGAGGACGACGAGGGCCACTTCGTCCCGCCGGAGCCGCCGCCGCTGCCGACCGCCGACACCACCGCGAAGTTCGCCTGGCTGGGCGTCGTGGGCGGGCCGATCCTGCTTCTGCTGGCCGTGGTGCTCGGCTGGGACATGACCTGGTGGCTGACGACCCTCGGCATCGGCGGCTTCCTCGGCGGTTTCGCCGCGCTCGTGATCCGGATGCGCACGGACGACGAGGAGGACGACGACCCGGGGCGCGGCGCGGTGGTCTGAGAACCCGCTGCCTCCCCGCCCGGGCCGCTCTTCCTGAACTTTGTACAAGTACCGGGTGGCTCCCCTATCGTGAGCCCATGCCGCGCGACACCCTCACCCCGGAACAGATCGTCCGGACCGCCGTGGAGCTGCTGGACGACGAGGGCCTCGAAGGCCTGAACATGCGCAGCCTGGGCAAGCGGCTGGGCGCCGCGGCGACCGCCGTCTACTGGCACGTCAGGAACAAGGACGACCTCGTGCTGCTCGCCGCCGACCGGGTCTGGCACGAGGTCGAGCTGCCGGAGCGCGAGGGGGACGACTGGCGGGCGGCCGTCACGGCGCTGGCCGACCGGCTGCACGAGACGCTGCTCCGGCATCCGTGGCTGGTGCAGGCGATCGGCTCCCATCTCCTGTACGGCACGGGGAAGGCCCGCTACGACGACCGTCTCCTCGGGGTCTTCGAGAGCGCCGGGTTCTCGCCGGCGGAGGCGGACCGGGCGGCCGGTGCGGTGGTCACGTACGTCCTGGGCAACGCGCTCGGCGCCTCCGCCGTCGCCTCCCTGACGCGCAGGTTGCGGCGGGACGGCGCGGACGCCGAGCGGCGGTTCCAGGAGACGCTGGCCGAGGCGGCGGGCGTGGCACAGCCGTTCCCGCGGCTGCGGGCGCGGTTGGGGACGACAGCGGCCACGGGGTACGCCGACGCGCCCGACGGTACCTATGCGGCGGGGTTGCGGGCGCTGCTCGACGGGCTGCGGCCGGGCGCTGCGGGCACGGTACCCGGTCCCGCCTGAACGACCGTGGGCGCCGCTCACCGAGAGCCGCCCGGGGTACCCCCAGCGCTCCCGAACGGGCGCGGGGAACGCGCGAGCTGCCGCGAGGAGCCCGCAGCCGTCCCCGGCGCATCAGACCCGGGTGAACAGGCGCCCCGCCAGATCGACACCGGTCACCTCGCCCGCATCCCCGCGGGAGAAGAAGCCCTTCTGCCCCTTCAAGCCCCCTTCGGTGACGATGTACTCGTCGGCCTCGCCCGGCAGGAAACCGATCTGCGCCGCCGGACAGTCCGGCGGCATCTCCGCATCCGACGCCGCGCGGATCTCCGGTTTGATGCCGACCGCGAGGGTGAGCCGGCCGCCGTCGTCCGCGATGTCGAGGTTCATCGCGTCGATCTCGTACCGCCCGGCGACCTCCCGCGCCCGCTCCCCGTCGTACCGCAGCGGCTGCGGTTCCCGCTCGACCGCACCGAGGAACAGGTGCAGCGCCCGCTTCAGCACGGCCTGGTTGAACTGGTAGCCGTCCGGGGCGGCGTTGGCCAGCGAGACGACGGCGAAGTCCCGCTCCGGCACCAGGAGCAGCTCGGCGAACTGCCCGTTGCCCGAGCCGCCGTGCCCGACCGTCCGCACGCCGGCCACGTCCCGCAGGAACCAGCAGATGCCGAAGGCGTCGCCGAGCGTGCTGCCCCTCAGCGCGACGGTCGGCTCCTTCATGCGGCGCAGCGTGCCGGCGGTCAGCAGTCCCTCTCCGTCCCCGAGCTGGAACCGCGCCCAGCGCAGCAGGTCGCTCGCCGAGGAGACGATGCCGCCGCCGGGGTTGTTGCCGCGCAGTCCGGCCCGCCGGGACTTCCAGGGGCGGGCGAGCCGAAGGGTGCCGTCCTCGGCCCGGTTGTGGCCGACGGCGAAGCTGCGGACCACGACGTCGTCCAGGTCGAAGACCGTGTCGGACAGACCCAGCGGCTCAAGGACCAGTTCGGCCAGCGCCTTCTCGAACGGCAGCCCGGTGACGTTCTCCACCACCCGGCCGAGCACGTTGTACCCGGCCTGGCTGTAGGAGGCGCGGGCACCGGGCGCAGCGATCAGCGGCAGCCGCTGAAGCTGCCCGACGAACGCGGCGAGCGAGCCGTCGCCCTCGTCGCCGTCGATCAGGTTCCAGTCCAGGCCCGCCGTGTGGTTGAGCAGGTTCAGCACGGTGATCCGGGCGGCGGCGTCCTCGTCGGCGAGGCGCAGCTCGGGGACGTACCGGCGGACCGGCGCGTCGAGGTCGAGCTTGCCGTGCTCGACGAGCCGCATCAGCGCGGTCGCCGTGAAGCTCTTGCTGACCGAGGCCAGGTGGAAGAGCGTGTGCTCGTCGACCGGCCGGGGGTGCTCCACGTTCGTCACGCCGTGGCCGACGTGGACCTCCTCACCGCCGCCCGTCAGTACGGCGACGGCGGCCCCCGGCACCCCGTACTCCTTCGCCGCCGTCTCCACGAACGCGGCCAGCGACTGCTGCTCACCGGACATCCGGCTCCCCCTCCTGGCACTTGAACTAAGTACAGGAAGGACTGTAGGCGGGGCCGGGAGGCCGCACAAGAGCTTTCCTGTACTTAGTTCAAGCGGAGCTCACACCACCGGTACGCGCACGGCCGCGAGGACCGGGAGGTGGTCCGTGGCCGCGGTCAGGTCGGCCCGGGTGACGCCCGGTTGGTCCAGCGGCACCCCGCAGCCGAGCACCTCGACGCCCTTCGTCGCGAAGACGGCGTCGATGCGCTGCGGTGGCTCGCTGTGCGGCCAGGTGTCCTCGCCGCCCCAGGGGGCCACGGCCCGGCAGTCCTGGAGGCTCGCGGACAGCAGGCGGAAGGCAGGTCCGCCGGGGCCTTCGTTCAGGTCGCCGCCGGCGATCGCGTGGTCCACGCCCAGGCGGGCGAGACGGTCGAGGAGCAGGCCGGCCTGCTCGCGGCGCTCCTCCTTCTCCAGGCTCAGATGGCAGCTGAGCACCCCCAGCCTGGCCCCGCCGACACGGACCACCGCGGTGGCGAAGCCGCGCCGGTGCAGTCCCGGGGTGAGCGGGAGGAGGACGTCCTGCGTGCGTTCGACGGTGACCCGGAGTGAGCAGAGGATCGCGGGGCCGGCCGCGGTGGCTCCGCCGGTGAGGACGACCTGGCCACAGGCCGCGGCGAGGCGGGCGAGCTTCTTGCGCCAGCGGAAGAAACGGGGGGCTTCCTGGACCAGGACCAGGTCGGGGTCGCAGGCGGTGATGATCCTGGCCAGGGCGCCGGTGTCGTCGCGCATCGAGCGGATGTTGTAGCTCAGGACGCGGAGGGTGGGCGAACCGTCGGGTTCCGTGCGGGAGTTGGGGAGCAGTGGGGTTGCCATGCCGTCAATCTACGGCGCGCCCCGGATGTGGGCGCCCTGTGCCTCGGGGCGCGGGGATTCGTGTGCGACTGCCGCGCCGTCGTGGCTGTCGCGCCACGCGGCGGCAGCCGCACATCGAACACAGTCCCGCGCCCCTGAGGTCGGCACAGTGGCCGTACGCCGAAAAGCGAGCGTCACATGATCGGGTCGGGTTCCCGGGCCAGGTCGGCCGCGCCCACCAGGCCGGCCTTGTTGCCGAGCTGGGCGGCGATCACGTCGGCCACCGGACGCCAGTTGCCGCCGACCAGCCAGCGCTTGTAGGACTTGCGGATCGGGTCCAGGACCAGCTCGCCCTCGTCGGAGAGGCCGCCGCCCACGATGAAGGCGGACGGGTCGAAGAGGGAGGCCAGGTCGGCCAGGCCGGCACCGGCCCAGCGGGCCAGCTCGCGGTAGGAGTCGACGGCCACCGGGTCGCCCTGGCGGGCGGCCATGGAGATGTGCTTGCCCTCGATGCCGTCGGGGGTGCCGTCACCGAGGCCGAGCAGGATCTCGGCGTTCTCGGGGGTGGCGTTGGCGCGCTGCTTGGCGTAGCGGACCAGCGCGCGGCCGGAGGCGTACTGCTCCCAGCAGCCCTGCGAGCCGCAGCCGCACAGCAGGCCGTCCGGGACCATCCGGATGTGGCCGAACTCGGCGGCCACGCCGAAGTGGCCGCGGCGCAGCTTGTTGCCGATGATGATGCCGCCGCCGAGACCGGTGCCGAGCGTGATGCAGATGACGTTGCGATGGCCCTTGCCGGCGCCGAACCTGTACTCGCCCCAGGCTGCGGCGTTGGCGTCGTTCTCGACCACGACCGGGAGGCCCACACGGGCCTCGACCTGCTCCTTCAGCGGCTCCTGGCGCCAGTCGATGTTCGGCGCGAAGTAGACGGTGGAGCGCTGCCGGTTGACGTAACCGGCCGCACCGATTCCCACGCCGACGATCTCGTGCCCGGCGCGCGCACCCTCCACGGCCGAGGCGATGGCGTCCACGATGGCCTCGGGCGTGGTGGGGGTCGGCACCTTGAAGGTCGAGAGGATGTTGCCTTCCTCGTCGACCACGCCGGCCGCGATCTTGGTGCCGCCGATGTCGACGCCGATGGTGAGTCCCATGAATCCCTCAGTTTCGGTCGAGCCCCGCTACGGCCAACCGTACCCGAGGCCCTGCCGCGGGAGGGCTTCAGTCCAGGTCGATGCGCTCCCCTGGACCGGTGCCCTCGCCCCGGTCACGCCGGCCGTCCGGATCCTCGCGGGTCAGGTCGTCGGCCGTGCGTGCGGTCCAGCGGCGCTCCTGGGCCTGGACGGCGGAGCGGTAGGCGGCGAGCAGCTCGCTGCCGGCCGCGGCCAGGTGGTCGAAGACGTCCGGGTTGCGGTCCATGACGGGCTCGACGGCGGCCTTCGCCTGCTGGACGACCTGGCGCACCACCTGCTGGGCGGCCGGTCCGGCGAGGCTGCCGAGGAGCGGTGACGGGAGGCCGGACAGCTTGTCGGCCACGGTGTCCACGAGTTTCTTCAGTTCCTCCGCGGCCGAGCCCGGCTGCGGGCCGTGCTCGGCGCGGCGGCGGGCCTTCTCGGCGGCCAGGTCCTCGGCGCAGGCCGTGGCCCAGGCGTCGGCGTCGGTCGCCCGGCCCTGCTCCTCGGACGAGTCGGATGCGGGACGCTCTTCGCTCATGGCGGACTCCTGACTACGGTTCGCCTTTACGACGTTACCCGAACGGACGTACCGGTTCACCGTCCGCCCGTGGGCCACAGGTCCGGGTCCGGGGTGAAGCGGATGCGCAGCTCGCCGTCGCGCAGGGCGGCGCCGGCGACGGTGCAGCGGCGCAGGGCGGAGGGGAGGGGGACGATCCGTCGGAAGGGACCCGCGGTGAGGACGAGTTCGTCGCCGCGCCGGACCAGGTCCAGCTCGTCGCGTATGGCACCGGGCAGCGGGATGTGCCAGACCAGCATGCCGTCCTCGGCGAGCCGGTCGGTAACCGGCCACTCGACCGGGACGGGCGCCCGGTTGACGGCGGCTACGTCGAGGGCGGTGAGGTCGTCGCCGCCGCGCGGGTCGCGGCCCAGGTGGGGGACGGTGTGGACGCCGTACGGCTGGTCCTGCCACTCGGCGAGCGTCTTGTGCTGCTGGGCGAGGAGGGAGGAGAGCCAGCTGTCGCCGGTGGTCCCGGGGAGGGCGCGGTTGGCGATCAGGGCCTCGATGCGCAGGCCGCGCAGGGCGAGGCCGAGGCGGGCGGTGTGGACGGCGTCGGCGCCGGCCGGGCCGGGTTCGGCGACCAGGCGCACGGCGGTGTTCCGGTCGGTGAGGACGGCCTCGACGGCGGCGAGTTCGACGTCCCAGCGGGCCGCGGTCTCGTACAGCCAGTCGGCGGGCATGGGTACGCCGGCCAGCCGGCCGAGGACCGGGCGCAGGGCGCGGGCCGCCTGCCGTTCGGCCGGGAGCAGGCGGCGCAGATAGCGGCGCAGCTCCTCGGGGAGGGCGAGCAGGGCGAGGGCCTGCGGCAGCGGCGGGAGGTCGGCGACGAGGAGGTCGTAGCGCTCGGACAGGGCGGCGTCCCGGAGCGCGCGCAGGAAGGACAGCTCCTCGGCGCCGGGCAGCGGGGTGACCTCCTCGGCGTCCAGGCGGGCGGCGCCGAGCAGGTCGAGGACGTTCGCGGCGCGGGTCTGGAAGGCGGTGAGGTCCGCACGGAAGCGTTCGACGGCGTCGGGACGCCAGGTGGTGAGGTTCGGGGCGGCCTCGGCGGGGGCCGGTCCTGTCGCGGAGCCCAGTGCGGCGCCGAGGGTGTCGGTGCGGTCGGCGCTCAGGAGGAGGGTACGGGTGCCTTCCCCCGCGGCGCGCCGTGCGGTGGCGGCAGCGATGGTCGTACGACCGCTGCCGCCCGGGCCCGTGATCAGGATGGTGCGCATGAGGCTGAACGGTACCGGTGCCTGGCCCGCGGCTCGGCGCGCGTTGCCGGGAGCTGCGCCGCAGACCCCCACTTCGGCCCGGCGGCCTCTCAAGCGCCGGACGGGCTCCCTTGCTCCACCCTCTTCTTCAGACCCGCCAGGGCCCGGTCGATGATGACCTTCTCCGCCTTGCGCTTGATCATGCCGAGCATGGGGATCTTGACGTCGACGGTCAGGAGGTAGGTGACCTCCGTGCCGCCGGGGCCGGTGGGCCTGAGGACGTACGAGCCGTCCAGCGAGCGCAGCATCTGGGACTTGACCAGGGTCCAGGAGACCTCGTTGTCGCCGGTCCAGGTGTAGGCCAGCGTCTGGTCGTCCTTGATCGCCCCCGCGTCCATGACGAGCCGGACCTGCTCGGCGCGGCCCTGGTCGTCGGTCTTGAGGACCTCCGCCTCCTTCACCTCGCCCGTCCAGTCCGGGTAGCGGGCGAAGTCGGCGATCACCCCCATGACGTCGGCCGGTGCCGCCTCGATCGTGATGCTCGAGCTGGTGTGTTCCGCCATCGCCGTGGCTCCTCCAGATGCGGGCCGGTACAGAGGTCGTCGTGCGCACGTGTGTGCAGCGTGAAGGCTACCGCGCCACCGACCTGCCGCCTTCACCCCATGTCCCCCTGGTCACCATTCGAGCGCCCAGGGCCGGCCCGTGCCCGCGAAGTGGCCCACGTTCACGCATTCCGTGGCCCCGATCCGCATCCGCCGCGCCAGCGGCTGGTGCACGTGTCCGAAGAGGGAATAGCGGGGTTTCGTACGGCGGATGGCGTCCAGCAGGGCGCGGCTGCCGCGTTCGAAGCGGCGGGCGACGGTGTCGTAGACCAGCTCGGGGACCTCCGGCGGGATGTGGGTGCACAGCACGTCGACCTCGCCGACCGCCTCGATCCTGGCCGCGTACTCCTCGTCGCTGATCTCGTACGGCGTCCGCATCGGCGTCCGCAGGCCGCCGCCGACGAAGCCGAAGGTCCAGCCGCCGATCTCCACCCGCTGGCCGTCGAGCACGGTGGTGCCGGGGCGGGCGTACTCCGGCCACAGGGACGGCATGTCGACGTTGCCGTACGTGGCGTACGTCGGCGTGGGGAGCGCGGCGAACAGCTCGGCGTACTGCTTGCGCACCGCCTTCTCGATGGCAGCGCCCCGGTCCGCGCCGATGCCGGCCCAGAGCCGGGCGCCGAACTCCCGGGCCTCCTCGAACCGGCGGGCGGTGCGCAGCTCGACGATGCGGTCGGCGTTCTCCCTGCCGAACAGGTCCGGGAAGATGCCGCGCGAGTGGTCGGCGTAGTCGAGGAAGAGCACGAGGTCGCCCAGGCAGATCAGGGCGTCGGCACCCTCGCCGGCCCGGGCCAGGTCCCTGGCGTTGCCGTGCACGTCACTGACCACATGGACGCGCGTCCTTCGGTTGCCGGGGGGTGTGGATGCCATGGCGATCAAGCGTAGGCCTGTGGGGTGTGCGTGAACAGTGTCGGTCCGGCCTGCGGTTACTCGCCGGTCGGTTCGGCCGTGGACTACTGTGCGCGAAGGAACGCCAACGTGTGTGACGCAGCGAACATCTCACCGGAACCCCCTGTCGGGAACGCCATACCGGCGGGTAACGTCCGGGCAGTCCAGTCGTGCTCTGGATTTCAACGACCGAAGACCCGAGCACCAGCCCGAGCCTTGGACCGCACCGTCGCATCACACAGTGTCGTGGCGCCGGCGCCCTATGAGGAGCAGCAGTCTTGCGCGAGTTCAGCCTTCCGGCTTTGTACGAGGTCCCTGCGGACGGCAATCTGACCGACATCGTCCGCAGAAACGCCGCGCAGCATCCCGACGTCGCCGTCATCGCCCGCAAGGTCGGCGGCGCCTGGCAGGACGTGACGGCGCGGGAGTTCCTGGCCGAGGTGCACACCGCCGCCAAGGGCCTCATCGCCGCCGGCATCCAGCCGGGCGACCGGGTGGGCCTGATGTCCCGCACCCGCTACGAGTGGACGCTCCTGGACTTCGCGATCTGGAGCGCGGGCGCGGTCACCGTGCCGGTGTACGAGACCAGCTCGCCGGAGCAGGTGCAGTGGATCCTGTCCGACTCGGGCGCGACCGCCTGCATCGTGGAACTGGCGGGCCACGCGGCGGCCGTGGAGTCGGTGCGCGAGTCGCTGCCCGCCCTCAAGCACGTCTGGCAGATCGAGGCCGGCGGCGTGGACGAGCTCGGGCGGCTCGGGCAGGACGTGTCGGACGAGACGGTCGAGGAGCGCAGCTCGCTCGCCAGGGCCGACGACCCGGCGACCATCGTGTACACGAGCGGTACGACCGGTCGCCCCAAGGGCTGTGTGCTCACCCACCGCAACTTCTTCGCCGAGTGCGGCAACATCGTGGAGCGGCTGCGCCCCCTGTTCCGGACCGGCGAGTGCTCGGTCCTGCTGTTCCTGCCGCTCGCGCACGTCTTCGGCCGGCTCGTGCAGATCGCCCCGATGATGGCGCCCATCAAGCTGGGCTGCGTCCCGGACATCAAGCACCTCACCGACGAACTCGCCGCCTTCCGGCCGACGCTGGTCCTCGGCGTCCCGCGCGTCTTCGAGAAGGTCTACAACTCCGCGCGCGCCAAGGCGCAGGCGGACGGCAAGGGTGCGATCTTCGACAAGGCGGCGGACACCGCGATCGCCTACAGCAAGGCGCTGGACGACGCCTCCGGCCCGTCGTTCGGCCTGAAGGTCAAGCACAAGGTCTTCGACAGGCTCGTCTACGGCAAGCTGCGTGCGGTGCTCGGCGGCCGGGGCGAGTACGCCATCTCCGGCGGCGCCCCGCTGGGCGAGCGGCTCGGTCACTTCTTCCGGGGCATCGGCTTCACGGTCCTGGAGGGCTACGGCCTCACCGAGTCCTGTGCGGCGACCGCGTTCAACCCGTGGGACCGGCAGAAGATCGGCACGGTGGGCCAGCCGCTGCCGGGCTCCGTGGTGCGGATAGCGGACGACGGCGAGGTCCTGCTGCACGGCGAGCACCTGTTCAAGGAGTACTGGAACAACCCGGGCGCGACCGCGGAGGCGCTGGCCGACGGCTGGTTCCACACCGGTGACATCGGCACGCTGGACGAGGACGGCTACCTCAGGATCACCGGCCGCAAGAAGGAGATCATCGTCACGGCGGGCGGCAAGAACGTGGCCCCGGCCGTGATCGAGGACCGGATCCGGGCGCACGCGCTGGTGGCGGAGTGCATGGTGGTGGGCGACGGGCGGCCGTTCGTGGGCGCGCTGGTCACCATCGACGAGGAGTTCCTGGGCCGTTGGGCCGAGGAGCACGGCAAGCCGGCGGGTGCCACCGCGGCGTCGCTGAAGGACGACCCGGATCTGCTCGCGGCGATCCAGGCGGCCGTCGACGACGGCAACGCCGCGGTGTCGAAGGCGGAATCGGTGCGGAAGTTCCGCATTCTGCCCTCCCAGTTCACGGAGGAGTCGGGCCACCTCACCCCGTCGCTGAAGCTCAAGCGGAACGTGGTGGCGAAGGACTACGCGGACGAGATCGAGGCGATCTACGCGAAGTAGCACACCTCCTGACGGAGCGTCATGGCGCGGTGTCCTCGGCGAGGACCCGCGCCATCGTGCGTTCGGCGAGCGCGGTGATGGTGACGAAGGGGTTCACGCCGATGTTGCCGGGCACGAGCGAGCCGTCGGTGACGTACAGCCGGTCGTAGCCCTTCACCCGGCCGAAGTCGTCGGTGGCCTTCCCGAGGACACAGCCGCCCAGCGGGTGGTAGGTGAAATCGTCGGCGAAGACCTTGCCCGCGGAGCCGAACAGGTCGTAGCGGTAGATGGTCGCGTTGGCCAGGTTGATCCGGTCGAACAGCTTCTTGGCCATGCTCACCGACACCGCGCTCTGGGCGGCCGTCCAGCCGAGCCTCACCGCGCCGGAGGCGGAGTCGTAGGTGAAGGAGGCTCGTTCGGGGTTCTTGGTGATCGCGAGGTACAGGCTGATCCAGTGCTCGAACCCCATGGGCAGCGGGGCGATCTCGGCGAAGACAGGGTTGTCGGTGTTGGCCCAGTCGTCGATGCCCATCACGGGCATGGTGGCCTCGTTGGCGCCGACGGTGTCCCAGATGTGGTTGGCGCGGCCCACCATGGTGTTGCCGTTGGTGCCCCAGCCCGCGCCCACGGCGGAGTTCAGGTCGGGCAGGGCGCCGGTGTCACGGGCCCGGACGAGGAGCTCGGTGGTGCCGAGGCTGCCGCCGCCGAGGAAGAGATACGTGCAGCTGTACTGCTTGGTCTCGACGACCGTGCCGGTGGTGTCGATCCGGTCGGCGGTCAGCACGTACGATCCGTCGGCCGCCCTGCTGATGGACTTCACCTTCTCCAGGGTGTGGATGGTGACGTTGCCGGTGCCGAGCGCGGCGGCCAGATAGCTCTTGTCGAGGCTGCGCTTGCCGTGGTTGTTGCCGTAGATGACCTCGCCGGCGAGCGCGGACTTCGTGGCCGTGCCGGCGGCCTCCTGCCGCATGTAGCCGAAGTCGTAGACGTTCGGCACGAAGGTGGTCTTCAGACCCGCGTTGCCGGCCGCCTTCCGGGAGGTGCGGGTGAACCGGTACCACTCGGTGGACTCGAACCACGCCGGGTCGACCGTGTTGACGCCGAGCATGGCGCGGGCGCGCGGGTAGTAGGTGCCGTACATCTCGTCGGCGTCGACGGTCGGGAACTGCTCGGTGAAGTACGACTTCAGGGGCGTGACCGCCATGCCGCCGTTGACGAGGGAGCCGCCGCCGACGCCGCGGCCGACGAAGACGGACATGTCGTCGTAGTGGACGCGGTCCAGGACGCCGGGGTAGGAGCTGATGTCCTTGTTGACCACGTCCAGCCAGAGGAAGGTGGCGAGCGGGGCCTCGGTGCGGGTACGGAACCACATGGAGCGCTGGTCGGGGGCGCTGGTGGAGCAGAACACCTTGCCGTCGCCGCCGGCGGTGTTCCACAGCTGCCCCATCTCCAGCACGAGGGTGCGGGTGCCGGCCTGACCGAGCCGGAGGGCGGCCACGGCGCCGCCGTACCCGGAGCCGACGACGACGGCGGGGGCGTTCTCGACGGCGGCGGGCTCGGCGGCTCGGGCCGACTGGAGTCCTATGCGGGTGAAACCGAGGGCAGCCGCTGTCTGCAGCGCTGCCATACCAAGTATGTGACGTCTTGTCAGCTGACGTCTCATCAGGTTTGCTGTCATGTGCGCAGCATGGGCGGATTATGGGGTTCCGCCAAGGGAAAAGGCGCCTTCCGGGGTGCCGGGCGCTTCGCCTGCGGGAGCCGTTTCGTGCCCGGCCGACCGCGCGGTTCCCCGCGCCCCTTGAGGGGTCTGCCCTACAGCAGGTTTTTCAGCTTCTCGGCGAGCAGGTCCCAGCGCCATCTCTCTTCCACCCACTGGCGGCCTCGCTCGCCCATCCTTCGGCGCAGTTCGGGGTCGCCGAGCAGGGGCACGATACGGTCGGCCGCCTCCTCGGGAGAGCCTCCCCTGACCACCCAGCCGGTCTCGCCGTCCAGGACCGCGTCCGGCGCGCCGCCCGAGTCGCCCCCGACCACCGGCAGGCCCGTCGCCGAGGCCTCCAGATAGACGATGCCGAGGCCCTCCACGTCCAGCCCGCCGCGGCGGGTGCGGCAGGGCATGGCGAAGACGTCCCCGGCGCCGTAGTGGGCGGGCAGCTCGGACCAGGGGACCGCGCCGGTGAAGCGGACGGAGCCGCCGACGCCGGTCTCGGCGGCCATCCGCCGCAGATCGCGTTCGTAGGGCCCGCCGCCGACGATGAGCAGCACGGTGTCGGGCTCGGCGGCGAGGATCCGGGGCATGGCCTGGATCAGGGTGTCCTGGCCCTTGCGCGGGACCAGCCGGGAGACGCAGACCACGACCGGGCGGTCGGTGAGGCCGAGGCGGGCGCGGACCTCCTCGCCGCCGGAGCCGGGGTGGAAGGTCTTCTCGTCGACGCCCGGCGGCAGCTGGACCATCCGCCCGGCCGCCGCCGGACTGAGCGCGGTGGCGATGCGCGACCGCGTGTACGCGCCCAGGTAGGTGGTCGTGTCCGTCGAGTCCCCGATGCGGCGCAGCAGTTGCCGGGCGGCGGGCAGCTGGGCCCAGCCGGCCTCGTGCCCGTGCGTGGTGGCCACCAGCCGCTCGGCGCCGGCCCTGCGCAACGCCGGGGCCATGAGGCCGAGCGGCGCCGCCGCCCCGAACCACACCGAGCCGCACCCGTGCTCGCGCAGCAGCCCGACCGCTCGCCGGGTCGCCTGCGGGGTGGGCAGCAGCATGGTCGTACGGTCGCGTACGACGGTGAAGGGCTGCTCGGCGTCGAAGGCGGCCGTGGCGTCGACGCCCTCCCGGCTCCGCTTCCAGGTGGAGGCGTAGACGACCAGCCGGTCGGGGTCCAGGCGCAGGGCCATGTTGTGCAGGAAGGCCTGGATGCCGCCCGGCCGGGGCGGGAAGTCGTTGGTGACGATCAGGGTCTTGTGCATCGCCGCCGACCCTACCGAATCGGCCCGTACCCGGCCGGGACCGAATGGGCCGTCCACGGCCGGACGCGGCGGGGTTTGTGGCATGCGCACAGCCAAGCACGTCATCATGGTCCCGCGACGCGCAGATCGAAGCGGACAACGAACGTCAGGGGAGCACGTGGAGACGAAGGGCGCCGGGCGGTCCCTGGCATGGCTGCTCGCGACCTGGACCGTCACCCGTGCGGCGCTGCTGCTGTTCGTCTTCCAGGTGTTCGTCTTCCCCGGCCCGGACGTCACCTCCGACGTCTCGGTGATCTACCGGGGCTGGTACGAGGTGCTGCGGCACGGAACGTTTCCGCTGGACGACGTGACCTGGCAGTATCCGCCGGCCGCCGCCCTGCCGGTGCTCTCCCCCGCCGCCCTGCCCTTCCTGTCCTACACACACGCCTTCTTCGTGCTGGCGTTCCTCGCCGACGTCCTGGTCCTGGCGCTGCTGCTGGGGCCGGTCCGGCACCGGGGCCGGTCGTTGCGCGGCGCCTGGGTGTGGGTGGCGGGCGTACCGCTGCTCGGCCCGACGGTGTACGCCCGCTACGACGTGATGGTGACGGCGGTGGCCGTGGCGGCGCTGCTGGCCGGGGCGCGGCATCCGCGGGTGATGGGCGCGCTGACCGCGTTCGGCGCCCTGCTGAAGGTGTGGCCGGCGCTGCTGCTGGTCGGTGCCGTGCGGCGGCGGGCGTGGGCATCGGCGGCGGTGACCGCGTCCGGGCTCGCGGCGCTGTTCGCGGTGTCCATGCCGGGCGCCTTCGCCTTCCTGACCTTCCAGCGGAACCGGGGCACCGAGGTGGAGTCGCTGGGCGCGCTGGTCTTCCATGTGGCCCGGCACTTCGGCTGGCACGGGCAGGTGCTGCTGAACTACGGGTCGATCGAGTTCCTGGGCCCGCACGTGGACCAGGTCAGTGCGGCGGCGCTGACGCTGACCGGCGCGGCCTTCGGCTGGCTGCTGCTGTGGCGGCTGCGGGCGGCCCGCAGGGCGCCGCACACGCTCGCGGAGGCGGCCTTCACCGCCGTCCTGCTGTTCACGGTCACCAGCCGGGTGATCAGCCCGCAGTACCTGGTGTGGCTGGTCGGTCTGGCCGCGGTCTGTCTGTCGTACCGGGCGAGCCGGATGGGGGCGCCCGCGCTGATGGTGGTGGCCGCGTCCTTCCTGACGGTCCTGGAGTTCCCGCTCGGCTTCGGGCACGTGGTGATGAGCGACCGGTACGGCGTCCTGCTGCTGGTGCTGCGCAACGGCCTGCTGGTCGCTGCCTCGGTCACGGCGGGCCGCCGGCTGTGGCGCTCGACCGTGCCCCCGGCACCCGCCGCACCCCTGCCGCCCCAGCCGGCCCGGCCGCGGAAGTCCCCGGTCTCCTCCTGACGCGGCAGGAGCGCGCCGGGGACAGGCGCCGGGGGGACGACGGCCGTCCCACGACAGCCGGCCGGCCACGGCAGCCCTCGCCCTCCCGGCGGCCCCGGCCGCCTCACGCGACCTGGACCACCCCGCCGACCAGGCCACGGCAGCCCCCGTGCGTGCCCGGTTCACCCGGCACGCACCAGGGACGCCCGCGCCCTCGCGCGCTGCCCGAGGCGCCGCAGCAGCACCGCCACGGCCGCGCACTGCACGGCCATGGAGAGCGCCAGCGCCAGGCACACGCCGGGCAGGCCGAGGCCGCACAGGGCGTGGGCCAGGGGCAGCTGGACGGCCGTGCCGAGCACGGTGACCCGGAGCAGCGCCGGTGCCCCGCCGCTGCCCTCGAAGACCCCGCCGAGCGCGATGAAGCAGGCCATCAGCAGCAGATAGGGGCCGACACAGCGCAGGAACAGCGCGCCCTGGTGGGCGACCGCGCCGCCGGCGCCGAAGGCGGCCATGATCCAGGGGGCCGTCACCGCGAACAGGGCGGAGGCGGCCAGGCCGAGGGTCCCGGAGACCAGCACCGCCTGCCGGCCGATGCCGCGCCGCTCGTCCTGCCCCGTGCCCCGGGTGTGCGCGGTGTGGATCGCGGCGGCCTGCCGTACCGCGTAGAAGGCCATCGTGGCGACGTACATGATCTTGTAGGCGATGGCGTAGGCGGCCACCGCCGTCACCCCGAGCCGGGCCACGATCGCCACCAGGACCAGGGCTCCGCTCTGGCGGACGGTGAAGTCGGCGGACATGGGCAGGCCGGTGGCGAGGGTGCGCTGCAGGGCTGCACGGGCCGGTCCGGCGGGCGGGGCGGCGGCCGCCGTCCGCAGCAGGGCGTTGCGGCGCAGGACGCGCAGCCCCGCCGTGAGGGCCACGGTGCGGCACAGCACGGTGGAGGCGGCGGCGCCCCGGACGCCGTGGAGGTGGATCAGGACGGGGTCGCAGACCAGGATCAGTCCGTTGGCCAGGAGGGCGAGGCGCATCGGTGTGCGGGTGTCGCCGGTGCCCTTGAGAATGCCGTCGACGAGCTGCTGGGCGAAGAAGACGGCCGTGCCCGGCAGGGAGATCGCGAAGTAGGCGGTGGCCAGGCCGAGGGCGCCGCCGTCGTGGCCGCCGAGGACCAGTCCGGCCAGCTGCCCGCGCAGCAGGAAGCCGCCGGCCGCGACGACCGGCGTCACCAGGCCGCACAGCGCCCAGCCGCCCCGTACGGCGGCGCGTACGGCGGCCGGGTCCCGGGCCCCTCTGCCGTGTGCCACCAGCACGGTCGTACCGGAGGCGAAGACCAGGGCCACGCCGAGCAGCACGTTCTCGGTGTTGGTGGCGACGGCCACGGCGGCGACGGCTCCGCCGCCGAGCCGGGAGACCCAGACGGTGTTGATGACCCCGGAGGCGACCGAGGCGAGCAGGGAGAGGTAGACGGGGTGGGCGAGGGCTATGAGCTGTTTGCGGTGGGCGTTCACCGTGGACACCGGCCTCTCTTATCGAGCTACCTCGAATCGAGGTAGCTCGATAAGAGCTAGCATGGCGGTCACCGCCCCCGCAAGGAGGAAACCGCGTGCTGGAGTTGTCGATCCTGGGCTTCCTCGCCGAGGAACCGCTGCACGGTTACGAGCTGAAGGAGCGCATCAGGGCGCTGAGCGGCCATGTCCGCCCGGTCAGCGACGGCGCGCTCTACCCGGCCATCAACCGGCTCGTCGCCGCCGGGCTGCTGGACCAGCGCACCGAGGACGGCGTGAGCGCCGCCCCGCGCCGGGTGCTGTCCCTGACGGCCGAGGGCCGCGCGGAGCTGCTCGCGCGGCTGCGCGACCCCAAGCAGGCGGAGATCACCGACCACGTCCGCTTCAACACGCTCCTGGCCTTCCTGCGGCACCTGGACGACCCCGCGGAGCAGGCCGCGGTGCTGCGCCGCCGGCTGGACTTCCTCGAGACCCCGTCGAGCTTCTTCTACCGCAAGGGCGCGCCGGTGCACGCGGAGGAGGCCGGGGACCTGTTCCGGGAGGGCATGCTGCGGGTCGCCCGGGCCACCGGGAAGGCGGAGCGGACCTGGCTGCGCGAGGCCATCGAGACGCTCGCCGGGTCCGGCTGACCGTCACGCAGGGCGCGTCGGGCCGAGGTCACTCGGTCCGGGTCAGCTGGGTGCGCACATACTCCCGCCACTGCGCGGTGAAGGCCTCGGGGGTGGTGCCGAGCACCTTCTTCAGGGCGCCCTCGACCGCGCCCGCCCGCCTGTCGTGGGCGCCGACGGCACGGTAGAAGGCGTCGAGCCGGGCCGTGCCCCAGTGGTCGGCGATCATCCGGCAGGCCAGCCAGCCGCCCTCGTAGGCCCGGGCGAGCTCGGCCGGATCGCTGGTGAAGCCGAAGTCCTTGTCGGTCGGCAACGCGGTGGGCGGGTGGCCGTCCTGCACCGCGCGGGTGAGCTCCGGCGCGGCCTCGGTCGGGGTGCGGCCGGTGCCGAGGTAGCCGATCCAGTCCGCGTAGCCCTCGGAGAGCCACAGCGGGGTCGCGGCGGTGGTCTGCGCCCGGGTGGCCACGTGGGTGGTCTCGTGGGTGAGCACCACCTGTTTGCCGAGGTCGCCGAGGACGGCGTACGCCTCCGGGTTGACCACCACCCGGTCCGCGGGCGCCCGTCCGGAGCCGCCCGCCTCGCCGGTGGTGACGGCTGCGATGCCCCGGTAGTTCGAGGCGGGAGAGCCGAGCAGCCCCGCCATGCCCTGGAGGGAGTGCGGGACGAGGACGACGACATGGCGGGTCCAGTCGGTGCCCCAGGCCCGCGAGACGGCCGGGACGGCGCGGTCGGCCAGCGTGGCGTACGGGCGCAGCGCGGCGGCCGTCCGGCCGGTGCCCAGGACCAGGCTGTGCGTGCCCTTGACGGCGGTCACCGGGCCCTGGTCCCACAGCTGCTGCCCGGCCTGCACGGCGGGCCTGTCGGCGGTGACGTACCACTTCCCGTCGGCGGTGCGGCCGAGGGTGAGGGTGCGGCGGGCGTCCACGGGGGCCTTGTCGTACCCGGCGACGCGGTAGCTGAGGTCGGCGTCCACGGTGGCGCCGGAGGAGGTGTGGCGCACGGCGGTGACCAGGTAGGACCAGGAGGCCAGCGGGAGGGCCCGCAGCCGGGTGTACTCCGTCCTGGTGCCCGTCGTCCCGTACGCCGTCTCGTCGTGGCCGAGGAGGGCGGCGGAGCGCAGGTCGAGCAGATGCTGCACCTCGGTGCGGGCGGGGTCGGCCGGCGTGCCGCCGCACCCGGCCAGCGGCAGCAGCAGACCGAGCCCCACGGCCCCGATGCTCCACGCCCGTCTGCGACCAGCCACTTTCCGATGTTAACGGCGAGCGGCGCGGTCAGGGCCGGGTGACCGAGGAGATCGGCATCATCCCGACGGGGTCGTAGCGCACCGCCGCGCCCGGATAGGGGGCGTGGATGACCTGGCCGTCGCCGACGTACATCCCCACGTGGCTGGCGTCGGAGCGGTAGACGACCAGGTCGCCGGGGCGGACCTGGGACAGCGGGATCCGTCGGCCGGCGAAGCGCTGTTCCTGCGAGGTGCGCGGCAGCTGGATCCCGGCGTGCGCGTACGCCCACCGCATCAGGCCGGAGCAGTCGAAGCCGGAGGGGCCGCTGGCGCCCCACACGTACGGGCGGCCGAGGGCGGAGCGGGCGGCGGCCACCGCGGCGGCGGCGCGGGCGTCGGGGGCGACAGCCCCGGTCAGGTCGGGCAGGTCGGGCAGGTCGACGCGGCCGGAGTCGTCGGAGCGCGAGGTCCGGTCGAAGGCGGCGCGCTCGGCGGCCGGGAGCGCGTTGAGCAGCTGCCGGGCCCTGGTGAGCTTCTTCTCGACGGTCCGCTTGTGCGCGGCCACCGCCTTGCGGCTGTCCTCCAGCGCGGAGAGCTTCCCGGCCGCCTCCGCGCGCTCCTGGGCGAGCTCCCGCATCGCCGACTGCAACTCCCGCAGCTGGACCGCCTGGTGGACGTCGATACGGTCGAGGGTGGACGCCCTGTCGAGGTAGTCGGCGGGGTCGTCGGAGAAGAGCAGCGCGACGGCCGGGTCGATGCCGCCCGCACGGTACTGTGCGCCGGCCAGCGAACCGAGCTCCTCGCGCAGCGAGTTGATCCGCAGCTGCTGCCGGGCGATGTGGTCCTGGGCGTCGCGCACCTCGCGGCGCAGCGTGCCCGCCCGCTCCTGGGCCTTGTCGAAGGCCTGGGTCGCCTGCTCCGCCTCCTGGTAGAGCAGGTCCACCTCGGCGTGGGTGTCGCCGTGCGGAGCCGCGTGCGCCGGTACGGCGCCGAGCGTGGCGGCCGCGGCCGACAGCACGCACAGGGCGACGGCGCCCCGGTCGAATCCGGAAGGGGCAAGGCGGCGGTGAGAGCCCACGGCAGTCCTTCTGCTGGCGGACAGAGACTGCTCCCCCGGCGCCTGGGGACGGGGAGGCCCCGGCACCGGGGAAACGCGGCAGACAGTAGCCGTGCGGAAGGACCCCGGCTGACGACCGGGGCGTCAACACACAGTGACGCCCCGCCGCTGACCCAGGTCAGCGGCGGGGCGTGGAGTCAGTTCCGGTCCAGGCGATTCGCCCGTTCGGGCGCCGCCGGGTCAGCGTTTCCGCCGCCTCGGCGGGGTATCAGACCGCGTTTCGGGGGCTGGGCGGTATCAGACGCGGACGCCGAACTGGAACGGCATGTCGGAGATCGCCTCGTAGCGGACCACGGCACCGGTGTGCGGGGCGTGCAGCACCTGGCCGTTGCCGGCGTAGAGGCCGACGTGGTGGATGTCGCCGTAGAAGAACACCAGGTCGCCGACCTGGAGGTCGTTGATCGAGCTGATCCGGGTGCCGATGGTGGCCTGCGCCTCGGAGGTGCGCGGGATGGAGACGCCGGCCTGGGCGTAGGCCCAGGAGGTCAGACCCGAGCAGTCGAAGGAGGACGGGCCGGAGGCGCCGTAGACGTACGGCGAGCCGATCACGCTCTGGGCGGCGGCGAAGGCCGCGCCCGCCCGGCCGGAGGCAGGGGTGCTGTTGCCGAGGTCGACCCGCGCGCTGGCGGAGCGATCGGCGCGCGCCTGCTGGGCGGCCAGGTCCGCCTTCTCCTTGGCCGTGAGCGTGTTGAGGATCTTCTGCGCGTCCGCGAGCTTGGCCTGGATCTTCTTCTTGTTCTGCTCCAGCTCGGTGCGCGTGGCCGAGAGGTCCTTGAGCTTCTCGGTGGCTTCCGCTCGCTCCTGGGCCAGTTCGCGCTGTTTGTCCTGAATCTTCTTCAGCGCGTCGACCTGCTGGGCGCTCAACTGGTCGAGCGTGGAGGCCTTGTCGAGGAAGTCGTCCGGGTTGGAGGACAGGAAGAGCTGGACCGAGGGGTCGATGCCGCCGGAGCGGTACTGCGAGGTGGCCAGCGAACCCAGCCCGTCGCGCAGTTTGTTGAGGTCTTCCTGACCTCGGGCGACATTGTCCTGGATGGTGGATATTTCCTTTTGCAGCTTCTGCTGCTTGTCCTTGGCCCCGTCGTACTTCTCGGAAGCCTGCTCCGCCTGCTGGTAGAGCTCGTCGACCTTGGCCTTGACCTGGTCCTTGCTGAGCTTCTGGCTCGGCGCGGCGTTGGCGGCGTTCGCGCTCAGCACGACGGCAGCGGCGGCGGCGGTGGTCAGCACGGTCACGCGAGCGCGACTCTGCTGCTTGGGTCGACGATGGGACGCCACGGAGGACGAACTCCTTCTCGTGAGTGAGTGAGCGATCACCCGTTCGGAGGTTCGAGCCCAGACCCTAGTGACCCACTTGTGATCAGTTCAAATCCTCACACCAAAAAACCCCGTCACACAATGCATTCTTTGCACACAACTCACATGCTGTGATGCGCGATTGACACTACGTTGCGTGACGATACGACCAATTCGGGCATTGCATATGCCCGTTGGGCGTTCAGGACAGTCGCTTGAGAAGCACCGCAGAGGCGACCGGCCGGGCGCCCGCCTTCGCGACCCCGTCGGCCACCTCCCGGTCGGTGGAGGCGACGATGACCGGACGGCCCGGCGGCTCCGCGCGCACGAGCTGACGGATCAGCTCGTCGGCCGTGACACCCGGCTTGGAGAACAGCACCCGCACCCCGCGCGGCGGTGCGAGCAGCACCGGCGCGGCCAGTTCGGCGCCGTCGAAGACACAGGTCACCTCGGCACCGGTCTGCGCGGCGAGCGCGGAGAGCTGACCGAGCAGCCGCAGCCGCTGCTTCTCCAGCGGCATCTGCGGATAGCCGGTCTTGGTGACGTTGTAGCCGTCGACCACCAGATGCGCCTGCGGCAGCGCGAGCAGCTGGTCGAGAATGGCCGGATCATGCTCCGACAGGGCACGGGCCGCGATGTCCTTCGGTGTCATGCGTCCCGGTTCGACCGCGTCCACGGTCTCGGCGGGCCGCACGGACACCGGGGGCAGGGCGAGTTCACGCCTGAGCCCCTGCGTCGCGTCCAGCAGGGTGTCGAGCAGCAGCCGCACCCGCATGTCCTCCACGCTGCGGCCCTCGCGGGCCGCCCGGCGGGTGGCCTCCAGTGCGGCCTCGGCCTCGCCGAGACGGGCCCTGAGCCGGCGGGACTCGCTCTCGGCGGCCGACACCCGCAGATGCGCCTCGGCGCGCACGGCGTCCATCTCGCCCTGGGCCTTGCGCAGCGCGGCCTCGCCGCGCTTGACGTCGCTCAGGGCGGCCCGGAGCTTGCGGTGAAGCGATTCCGCTTCCCTCTTCGCCGACTCGAACTCCGCGCGCAGCCGTTCGGTCTCGGCGCGGGTGTGCTCGCGGGCCTGGGCCAGCTCGGCGCGCAGCCGCTCCAGTTCGGCCCGGCTCTCCTCGTCGGCGCGCTCGGCGTCCGCGCGCTGGGCCTCCTCGCCGGCCGCCGTGACCAGCTTCACCCAGCCCGCCGGGCGCAGTACATAGGCCGCGGCCGCCACGTCGAGCGGGTCCGCGGCCGGGGGCGGCGAGCCGGAGTCGAGGGCGCCGGCGAGTTCCGGCTGGGCCTCTCTGAGCTTCTCCCCGATCCGCTGCCTGAACAGCGCGTCGGTCTCCAGCGCAGACGCCATCGCGTTCCCGGCGAACTTCGCCCGGCGAGTGGGGGTGAACCGGGCGTACTGCCTCAGCTGGGCGGGCAGTTCCGCCATGGTCAGCCCGCCGAAACCGTCCGAGACGATCTGTACGACTCTGCGGCGCACCCCGTCGGGCAGCGGACGGTCAAGCACCTCAGCGGTGCCGTCGCCCGGCCCCCCGCCTGCGGTCTCCACCATCCGTCACACCCCACTACGTCACTTCTTCGGGGCCGCTCCGCTCAGGAGCCGGCACCCGGCCTGTCCACCAGTTCCACCTGATCCACCGCGTTGCACCAGCGGCAGCGCACCGACTCGATGGTCTCACTGACCACCTCACGCTCCTCCACGGTCGGCTCCCCGGCCAGATCGAGGTGGATGTACTCGACGACCTTCGAGGAACGGGTCACGTCGAACCGGGTGAGGTTGCCGCACAGGGTGCAGCGCCACCGGGTGGTCGCGGTCGGCAGGGGAACCGTCATCGTGGCTGTCCGCTTCCTTCTCTCGCTCATGCTCGCTGCCGCGCCGCCGGCCGACGCGTGTGGCCGTAACCCTACGGCCTGGCGGGGAGTCGCCGCTGGCCCGTCCACGGCGGCGAGGCGGTCTGTCAGCTTGCGTCCCGTTACGTCATGCTCTGTGTTCATGATCAGGGCGTGGAGCACGGCGGCCGGCAGGGCCCTCAGGGCGGTCCGGAGCACATCAGCACCGATGACGTACGGCCTCATCGCCCTGTGCTGTCTGCTCTTCGCCCTGGGGCCGGCCTCGGGTCTCGTCCCGGGGTACGGATCCGGGGACGCGCTGCTCGCCGCGCAGCGGGCGTACTTCCGGCGCTGGGGCGTGGTCCCGGCCGAGCTGTTCGCCAGGCCCGTGCGCGCGGCCCTGACCCCCGCCACGGCCCTGTTCGTCCACGGCAGCTGGGTGCATCTGCTCGGCAACATGCTCTTCCTCTTCGTCTTCGGCGCGATGACCGAGGAACGGATGGGCCGGGTGGAGTTCACCGTCTTCTACGTCGGCTGCGGTTATCTGGCCCTGCTCGGCTACGCGGCCGCCAACGCCGCCTCGACGCAGTCGCTGGTCGGCGCCTCCGGGGCGATCTCGGCGGTCCTGGGTGCGTTCCTCTACCTGTTCCCACGCGCCCGTGTGACCAGTCTTCTCCCGTTCCTCTTCTTCCTGCCGCTGCGGTTCCCCGCATGGGTCGTGCTGCCGTGCTGGGCGGCACTGCAGTGGGCGGCGGCGGAGCAGAGCTCCGACGGTCCCGGGGTGGCGTACCTCGCGCACCTCGTGGGGTTCGGCCTGGGCTTCGGCTACGCGTGGGCCCGTTACGGCCGTACGACTAGAGTGAAGTCGGCCCCAGCTCCGGCACCCGAGGGAGAGAACCAGCCGTGATCACCGCGATCGTCCTCATCAAGACCAGCGTGGACCGGATCCCCGAGATCGCGGAGCAGATCGCCGCGCTGGAGAGCGTCAGCGAGGTCTTCTCGGTCACCGGCACCTACGACCTGATCGCCATGGTCCGGGTCCGCCGGCACGACGACCTGGCCGACATCATCCCCGGCCGGATCAGCAGGATCCCCGGCGTGGAGGCCACCGACACGCACGTCGCGTTCCGGACGTACTCCCAGCACGACCTGGAGGCCGCCTTCTCGATCGGGCTGGACAACTAGGCGGTCCTGTCGCCGGCCGCGCTGCCGGGGCCCGAGGGGACGCAGAGGCGGCGGCCCGCGGACCCGCACCGGTCCGGACGCGTGGACGGCGGCCGCCTCCGTCACCGTCGGCGCCCCGCGTCCACCGCCGGCCGGACATCGCCGTGGCTGCCCGTGCACCCTGCGCCCCCGACGACCGCAGTGCCGCTGGATTACCCGACCGGGTTCGTGGCGGGCCACCGCCAACCGTCCGTGACCACCCGGCACGGCGGGTAGCCGGTGGCGGCCGCAACGGAGGATTCCGCAGTGGCTGTGGCGGCCAGTGGGGCGCGGCCGCCGACTTCGCCGGCGCGGAGGCCGCGTCGCGCCGCACCCGAGCCGGTCACCCGGCCCCTCCGCGGCATGGCGGCGGGCCCGGGACACCCGGGGAGCCCTGGCCGGCGGGCTTCCGATCACCGGCGGCGAGCGCGGATCCGGCCTTGGCCGCTCGCGCCGTTTCCCGCGCCTCTCAGGGGTGGCGCCTGCGCCGGCTTCACACCGCGGGTACGCAGCGGCCGTCCTCCGTCCTGTACGTCCACTTCGCACCCTCGGTGACGAGTTCCCTCACGGCCGCGACGAAGCGGTCCACGTGCTCGTCGGGGGTGCCCGCGCCGAAGCTCACGCGGATGGCGTTCAGGGACTTCTCGCCCGGCGCTGCCTCGGGGGCACCGCATTCACCCTGACTCTGGGGGTCGCTGCCGAGGAGGGTGCGGACGAGGGGGTGGGCGCAGAAGAGACCGTCGCGGACCCCGATGCCGTACTCGGCGGAGAGCGCGGCGGCGAAGTGGGAGCTGTTCCAGCCCTCCACGACGAAGGAGATGACACCGACGCGCGGGGCGTCGTCGCCGAAGAGGGAGAGGACCTTCACCTCGGGGACCTCGGCGAGGCCCGCGCGGGCCCTGGCGATCAGGTGCTGTTCGCGGGCGATCAGGGTGTCCCAGCCGGCCTCGGTGAGCGCCTTGCAGGCCGAGGCGATGGAGTAGGCGCCGATGACGTTCGGGGAGCCGGCCTCGTGGCGGGCGGCGCTCTCGTGCCACTCCACGTCCACTCCGCCGTCCTGACGCCGGGTCACCTTGCGGCTGGCGCCGCCGCCCGCGAGGTACGGCTCGGCCGCGCGCAGCCAGTCGGCACGGCCGGCCAGGACACCGGAGCCGAAGGGGGCGTAGAGCTTGTGGCCGGAGAAGGCGACCCAGTCGACGTCCAGGTCACGGAGGTTCACCGGTTGGTGCGGGGCGAGCTGGGCGGCGTCGAGGACGATCCGGGCACCGTGCGCGTGCGCCGCGGCGGCCAGTTCGCGCACCGGCCACAGCTCGCCGGTGACGTTGGAGGCGCCGGTGACGCAGACCAGGGCCGGTCCGTGGGGCTCACGGCCGGCGAGGGCCCGCTCCAGGGTCGTGACGGCCTGCTGCGGCGTGCGCGGGGCGTTGAGGTAGGTGACGCGGGCGTGCTGCCAGGGCAGCAGGGAGGCGTGGTGTTCGGTCTCGAAGACGAAGACCTGGCAGTCGGCGGGGATGGCCCGGGCGAGCAGGTTCAGGGAGTCGGTGGTCGAGCGGGTGAAGACCACCTGGTCGTCGGCGCGGCAGCCGAGGAACTCCGCGACCGTCCTGCGGGCGTTCTCGAACAGGTCGGTGGAGAGCTGGGAAAGGTAGCCGGCGCCGCGGTGGACGCTGCCGTAGTACGGCGCGTAGGCGGACACGTCGTCCCAGACGCGCTGCAGGGCGGGGGCGCTGGCCGCGTAGTCGAGGGCCGCGTAGGTGACCTCGCCGCCGGTGACGAGCGGAACGGTGACATCCCGGCCCAGAACGGGCAGAGGTGAGCAAACGGACTGGTCGGAGGCAGCGGTGAACACAGACATGGGTGAACTCCCGTGAGGACGTACGCCGAAGGGACGTACGGAAGAGGAAGAGAAAAGAGGGATGCGGAGGCGGGGCTCTGCGGCCCTATCGCATTCGCTTGCTCACGGAAGGCTCCTCGACGACCAGGACCCCTGGTTTCGTGAGGGGTCCGCGCTTGCCGTAGACCTCGCTGCCTACGGCCTGGTCTTCACCCGGGGCACCCCGCCACGGACGGAGGGTTGCCGGACAGCCGGCCGGGGCCGAATGACTGTCACTCATGACCTGGTTCAGTATCCTGCCACACGATCTTGCGTACGCAAGGCGCAGTCCGCCATCCGGACTGCGCCCTGCGTCACACCGGGCGGGAATCAGCGATTGCTGGCCGCCACCCAGCGCTCCAGCGTCCGCTTCGCCGCGCCCGAGTCGATGGACTCGGTGGCCCTGGCCATGCCGGCCCGGAGCTGGTCGGCCAGCGAAGCGTCCGTCGGGTGGAGGGCCACCAGGGCCGCCGCCGCGTTCAGCAGCACCGCGTCCCGCACCGCACCCTGCTCGCCGTCCAGCAGACGCCGCGCCACCTCCGCGTTGTACGCGGCGTCGGCGCCGCGCAGGGCGTCCACCGGGACGAGGTCGATGCCCACGTGCCGCGGGTCGAAGGACTCCTCCGTGACCTTGCCGTCCCGGACCACCCACACCCGCGAGGTGGATGTCGTCGTCAGCTCGTCCAGGCCGTCGTCGCCGCGGAAGACCAGCGCGGAGTTGCCGCGCTCGGCGAGGACACCGGCCACGATCGGCGCCATCCGGGGGTCGGCCACACCGACGGCCTGGGCGCGCACATGGGCCGGATTGGTCAGCGGGCCCAGCACGTTGAAGGTGGTGCGGATGCCCAACTGGCCGCGGGCCGGGGCGACATGACGCAACGACGGGTGGAACTTCACCGCGAAGCAGATGGTGATGCCGGCTTCTTCGGCGACCTCGGCGACCCGCTGCGGGGTCAGGTTCAGATTGATCCCGAGCTTCTCCAGGACGTCGGAGGAGCCGGACGCGGAGGACGCGGCGCGGTTGCCGTGCTTGACGACCTTGGCACCGGTGCCCGCGACGACGATCGACGACATCGTGGAGATGTTCACCGTCTTGGCGCCGTCGCCGCCGGTGCCGACGATGTCGACGGCCGGGCCCGGCACCTCGATCACGTTGGCGTGCGCGTACATCGTGCGGACGAGCCCGATGATCTCCTCGACGGTCTCGCCCTTGGCCCGCAGCGCCACCATGAAGCCGGCGATCTGCGCGTCGGTGGCCTCACCGCGCATGATCAGGTCCATCGCCCACGCGGTGTCGTCCGCGGACAGGTTCCGGCCGTCCAGCAGGCCGTTCAGCAGGGCGGGCCAGGAGCGGCCCGCCGCGGTGTCGCCTCCAGCGGGGGTCACAGCGCTCATAAGCCGCTCCTGGGTGTCGTACACACGAAATCAGTGGTTGATCCCACCCTATCGACCCCCGGGCAGGGCGAAGGGCCCCGTCCGTAACCCGGACGGGGCCCTTCGGCGTGGCGTGGCGACGTGGGATCAGTGGTGGCCGTGGCCGCTCGTGATCTCCTTGTACTCGTCGACGGACGGCTTCGGGATCTGGTTGTCCTCGCCGTAGTAGGCGTTGGACAGCTTCACCCGCAGCCGCTCCGAGGCGCCGACCTTGCGCTCGACACCGTTCTCGTCGACCGTCGGGCCGATCTCGGCCGGCTCGTACTGGTGGTGAGCCGTGAGGGTGTGCAGCTGCTCCTGGCTGAGCGGCTCGTGCACCTCGATGAACTCACCGTGCGGCAGGCGCTTGATGATGCCGGTCTCACGGCCGTGCAGCACCTTCTCGCGGTCGCGGCGCTGCAGGCCGAGGCAGATCCGCTTGGTGACGAGGAACGTGAGGACCGGGCCGACGAAGAAGAAGATCCGGACGAACCAGGTGACCGCGTTGATCGACAGGTGGAAGTGCGTGGCCCACAGGTCGTTGCCACCACCGACCAGCAGGGTCAGGTAGATCGTCATCCAGGCGACACCGAACCCGGTACGGGTCGGGGCGTTGCGCGGGCGGTCCAGGATGTGGTGCTCGCTCTTGTCGCCGGTGACCCACGACTCGAGGAACGGGTAGACCGCGATCGCCACCAGGACCAGCGGGAAGATCATCAGCGGGATGAACACGCCCAGGACGAGCGTGTGACCCCAGAAGTTGATCTCCCAGCCCGGCATGAAGCGGATCAGGCCCTCGGAGAAGCCCATGTACCAGTCGGGCTGGGCGCCGGTGGACACCTGGTCCGGACGGTAGGGGCCCATGGCCCAGATCGGGTTGATCTGGGCGACCGCCGCGATGGCCGCGATGACACCGAAGACCAGGAAGAAGAAGCCTCCGGCCTTGGCCATGTAGACCGGCAGCAGCGGCATGCCGACGACGTTCTTCTCGGTCTTTCCGGGACCCGCGAACTGCGTGTGCTTGTGGTAAAAGACCAGGATCAGGTGGCCCACCATCAGGCCGAGCATGATGCCCGGCAGCAGCAGGATGTGGATCGAGTAGAACCGGGCGACGAAGTCGTGGCCGGGGAACTGACCGCCGAACAGGAAGAACGACAGGTACGTGCCGACGATCGGCACGGACAGGATCGCGCCCTCCATGAAGCGGACACCGGTGCCGGAGAGCAGGTCGTCCGGGAGCGAGTAACCGGTGAAGCCGGTGAACATGCCGAGGACGAACAGCAGGAAGCCGAACAGCCAGTTGATCTCACGCGGCTTGCGGAACGCGCCGGTGAAGAACACGCGCATCATGTGCGCGAACATGCCGGCCAGGAAGATCAGCGCGGCCCAGTGGTGGATCTGCCGCATGAGCAGACCACCGCGCACGTCGAAGGAGATGTGCAGGGTCGAGTTGAACGCCTCGGACATCAGCTGTCCCTGGAGCGGGACATACGAGCCGTGGTACACGACCTCGTTCATCGACGGGTGGAAGAACAGTGTCAGATAGACACCCGTCAGGATGATGATGATGAAGCTGTACATGCACACTTCGCCCAACATGAACGACCAGTGGTCGGGGAAGATCTTGCGCATGTTCGACTTGGCCAGGGAGTAGATCCCGAGCCGGCCGTCGGCCCAGTCGGCGATCCGCTCGCCGGCCGGAGCCTGCCCGCGAGAGCGGGTCTCGTTCGCTGCAGTACTCATCCGCGCTCCCAGAATGCAGGACCGACGGGCTCCTCGAAGTCGCCGAGCGCCTGGAGGTAACCGTCACTGTCCACGCCGATGCGCAGCTGCGGCAGGGCGTGGCCGGCGGGACCGAAGATCACTCGGGCACCGTCGGAGAGGTCGAAGGTGGACTGGTGGCACGGGCACAGCACGTGGTGCGTCTGCTGCTCGTACAGCGAGATCGGGCAGCCGACGTGGGTGCAGATCTTCGAGAAGGCGACGATGCCCTCGTGCGACCAGTCGAGCTCGCGCTTGTCCTTGATGTTGCCCGGCTGCAGCCGGACGATCATCAGGGCCGCCTTGGCGATCTCCGTCTGGAACTCCTCGGACGTCTCCTCCAGGCCCTCGGGCTTGGCGAACGTGAGCGAGCCGACGGCGACGTCCTCGGGACGCAGCGGCAGGTTCGTGTTCATGTTGACCAGGCGCTTGCCCTTGGCCCACAGGGTGTGGCGCAGCGAGGTGCTGGGCGCGGGGCCGAGGCCGCCGAGCAGCATGACGCCGGAGAGCGGCACCAGGGCCAGCGCACCGAACATCGTGTTGCGGATCAGCTTGCGGCGGCCGAGCGCCGACTCCTTCGCGCCCTGGCGGAAGTCCTCGTGGACCTTCGCCCGGACCTCGGGAGAGGCCTCGATCGGGTGCCGGTCGTCGGCGACCTCCACGTCCGACATCAGGGTGCGGGCCCAGTGGACCGCGCCCGCGCCGATGCAGAACAGCGCCACGCCGAGGGTCAGGCCCAGCGCGAAGTTCATCGCGCTGAGATGACCGATCGGGAAGACGAAGATCGACTTGTCGTTCGGGATCACCAGGTAGGCGACGATGAAGCCGATCGTGGCCAGCATCGACACCGTGAACAGGAGGGCCACCATGCGCTCGGACCGCCGGGCGGCCCGCTCGTCGATGTCCTGGATGCGGTGCTCGTGGGGCGGCAACCCCGGGTCGGCGAACGGGTTCTCCTCGTCCGCGACCGACACCGCACCGTGGGCGTGGTCCTGCTCAGCAGGCAGGTTCTCTTCTGGAATGTCTTGGCTACTCATGACTTCTTGGCCTTTGCGGTCCGAGCGGCGACCCAGACGGCGACCACGATCAGCGCGCCGAGACCGAAGATCCAGGCGAACAGACCCTCACTGACCGGCCCGAGGCCGCCCAGCTCCAGACCGCCGGGGTTCGTCGTCTCGCTGCTGTCGACCGCGTGCAGGTACGCGATGATGTCCTTCTTGTTCTTCGAGGACAGCGTGGTGTCGGGGAAGGACGGCATGTTCTGCGGGCCGGTCTGCATGGCCTCGTAGATGTGCTTGGGGTCGACACCCTCGAGGGTCGGTGCGAACTTGCCCTTGGTCAGGGCGCCACCCTTGCCGGTGAAGTTGTGGCACTGCGCGCAGTTGGTGCGGAACAGCTCGCCACCCTTGGCGATGTCCGCACCCTCCGGGCCGTACTGGTCCTTGGTGGGCACGCTCGGGCCGGCGCCCAGCGAGGCGATGTACGCGGCGAGCTGGTCGATCTGCGCCTGGTTGTAGACGACCTTCTTGCGCGGGATCTGGGCGCCCTGCGAGGTGGCGGCCGGCATACGGCCGGTGCCGACCTGGAAGTCGACGGCCGCGGCGCCCACGCCGACCAGGCTCGGGCCGTCGGAGGAGCCCTGGCCACCGGTGCCGTGGCAGCTGGCGCAGCCGACCTCGTAGAGCTTCTTGCCCTCCTTGATGGTCAGGGACTGGGCGGAATCATCGGCCTGCGCCTTGCCCGCGGGTGCGAACGCGGCGTACAGCCCCCCAGTGGCCGCCAGCGCGAGGAGTAGGACGACGACCGCCGCCAGCGGATGGCGTCGTCGTGCGGAGAGCTTTTTCACGGATTACCCCGGTGTCAGGATCTTCTGCGTCGGTGCTTCTGGATGTGCGGGAGCCGGTCCCGGCTACTTGATCAGGTAGATCGTGGCGAAAAGGCCGATCCAGACCACATCGACGAAGTGCCAGTAGTAGGACACGACGATGGCGGCCGTCGCCTGCTCGTGGGTGAACCTCTTGGCCATGTAGGTGCGGCCAAGGACCAGCAGGAAGGCGATGAGACCGCCGGTCACGTGCAGGCCGTGGAAGCCGGTGGTCAGGTAGAACACCGAGCCGTACGGGTCGGAGGAGAGCGAGATGCCCTCGTCCCTCACCAGGCTCGTGTACTCGTAGATCTGACCGCCGATGAAGATCGCACCCATGATGAAGGTGAGGATGAACCACCCTCTGAGCTTCTTCACGTCGCCCCGCTCGGCCGCGAACACGCCGAGCTGGCAGGTGAGCGAGGAGAGCACCAGGATCGTGGTGTTCGTCGCGGAGAAGGGCACATTGAGCGCGTCGGCCATGTGCTTCCAGTGCGCCGGACCCGTCACCGATCGCAGGGTGAAGTACATCGCGAAGAGGGCCGCGAAGAACATCAGCTCGGAACTCAGCCAGATGATGGTTCCGACGCTGGTGAGGTTCGGCCGGTTGACCGACGGGTGCGCGTGCCCGGTTTCTACTGTCGTTGCTGTCGCCACGACCGACATTATGTCGGTCGCTTATCCCGCCCTCACTCCGGGGGGTGCCGTTCGGAGTGTTGCTGCCCGCCGAACCGGTGTTGACGTGGTGTTCATGGGCACTTCGACGGGAGTAAGCTCCGCCCCGAACGGCCCTGTCCGTCCCGTCCGTACGACGCTGACGTCCCGGAGGAACAATGCAGCCGACCGCCACGGTGCTGGTCTACAGCGACGACTCCAACACCCGCGAGCAAGTACGGCTGGCCACCGGTCGCAGGCCGGCTCCCGACGTCCCCTTCGTCGAGTTCGTCGAGTGCGCGACTCCGGGCGCGGTGCTGCGCGAGCTGGACAAGGGCGGTGTCGACGTGTGCGTGCTGGACGGGGAGGCCGTGCCCATGGGGGGCATGGGCGTGTGCCGGCAGATCAAGGACGAGGTGTTCAACTGCCCGCCGGTGCTGCTGCTGATGGGACGGCCGCAGGACGCGTGGCTGGCCACGTGGAGCCGGGCCGACGCCGCGGTCACCCTGCCGGTGGATCCGGTCGAGTTCGCCTCGGCGTTGGCCTCTCTGCTCCGTCAGCGGCGGTTGCTGAGCGCCTAGCGGGGAGGGGCGCCCCGAGCGTGCGCGGGTGCGGTGGCGGGCCGGTCGCGCCCAGGCGGCGGCAGCCGCGCATCGCACTCGGCTCCGCGCCCCTCCGGGGTGCTCACAGGGCCGCCGGCTGCAGTCTCACCGTGTCCCCCGCCGACGGGCCGGCCTGCTTGTCGTTGGTCAGGGCGCTGCCCTTCTGCCAGTTCTTCCAGTCGACGTTCCAGTCGCCGAAGCCGTTGCCGAAGTGCTCCATCGCATGACCCCTGGAGTTGACGACCTTGACGATGTCGCCCGTGTGAATGTGGTTGAAGAACCACTGTGCGTTCGACGTACTCATGCCGGTGCAGCCGTGGCTGACGTTCGCGTAGCCCTGTGAGCCCACGGACCAGGGCGCGGCGTGGACGTACTCGCCGGACCACGTCACCCGCGTGGCGTAGTAGACCGACAGGTCGTAGGAGTCGGACGTCCCCGCGGCGATGCCGATCGTGGTGCCGCGCATGCGTACGACGTATGCCTTCTCCAGCACGACCTTGACACCGTTGCGGGTGTCGTAGCCGGGTTTGCCCGTGGTGACGGGGATCTGCTGGAGCGCCTTGCCGTCCTGGTAGAACGTCAGCTCGTGCGCCGCCGCGTCCGTGACGGCCTCGATCCGGTCACCCGTGGTGATCTTCACCGGCTTGGCCGGGCCGCCCCACAGCCGGTCGCTGATCCTGATGCCGTCCAGGTTGCTGTGCACCGTGATGGTGGCGTGGGTGGGCCAGTACTCCTGGGGCCGGTAGTGGAGTTCCTTGCTGTTCACCCAGTACCAGGAGCCCTGCACGGCCGGTGTGGAGTCCACCCGCAGCGCACGCTCCACGACGGCCCGCTGCGCCTTGTCCTTGACCTCCTGGTCGAGTTGGGCGGTGATGGGCTGTCCGACGCCGTACTGGCCCGAGTTCGGCCCGAAGGTGACGGTCAGCCGCTTCTTGTTGGTGGGCTTGGTGGTGTCGAACGTGAGGACCTTGCGGCCGGGCGCGCCGTTGCTGTCCTCGGTGCTCACCGTGACCGTGTAGTGGGCGTTGGCGGCCAGTGGAGCGGTGCTGTGCCACCGACCGCCGTCGGCGGCGAGTTCACCCGCCACATAGCGCCCTGCGGAGTCCTGGACGGTGACGTCGGTGATGAGGTCATCGCCGTCGGCGGTGATCTCGAGAGGCTTGTCCGGGTCGGCCGGTTTTCCCTCACCGATGGGGCCGCTGAAGGAGATCACGTCCGCCGCGTCGTACGGCTTGGCCGACAGGGGGTTGCCGTCCGAACCGCAGGCGGTGACGCCCGCGCCGAGGGCGGTCACCAGCATGGCGCAGCTGACGACGGTGCGGGTCCGCGGAGTGTGGTTCATACGATCACGCTATGAGGCGCTGACCCCATTGGCGCGCCAGGTAGCCCGTACGAGCGAACGACACTACGGCGTATGAACGAAACGCCCGGGGAAAGCAGGGAGCCCGGGCCCTCCTGATGGAGGAACCGGGCTCCCGGGATGTGCTCCCGTGTGCTACTGGGTGCGGTTCTCGCCGTGGTAGTACTCGAACACCCAGCCGAACAGGCCGACCACGATGAACGGGGCGGAGAAGTAGATCAGCCACCAGCCGACCGCGATGCTGAGGAAGGCGATCGCGCCGCCGAAGCCCAGCATGAGCGGCTGCCAGCTGTGCGGGCTGAAGAAGCCCAGCTCACCCGCGTCGTCCGCGACGTCCGCCTCCTTGTTGTCCTGGGCGCCCGCGTCGACCCGCCGGGCGGTGAAGCCCAGGTAGAAGCCGATCATGACGCTCAGGCCGAAGGCCAGGAACAGTGCGGTGGTACCGGCCGGCTCCTTCGACCACACGCCATACACGATGGCAATGATCAGGATGAAGACGCTCAGCCAGATGAACATCCGACCCTGGATCTTCACTTGCCGGCCTCCTTGCTGCCCGCGACGGCGGTGCCGTGACCGGCGTGCTCGAGCTGCTCGAGCGCGGCGATCTCAGGGTGGTGCAGATCGAACGCCGGGGATTCGCTGCGGATCCGCGGCAGGGTGACGAAGTTGTGCCGCGGCGGCGGGCAGGAGGTCGCCCACTCCAGCGAGCGGCCGTAGCCCCACGGGTCGTCCACGCCGACCGGCTTGCCGTACTTGGCCGTCTTCCACACGTTGTAGAGGAACGGCAGGATCGACAGGCCGAGCAGGAAGGAGCTGATGGTCGAGATCGTGTTCAGGGTGGTGAAGCCGTCGGCCGCCAGGTAGTCGGCGTAACGACGCGGCATGCCCTCGGCGCCCAGCCAGTGCTGGACCAGGAAGGTGCCGTGGAAGCCGATGAACAGCGTCCAGAAGGTGATCTTGCCGAGCCGCTCGTCCAGCATCTTGCCGGTCATCTTCGGCCACCAGAAGTGGAAGCCGGAGAACATCGCGAAGACGACCGTGCCGAAGACCACGTAGTGGAAGTGGGCCACCACGAAGTACGAGTCGGAGACGTGGAAGTCCATCGGCGGCGAGGCCAGGATGACACCGGTCAGACCACCGAACGTGAAGGTGATCAGGAAGCCGGTCGCCCAGAGCATCGGCGTCTCGAAGGACAGCGAGCCCTTCCACATCGTGCCGATCCAGTTGAAGAACTTCACACCGGTCGGCACGGCGATCAGGAAGGTCATGAAGGAGAAGAACGGCAGCAGCACACCGCCGGTGACGTACATGTGGTGGGCCCACACGGTCACGGACAGGCCGGCGATGGAGATGGTCGCGGCGATCAGGCCCATGTAGCCGAACATCGGCTTACGGGAGAACACCGGGATCACTTCGGAGATGATGCCGAAGAACGGCAGGGCGATGATGTACACCTCTGGGTGTCCGAAGAACCAGAAGAGGTGTTGCCACAGCAGGGCGCCGCCGTTCGCCGCGTCGAAGACGTGGGCGCCGAATTTACGGTCCGCCTCCAGGGCGAACAGCGCGGCCGCGAGGACCGGGAAGGCGAGCAGGACCAGGACGGCGGTCAGCAGCACGTTCCACACGAAGATCGGCATGCGGAACATGGTCATGCCCGGGGCGCGCATGCAGATGATCGTGGTGATGAAGTTGACCGCACCGAGGATCGTGCCGAAGCCGGAGAAGGCCAGACCCATGATCCACATGTCGGCGCCGACGCCCGGGCTGCGGACCGCGTCCGACAGCGGGGAGTAGGCGAACCAGCCGAAGTCGGCCGCACCCTGGGGGGTGAGGAAGCCGCCCACCGCGATGGTCGAGCCGAACAGGTACAGCCAGTAGGCGAACATGTTCAGCCGGGGGAACGCCACGTCCGGCGCGCCGATCTGCAGCGGCATGATCCAGTTCGTGAAGCCGGCGAACAGCGGCGTCGCGAACATCAGCAGCATGATCGTGCCGTGCATCGTGAACGCCTGGTTGAACTGCTCGTTCGACATGATCTGCAGGCCCGGCCGGGCCAGCTCGGCGCGCATGAGCAGCGCCATCACGCCACCGATCAGGAAGAACGCGAACGACGTAACGAGGTACATCGTCCCGATCGTCTTGTGGTCGGTGGTCGTCAGCCACTTCACCACGACATTGCCGGGCTGCTTGCGCCTGACCGGCTGCTCGTCCGCGTACAAGCCTTCGGCAGCCGCGGCACCCTGGGGTTCGTTGAGGATGCTCACAGGTTGTTCGTCTCCCGGTTCTTCTCGTGGCTCGTCTGCGCGATGCCGGCGGGAATGTAACCGGTCTGCCCCTTCTTGGCGAGGTCCTGGAGATGCTTCTGGTAAGCCGCCGGGGAGACGACCTTCACGTTGAACAGCATCCGGGAGTGGTCGACGCCGCAGAGCTCGGCGCACTTGCCGAGGAAGGTGCCCTCCTTGTTGGGGGTCACCTGGAACGCGTTGGTGTGGCCCGGGATCACGTCCATCTTCATCAGGAACGGCACCACCCAGAAGGAGTGGATGACGTCACGAGAGGTGAGGACGAAGCGGACCGTCTCGCCCTTGGGGAGCCAGAGCGTCGGACCGGGGTTGTTCGTCTGCGGGTTCCGCGTGGCGGGCGTACCGGCGTCGTATACACCGCCGGCGTTGGCCGGGAATTCCTTCTTGAACCGGTCCGGAATGGCGTCCAGGTTCTTGTCGGTCTTCGCGTCTCCGGAGACCCCGGGGACGTTCTCGATGTAGTTGAAGCCCCAGCTCCACTGGTAGCCGACGACGTTGACCGTGACGTCCGGCTTCTTGTCGGTGAGGCTGAGCAGCTTCGACTCGTCCCGGGCCGTGAAGTAGAAGAGCACCGAGATGATGATGATCGGGACCACCGTGTACAGGGCCTCGATCGGCATGTTGTACCGAGTCTGCGGAGGTACCTCGACCTTGGTGCGGCTGCGCCGGTGGAACATGGCGCTCCACAGGATCAGGCCCCACACCAGCACGCCGACGGCGAGCGCGGCAGCCCAGGAGCCCTGCCACAGGGAGAGGATCCGCGGAGCCTCTTCCGTGGTCGGGGTGGGCATGCCAAGGCGGGGGAAGTCCTTGTATGTGCAACCGGTTGCGGTCGCCAGGACCAGGCCCGCGGTCAGTGCCTGCAGCAGCTTCCGCCGCATCGGGCGCCGCGGCGAGCGGTCGGAGCCGTTGGGACTCACGTAGCGCCTTCCCGAGAGTCTCGCCCGCGCGGTCGGCTGCGGCCTTCTCGCTGGTCGGTCGCCGCCCTGCGTCGGGCAGGGGTTTGGATGTTTATGCGGACCAAACCCTAGCCGACGCCCTCCGGGCGTTCGCGGGGAGGGGGGCATACGCGTCGCCTGTCACTCGGTTGGGGTGGGAATGGGCGCCCAATAACTCGGGTTGTGGGGGTTTGAGTCGCGGGTGCGGGTGCGTTGTGGCTCGTCCCACTCACGCGGTGGCGCCGCAGATCGGACACGGCCCCGCGCGCCTTTGCTCCTGCAGGCGTTCTACCGTTGCCGTGTGTCCTACTTCGACGCTGCTTCCGCCGCTCCTCTCCACCCCGTCGCCCGGCAGGCGCTGTTGGCCTCCCTTGACGACGGGTGGGCCGATCCCGCGCGGCTCTACCAGGAAGGGCGCAGGGCCCGGATGCTTGTGGACGCCGCACGCGAGGCGGCCGCCGAGGCGATCGGCTGCCGGGCGGACGAGGTGGTGTTCACCTCGTCGGGGACACGGGCCGTACACACGGGTGTCGCGGGGGCGTTGGCCGGGAGGCGGCGGGTGGGACGCCACCTGATCGTGTCAGCGGTCGAGCACTCCTCCGTACTCCATTCGGCGGAAGTGTTCGAAGCGGACGGCGGGACGGTGACCCGGGTGCCGGTGAACCGGGCGGGTGCCGCGGACCCCTCGGGCTACGCGAGCGCCCTCCGCCCGGACACCGCCCTGGCCGTGCTCCAGTCGGCCAACCACGAGGTGGGCACCGTCCAACCGGTGGCCGAGGTGGCCGAGGTGTGCCGGGCCGCCGGAGTGCCGTTGCTGGTGGACGCGGCACAGTCGCTGGCGTGGGGGCCGGTCGAGGGCGGGTGGTCGCTGCTCACGGGCAGCGCGCACAAGTGGGGCGGGCCGTCCGGGGTCGGGCTGCTCGTCGTACGCAAGGGAGTGCGGTTCGCCGCCCAAGGGCCCGTGGACGAGCGGGAGTCGGGGCGGGCGCCCGGCTTCGAGAACATCCCGGCGATCGTGGCGGCGGTGGCCTCGCTGCGGGCGGTGCGGGCCGAGGCGGCCGAGGAGGCGGTACGGCTGCGCGAGCTCACGGAGCGGATCCGGGCGCGGGTGCCGGACCTGGTGCCGGACGTGGAGGTCGTCGGGGACGCCGAGCGGCGACTGCCCGGAATCGTCACCTTCTCCTGCCTCTACGTCGACGGCGAGGCGCTGCTGCACGAGCTGGACCGCGAGGGCTTCTCGGTCTCCTCCGGCTCCTCCTGCACCAGCAGCACGCTGACGCCCAGCCATGTGCTGAAGGCGATGGGCGTGCTGAGCGAGGGGAACGTACGGGTCTCCCTGCCCCTGGGGACGGAGGAGGCGGACGTGGAACGGTTCCTCGCGGCACTGCCCGGAGCCGTGGCCGGCGTCCGGGAGAAGCTGGGCGCCCCTGCGGCAGCGGCCGCCCGGCAGGGCCCCGAGGAGTTCCTCGTCGACTCCCTGGGCAAGCGCTGCCCGATCCCGGTCATCGAACTGGCCAAGGTCTTCGGGCAGGTGCCGGTCGGGGGGACCGTCCGGGTCCTCTCCGACGACGAGGCTGCCCGCCTGGACATTCCGGCGTGGTGCGAGATGCGGGGGCAGGAGTACGTCGGGGAGGAGCCGGCGCAGAGGGGTACGGCGTATGTCGTACGCCGGGTGAGCTGAGCGCACCGGAGGGGCGCGGGACTGCGTCCGGCGTGCGGCTACCGCCGCGTGCGGGTGGTCGAACCGGGCCTCAGCCGAGGTGAGCCCGGACCTCTTCCCCGGCCTCGTCCCCGTACGCCTTCACGAACCGCTCCATGAAGTGCGCCCGCCGCAGCCGGTACTCCTGCGTCCCCACGGTCTCGATGACCAGCGTCGCCAGCATGCAGCCCACCTGGGCGGCCCGCTCCAGCGAGACCCCCCACGCCAGTCCCGACAGGAACCCGGCGCGGAAGGCGTCGCCGACACCCGTGGGGTCGGCCTTGCGCTCCTCCTCGGGGCAGCCGACCTCGATCGGGTCCTCGCCGACCCGCTCGATGCGTACGCCGCGCGAGCCGAGCGTGGTGACGCGGTGGCCGACCTTGGCCAGGATCTGGGCGTCGCTCCAGCCGGTCTTGGACTCGATGAGGCCCTTCTCGTACTCGTTGGAGAACAGGTACGTCGCCCCGTCCATCAGCACCCGGATCTCGTCGCCGTCCATCCGGGCGATCTGCTGGGAGAAGTCCGCGGCGAACGGGATGGCGCGGGATCGGCACTCCTCCGTGTGGCGGAGCATCGCCTCGGGGTCGTCGGCGCCGATGACGACCAGGTCCAGGCCGTCCACGCGGTCGGAGACGGTCTTCAGCTCGATGAGGCGGGCCTCGCTCATCGCGCCGGTGTAGAACGAGCCGATCTGGTTGTGGTCGGCGTCGGTGGTGCACACGAAACGCGCGGTGTGCAGGGTCTCGGAGATCCGGACCGACTCGGTGTCCACACCGTGCCGGTCGAGCCAGGAGCGGTACTCGTCGAAGTCGAAGCCGGCCGCACCGACCAGGATCGGCTTGGTGCCGAGCTGGCCCATGCCGAAGGCGATGTTGGCGGCGACGCCGCCGCGGCGGACGTCCAGGTTGTCGACCAGGAAGGAGAGCGAAACCGTGTGCAGCTGGTCCGCGACGAACTGGTCGGCGAAACGGCCGGGGAAGGTCATGAGGTGGTCAGTGGCGATGGAGCCGGTGACTGCGATGCGCACGACGGGGAATCTCCTGCGGAAGGCTGGGTTGACAGTTCACGCTACCCGTTCGGCCGTCGGCGCTGTAGTTGGCGAAACTACCCGATAGTAGGTCTTTCTTCGCGGGCTGGAGCAGGCCTACGGTGCGGTGATGACGAACCTCAAGTTCCGCTCCACCGGCCCGGACGACCTCGAGGGCGATCTGGCCGCGCTGCGCGGCGACTGCGCCCGGATGGCTCCGCACTGGGCGGTGCCCGAGCACGCCCAGTCCCGGCCGGTGCCGTTGTCCCTGCTCCACGGGGTGACCGTGCCGGCGAGATCCGCGCGGATGCTGGACGCGATGTCCGACTACGGCGACTGACGCGCGGGCGCATTCGCAGGGAACCGCACGCTCCCCTCCCACGTCCCATCGCCGTCCCCCATGCGGGGGATGCGGGATACGACCAGCGAGGAGCGATGCGGTGAACACCGAGCGACCCGAGGACCGCGAGCACCCCGAGGGCTACGAGCACACCGAGCGCACCGAGCGTCCGGACCAGCCCGAGGGCTCCGAGCACCCCCGGGGCGACAGGAGCGACGGGAGCCAGGAGGGTCTCGGGGAGTCCGGGAGGCCTGAGCCTCCGCCGGCGAACGCCGCGGCCACGGCCGGCGCCGGCGGCAGGGACGGGACCGACGGCGCGGACGCGGCCGGTGACGCTGAGGGCGGGCCGGTGGGCCGGCGCCGGTCGGGTCTCGCCGTGGTCTCCGTCGCCGCCGCCGTGCTGCTGGCCGGCGGCGGTGGCGCCTACCTCGCGGCGCACGGCGGCACGGACGACCGTGTGGACGGGCCCGGCACGGCCGGCTCCGGCGCCACTCCCCAGCCGCTCGCCCTGGACGACTGGAGCGGCACGGGCCGCATCGCGCCGGGTGAGCCCGCCCCCTACGGCGCCACGTACGCCGCGCAGGGCGAGCTGCCGACCGGTCCGGGCTCGGCGCCCGTGTACGCGCCGAAGGGCGAGGTCGGCCGGGACGCGGTGGTCCGGCTGGCCCGGGCGCTCGGCCTCGACGGCACGCCGGTGGCTCAGGGACGGATCTGGCGGGTCGGCGGCAAGGACGGCTCCGGGCCGAGCCTGACGGTGAACCGGGACGCGCCGGGCAGCTGGACCTTCAGCCGTTATGCGCCGGGCACCGACGACTGCCGGAAGGGCGTCCTCTGCGCACACGACCCGATGGGCCCCACCGGCGCTCCGGTGAGCGCGGGGAAGGCGACCGAGGCCGCCGCGCCGGTGCTGAAGGCGGCCGGGCTGGACACCGCGAAGATCGACCCGAGCCAGGTCATGGGCACCGAGCGGGTGGTGAACGCCGACCCGGTGGTCGGCGGCTTGCCGACGTACGGCTGGACCACCGCCCTGACCGTGGACCGGCAGGGCGACCTGGTCGGCGGGCACGGGATGCTCGGGGCGACCGCGAAGGGCGACACGTACCCCGTGCTGAGCGCCGCGAGGACGCTGAAGCTGATGAACGCGGCACCGAGGAGCGACCACCGGATGGGCATCGGCGGCTGTGCCAGCCCGGTGCCGCTGAAGAACCGGCTGGAGCAGCCGTGCGGCGCGTCCACCGGGGAGCCGCAGCGGGGGGCGGACGCGGGCCGGGACACGGTCACCGTGGAGAAGGCCGTGTTCGGGCTGGCCGCGCGCTCCGTGGCCGGGCGGCAGACCCTGGTGCCGTCCTGGCTGTTCGAGGTGCGGGGTGCGGCCGGCCGGGGCACGTCGACGGTTGCGTACCCGGCGGTCGATCCCCGGTACGTGGCGTCGGCGGCCACGTCCTCGGCGCCCACCGCGTCCGCGGCGCCCCGGGACGTGAAAGTGACCGGCTACACGGCCGAGGACCGTGAGCTGACGGTGAGCTTCTACGGCGGGGTGTGCGCCGACTACACGGTGGCGGCGAAGGAGAGCGCCGAACGGGTGACGGTGAGCGTCACCGAGCACCCCTGGGTGGGCAAGGTGTGCGTGCTCATCGCCAAGGAGTACGTGAAGACCGTGCGGCTGGGCGCGCCGCTGGACGGGCGGACGGTCGTCGGTGACGACGGCAGCCGGATTCCGCAGGGCAAGCCGGGCGCGCTGCGGGGAGGGTCGTGACGGTCCTACGGCGTCCGCAGGCGGACGAAAGGCGGCGGCCCCTGCACCGGGGTCGCCGCCTTTCTCAAGCCGTCAGGCCGTCAGGCCGGATCCGTCGGCTCAGCTGAAGGAGTCGCCGCAGGCGCAGGAGCCGGTCGCGTTCGGGTTGTCGATCGTGAAGCCCTGCTTCTCGATCGTGTCCACGAAGTCGACGGTGGCGCCGCCGAGGTACGGAGCGCTCATGCGGTCCGTGACGACCTTGACCCCGCCGAAGTCCTTCTCCACGTCGCCGTCGAGCGAGCGCTCGTCGAAGAAGAGCTGGTAGCGCAGGCCGGAGCAGCCGCCGGGCTGGACGGCGACACGCAGCGCCAGGTCGTCGCGGCCTTCCTGGTCGAGCAGGGCCTTGACCTTGGCCGCGGCGGCGTCGGTCAGGATGATGCCGTCGGTGACGGTGGTGGTCTCGTCCGATACGGACATCTACATCTCTCCCGGGTTGTACGGAGACTGCTTGGCGACGAGTTCAACCGGCGCTTCCGCGGATTCATTCCGGGCCGGGCAGTCACGTTGTCGCGTTTTTGCTTCCGTCTTCATGCTCGCACATGGCCCACGAGGCCGACAGCGGCCTGTAGAGGGACGTGAGCGGGATTCACGTCACATGGACGTTATGGCCGTCGTCAAACTGACGTGAACCAGTTATGATAGATAGCGTCAGTTAGACGAAAAGTAGAAAGGGTGCGTGTCGTGACCACCGCCCAGACCCCGGAGCTCGACGTGCAGCCGACTCCGCTCGCCCTGCTGCTGCTCGGCCGTGAGGCCGACCCGAAGAGTGAGCGGGGCGTCGAGTGCCCCGGTGACCTGCCCTCGCCGTCCGACCCCGACCTGGTCATGCGCGCCCGCGCGGCCAAGGAGAAGCTCGGCGACAAGGTCTTCGTGCTCGGTCACCACTACCAGCGCGACGAGGTCATCCAGTTCGCCGACGTCACGGGTGACTCCTTCAAGCTGGCCAGGGACGCGGCCGCGCGCCCGGAGGCCGAGTACATCGTCTTCTGCGGTGTGCACTTCATGGCCGAGTCCGCGGACATCCTCACCTCCGACGACCAGAAGGTCGTCCTGCCCGACCTCGCCGCCGGCTGCTCGATGGCCGACATGGCGACGGCCGAGCAGGTGGCGGAGTGCTGGGACGTCCTGACCGAGGCCGGGATCGCCGAGCAGGTCGTCCCCGTCTCGTACATGAACTCCTCGGCCGACATCAAGGCCTTCACCGGCAAGCACGGCGGCACCATCTGCACCTCGTCCAACGCCAGGCGCGCGCTCGACTGGGCCTTCGAGCAGGGTGAGAAGGTGCTGTTCCTGCCGGACCAGCACCTCGGCCGCAACACCGCCGTCCGGGACATGGGCATGTCCCTGGACGACTGCGTGGTCTACAACCCGCACAAGCCGAACGGAGGCCTGACGGCGGACGAGCTGCGGGCCGCCAAGATGATCCTGTGGCGCGGCCACTGCTCGGTCCACGGCCGCTTCAGCCTCGACTCGGTCAACGACGTCCGTGAGCGCATCCCCGGCGTGAACGTCCTGGTCCACCCGGAGTGCAAGCACGAGGTCGTCGCCGCCGCGGACTACGTCGGCTCCACGGAGTACATCATCAAGGCCCTGGAGGCGGCCCCGGCCGGCTCCAAGTGGGCCATCGGCACCGAGCTGAACCTGGTCCGCCGGCTGGCGAACCGTTTCGCCCCCGAGGGCAAGGAGATCGTCTTCCTGGACAAGACGGTCTGCTTCTGCTCGACCATGAACCGCATCGACCTGCCCCATCTGGTCTGGGCCCTGGAGTCCCTCGCCGAGGGCAACCTGGTCAACCGCATCAAGGTCGACAAGGAGACGGAGGCGTTCGCGAAGCTGGCGCTGGAGCGGATGCTGGCGCTGCCGTAGGCGGCCCTTGCGCGTGTCAGGGGCGCTTCCCGGTGTCGGGAGGCGCCCCTTTCGTGCCATGAGGCCGGCGAGCCACCGAAGCAGAGGCGTGACATGACTGCTGTGGCGCACGGACCCACCACGCCGACTGTGGCCTCGCGGTCCTTCCCGGGCTGTACACCTGGTCCACGATCAGTCGGTGTAGTCCTCGTGGTCCCCGTCCGGTGGCGTACCCGCCCATGGACCGCGACGCCTCCTCGGTCGCGCTCCCGGAACCGTTCGCCTTCGAGCTGGAGACCTCGGACTTCCTCCGACGTCCGCTCGCAGGCCCGCCCGGTCGTGCGGGGGGCCTGCGAACCGGTGCACCGCCTACACGCCGGCCGGTTCCAGCACCTCCGTCCGCGGGGCCTCACGCTTCGCCGCCCGCTTCTTCGCCCGCCGCTCCTTGCGGAGTTCGAGCGTCGCGTAGAGCGTCGGGACGAGGAGCAGCGTCAGCAGGGTCGACGTGATCAGGCCGCCGATCACGACCACCGCGAGCGGCTGGGCGATGAAGCCGCCCTCGCCGGTGACACCCAGGGCCATCGGGAGCAGGGCGAAGATCGTCGCCAGGGCCGTCATCAGGATGGGGCGGAGTCGGTGGCGGCCGCCCTCCACGACGGCTTCCACGACGCCGTAGCCCTGCCTGCGGTACTGGTTGATCAGGTCGATCAGCACGATCGCGTTGGTCACCACGATGCCGATCAGCATCAGCATGCCGATCATCGCCGGGACGCCCATCGGGGTGCCGGTGGCGACCAGCAGGCCGATCGCGCCCGTCGCCGCGAACGGGATGGAGACCAGCAGGATCAGCGGCTGGGCCAGCGAGCGGAAGGTCGCCACCAGCAGCATGAAGACGATCGCGATCGCCGCCAGCATGGCCAGGCCCAGGTTCCTGAACGCGTCGCTCTGGTCCGACGTCACGCCGCCGATCTCGGCCTTCGCGCCCGCCGGCAGCTTCAGCGCCTTGATCTTCGACTGGAGTTCGGTGCTGATCGCACCCGTGTTGTCACCCGTCGGCTTGGCCGTGACGGTGGCGGCGCGCCGGCCGTCGATGCGGGTCAGCGACACCGGGCCGTCCACCAGCTTCACCGTGGCGATGTCACCCAGCTTCACCGGGCCGAGGCGCAGGTTCTTCAGCTGCTCCAGGGTGGTCGCGGGCTTCGCCGACCTCACCACGACATCGCGCTCGGTGTCGTCGAGGATCGCCTTCGCCGCCGTCGTACCACGGACCGCCTGGGCGACCGCCGCGCCGAGCTTGTGGTCGTCGAATCCGGCCGCCGCCGCCTTGGCGCCCGCCTTCACCGAGATCCGCGGCACGCTCGTCGAGAGGTCGCTGGTGACGTCCGTGACGCCGTCGAGGCCCGCGACCGTGGAGCGGACCTGCTCCGCCGCCGTGCGCAGCGCCTCGGGGTCGGCGGCCTTCACCACGACGCTCAGGTTCTGGTTGCCGAAGCCGTCACCGGCCGACACGGTGGTCGTCCCGATGCCCTTCAGCTTCTTCAGCCCGTCCTCCAGGTGCTGCTGCACCTTGTCGTACGACTTCGAGTCCTTCAGCATCACCTGGTACGACGCCTGGTTGGTGTCCGTACCGCCCCCGAAGGCCGCCATGAAGCCCGAGGAGCCGACGGTGACCTGGTAGTCCTTCACCCCCTCGGTGGAGACGAGCAGCTTCTCCACCCGCTTGGCCTGCGCGTCCGTGGCGGCCAGGCTCGTACCCGGCTTCAGCTCCTGCTTGACCGTGATGACCTCCTGCTCTCCCTGGTCGAAGAAGTTCGTCTTGAGCAGGCCGCCCATGCCGAACGTGACGACGAGGACCACGATGGCGATCAGCACGCTGGTGAGGCGGCGGCGCGTGGCGAAGCGCAGGACGGGTACGTAGGCGCGCTGGAGGCGGCTGTTCGCCTCCTTCTCCTCGGCCCTGCGGCGGGCCTCCTCGGCGTCCTCGGGGGTGCCCTTGGGTGCGCGCAGGAACCAGTACGACAGGACCGGGACGACCGTCAGCGACACGAGCAGGGAGGCCAGCAGGGCCGCCGTCACCGTGATGCTGAACGAGCCGAACAGGGCGCCCACCATGCCGCCGACCAGGCCGATCGGCAGGAACACGGCGACCGTGGTGAGGGTGGAGGAGGTGACCGCGCCGGCCACCTCGCGCACGGCGTTCAGGATCGCGTCCGTGCGCTCCTCGCCGTAGCCGAGGTGCCGCTTGATGTTCTCCAGGACCACGATCGAGTCGTCGACGACCCGGCCGATGGCGATGGTCAGCGCGCCGAGCGTGAGCATGTTCAGGGACAGGCCGCGCGTCCAGAGCACGATCAGGGCCAGCACCACCGACAGCGGGATGGAGACCGCCGTGACCAGCGTCGAGCGGATCGACGCGAGGAAGACCAGGATGACGAGGACGGCGAAGAGCAGACCGAGCGCGCCCTCGGTGGTCAGGCCCTTGATGGACTTCGACACGGCCGGGCCCTGGTCGCTGACGACGGTGAGCTTCGCGCCCGAGCCGAGCTGCTCGCGCAGGTCGGGCAGCTTGTCCTTGACCGCGTTCGAGATGGTGACCGCGCTGCCGTCGTGGTCCATGGTCACGTTGACGGCGAGGCTGGGCCTGCCGTCGGTGCGGGTGAGGGAGTCGGCCGGGGCCGGCTGCTCCTTGACGGTGGCCACGTCACCGAGGCGTACGGGCTTCCCGCCGCCCTCGCCGGTGACCATCAGGTCCTGGATCTGCCCCAGCGAGGTGAAGCCGCCGCCGACCTGGACGGTACGGCTCACGCCGTTCTCGTCGAAGGAGCCGGCCGGGACGGTCGCGCCGCCCGCCTGCAGGGCCTGGCCGAGCGCGGCGGAGGTGAGGCCGGCCCGCGCGAGCTTCGCGTCGTCCGGGGTGACCGTGACCTGGAGGTCGCGGACGCCGGTGACCTGGACGCGGCCGACGCCGTCGATGTCCTTCAGCGCCGGTACGACGGTCCTGTCCAGCTGGTCGGCGAGGGCCTGCTGGTCCGTGCCGGAGGTGACGGCGAGGACCACGGTCGGCATGTCGTCGGTGGAGCCGGAGACGACCTGCGGGTCCACGCCGTCCGGGAGCTGGTTGCGGGCCCGGTTCACGGCCTGCTGGACGTCGGAGACGATCTGCTTGGTGTCGTTGCCGTAGTCGAAGGACGCCATGATGACGGCGTTGCCCTCACTGGCGGTGGAGGTCACGCCCTTGACGCCCGAGACACCCTGGAGGTTGTTCTCGATCGGCTCGACGACCTGCTTCTCGACCACGTCGGGCGAGGCCCCCTGGTACGGCGCGATCACCGACACCATGGGCAGGTTGATGGTGGGCAGCAGCTGCTGCTTGATCTGGGGTATCGCGATCAGCCCGAAGACGAGCGCGACGAGCGACATCAGGCCGATCAGGGCCCGTTGCCGGAGGCTGAATCTCGACAGCCAGGACATGGATCAGGGTCTCTCTTCTGTGAGCGGCAGAAGTGCTTCCGAGCACGGCGGCAGCGGCGAAGGGACGCAGGTGAGCGCCCACCCCAACACCCTGGGCCCTCACGGGGGACCGAACCGTAGGCCCAGAGTCCATTTCCTTATCCGGGCCCTACTCCGCCCGCAGTACGCCCGGGTGGAGATCAGTCCATCCTCGGACGTACCAGCCCCGACTCGTACGCGATCACCACCAGCTGCGCCCGGTCCCGTGCGCCCAGCTTGGCCATGGCCCGGTTGACGTGCGTCTTCACCGTGAGCGGGCTGACCGCGAGTCGCTCGGCGATCTCGTCGTTGGAGTGGCCGCCGGCGACCTGGACCAGCACCTCGCGCTCCCGCCCGGTGAGCGCGCCGAGCCGCTCGGAGCGGGCCGGGTCGCGGCCGTCGTCGCCCTGGGACAGGAAACGGGCGATCAGCCCCTTGGTGGCGGCAGGCGACAGCAGGGCCTCACCGCCCGCCGCGACCCGGATGGCGTTCAGCAGCTCCTCGGGTTCGCTGCCCTTGCCGAGGAAGCCGGACGCGCCGCCGCGCAGGGCCTGGATGACGTAGTCGTCCACCTCGAAGGTGGTCAGTATGACCACGCGGACCTCCGCCAGCGCGGGATCGGCGCTGATCAGCCGGGTGGCGGCGAGCCCGTCCGTGCCCGGCATCCGGATGTCCATGAGGACCACGTCCGCGGCCCGCTCCTTGGCCAGCCGAACCGCCTCCGCTCCGTCGGAGGCCTCCCCCACCACCTCCATGTCGGGCTCGGAGTCGACCAGCACCCGGAACGCGCTGCGCAGCAGTGCCTGGTCGTCGGCGAGCAGGACACGGATCGTCATGCGGTCTCCCCCGGGGCCGGCGTACGGGTCTTGAGGGGCAGGATCGCATGGACGCGGAAGCCGCCGCCGTAGCGGGGCCCGGTGGTGAGGGTGCCGCGGAGCGCGGTGACCCGCTCGCGCATGCCGAGCAGTCCGTGTCCGCCGCCGGCCCCGGGCACACCGGCCGCGCCCGTGCCGTCGTCCAGCACGGTGACCTCGATGTGGGGCCCCACTCGTACGACGCTGACCTCGGCCTTCGCCTCCGGCCCGGCGTGCTTGCGCACATTGGTCAGGGCCTCCTGGACGATCCGGTAGGCGGCCAGGTCGACGGCGGCGGGCAGGTCGGTGCCCTGGTCGGCGCGGGCCACCTCCACCGGCAGGCCCGCATTGCGGAAGGTGCCGGCCAGCTCCTCCAGCCGGCTGAGGCCGGGGGCGGGCTCGGTGGGGGCCTCGGGGTCGCCGGACTGGCGCAGCAGGCCCACGGTGGCGCGCAGCTCGTCGAGCGCGGAGCGGCTGGCCTCGCGGACGTGCGCGAGGGCCTCCTTGGCCTGGTCGGGCCGCTTGTCCATGACGTGCGCGGCCACTCCGGCCTGCACGTTCACCAGGGCGATGTGGTGGGCGACGACGTCGTGCAGATCGCGCGCGATGCGCAGCCGCTCCTCGGCGACCCGGCGGCGGGCCTCCTCCTCGCGGGTGCGTTCGGCTCGTTCCGCCCGCTCCCGGATGGCCTGGACAACCGCGCGCCGGCTGCGCACGGCGTCCCCGGCGGTGGCTCCGATGCCGGTCCAGGCGAGCACACCGAGGTTCTCCTGGGCGTACCAGGGCAGGGGGCCGCCGAGCATGGCGGCGGCCGTCAGCACGGTCATGGTGAGCAGGCCGACGCGCCAGCTGGTGGTGCGGTCGGTGGTCGCGGCGACGGTGTACAGGGCGACACGGCGGACATCGCGACCGGGGCGCGGGGGTCGCCGGTGACGCACTCGACCGCGGAGAGCGCTCCGGTGACGGCGAGGACGGTCTTGGGGGCGCGGCGGCGGAAGACGAGCGTGGCCGCGGCGAGCAGCATGAGGAGGAGGCTGAGGGGGTCGGGGGTGCGGATGCCCCAGGTGACGCCGTGCGCTCCGCGAGGGACGACGAGGGAGCCCGCGACCATGCAGGCCAGGACGCCCGCGGCGATGGACGCGTCCAGCGCGAGGGGATGGGCCCGCACGCCGCAGCGGGCGCGATCGAGAGTGCGGACGGTACTCACGAGGTGAACAGTACGGGGGCTTTTCGGTGCCTTGTACGGGTGAGCGCCCCGGAGGGTCGCGGGACCTGTCGACACGCGGCTCCTCCGCGTGGGCGCGCGGGACACGAAGGGCCCGCGGCCGCCGGACCGCGGCGCGCCCCGAGCCATGAGGCGTTCGGTCGCCCGACGGGCCGTCAACTGTCAAGCCCTGTCGGTCGGATGTGCTCAGTCTCCTCGCCGGCGTCCCGCCGCCGAAAGCACCCCGTGCGCCCGCACTCGCTCCGGGTGATCCGGTCCGCCGCAGCCGTCGCCCTGGTCTCGGCCACCGGCCCGGCCGGCTCGGTGCGGGCCGTGACGTACGGCACACCGACGATCAAGCCGTCCACCGCCTGCCTCTCGGGCGCCGTCGGCAGCACGGGCGACCCCGTCGTCGCCGGCGCCCGCCACACCACCGCCCACGTCGGCTTCCGGGCCCCGTTCGTGCCGCCGCAGAACGGTGGGCCGCCACGACGACAGCGACCCGTACGCCCTGTACTGCCGGGACGGCGTCGCCGACCTCCACGGCGACGGGACCGGGGCGAGGGACCTCACCACCCGGAGTCGCAGAGGTCCCGCACCACCTGGTTCACCCCTGAACTGATCCTGAGCACTCCCCCGGACCGGGCCGGACGGGCTCGGCCCGCCTCAGCCCGGGATCAGTCCGTCGTCGCTCAGCATCTGCCGGATCTCGTCCAGCGAGGCGTCCGGCGCCGGAAGGATCAGCTCCGAGGGCTCCAGGGCGTCGTCCGGCAGAGGTGTGCCGAGTCGGCGCACGGAGTCGAGGAGGGCGCCGAAAGTGCGGCGGAAGCCCTCCTCGTCGCCGCGCTCCATCTCCGCCAGCAGCTCGTTGTCCAGCTTGTTCAGCTCGACGAAGTGGGAGTCGTCCAGCTCGACCTGGCCCTCCCCCATGATCCGTACGATCACGTCGGCCTCCTCGGCTCGGGTCCGGCGCCGGACTACTGCTTGTCGAAGCGCGGGGTGTCCTGCGGCTGCTGCTGGGTCTGCCCCTGCCCGGCGGCGCCCTCGATGGCCTGCTGCGGGGAACCCCCGGCCAGCTCGGCCTTCATGCGCTGCAGTTCCAGCTCTACATCCGTACCACCGGAGAGCCGGTCCAGCTCGGCCGCGATGTCGTCCTTCGCCGTGCCGGTCGGGTCGTCCAGGGCACCGGAGGCGAGCAGTTCGTCGATGGCTCCGGCGCGGGCCTGGAGCTGCTGCGTCTTGTCCTCGGCGCGCTGGATGGCCAGGCCGACGTCGCCCATCTCCTCGGAGATGCCGGTGAAGGCCTCGCCGATCCGGGTCTGGGCCTGGGCGGCGGTGTAGGTGGCCTTGATGGTCTCCTTCTTCGTGCGGAAGGCGTCCACCTTGGCCTGCAGGCGCTGGGCCGCCAGGGTGAGCTTCTCCTCCTCGCCCTGGAGAGTCGCGTGCTGCGTCTCCAGGTCGGTGACCTGCTGCTGGAGGGCGGCGCGCCGGGACAGCGCCTCGCGGGCGAGGTCCTCGCGGCCGAGCGCGAGCGCCTTGCGGCCCTGGTCCTCCAGCTTGGTGGACTGCTGCTGCAACTGGTTGAGCTGGAGTTCCAGGCGCTTGCGGCTGGTCGCCACGTCGGCTACGCCGCGGCGGACCTTCTGCAGCAGCTCCAGCTGCTTCTGGTACGAGTAATCGAGGGTCTCGCGCGGGTCCTCGGCCCGGTCAAGGGCCTTGTTCGCCTTCGCGCGGAAGATCATCCCCATACGCTTCATGACACCGCTCATGGGCTTCGCGCGCCCCCTTCTGACGGACTCCAGCTCACAGATCCTGCGACAGGACCCACAGTACGGGCCCTGACTCCATTACCGCACTGTTCGGGGACGGATGCGCTCATCCCCAAGGACGACTGCGGACCGTATCGCTCCGGCCCAAGGAGTAGGTGACCCCCTGGCGGAACGCCCCCTCTGTCCCCCTACAGACGTCCGGTGTTGCCGGATCGTTCCCCACGGGGCTGGGGTCCATGCCGGTGATGCCCTTACCCTTGGGTTTTGTGTTCCGTAGCCGTGCCAAGGACGAGAAGGCCCCCGCCGACAAGACGCCGGTGGTCCTCTCCAAGCAGCCCCGTGACCCGCAGGCCCCGAAGGGCAGGCCCACGCCCAAGCGCAGTGAGGCCCAGTCCCAGCGGCGCAGCGTGGCCCACACGCCGACCAACCGCAAGGAGGCCGCGAAGCGCAACCGCGAGGAGCGGCGCCTCGCCCTGGAGCGGCAGCGCCAGGCGCTGGCCAGCGGTGACGAGCGCTATCTGCCCGCCCGGGACAAGGGACCGGTCCGCAAGTTCGCCCGCCACTGGGTGGACTCGCGGTTCAACGTGGCGGAGTTCTTCCTGCCGCTCGCCGTGGTGATCCTGGTGCTGAGCGTGGTGCGGGTGCCTGCGATCCAGTCGATCGCGCTGCTGCTGTGGCTGGTGGTGATCGTGCTGATCGTGGTGGACGCGGCGTTCAGCGGTTTCCGGCTGAAGAAGCGGCTCAAGGAGCGCTTCCCGGACGAGAACACCCGTGGCGCGGTGGCCTACGCCCTCATGCGCTCCCTGCAGATGCGCCGGCTCAGGTTGCCGAAGCCGCAGGTCAAGCGCGGAGAGCGGCCCTGAGCGCAGACGCCTTCACCGGGGACGCGGCCCACGCCTGGCTGAACAGGCTGGGCAGGCTGCGTGATGTCGTACGGCAGGAGCTGGTGGCCCGGCAGCTGGACGAGCAGATAGCCGGGCGGTTCCCGGTGGGACAGCGGCTGCGGGTGCTCGACGTGGGCATGGGCCAGGGCACGCAGGCGCTGCGCCTGGCCCGGCTCGGCCATCAGGTGACCGGCGTCGAGCAGGACGCGACCATGATCGCCGCCGTCCGTGAGGCGCTGGCCGCCGAGCCGGAGGGCATCCGCGAGCGGGTGCGGCTGGTGCAGGGCGACGGGCGGGACACCGGTGTGCACTTCCTGCCGGGCAGCTTCGACGTGGTGCTGTGCCACGGCGTGCTGATGTACGTCGAGGAGCCGGACCCGCTGGTGGCGGGCCTCGCCCGGATGCTGGCGCCCGGCGGACTGCTGTCCCTGCTGGTGCGCAACGGCGACGCCCTGGCCGTGCGCCCGGGCCTGTGCGGTGACTGGGCGGGCGCCCTGGCCGCCTTCGACACCACCACCTACCGCAACCGCCTGGGCCTGGACGTACGGGCCGACAGGCTGGCGTCCCTGACCGCCACCCTCGACGGGATCGCGGCCCCGCTGCACGCCTGGTACGGCGTCCGGGTCTTCACGGACACGGCGGCGGACGACGCGGAGATCCCGGAGGACCTCCAGACGCTGCTCGCGGTGGAGGAGCGGGCCGGCCGCACGGACCCCTACCGCGGGGTGGCGGCGCTGCTGCACCTGTGCGGCGTACGGGGCTGAATCCGTTCGGGTCAACACCGCGGGCCGGTTGATCGCCGCGAGGTGAGACTCGGGGTATGGACGCTTCTCTCAGCCGTGCCCTGCGCAGGGTCGGCGCCGCCGCCGCGCTGGTGTGCTGCCTGGCCGCCGGCTGCGGCTCCGCCGCTTCGCAGGCGCAGCAGAACACCGGGACGACCGCGCAGGCGGACTCGCCGACGGCCGCGAATGGTCTGCAGAGCGACTACCAGAAGGTCGTGAAGGAGGTACTGCCGTCGGTCGTGCAGATCCAGGCGAGCCGCGAGTTGGGCTCCGGGGTGGTGTACGACGGCAAGGGGCACATCGTCACCAACGCGCACGTCGTCGGGTCGGAGAAGACCTTCAAGGTGATCGCGGCCAACAGCGAGCAGCCGCTCACCGCGCGACTGGTGTACTCCTACCCCGAGCAGGACCTGGCCGTGATCAAGCTGGACAAGGTGCCGGCCGGGCTGAGGGCGGCGGTGTTCGGTGACTCCGAGAAGGTGGACGTCGGCCAGATCGTGCTGGCCATGGGCTCGCCGCTCGGACTGTCGTCCAGCGTGACCGAGGGCATCGTCTCGGCGACCGGACGGACCGTCAGCGAGGCCGGCGGGGGCACGGGCGCGACGATCGCGAACATGGTGCAGACCTCGGCCGCCATCAACCCCGGCAACAGCGGGGGCGCCCTGGTCAATCTCGCCGGGCAGGTCATCGGCATCGCGACGCTGGGAGCCGCCGACCCCGACCTCGGGGGCAGCGCGGCGCCCGGCATCGGGTTCGCCATCCCGGCGTCGTTGGTGAAGACGATCGCCGGCCAGATCGTGAAGCACGGCAAGGTCGTCGACTCGGGGCGGGCCGCGCTCGACATCACCGCGCGGACCGTCGTGGACGAGCGCTACCAGCCGGCCGGGGTGGCGGTGGTCAGCGTGAAGCCCGGCGGCGCGGCCGACAAGGCGGGTCTCAGAGCGGGCGACATCATCACCAAAGTGGCCGGTCGGCCGGTCAACACCGCCACCTCCCTCGCGGTGGCGCTGGCCTCGGCGAAGCCCGGCCAGCGGATTTCGGTGACCTACCAGCGCGGCGGCAGCGAGAGGACCGCGAAGGTGACGCTGGGCCGGCAGTGACGAGGGGTGCGGCCCCCGGGGCCGCACCCCTCCGCGCGGGTCACGCCGCGTCGGCGTGCAGGCTCATCGGCCCGTAGATCTCGGTGTTCTCCTCGAACAGCCGCACCTGGTCGGCGCCGCCCTCCAGGAGCGCCTTCCAGTGCTCGCCGATCCATGACTCGGCATCCCCCTGCGTGGTGAACTCCTCGGGCTGCACCGCGGGCTGGACCTCCGTCCCGTCGGCCTTCTCGAACCGCCACGTCCATGCCGTCATGTGGGCCTCCTTTGATCCAACACCTGGTGGAAGACTAGCCGGAAGCGCAAGACCTGATCGGACGGGCGAAAATCGTTTCCGTGGAAGTGACTCTGCTCGGTACCGGCGCCCCGGCCGGACTGCCCCGCCCCGACTGCCCGTGCGCCGCCTGCGCGAGCGCACTGGGCCCGGATGCCCGCGCGGCCACGGCCGTGCTGGTGGACGGCACGCTGCTGCTCGACCTGACGCCGGGTGCGGCGTTCGCGGCGGCGCGGGCCGGGCATTCGCTGGGCGGGGTGCGCCAGGTGCTGCTGTCGCATCCGCACGACGGCCCGGTGGTGGAGGTGCCGGCCGGGCTGCCGCAGCCCGGGCGGGTGCCCGACGGGCGCGAGTTGGCGCTGCTGACGGGACATCGGGTGCGTGCCGTGGCGATGGACGCGGGCGGCACCGGCTACGCGGTGACCGGGCCGGACGGGCAGCGGATGCTGTACCTGCCGCCGGGCGGGGCGCCTGCCGGACTGGAGGAGAGTACGGCGGAGTCGTACGACCTGGTCCTCCTGGACGTCGTGGGCCGCCCGGACGCGCTGGCGCGCCTGCGGGCGGTCGGCTCGGCCGGCCCGACGACGGACGTGGTCGCGGTCCACCTCGACCACGACGTACCGCCCGGCCCTGAGTTGCGGCGCCGGCTGGCGGCGGCCGGGGCGCGGGCGGTGCCGGACGGTACGACACTGATGGTCGGCGTGTACGAGGACGTGCCGGACGTGCCGCGCCGGACGCTGGTGCTGGGCGGGGCGCGCTCGGGCAAGTCGGTGGAGGCCGAGCGGCGCCTCGGGTCCTTCCCGGACGTGCTGTACGTGGCGACCGGCGGGACGCGCGGCGGGGACGACGAGTGGGCCGAACGGGTGGCCGCGCACCGGGAGCGGAGGCCGGGGTCGTGGCGTACGGCGGAGACGACGGACCTGGTGCCGCTGCTGCGCGAGGACGGGCCGCCGTTGCTGATCGACTGTCTGTCGCTGTGGCTGACGGACGTCATGGACCGCGTGGGGGCCTGGGACGACGCGGAGTGGGCGGGCGGGGGCGAGAAGTCCCTGCGGGAGCGGGTGCGGGAGTTGACGGAGGCGGTGCGCTGTACGCGGCGGACGGTGGTGGCCGTGTCGAACGAGGTGGGGTCGGGAATCGTGCCCGCGACGGCGTCCGGCCGCCGGTACCGGGACGAACTCGGGCGGCTGAACGCGGCGTTCGCGGACGAGTGCGAGCAGGTCCTGCTGGTGGTCGCGGGGCAGGCGCTGGTGCTGCGCGGCTGAGCGGCCGGCCGGGACCGCACACCTAGGCCGTGTTCTTGCGGGCCACCACGCGATAGGCGTTGGAGAACGGGGTTCGGCGCAGCAGGGGCGCCAGGATGTTGTCCAGCGCCCAGGCCACGTCGAGCACGGGGGCCGCGGCCGCCTTCAGCAGCGGGGGCGCGGGGGCGAGGACCAGAGCCACGGCGGCCGAGAGGTCGTAGGGGATGTGGGGCGCGCGCCGGTCCGTGACCAGGATCGTGCAGCCCTGCCGCTCCAGTTCCGCGCGGAGGTTGGCCGGCGGGATCAGGTGCAGGTGGCGGGGCTGGCCGTACGGAAGCCACCACTTGCCGAGCAGGGTGGCGAACGCGCAGCGCGGGTCGGGGACCTCGACGACGAGGTGACCGCCGGGGCGCAGGACCGTGAGGGCCGCACGGAGTTCGGCGCGCGGGTCGGGGGCGTGCTCCAGGTGGTGGAACATGCTGACCACGTCGTAGCGGGCACGCAGGCGGGCCGTCATGCCCGGGGTGGTGAGGAAGCCCCGGTGGGCCTCCTCGACCCGCTCCTCCAGGAGGGCCTGCTCCACCCGGCCCGTCGGGTCCAGGCCGTCGAAGCTGGTGTAAGGGAAGAACTCCTTCGCCGCCTCGGGGAAGTGGGCGTGGCCCGTGCCCACGTCCAGCCAGCTCTCCGGTTCGGGGAGCGCCGACAGCTGGTGGGCGGTGGAGCGGTGCCGGCGGCGGACCGCGCGCGCGGAGAGGATGCGGGCCGTGAACTCCTCCAGCCGGCGCTCGTAGAACTCCCGGTGGAAGAAGGCGAGTCCCTCCGCCGTGAGCCGGGGGTTCTGGAAGGCGTGGCCGCACGCGCGGCACGCGTCGACGAAGAACGTGCCCGCCCGGTCCCGCACGGGGTCCTTGGCGCGCACCCGCGTCCGCAGCTTCTTCGCGCCGCACCAGGGGCAGTCCTCGCGGCGCGGCTCGTGGACATGGTCGGCGACGGGGGGTGTGGTCCGGGGCGAGGTCGGCATGGGCGGCTCCCTGAGCGACATTCCGCTGCAAACCGGAACGTATGGGATCCCGATCTTGGGTGCAATGACGTTGTGGGGGTGTGGTGGCCATGTGGCGCGGAAGCGTTCGTCCTCTGGCGGTACTGTTCGGCGAATGAGCAGGCTTAATCTGGACGACTTCACCGATCTGATCGAGCGCCCGGACGGGGGCGTGCGCCGTGACGCCGAGGCCCGGCGGGAGCGCCAGATCGTGCCGCCCGGGGCGCTGGGCCGCCTCGACGAGCTGGGCGAGTGGCTGGCCGCCGCGCAGGGCGCCGTACCGGTACGGACCGTGGAGCGGCCGCGGGTGATCCTCTTCGCCGGTGACCACGGCGTCGCGGAGCTGGGCGTCTCGGCGCGTCCCGCGGGCGGTGCGGAGCAGCTGGTGCGGGCCGTGCTGGAGGGCGCGAGGCCGGTGTCCGTGCTCGCACGCCGGCTTCAGGTGCCCGTACGGGTCGTGGACATGGCCCTGGACTGCGATCCGGGTGCCTTCCCGGAGGACGTCGTACGACACCGGGTGCGGCGCGGCAGCGGCCGCATCGACATCGAGGACGCGCTCACCCTGGACGAGGCCGAGGCGGCGCTGCGCGCGGGCGTCGCCGTCGCCGACGAGGAGGCCGACTCCGGTACGGACCTCGTCGTGCTCGGCGACATCAGCGTGGGCGGGACCACGGCCGCGGCGGTGCTGATCGCCGCGCTGTGCGGGACCGACGCTTCGGTGGTGACCGGGCGGGGCGGGCTCGCGATCGACGACCTGGCGTGGATGCGCAAGTGTGCCGCGATCCGGGACGCGCTCAGGCGGGCGCGGCCGGTGCTCGGGGACCAGTTGCAGCTGCTGGCGACCGTGGGCGGGGCGGACCTCGCGGCGATGACCGGGTTCCTGCTGCAGTGCGCGGTGCGCAAGCTGCCGGTGATTCTCGACGGGGTGGTGGCCGCGGCGTGTGCGCTGGTCGCGCAGCGGGTCGCCTTCCGGGCGCCGGACTGGTGGCTGGCCGGGCACGACAGCGGGGAGCCGGGGCAGGCGAAGGCGCTGGACCGGATGGCCCTGGAGCCGCTGCTGGAGCAGGGGGTGCGGGTCGGCGAGGGCGCGGGTGCGTTGCTCGCGCTGCCTCTGGTCCGGTCCGCGGCGGCGCTGGCCGCCGAGTTGCCGGAGAAGCCGGAGACCGGGAAAGAGCCGGAAGGGACCGTGGAGTAGTCGGGTTTCGGCCGGTTCGGCACCTCCTCCACCGCCTCGAGGGCACGGAGGCGCCGGACGGCCGTCTCGGCTCGGCGCCGTCGCGGCGGGACGCGCTCCCCGGCCGGACCGGCCGCAAAGGCGTACGCACGCCACAGAGACCGGAAAGGTACGGTTGGCCAGGGCGGCACCCATATGATCCTGACCCATGGGAGATGCCCGAATTGCCGCGCCGCCGCAAGCCGAGCCGGGGCGCCCGGGTGAGGAGGGGCGGCTGTCCACCGGGGGCTCCCGGCGGGCCGCCGCCTTCGCTGTCTGGTACCTGCGCACCGTCGCCTTCGTCAACTTCCTCAGCGCGGTCTGGGTCTCGCTCGGGCAGGACGTGCGCCGGCACAACCAGGACGACTTCTTCACGCCGTACCTGCTGACGGCCGGCTTCGCCTCGGGCGTGTTCACGGCGTTCCTGGCGATCACCATGCGGCGCCGAAAGCGGGCGGCCTGGATCCTCAACCTGGCGCTCAGCGGGGCCTTTCTCGCCCTGTTCGCGCTCGCCATGGCGTTCCCGGAGATCCGGCGGTACGCGCAGAACTGGATCTCACTGGGCGTCACGGCCGCGTTCGTCGGCGCGCTGCTGACGGGCCGTCGGGAGTTCTACGCCAAGGGCGACCGCTCCAATCCCCGGCTCGCGGCGACGGTCGCCGTCGGCGGCGGGCTGGTCGCGAGCCTGCTGGCCGGGCTGCTGGTGACGGTGACCAACCAGGCGCCGCAGGCGGCCCGTTCGACCTTCCTGGAGCGCTGGCACTACGGCACCCTGCGCCTGGTGTCGGTGGCCGCCGACGAGAACCGCTTCCCCGGGATCGCCCCGCCGAACTGGGCCAACGTGGCGATCAACGTACTCAGCACGGCCCTCGTCCTCGCCGTGTTCTACGCCGCGTTCCGCTCCCGGCGCGCCGTCGACCCGCTCACCGAGGACGACGAGAAGCAGCTGCGGGCCCTGCTGGAGCGGCACGGTGAGCGGGACTCGCTGGGCTACTTCGCGCTGCGCCGGGAGAAGAGCGTGGTGTGGTCGCCCACCCGGAAGGCGGCCGTCGCCTACCGGGTGGTCGGCGGCGTGAGCCTGGCCTCCGGGGATCCGCTCGGGGATCCGGAGGCGTGGCCGGGCGCGATCGCACCGTGGCTGGCGGAGGCACGGGCACACGGGTGGATCCCGGCGGTGATGGGGGCGAGCGAGGAGGCGGGGACCGTCTACGCCCGGCACGGCCTCGACGCCCTGGAGCTCGGCGACGAGGCGCTCGTGGAGGTCGCCGACTTCACGCTGGAGGGCCGGGCGATGCGGACGGTCCGGCAGGCGTACAACCGGGTGAAGCGGGCCGGGTACCGGGTGCGGATCCGGCGGCACGAGGACATCCCGGCGGACGAGATGGCGTATCTCGTCGAGCGCGCGGACGACTGGCGGGACGGCGCGACCGAGCGCGGCTTCAGCATGGCGCTCGGCCGGCTCGGGGACCCCGAGGACGGGCGGTGCGTGATGCTGGAGTGCACGGACGCCGAGGGCCGGCTGCGCGCGCTGCTGTCGTTCGTGCCGTGGGGACCGCACGGGCTTTCCCTGGACCTCATGCGCCGGGACCGGCACTCGGACAACGGCCTGATGGAGTTCATGGTCCTCGAACTGCTGCGCCGGGCCGGAGAGATCGACATCACCCAGGTGTCACTGAACTTCGCGATGTTCCGTTCGGTCTTCGAACGTGGCGCACGCCTCGGCGCCGGCCCGGTGCTGAGGCTGTGGCGGTCGCTGCTCAGCTTCTTCTCCCGTTGGTGGCAGATCGAGTCGCTGTACCGCGCCAACGCCAAGTACCGGCCCATCTGGGAGCCGCGGTTCCTGCTCTTCGAGAAGAGCGCGGACCTGCTGCGCATCGGCCTCGCCTCGGCCCGCGCGGAGGGCTTCCTGGAGGCGCCGGGACTGCCGAAGTGGCTGCACCGCAGGCACCTGGACACGCACCGGTGAGGAACGCCCGATGAGATCGCTCGCCCGCTCGGCCCGTGAGGAGTGGGGGCTGCTGTACGTCACCGTCCGGGAGGCCCTGCTGAAGGGGCGCCTGCGGGCGGCGCCGATGACGGTCGCGGCGGTGTGCCTGACGGCTCTTCTGCAGTACGTGCAGAACCGGTCGTGGGGCTATCAGTTCGTGCAGAACGTGGGCGCCGTACGGGCCGAGGACCCCCTGTGGCTGGCCCTGCTGCGCACTCCCCTGTCGCTGTTCGTCCCGGCGCTGGATCTGCCGGTGTGGGGCGCGCTGGCGCAGATCCTGCTGGTGTTCGGGATCGCGGAGATCTGCATCGGCTGGTGGCGGACGCTGGTCATCGCGTACGTCGCCACGGTCGCCGGGACCCTGTACGCGCGCATCGGCATCTCGCTCGGCGCGCATGCCCCGTTCGGACTGCCGTGGACGGACGCGCAGGTGGTGGACACCGGTCCGTCGGCGGCCGTGGTGGGGCTCGCGGTGTTCGTGAGCTGGCGGTACGGCGCCTACCTCACGGCCGGCGCGGTGACCCTGGCGATGGTCGTCGAGGTACTGGTCAAGGAAAACCTGGCGGGCAAGGAGCATATGGCCGCGCTGATGGCGGTGGGGCTGCTGTGCCTGCTGGTCGCGGTGCGGCACCGGTACGGGTTCCGGCCGTTGCGGGCGTACGGCCGCCGGGTGCGGCAGGGTCAGCGGCGGTCGGGCAGCCGGGCCGGGCGCGGATCGGGTCTGCCGCCGATCCAGTCCTGAAGGGCGCGGGCGCGCAGGGCCCAGCGGCGGTCGTGGCGGTAGGCGCGCAGGGCGGCCCTGGCGCGGGCGCGGGGGCGGCGGCCGTAGAAGCGGCGGGCCCACGGGGAGCCGGGGCGGGCCAGCCGGACGGCACCGACCAGGGCGACGAGCGGCACCACCGCGCCGAAGACCGCGACCCGCGTCTTGCCCTTGCTCAGGGCGACGAGCGCGCAGAGGAAGTTCACGAGGATCGTGGTGAGGGCACCGCCACGGTCCTGGAGTTCCTGCGCGGACAGGTCGTTGACGCCGAACGGGGAGAAGCCGGCGAGCAGCAGTCCGACGAGCGCGGCGGTGAGCACGACGACCTCGACGCTCTTGCGGCCCTCCTCGCTCCAGTAGACGTCGTCCAGGTGCAGGATCAGCGCGAACTCGTCCAGGACCAGCCCCGCGCCCATGCCGAACACCACGGCGGCGAGGGCACCGCCCGCGCCGTGCCGGTCGCTGGCGACCGCGCCGAAGCCGCCTACGACGGTGAGGACGACCCCGGGCACGACGTGGTGGATGTGCAGCCCGCCCGCCTTGACGTTGCCGAACGGGCCCCTGCCGGCCCGGATCAGCCGGGTGATCACCCTGGTGACCACGAACGTGAGCAGGAAGGCGGCGAGGGCGAGCAGCAGCGGGAGCTTGCCCGGTTCGAGGATGTTCCGTTCCCACCAGTGCCCCATATGCGCACCTTATCCCTGGGCCCGGCGGGCGGCTCCGCGACCGCGGGGTAACCTTCGCCGGTGCTCAAGTCCTCCCCCCTCGACGGGCTCCGCTTCGCCTTCGGCACCCTCACCGTGCTGCCCGTCCGGGTGCACCGCTGGGACCGCCCGGCGGCGCGCGACGGCATGCTGGCGGCGCCGGTCGCCGGTCTGGTCGTGGGCGTCTGCGCGGCCGGACTCGGGCTGCTCCTGCTCCTCCTGGGCGCCGGCCCGCTGCTCGCCGCCGTCGCCTCCGTCGCCGTGCCCGCCGCACTGACCCGGGGTCTGCACCTCGACGGACTCGCCGACACCGCCGACGGCCTGGGCAGCGGCAAGCCCGCGGAGGACGCGCTGCGGATCATGAAGCAGTCGGACATCGGCCCCTTCGGCGTCCTCACCCTGGTCCTGGTGGTCCTGGCCCAGGTCGCGGCGCTGGCGCAGCTGTACGGCGCGTCCTGGGGCCGGGGCGCCCTGGCGGCCGTCGTCTCGGGGGTCGCGGCCCGCCTGTCCCTCACCCTGGCCGCCCGCCCCGCGGTTCCGGCCGCCCGCCCGGAGGGGCTGGGCGCGGCGGTGGCCGGGGTGGTGCCGGTACCGGGCGCACTGGCGGTCACGGCGGCGGTCACGCTGGCCGCGGCGGCGGGCGGGTCGGCGCTGGGTCCGTACGACGCCCTGCGCGCGGCGGTCGCCGTACCGCTCTCCCTGGCCGTGGCCGAACTCCTGCTGCGCCACTGTGTACGCCGCTTCGGCGGGGTGACGGGAGACGTCTTCGGCGCGTTGGAGGAGACGGCCGCGACGGCGGCGCTGATCGCGCTGTCGCTGGGCCACCACTGAGCTCTTCGCCTGCCCCGGACGAGGGAGCGCCCGTTACGCGCCAGCCGGCCGCCGCTCCCTCGCCAACCGGCTCGCCGGCACCTGTGCCTTCCAGCGGGCGGAGTCCAGCCCGATGGGCAGGGTGCCCCACGGGCTGCGGTACGTCGCCCAGGGCCCCTCGAAGGTGACGAGGAGGCCGGCGAGCGCCCCGTACGCGGGATGCGGCGCGGTGCCGTGGTTCAGTACGAGCGGGCCGAGGGCGCGGGCGACGGCGGCCAGCCGTTCGTAGGGCCCGAACTCCTCGATTCCGGTGCTCACTTGGTCCAGGAAGACGCCCTGCGTGCCGTACCAGGTGCGGTGCCGGGTCGGTCGCTCACGACGTCCTCGTACGGCCTGCCGGCGTATCCGGCGTCGACGTAGCCGAGCGGGGTGACGCTCGCCCCGCGCAGCCGGGCGGCGGTCTCGGCGAAGTCGGCGTCGGGGGGGGGCGCCGGGACCGCTCGCGGGGCGGATCGCCGCCCATGCGGCGGGGCGGACGGACGGGTGCTCGTAGTAGGGGACCAACAGGGTGCTCATCGGTGGGCCGTTACCCTTCCGGGCAGGCCGCACCCCAGCGCGGACTGGCCCGAGGCGGCCGCCGCGTACACGACGAGCGCGACGTCGTGGGCGTACTCGCCGAGCAGGCTGCCGGTGCCGCCGGGGACGGGGATGTCGACGTACGGGGTGAAGCCGGTGCGGGGGTGCGCGACGAAGCCTTAACTCTCGTCCACGGGAGGGGAATCGGCCTCGAAGGAGAAGGCACCCCGCAGATGGCCGAAGGGGCGCGCCCGCCCGGCCGACGTGACGGTGGCCGTACGGCCGTCGAGGGGGCCGGCGTCGCCACGCCGTCCGTGCAGTCGAGGCCCACCTCCGGGTGCGCCCAGGTGAACGCGTCCACCGGGGAACGCCGTACTTCTTCTCGTACGACTCCAGGGCCGTCTCGTCGGCCGGGCTCGCGCCGACCGGTCCGGCGCCGTCGTCGACGACCAGGACCCTGAGGTCGACGCGTGGATCGGTGGCCGCTCTCCAGCGGTGCGCACGGTGCGTCCTGAACCGGTTCCTCCCCCACAGGCCGGCGGACGGACGGCCCGCCGGAACGCGGCGACTATGGCTCGTTCACCGGCGCCCGGGAGGCGGAAATGGCCACGACGCCACGCACAGGTGAACACCCGCAGGAATGAGCGAACGCGCACACGCGCGTAGTCTCGTCCCGGGTGTTCGCCGACAGGGTGAAGGCCCCGGTTGCCACCTGCGCCCAGGCATGGACCTAGGGTCGGCTCTCGGGCCCGGTCGACCCACCCCATTTCGGCCACAGCAACTTCACATCGGAAGCGAGATTTCACCACCGTGACTGCTCTGACTCTCAGCACCGCAGCGGCGCCCGGCCTGCGGGCCGACGCGATCGTGATCGGTGTCGCCAAGGGCACCAAGGGCCCCGTCGTAGCGCCGGGCGCCGAGGCCGTGGACAAGGCGTACGACGGCAAGCTGGCCGGCGTCCTGGAGACCCTCGGCGCCTCGGGTGCCGAGGGCGAGCTCACCAAGCTGCCCGCGCCCGCCGGCTTCAAGGCCCCGCTCGTCGTGGCGGTCGGCCTGGGCGCGGAGCCGGACGCCAAGAGCGAGGACGCCGGCTACGACGCCGAGGCGCTGCGCAGGGCCGCCGGCGTGGCCGCGCGTGCGCTCGCCGGCTCCAAGAAGGCCGCGTTCGCGCTGCCGGTCGACAGCCCCGGCGCGCTCGGCGCGATCGGCGAGGGCATCCTGCTCGGCGCGTACTCCTTCGACGTGTACAAGGAGAACGGCAAGGACCCGAAGGCCAAGAACGGGAAGGCGCCGCTGGCCGAGGCCGCGCTGCTCGGCGGCAAGCCGCGCGACGCCGCCCACAAGGGTGCCGTCGCCCGCGCCGTCGCGGTCACCGAGGAGCTGAACCGCGCCCGCGACCTGATCAACATGCCGCCGAACGACCTCACCCCGGCCATCTTCGCCGGCATCGCGCAGACGGCGGCCAAGGAGCACGGCATCAAGGCGCAGGTGCTCGACGACAAGGCCCTGACCAAGGGCGGCTACGGCGGCATCCTCGGCGTCGGCGGCGGCTCGGCGGCCACCCCGCGCCTGGTGAAGCTGTCGTACAGCCACCCGAAGGCCGAGAAGCACCTCGCCCTGGTCGGCAAGGGCATCACCTACGACTCGGGCGGCATCTCGCTGAAGCCGGCCGGGCACAACGAGACGATGAAGTGCGACATGAGCGGTGCCGCCGCCGTGTTCGCCGCCGTCGTCGCCGCCGCGCGGCTCGGCCTGGAGGTCAACGTCACCGGCTGGCTGGCGCTGGCCGAGAACATGCCGTCCGGCTCCGCCGTGCGCCCGGGTGACGTGCTGCGCATGTACAGCGGCAAGACGGTGGAGGTGCTCAACACCGACGCCGAGGGCCGGCTGGTGCTCGCCGACGCGCTGTGGGCGGCCTCGCAGGAGAAGCCGGACGCGATCGTGGACGTCGCGACCCTCACCGGCGCGATGATGCTGGCGCTGGGCAGCCGGACGTTCGGCGTCATGGCGAACGACGACGCGTTCCGCTCCGCGGTGTACGAGGCGGCGGAGGAGGTCGGCGAGCCGGCGTGGCCGATGCCGCTGCCGGAGCACCTGCGCAAGGGCATGGACTCCCAGGTCGCCGACATCGCGAACATGGGTGAGCGGATGGGCGGCGGTCTCGTCGCCGGGCTCTTCCTGCGCGAGTTCGTGGGCGAGGGGATCACCTGGGCGCACCTGGACATCGCGGGTCCGGCGTTCAACGAGGGTGGCCCGTTCGGGTACACGCCGAAGGGTGGTACGGGTTCCGCGGTACGCACCCTGGTGCGGCTCGCCGAGCTGACGGCCGCGGGGGACCTGGGCTGATCCGCCTGAGAGGCCGGGCCGCTCCGTAGTGCGGCGACCGCAGGGGCGTGGGGGCTGTTCGCACGGTTCCCCGCGCCCCTTCAGGTCGGCTGCGGCCGGCCTTCCCGGCAGGTGAACCCCGGAGGGCCGGTCGCACTCACGCGGCGGAGCCGCACGTCGACACGGCCCCGCGCCCGTTCGGGCGCTTGTACGTGGGGTGTCTCACACTCCAGCCCGGCGTCTCGTCCGCCTCGAACAAGTGCAAAGATGGAGCCCGGCAGGACAGGGCCCCCACCTTAGGGCCGAAGCATCAAGCGGCCGGACACCAGCCGCCTGCCGGTCATCGGAGACCGGCGTACGGCGCACATGCATGGAGGACGTGACGTGGCGAACGACGCCAGCACCGTTTTCGACCTAGTGATCCTCGGCGGTGGTAGCGGTGGTTACGCCGCGGCCCTGCGCGGAGCGCAGCTGGGCCTGGACGTCGCCCTGATCGAGAAGGACAAGGTCGGCGGCACCTGCCTGCACCGGGGTTGCATCCCCACCAAGGCCCTGCTTCACGCGGGCGAGATCGCCGACCAGGCCCGCGAGAGCGAGCAGTTCGGCGTCAAGGCGACCTTCGAGGGCATCGACGTCCCGGCCGTCCACAAGTACAAGGACGACGTGATCTCGGGCCTGTACAAGGGTCTGCAGGGTCTCATCGCGTCCCGGAAGGTGACGTACATCGAGGGTGAGGGCCGGCTGTCCTCCCCCACCTCGGTCGATGTCAACGGTCAGCGCATCCAGGGCCGCCACGTCCTGCTGGCGACCGGCTCGGTGCCGAAGTCGCTGCCGGGCCTGGAGATCGACGGCAACCGCATCATCTCCTCCGACCACGCCCTCGTCCTGGACCGCGTGCCGAAGTCCGCGATCATCCTCGGCGGCGGTGTCATCGGTGTCGAGTTCGCCTCGGCGTGGAAGTCCTTCGGCTCGGACGTCACGATCATCGAGGGCCTGAAGCACCTCGTCCCGGTCGAGGACGAGAACTCTTCGAAGCTTCTTGAGCGCGCGTTCCGCAAGCGCGGCATCAAGTTCAACCTCGGCACCTTCTTCCAGAAGGCCGAGTACACCCAGGACGGCGTGAAGGTCACCCTGGCGGACGGCAAGGAGTTCGAGGCAGAGGTCCTCCTCGTCGCCGTCGGCCGTGGCCCGGTCTCGCAGGGCCTGGGCTACGAGGAGGCCGGGGTCGCCATGGACCGCGGTTACGTCCTCGTCGACGAGTACATGCGGACCAACGTCCCGACCATCTCCGCCGTCGGTGACCTGGTCCCGACGCTCCAGCTCGCGCACGTCGGCTTCGCCGAGGGCATCCTGGTGGCGGAGCGTCTGGCCGGCCTGAAGGTCGTTCCGATCGACTACGACGGTGTCCCGCGGGTGACCTACTGCCACCCGGAGGTCGCCTCCGTCGGCATCTCCGAGGCCAAGGCCAAGGAGATCTACGGTGCGGACAAGGTCGTCGCTCTGAAGTACAACCTGGCGGGCAACGGAAAGAGCAAGATCCTGAAGACCGCGGGCGAGATCAAGCTCGTCCAGGTCAAGGACGGCGCCGTCGTCGGCGTCCACATGGTCGGCGACCGCATGGGCGAGCAGGTCGGCGAGGCCCAGCTGATCTACAACTGGGAGGCGCTGCCGGCCGAGGTGGCCCAGCTCATCCACGCCCACCCGACGCAGAACGAGGCGCTCGGCGAGGCCCACCTGGCCCTGGCGGGCAAGCCGCTGCACTCCCACGACTGAGCCTTCGGTCAACGGGCGCGACGACACAGACTTCCGCAATTCGTTAGGAGCAACCGAAACCATGGCGGTTTCCGTAACCCTTCCGGCGCTCGGTGAGAGCGTCACCGAGGGCACTGTCACCCGCTGGCTGAAGGCCGAGGGCGAGCGAGTCGAGGCCGACGAGCCGCTGCTCGAGGTGTCGACCGACAAGGTCGACACCGAGATCCCCTCGCCCGCCTCCGGCGTGCTGGCCTCCATCAAGGTCGCCGAGGACGAGACCGTAGAGGTCGGCGCCGAGCTGGCCGTCATCGACGACGGCAGCGGCGCCCCCGCGGCCGCGCCGGCCCCCGCCGCCGAGGCTCCGGCTCCGGCCGCCGAGCCCGCCCCGGCCCCGGTCGCCGAGGCCCCCGCGGCTCCGGCCCCCGCCGCCGCTCCGGCCGCCCCGGCCGGTGGCGCCCAGGGCACCGACGTGGTCCTGCCCGCGCTCGGTGAGTCCGTCACCGAGGGCACCGTCACCCGCTGGCTGAAGTCGGTCGGTGACTCCGTCGAGGCCGACGAGCCGCTGCTCGAGGTCTCCACGGACAAGGTCGACACCGAGATCCCGGCGCCCGCCTCCGGCGTGCTGCTCGAGATCGTGGTCGGCGAGGACGAGACCGCCGAGGTCGGCGCCAAGCTCGCCGTCATCGGCGCCCCGGGTGCCGCCCCGGCCGCCGCTCCGGCTCCGGCCGCCCCGGCTCCGGCCCCCGCCGCCGCTGCCCCGGCGGCCCCGGCTCCGGCGGCCCCGGCCGCGCCCGCTGCCCCGGCTCCGGCGCCCGCCGCTCCGGCCGCGCCCGTCGCTGCCGCCCCGGCCCCGGCCCAGCCCGCGGCTCCGGCGCCCGCCCCGGCTCCGGCTCCGGCCCCGGTCACCCCGGCGACCGCGCCCACCCACCCGACCGCCACCCAGGCGACCGACGAGGGTGCGTACGTCACCCCGCTGGTGCGCAAGCTCGCCGCCGAGAACGGCGTCGACCTGGCCACCGTCAAGGGCACCGGCGTCGGCGGCCGTATCCGCAAGCAGGACGTCATCGCCGCCGCCGAGGCCGCGAAGGCCGCCGCCGCTCCGGCCCCGGCCGCCGCCCCGGCCGCAGCCGCCGCGAAGAAGGCCCCGGCGCTGGAGGTCTCCCCGCTGCGTGGCCAGACCGTCAAGATGCCGCGGATCCGCAAGGTCATCGGCGACAACATGGTCAAGGCGCTGCACGAGCAGGCACAGCTGTCGTCGGTCGTCGAGGTGGACGTCACCCGCCTGATGCGCCTGCGCGCCCAGGCCAAGGACTCCTTCGCCGCGCGCGAGGGCGTCAAGCTCTCCCCGATGCCGTTCTTCGTGAAGGCGGCGGCCCAGGCGCTGAAGGCCCACCCGGTCATCAACGCCAAGATCAACGAGGCCGAGGGCACGATCACCTACTTCGACTCCGAGAACATCGGTATCGCGGTGGACTCCGAGAAGGGCCTGATGACCCCGGTCATCAAGCACGCCGGCGACCTCAACATCGCGGGCATCGCCAAGGCCACGGCGGAGCTGGCCGGCAAGGTCCGCGCCAACAAGATCACCCCGGACGAGCTGTCCGGCGCGACCTTCACCATCTCCAACACCGGCTCGCGCGGCGCGCTGTTCGACACGATCATCGTGCCGCCGGGTCAGGTCGCGATCCTCGGCATCGGTGCCACGGTCAAGCGTCCGGCCGTCATCGAGACCGAGGAGGGCACGGTCATCGGCGTCCGCGACATGACCTACCTGACCCTCTCCTACGACCACCGCCTGGTCGACGGCGCCGACGCGGCCCGTTACCTGACGGCGGTCAAGGCGATCCTGGAGGCGGGCGAGTTCGAGGTCGAGCTGGGCCTGTAATCGCCGTCACTCCGACACCTTCGGTGCCCTTGCCTGGAAGTCGCGGGCAAGGGCACCGACGTTTGGGGGCGGTGTCCCTGGGCGGCTCCGCCGCGTGGGCGCGAGATACCACCGACGAGCCGCGCACGCCCCACAAGGGACGGAACCGACCGTTGGGCGTGTTTGCCCCCACGGACGCCGTGTAAGCCTTCTCTCACCTGCAGGAAAGCACCCCACACGCCCTACCCGCGGAGCGAACCCCCCGTATTGTCTAAACGTCAGCCCTCCCTAAGGAGCCCTCAATGACCGCGCCCGTCGTCCACTCGCTGCGCGACCAGATCCGCGAGCACATCGTGGAGGGAATCGTCAGCGGGCGCTGGCAGCCGGGCGAGCGGATCGTGGAGCGACGGATCGCCACCGAGCTGGAGGTCAGCCAGACCCCGGTGCGCGAGGCGCTGCGCGAGCTGGAGTCGCTGCGGCTGATCGAGTCCGCGCCGAACAAGGGCGTCCGGGTACGGAATCTGACCGCTGCCGACCTGGAGGAGAGCTACCCGGTCCGGGCCGGGCTGGAAGCCATCGCGGCGGAGCTGGCCGCCGACCGCCTCGCCGAGGACTGCTCGGCCCTGGAGCCGCACGTCCTGGCCCTGTACGAGGCCGACCGCGAGGCCGACGGCACCGCCCAGGTCCGTCACACGGTCGGCTTCCACCGCGAACTCGTGCGTGCCGCGCGCAACTCGGTGCTGCTGCACACCTGGGAGGGTCTGGGCATCGAGGTCTTCACGGCGCTGTCCATCCGCTGGCTGGGCACGGTCCAGCAGTCGTACGCGGAGGAGCACGAGGAGTTGGTACAGGCCTTCAAGCGGCGGGATCCGCGGATCGCGGAGCTGGTGAAGGCGCACGTTCTGGGATGCGCTCCCCGGCCCTGATGCAGCCGAGCACGCCCTCGCTCAAACGCCGCCTCACCTGCGAAAACAAGGCGACCTCGCGTCACCGGGTGCCATCCACGAAGGCACCGGGTGCCTACTTTCTCGGAATCGAGACTTTTTCCCCCTGAACCCTTTGATCGATCATCGATCAACGAGTTACAGTCGCCGACGGACTTCCACCGAAGTCCTCGCCCTGTCCTGCCAAAGACCTAGGGCACCCCCGAACCCTTACCGATGAGGGAACCCCCTTCGACTGAGGAAGGCGGCGACATGACCGACCCCAACGCCATCCAGCCGAGCGCGCTCGACCAGCTCCCCGACCGCGACCCGGAGGAGACCGCCGAATGGCAGGCCTCCCTCGACGCCGTCGCCAGGGAGGCCGGGCCGCACCGCGCCGCGTACCTGATGCGCCGCACGCTGGAGCGCGCCGAGGCGGGCGGCATCGCGCTGCCGAAGCTCCTCGAGACGGACTACGTCAACACCATCCCCACCTCCGCCGAGCCGGGTCTGCCCGGTGACCCGGAGATGGAGGCCCGCATCACCGCGTGGAACCGCTGGAACGCGGCCGCGATGGTGACCCGTGGCTCGAAGCACGGCGTAGGCGGCCACATCGCCACCTTCGCCTCCGCGGCCTGGCTGTACGAGACCGGCTTCAACCACTTCTTCAAGGGCAAGGAGGGCGACGGGTCCGGCGACCAGCTGTACATCCAGGGCCACGCCTCCCCCGGCATCTACGCCCGCGCCTTCCTCGACGGCCGCCTGAACGAGGCGCACCTGGACAACTTCCGCCAGGAGGCCGGCGGCAACGGTCTGCCGTCGTACCCGCACCCGCGCCGCCTGCCCTGGCTGTGGGAGTTCCCGACGGTGTCGATGGGCCTCGGCCCGCTCTCCGCGATCTACCAGGCGCGCTTCAACCGCTACCTCACCAACCGCGGCATCAAGGACGTCTCGGCGTCCCACGTCTGGGCCTTCCTCGGCGACGGCGAGATGGACGAGCCGGAGTCGACCGCGGCCCTCGCCCTCGCCGCCCGTGAGGAGTTGGACAACCTCACCTTCGTCATCAACTGCAACCTGCAGCGCCTGGACGGCCCGGTCCGCGCCAACTTCAAGATCGTGCAGGAGCTGGAGGCCCAGTTCCGCGGCGCCGGCTGGAACGTCGTCAAGACGCTGTGGGGCACGGCCTGGGACGAGCTGTTCCAGCTCGACACCACCGGCGCGCTGGTACGCCGGCTGCGCGAGGTACCGGACGCGCAGATCCAGACGTACCAGACCCGTGGCGCCGCCTACATCCGCGAGGACTTCTTCGGCAAGGACCCGGCGCTCGCCGAGATGGCGAAGCTGCTGAGCGACGACAAGATCCTCGAGTGCTTCCACCTCTCGCGCGGTGGTCACGAGGCCCGCAAGGTCTACGCCGCGTACAAGGCCGCCGTCGAGCACAAGGGCGCGCCGACCGTGATCCTGGCCCAGACGGTCAAGGGCCACACCCTGGGCGAGGGCTTCGCGTCGAAGAACGCCAACCACCAGATGAAGAAGCTGACGGTGGACGAGTTCAAGACGATGCGCGACCTGCTCGGCCTGCCGATCAAGGACAGTGACTTCGTCGACGGCGTGGTCCCCTACGGCCACCCGGGCGCCGACTCCCCCGAGGTCCGCTACCTCCAAGAGCGCCGCGCGGCCCTCGGCGGCCCCGCCCCGGCCCGCCGCACGCACGCGCTGGCCCCGCTGCCGGCCCCGGCCGAGAAGGCGTTCGCCTCCTTCGACAAGGGCTCCGGCTCGCAGAACGTGGCCACCACCATGGCCTTCGTCCGCCTGGTCAAGGACCTGGTCCGCGACAAGGAGACGGGCCGGCGCTGGGTGCCGATCGTCCCCGACGAGGCGCGCACCTTCGGCATGGAGTCGCTGTTCCCGTCGCTCGGGATCTACTCCCCCAAGGGCCAGACGTACGAGCCGGTCGACCGCGACCAGCTGATGTACTACAAGGAGGCCAAGAACGGCCAGATCCTCAACGAGGGGATCACCGAGGCCGGTTCGATGGCCGACTTCATCGCCGCGTCCACCGCGTACGCCACGCACGGCGAGGCGATGATCCCGTTCTACATCTTCTACTCGATGTTCGGCTGGCAGCGCACCGCCGACCAGATGTGGCAGCTCGGCGACCAGCTCGGCCGCGGCTTCCTCGTCGGCGCGACGGCCGGCCGTACGACCCTGACGGGTGAGGGCCTGCAGCACGCCGACGGCCACTCCCCGGTCATCGCCGCGACCAACCCGGCGGCGCTGACGTACGACCCCGCTTTCGCCTACGAGATCGCGGTGATCGTGCGTGAGGGTCTGCGCCGGATGTACGGCGAGGCCAAGCCGGGCGAGGACCAGAACGTCTTCTACTACCTGACGGTCTACAACGAGCCGCTTCCGCAGCCCGCCAAGCCGCAGGGCCTCGGCATCGACGAGGGCATCGTCAAGGGCCTGTACCGCTTCAACACGGCGGAGTCGGCGGGGCTGTCCCCGGCCGCCAACGCCCCGCGCATCCAGCTGCTCGGCTCCGGTACGGCGATCCACTGGGCCGTCGAGGCGCAGAGGCTGCTGGCCGAGGAGTGGGGTGTCGCGGCCGACGTCTGGTCGGCGACCTCCTGGTCCGAGCTGCGCCGCGACGCGATGGAGGCGGACGCCGCGCTCCTGCGCGGCGAGGAGCGGGTGCCGTACGTCCGCCAGGCGCTGCAGGGCGCCGAGGGCCCGGTGCTGGCCGTCTCCGACTACATGCGCCAGGTCCCGGACCAGATCGCGCAGTGGGTCGAGCAGGACTGGTCCTCGCTGGGCGCCGACGGCTTCGGTCTGTCGGACACCCGTGAGGCCGCCCGTCGCCACTTCGGGGTCGACGCCCCGTCGATCGTCGTCGCGGCGCTGGCCCAGCTCGCCAGGCGCGGCGAGGTGAAGGCGACCGCGGTCAAGGAGGCCCGGGAGAAGTACGGGCTGTAAGCGCCCGACTCAGGCCGTCGCGGCGGGCGGAGGAGGGTGACCTTCTCGGTCCGCCGCGGCGGCGTTTCCGTCACCCCTCACCGAGGGACCGAGGCTCCTGCGAGGGCCGATCCACTCGGGCCAGCGCGGTCTGCAGTTCGGTCAGCTCCCGCAGGATCGTGGCGCGCTGTTCGACCAGCCCGCCGACCGGGGTGAACTTGCTCTCCGCCAGGATCGCGGCCACCGTGCGCCGCAGTCCGCCCAGCGCGTCGTTCGAGAGGGCCCGGTGGGCCTCTTCCCGCGCCTCGGCCAGCAGCCCGGCGGCGTCGGCCTTCGCCTTCCCGACGATCCGCGCGCCCTCGCGCTCGGCCCGCGTCCGGCACTCCGCGCCGTAGGCCTCCGCGTCGGCGCGCACCTGCTGGGCCGCCGCCTCCGCCCGTTCGCGGTACTGCTCGGCCGCGCGCCGGGCCTCCTCGCGCAGTTCCCGGGCGTCTTCGAGGGCGGCTTCGCGCAGCGCTGCGGCCTCCGCCTCGGCGTCGGCCCGCCCCGGCGCGGCTGCCGTCCCGGCGTCGACGGCGCTCAGCGCGTCGAGGACGTCGCGGGCCGTGGCGGGACGCTCCTCGGGGGTGCGGGCCAGCAGACCGAGGACGAGTGTGTCCAGCTCGGGCGGGATGGCGGGGTTCAACCCGCGCGCCGGCTCGATCCGGCCCTCGAAGAGCAGACGCATCTGCGCGTACGCGTTGTCGGCCACGAGCGGGGGCCGGCCGGTGAGCATGAAGTGGAGCAGGCAGCCGAAGGAGTACAGGTCGGTGCGGTGGTCCACGGCGCGTTCGCCGCGCGCCTGCTCCGGCGACATGTAGAGCAGGCTGCCGATGGCGACGCCCGTGCCGGTGAGCCCGTTGACGAGGACGGTGTCGCCGAGGAACTTGGCGATGCCGAAGTCCAGCACCTTCAGGTTGCCGTCCGCGTCGAACATGACGTTCTCCGGCTTGATGTCCCGGTGCACGATGCCCTGCCGGTGCGCGGCGTCGAGGGCGGCGGCGACCTGCCGGGCCCAGGCCACGGCCCGCTGCCAGGACGGACGTTCCTGCAGGACCGCGTCGTACAGGGTCCGCCCGGTCAGGCGCTCCATCACCATGTAGAGCACGCGTTCGCCGTCGAGGACGGCCTCGCCGCAGTCATGGGCGATGACCGTGTACCGGCCGGGCAGCCGCGCCGCCGACCTGATCTCGCGGCGGAACCGCAGGAAGGTCTCGTGCTCCCCCATCCGCGGCAGCGCGGTGACGAGCTTGACCGCGACGTCACGGTGCATCCGCGCGTCCCTCGCGGCCCACACCTGCCCCATGCCGCCCCGGCCCAGCCGTTCGACCAGTTCGTACCGGCCGTCGAGGATCTCCCCCCGCATGCCCCGCCCCTTCCCCCGCTCCCCATGGGCCTCAAGCGTAGGAGACCCGCGCCGGGGCGGCGGGCTTCGTGGCAGGCTGACGCCATGCGTGCGGCCCGTCTCATCAAGATGGTGCTCCTGCTGCAGTCCCGGCCGTCGATGACCGCCGCCGAACTCGCGCGGGAGCTGGAGGTGTCGGAGCGGACGGTCACCCGGGACGCGCAGGCGCTGTCGGAGGCGGGGGTGCCGGTGTACGCGGACCGGGGGCGGGCCGGCGGGTACCGGCTGATCGGCGGGTACCGGACGCGGCTGACGGGGCTGGCCAGGAGCGAGGCGGAGGCGCTGTTCCTGAGCGGGGTGCCGGGGGCGCTGCGGGAGATGGGCCTGGAGGATGCCCACTGTGCCGCCCGGCTGAAGGTTTCCGCGGCGCTGTCGCCGTCCCTCCGCGATGCCCCGGACAGCGCCGCCCAGCGGTTCCACCTGGACGCGCCGGCCTGGTTCCGGGAGCCGGAGACGCCCGCGCTGCTGCCGGTGGTCGCGGAGGCCGTGTGGGACGACCGCCGGCTGACCGCCCGGTACCGGCGGAGTGCGGACGAGGTCGAGCGGTTGCTGGAGCCGTACGGGCTGGTGCTGAAGGCGGGCGCCTGGTATCTCTGCGCGCGGGTGGCGGACGGCGGCTCCTCGTCGACGTACCGGACCTACCGGATCGACCGGTTCAGCGCCGTGGAGCCGCTGGAGGAACGGTTCGCCCGTGATCCGGACTTCGATCTCCCCGGCTACTGGGCCGAGCAGGCCGAGCGGTTCGCGCGCTCGATCCTGCGCGCCGAGGTCGTCGTACGGCTGTCCCCGGAGGGCGTGCGCGGGCTTCGGTACGCCGTCGATCCGCTGTCGGCTCGCGAGGCGGTCGGCGCGGTGGGCGAGCCGGACGCGGCGGGCTGGGTGACGGTGACGCTGCCGGTGGAGTCCGAGGAGGTCGCGCACGCGCAGCTGACGGCGCTCGGGGCGGAGGCGGAGGTGCTGGCCCCGCAGAGCCTGCGGGAGCGGTTCGCGCGGGACGCGGCCCGGCTGGCCGCGCTGTACGGCGGTCCGCGCCCGCAAGGCCGTACCGACGCCGGATAACGATCCGCCCGTACTCCGGCGTACTCCGCGTGCGTCCCACCGGTGGAGGCCCGATGCTGGTGCCGTGATGGACGAGACGGAGTTCTGGGAGCTGATCGACGCCACCCGCGAGACCGCCGGGGGTGACCCCGAGGAACAGGCCGACGTGCTCGTGGACCGGCTGCTCCAGTTGGACCCCGACCTGGTCCTGGACTTCGCCCGTCACTTCGAGGCCCGCTACAACCGCGCGTACCGCTGGGACCTGTGGGGCGCCGCCTGGGTGCTGCTGGACGGTGCCAGCGACGACGCGTTCGACTTCTTCCGGTGCTGGCTGATCGGCCAGGGCCGGGAGGTCTACGAGGGCGCCGTGCACGATCCGGACTCGCTGGCGGAGCTGCTGGGCGAGTTCGACGAGGAGATCGACGGCGACGGCGAGGAGCTGGGCTATGCCGCGGACGAGGCCTATGAACAGCTGACCGGCACCGTCGCGCCCGATCTGGGCATCGCCCCGGCGCCCGCCGAGCCGGAGGGCACCCCCGTGGACTTCGAGAACGAGCGGGCGCTCGCCGAACGGTTTCCCCGGCTGTGGGACCGCTTCCGGGAGTAGCCCCACACGGCTCAGCCGGCTGCCGTGCGCCCGCGGGTGCTGTCGCCCGGCAGGTCGGCCCGGGGCTGGTCGACCTGGGGCCGGTCGGCCCGTGCCGCGTGGCGGAGCGGGGCGGCGTTGGCCTGGTCGAGGGCGGACGCGGTGGCCGCGGCCGGGCCGAGGACGACGGTCACGGCCGCGCAGAGCACCGCCCAGGGCCCCCGCGCGGTCCGCGTCCCGTGCTCCCGCTCGGTCGCCCGGTCCGTGGACCCGGCACGCGTGCGGCTGCTGTCCATGATTCCCACCTCCAGCCGGCTTGTTTCGTTCATGACCGTAGGGCGCGGTTCTCGGAGCGGGCTGCGTGGCATCTAAGGGGTCCCTGTGTGCGGTGTGAGGGTGGTCGGGGTGATCCGGCCCTGGAGGCGGGCGGCCTGCTCCCTTATCTCGGGGAGGCGGGCGGTGAGCGCGGCGCCGGGACAGCTCGTCATGAACCCGGCGTTGTGGCCGGCCAGGACGGGCAGGGTGACGGGGGTGCCGGCCTTGTACCGGCTGAGGCTGTTGCTGGAGACCAGGCGGACGCTCGCGCGCGGGTCGATGTCGGCGAGGCCCAGTTTCCAGGCGGCCAGGGCGGCGATCGCGTCGGTCATGGCGCGGGGCACGGGGACGCCGGCGGTGAAGGTGCCGAGGGCGGCGATGCCGGCGGTGCGGTGGTTGAAGCCCTGGGTGTGGGCGCCGGTGACGGGCCGGTCGGCACCTCCGGCGCGGCCTTCGTAGATGGTGCCGCAGCGGTCGACGATGAAGTTGTAGCCGATGTCGTCCCAGTTCCGGGCGCCGGTCTGGCCGGCGTACAGACGCCGGATGATCTCCGGCGCGTCGGCGCAGTTGTACGCGCTCGGCGAGTCGGTGTGGTGGAGGAAGACGGCGACGACCTTGTCGTCGTAGCGCGGGGGCGGCTGGGTGCGCCCGGCGGTGCCCAGCCAGACCGAGCGGGGCACGATGTGCGGTCGGGCGGCGCGGTGGGCCACCGGGGTGCGGGCGGGGCGGTCGGAGCGGGCCTCAGCGGGGCGCTCGACGCCGCCGGCGCAAAGGGCGAGGGTGAGGACGGCCGCCAGACCGGGCAGACAGCCGAGCAGCACCGACAAGGGGGTGGGTATTCGCCGGACGCCCCGGCGCCGCTTGCCCGGCGGCCCCGGTCTCTCGGGCGGCCGCGGGGCACCCGGCAGGTCCGGCGGGTCCGGCGGGTCCGGCAGATCCGGCGGGTCCGGTGTCTCCGCCGGCTTCGCTGCCTTCGCCGGCTCGGACATCCCCGTGGCGCCGGGGGGCTCCGCGCTGCCTGGCGTCTGCGGTGTCCCGGATATCTCCGGGCTCCCCGCCGGCCGGGAAGTCCCGGGGGTAGCCGGACCCCCCGGTGTCTGCGTTGTCTCCGGGGTCCCCCGCGTCTCGGTGGTCCCGGGCGTCTCCTGGCTCCCCGGCGTCTGCGCGGCCGGGGGCGTCTCCAGTGTTCTTCGGAGGTCGTGCATGGTGCCACTCTCGGACCGCCGGCCCGTGCCCGCGATGTGCGCTGTGCCACCTGGCGGAACCATCGTCCCGGTCCGGGACGTTTCTGGGGGTACACACATACGTGGCCGGTTCGCGTTCGGGTGATCGGCCCCCGAGAGGGTGACTGATCACCGGGCCCGTCCCGTCCGTACTGAGGGGTCCTAGAGAAAGGCGGCTCCGTGGACCTGCTCGACCTGGTGCTTGCACTGGTGGTCATCGTCTACGCGGCGTCCGGGTACCGGCGCGGGCTGGTGGCGGGCTGTGTCTCGCTGGCCGGTTTCGTGGGCGGCGCCGTCGTCGGCGTGTGGGTGCTGCCCTGGATCACCGGCCTGGTGGAGCGGGGTACGGTGCAGGCGACGGTGCTCGCGGTGGTGACGGTGCTGGTGCCGGCGCTGGTGGGGCATGAGCTGGCGGGCCGGCTGGCGCTCCGGCTGCGTGGGGAGCTGGACCGGGGCCCGCTGCGGGTGCTGGACGGGGCGGGGGGCGCGGCGGCGAACGCGGTCGCGGTGCTGATCGTGGCCTGGGTGGCGGCGAGCGTGCTCGGCGCGGCCCCGTCACAGACGCTGGCCTCGCAGATACGGAACTCGACGCTGCTGGGCGCCGTGCAGCGGGCGATGCCGGACACGACGCCCGCGTGGTTCTCGCGGGCCACGTCGGCGCTGACCGAGGCGGGCTTCCCCCAGGTCTTCAACCCGTTCGAGAACGAGTCCACGGCCCGGGTGGCCCGCCCCTCCGGCGACAGCGTGACACCGGCCGCGACCAGCGCCGCGAAGCTGAGCACGGTCAAGATCGAGGGCGTCTCGGGCAACGAGGGCCGCGAGGGCAGCGGTTTCGTCTACGCCGCCCAGCGCGTGATGACCAACGCCCACGTGGTGGCGGGCATCGACCACCCGAGCGTGCGGGTGGGCGGCGTCGGGCGGTCGTACGAGGCCCGGGTGGTGCTCTTCGACGCGGACCGGGACGTGGCGGTGCTGTATGTGCCCGGACTGCACGCCCCGGTGCTGCACTTCGACACGAGCGCGGCGCGCGGGGACGCGGCGGTGGTCGCGGGCTATCCGCAGGACGGCGGCCTGAACCTGCAGGCGGCGACGGTGGCGAGCCGCGTGGAGGCGACCGGGCAGAACATCTACAACAACGGCGCGGTCACCCGGGACATCTACGCGATCCGCTCCACGGTCCGTCCGGGCAACTCCGGCGGCCCGCTGCTGACCACGACCGGCAAGGTGTTCGGGATGGTCTTCGCGCGCTCCACCTCGGACGGCGAGACGGGATATGTGCTGACGGCGGACGAGTTGGCGGGCGACGCCCACCGCTCGGCCACGGCGACGGCGCCCGTGGACACGGGCCAGCTGGTCAGCTCCTGACGGTCACAGGCGCCGGCCCATGAGCACGTCGTCGACGTAGGCGCCGTCGAGGAGGAACTCCTCCGGCTGCACCCCCTCGACGGCGAACCCCTCGGCCTCGTACAGCGCGCGGGCCGGGGCGTTGTGCCCGAGCACGCGCAGGGTGAGGCGCCGTGCGCCGCGGCCGCGCGCCGCCTCGGCCGCGGCCCGGATCAGCGCGCGCCCCAGTCCCCGCCCGCGCACCTCCTCGGCGACGGCGAGGCCCTGGATCTGCAGGACGTGCGCGTTGGAGGCCAGCGGGGTCGGGCGGGCGAGGCGCACATAGCCGACGACCCGCCCCTCGGCTTCGGCGACCAGGTAGTCCTCCGGGAGGTGGCGCTCGTCGAAGAAGGGCCCCTCCGGCGGGGGCGACACGGCGTGCAGGGTGGACCAGGTGGCCCGGTCGAGGACGGCCAGTTCCTCTTCGTCGGTGGGCACGGCGACGCGTATGTACTGCTCCGGCATGACGATCACCCTACGACGGCCGCCGGTTGCGCCCCACGGGGTTTTCGCCCGGGCATGCTGGGGCCATGGAACGTATGCGAATCGCCGTGGCCGGCGCGTCGGGGCTCATCGGCAGCGCCCTGGTGCGGTCCCTGACCGCGGACGGGCACGAGGTCGTACGCCTGGTGCGGCGGGGGGCCTCTGCCCCGGGCGAGGTCTGCTGGGACCCCGAGGGGCAGTACGTCGACGCGGCCGGGCTGACCGGCTGTGCCGCGGTGGTCAATCTGGCCGGGGCGGGGATCGGCGACCAGCGCTGGACGCCGTCGTACAAGCGGCTGCTGCGGGACAGCCGGGTGCTGGGCACGGCCGCGCTGGCGGAGGCGGTGGCCGCGCTGCCCGAGCCGCCGCGGGTCTTCGTCAGCGGCAGCGCGATCGGCATCTACGGCGACACCGGGGACCGGGTGGCGGACGAGGACACTCCGCCTGGCGACGGCTTCCTGCCCTCGCTGTGCGTGGAGTGGGAGGAGGCGGCGGCGCCCGCGCAGGAGGCGGGGGTGCGGACGGTGTTCCCGCGCACCGGGCTGGTGGTGGCCCGGGGCGGCGGGGCCTGGGGGCGGCTGTTCCCGCTGTTCCGGGCCGGTCTCGGGGGGCGGCTGGGCGACGGGCGGCAATACTGGTCGTACATCGCGCTGCACGACGAGGTCGCCGCGATCCGGCATCTCATCGACGACGACACCCTGTCCGGGCCGTTCAACCTGACGGCTCCCCGTCCACTGACGAACCGTGAGATCACGGCGGCGATGTCCCGCGTGCTGCGCCGCCCGGCCCCGTTCGCGGTACCGGCACCGGTGCTGCGGGCGGCGCTGGGTGAGCTGGCCGGTGATGTGCTGGGCGGCCAACGGGTGGTGCCGAAGCGGCTGTTGGAGTCGGGGTTCCGGTTCGCGTTTCCGGAGATCGACGAAGCGATTCGCGCCGCGGGTTGAGCCGACGTCGACGGACCGCGGTCGGTGTGGCACCGCCGGTACCGCCGTCGTGGCTGGGCACCGTTGCGGCGGAGAAGCGCGACTGCAACACAGGCGAACGAACGTGACCGTATGCGACCTCCATGCGACCGTGCCCTGTTGATGCGCGACTGTTCGTGACCGATCACGGCCCTACCCTCGACCCGAACTCGGGTATCGCTGGAGCCAGTTGGGGGCATGACGTCTCCACCGGCCGCGCAACCACAGGAGGGGCCTCGTGCTTGAGCCCGCGTACCAGGTGGACGTCGTCATCGTGGGAGCCGGAATCGCCGGACTCTCGGCGGCTCATCGGCTGACCAGCGCAGGAATTTCGACCGCAGTCCTCGAGGCCGCCCCCTGTGCCGGCGGCCGCATGTCGACGGAGAAGGTCGACGGCTTCCGGCTCGACCGCATCGGACAGCTGCTGTCCACGTCCTACCCCGAACTCCGCACGACCCCGGGCCTGGACTCCCTGGTGCTGCGCACCTTCGCGCCGGGCGTCCTGCTGCACCGCGACGGACGCATCCACCGCGCGGGCGCACCGGCGGCCGGAGGGAGCACAAGGGGCGCACTCCATGCGGTGCGCGCCCTCGCAAGCGCCCCCAGGGGGCCGGCGGCCACCCCCGGCCGTACCGGTGCCCCGGTGGGCGGTGCGGTCGACCAGGCCCGGCTCGGCGCCGCCCTGGGCCGCATCGCCGCCACCCCGGTCGAGCGCATCCTGGCCCGCCCCGAGATGCCGGCCGGCCAGGCCCTCGCCCAGCGCGGGCTGCCGCCACGCACGATCGACGGCTTCCTTCGCCCGCTGCTCGCCACGCTGTTGTGCGATCCCGGGCTCACCACCTCCAGCCGGTGCGCCGACCTCGCGCTGCGCGCCTTCGCGAGTGGGCGGCTGTGTGTGCCGGAGGGCGGCGCGGACGTGCTGCCGGAGCTGCTGGCACGGGCACTGCCGTCCGGCACCGTGCACACCGGGGTACGGGTGACCTCGGTGTCCACGACCTCGGTGGCCACCGCCGAGCACGGTGAGATCCGCTGCCGGGCGGTGCTGCTGGCGACCGACGCGCGCGCCGCGGCGGAGCTGCTGCCGGGACTGCGGATCCCGGACTTCCACCCGGTGACCGTGGTCCACCACACCACCGACGACCCGGCGGCGGCCTTCTCGACGGGCACCTCGCTGCTGCTGGACGCCGACCGGGGCGGGCCCGTGGCCCACACGGCGGTGCTCAGCACCGTGGATCCGAGCCGGGCACCGGTCGGCCGGGTGCTGATCTCCTCGACAGTGCTGGGCCCACCGCCCGAGGGCGTCGACACCGCGGTCCGCATCCACCTCTCCCGGCTCTACCGCACCTCGACGCGCCGCTGGGAGACGCTGGCCGTCCACCACACGCCGGAGGCGGTCCCGGCGATGCGCCCACCGCACGACCTGCGCCGCCCGGTACGCCTCCTGGCCGGCCTGTACGTCTGCGGCGACCACCGCGACACCAGCACGGTCCAGGGCGCCCTGCACTCCGCCCACCGGGCCGCGACGGCGATCCTGGCGGACCTGGGCGCGGCCGGTTCCCTGAATCGCGCGGATCCGGCGCCCACTGTGCCCAGGGCGGCGTGAACGCGCCTTCAGGGGCGCCGGGCACTGCGCGCCGGCCACGACGGCGCGCACCAAGGCGGGCGACCGCCACCCCCAGCGGCGAGTGGCGACGGGCTACCCCAACGCCGCCACCTTCTCCCGATATCCCCGCACCGGTGCCGCGTCCTTGTACGGCTCCAGCCGCCGCTCGAAGTCCCTCACGTACTCGATCGCGCGAGCGCTCCGCATCTCCGCCGCCTGGCCGGCGGCCTCCGCGGCGAGCGCGCACGCCTGGTCGAGTTCGCCGAGGCCGAGGTGGGCCGTGGCGAGGACGACGCGGCAGAAGAGGCGGCTGCGGGCGAAGGAGGGCGCGCGGAGCTGGAGGGAGCGTTCGGCGTGCTGGGCGGCCGCCCGGAACTGCTGCAGATCCCGGTGGCAGTGCCCGAACTCGTCGGCGAGCTGTGCCTCGTCGAAGAACTTCGCCCAGTACGGCACCTCGTCCCCGGGCCGGGCCGCCTCCAGGGCGCGCTCGGCCCGCACGAGCGCGGCCGTGCACGCCCGCACCTCGCCGAGCACGCCGTGCGCCCTCGCCTCGGAGGCGTGCAGCAGCGCCTGCACGACCGGCGGGCCACCGGTCCCCATCCCCTGCTGGGCGACCCGGGCCAGCTGCACCGCCTCCCGGCCGTGGCCGAGATAGACGGCCTGGCGGCTCATGGTGACCAGGACGTACGAGCCGTACGCGCGGTCACCGGCCGCCTGGGCGAGCCGCAGGGACTGCACGAAGTAGCGCTGGGCGAGTCCGTGCGCGGCGATGTCGTACGAGGTCCAGCCCGCGAGCCGGGTCAGGTCGGCGGCGGCGCCGAACAGGCGGCGGCCGGTCTGCTCGTCGTAGGAGCCGCGGAGCATCGGCTCGCACTCGTGCTCCAGGTAGCGCACGAGGGCCTGCCGGGCATGGCCGCCGCCGTAGCGGTCGTCGAGGGTGCGGAACAGCTCCCCGACCGAGCGCAGCGCGTTGATGTCACCTCCGGTGACCCGGTGGCCCGGCGCGCGATCGGCGTGCCCGCGGACCCGGGGCGGGACCGCGAGGGCCGGCCGGCCCGGGGGCCTGGCCGGGCGGCTCTGCGGGGGCACCCGGGGTGCGGGTTCGCGGGCCACCTTGTCGTCGGGCTTGCCGATCAGCCAGTCGCGGCTGGGCACCACGAGCCCCGCCGGGGTGAACGCGATCTTGCGCAGCTCGGCATGGCTGCCGGAGTCCTTGCGCCACAGCCCGCTGACGATGTCGACGGCCTCCTCCGGCGTGGCCGCGAACTCCAGCCCGGCGTACACCGGCGCGCACGCGTCCAGGCCGAGGTCCTGGGCCGTGAGCCGGCGCCCGAGCCGACGCGTGAAGACCTCGGCGATCAGGGCGGGCGTCGTCCCGCGCGGCTGCTGTCCGCGCAGCCAGCGGGTGACCGAGGTCTTGTCGTATCTGAGGTCCAGCCCGTGCTCCAGGCCGAGCTGGTCGACGCGACGGGCCAGACCCGCGTTGGAGAACCCCGCTTCTGCGATGAGCGCGGCGAGCTGGCGGTTGGGGGTGCGCTGCGCGGGTCGGTCCGTCATCTGCGGTGCGGTCTCCTGCCTTCCGGGCCTGACGAAGTGCCCGGTTTGCCTTTGAGCAGCCCTTATGGCCTCACGAACGGCGTGAATGTAGCGGAGAGTGAGCAGGCGATCGCACATTCCGCCAGGCATTCATCCGATCGTGTGAGGAACGCCCGCAGGGCTGACGTACGCCGGTCGGACGTACAGTGGCGTGGGCGCGTTACGTGCCTGACACACCGGTCGCTGAGGGAGGCGCTTGCCGTGAGTGAGTTGCGGTTCGTCCGCATGGGGTTCGGTGCGGATGCCGTCGCGTACCAGGAGGCCTGGGACGAGCAGCGCCGGGTGCACGCGGCCCGGTTCGCCGACGAGGTCCCGGACACCGTGATCCTCCTGGAGCACCCCCCGGTGTACACGGCCGGCCGGCGCACCGAGGACAGCGAGCGCCCGCTGGACGGCACCCCGGTCATCGACGTGGACCGCGGCGGAAAGATCACCTGGCACGGCCCGGGGCAGCTGGTGGGCTACCCGATCCAGAAGCTCCCGCGCCCGGTGGACGTGGTCGCGCACGTACGGCGCCTGGAGGAGGCCCTCATCCGCACCTGCGCCGAGTTCGGCCTGGAGACCACCCGGGTCGAGGGCCGCAGCGGCGTGTGGGTGCTCGGCGACCCGGTCGAGAAGCGGCCGTCGCTCGGCGGGCTCTCCCTGGACTTCGACCCGCGGCTGCACGACGAGGAGTTCGACCCCCGCCTCAACGGCCCGGAATACGCTCCCTCCAACGCCGGCCAGCGCCGCGAGGACCGCAAGATCGCCCAGATCGGCATCCGGGTGGCCAAGGGCGTCACCATGCACGGCTTCTCGTTCAACGTGAACCCCGACATGAAGTGGTTCGACCGGATCATCCCGTGCGGGATCCGGGACGCGGGAGTCGCCTCCCTCGCGGCCGAGCTGGGGCGGGACGTCACGATCGAGGAGGTCCTGCCGGTGGTCGAGACGCACCTGCAGGACATCCTGGAGAACGCGGAGCTCAAGCCGCGGTCGATCGAGAAGGCGTCCGCCTGAGACGCCGGCCGTCCGGGAATGCGCCCTGCGACCACGAGGTTGATCTCCTCGGCAGGGCGCAATGAACACGGGCGTACCCTGGTGTGCGCCGAGGAATCAAAGCTTAGGGAGCCGGTCGTGTCCGCAGTCGCACCCGACGGACGCAAGATGCTGCGCCTGGAGGTCCGCAACAGCCAGACCCCCATCGAGCGCAAGCCCGAGTGGATCAAGACCCGGGCGAAAATGGGCCCCGAGTACACGAAGATGCAGAACCTCGTGAAGAGCGAGGGCCTGCACACGGTCTGCCAGGAAGCCGGCTGCCCGAACATCTACGAGTGCTGGGAGGACCGCGAGGCGACCTTCCTCATCGGCGGCGACCAGTGCACCCGGCGCTGCGACTTCTGCCAGATCGACACGGGCAAGCCCGAGGCGCTCGACCGCGACGAGCCGCGCCGCGTGGGTGAGTCCGTGGTCACGATGGACCTGAACTACGCCACCATCACCGGTGTCGCCCGCGACGACCTGGAGGACGGCGGCGCCTGGCTGTACGCCGAGACCGTGCGCCAGATCCACCGGCAGACCGCGGACCGCGAGGGCGGCCGTACGAAGGTCGAGCTGCTGGCTCCCGACTTCAACGCGGTCCCGGAGCAGCTGGCGGAGGTCTTCTCGGCGCGGCCCGAGGTCTTCGCGCACAACGTCGAGACCGTGCCCCGGATCTTCAAGCGGATCCGCCCCGGCTTCCGCTACGAGCGCTCCCTGAAGGTCATCACGGAGGCCCGCGACCACGGCCTGGTGACCAAGTCCAACCTGATCCTCGGCATGGGCGAGACCCGCGAGGAGGTCAGCGAGGCGCTCAGGCAGTTGCACGACGCCGGCTGCGAGCTGGTCACCATCACCCAGTACCTGCGCCCCTCCGTCCGGCACCACCCCGTCGAGCGCTGGGTGAAGCCGCAGGAGTTCGTGGAGCTGAAGGAGGAGGCCGAGCAGATCGGCTTCTCCGGTGTGATGTCGGGTCCGCTGGTGCGCTCCTCGTACCGGGCCGGGCGCCTGTACCAGATGGCCGTCGAGAAGCGGGGCACGTACATCGCCGCCCAGGCGGTGTGAGCCCAGCGTGTGAATTCACGCACAAGTACCTACCGGCCAGTAATGGCCGAGTCGACGCGGTCCTGACCGTCCTCGCTGATGAGGGCGGGCGTCAGGGCCGCGTCAGCGTTTCAGCGCCCTGTATCAAGGCTTCATTGGTGTTTGACCGCTCGGACATGCCCTGGTAACACCAATCAGTGACTCTGGTATCACGCCTCGTACACCACCCGCTCCGAGGGGGGACCTCGATCATGCAGGCCGCGCCCGTACGCGCCACCGCCATCCCGTCCTTCACCGACGCCCTGCGCGCCGTCGAGTCCCTGCTCATGAGCGGCGGCCAGCGCACCGCCCGGCGCAACGCGTGGACCTCCGTGCTGGAGGACCGCCGTCGCGCCAAGGACCGGGTCGAGGCGCAGCGCTTCCTGGAGCAGGCCGCCGGCCGCTCCTGACTCCTCCCCGCGCCTTCCCGGCGCCCTCCTCCCGGGCACTGCCGTCGTCCGCGCTCCCGGGGCCACGTAGACTTCGTGACATGGCGAGGAAGGAAACCGCGGCGGACGCCGCGAACGCAGGGCGACTGAAGCAGATCGCTCTCACGTACAAGATGACCCGTAAGGCCGACAAGAAGATCGGTCTTGTACTCGGGGGCGTGGGCATCGGCGTTCTCGCTGTCTTCCTCGCGATCGGCTTTCTGATCGGCCACCCGGTCTACCTGGGCATCTTCGGCCTGCTGATCGGCCTGCTGGCGACGGCGATCGTGTTCGGCCGCCGGGCCGAGCGCGCCGCCTTCGGCCAGATGGAGGGCCAGCCGGGCGCCGCGGCCGCCGTACTGGACAACATCGGCCGGGGCTGGACGACGACTCCCGCGGTGGCGATGAACCGCAGCCAGGACGTGGTGCACCGGGCGGTCGGCAAGGCCGGCATCGTGCTGGTCGCCGAGGGCAACCCGAACCGGGTGAAGAGCCTGCTGGCCGCCGAGAAGAAGAAGATGAACCGCATCGTCGCGGACGTCCCCGTGCACGACGTGATCGTCGGCAACGGCGAGGGCCAGGTCGAGCTGAAGAAGCTGCGCACGACCATGCTGAAGTTCCCGCGCGTGCTGACCGGCCCCCAGGTGACGGCCACCAACGACCGGCTGCGCGCCATGGGCGACCTCATGAGCAACATGCCGCTGCCGAAGGGCCCCATGCCCAAGGGCATGCGGATGCCGAAGGGCCGTTGAGCCTCGTGGGCCCGGGCCGGTCTCCCGGCCCGCGTCAGGAAAGGGCCCGGAACTTCCGGTCGCAGTAGACCATCGGGGTCCCCTCGCCCAGCCGCACTCCCGTTACCCGGCCGATCAGGATCGTGTGATCCCCGGCCGGGTAACGCGCGTATGCGGCACAGTCCAGCTGCACGGGCGCCTGCAGCACCGCCGGCAGTCCGGTGGGGCTCGGCTGCAGCAGGGCGTCGGAGAACTTGTCCGCGCCCTTGGTGGCGAACAGCAGGGCCAGGGGCTGGTGCTGCGGGGCCAGGACGCTCACCGCGAAGTGGTCGCAGCGCGCGAAGACCGCCGCCGAGTCGGCCCCGTCCGCGAGACACACCAGAACGAGCGGTGGTTCGAGGGACACGGAACAGAAGGAGCTGGCGGTGAAGCCGCGTGGGGTACCGTCCTCGCAGCGGGCGGTCACCACCACCACGCCCGACGGAAAGCGTGCCATGGCGTCCCGGAACTCCTCGGGCGTCACCTCGGCCGCCATCACATCCTGAGCATCGGTCATACCGCGACGATGCCGTCGGCGGTGCGACCGGGCAACCGGATGGGTGCATCTGGACCACTGCCGGGTGCAGGTCCGTCGTGGCTGGTCGCGCCCGCGCGGCGGAGCCGCGTACCGACACGGCCCCGCGCCCCGGGCAAGCCGCGGCTCGCCAGGGGTCAGACCCGCACCTCGACGGTCTTCGCCAGCCGGTCGTGCAGGCCGCGCCCGTCCCGGTCCCAGATCAGCGCGGGGATCGCCAGGCACAGCAGGATCGTGCGGACCAGCGAGCGCAGCGGGTTGACCGTGCCGCTCTCCAGGGCCACGACCCGGATGCCGAAGAGGCGCTTGCCGGGCGTGAAGCCGATCGTGCCGACGGTCAGGGCGCTCATGACGAAGAAGACACCGAGCGCCCAGTTGCTCGTGGCCGGGCTGTAGCCACGGGTGATCAGGCCGTATGCGATCAAGACGCACAGCCCCCAGTCCACGGCCAGCGCGCCGAGCCGCCGGCCGGGCCGTGCGAGGGAGTTCGGCCCGTACTGCGGGAGGCCGAGCTGCTCACCCCGGTAGCCGAAGTCCGCACCGGCCTCTTCCATGGCCGCGCGGGGCCCGGAGAGCCACGATCCGATTGCCTGCCTGTTGTCCACGCGTCCACGGTACTGCGCCCGGTTTCGGGCACTGTGCCGAGGGGTGTGTCAGGGCTACGGTGGACACGTGGCCGGTTAACTTCTGCGAAACAAATGGGTCACGCCCGAGAAATCACCCGTCCCTAGGGTTCAGACCAGCGTGTGCCACCGCACTGGCCGCACGAACGATCTACCACCCCGGCGAGGACGGTCGGGAGTAGGAGGAGCTGGATGTTCCAGAACGCCGACGAGGCCAAGAAGTTCATCGCGGACGAGGACGTCAAGTTCATCGACGTCCGCTTCTGCGACCTGCCGGGCGTCATGCAGCACTTCACGGTGCCCGTTGAGGCGTTCGACCCGGACGAGGAGCTGGCCTTCGACGGATCGTCGATCCGTGGTTTCCAGGCCATCCACGAGTCCGACATGGCGCTGCGCGCCGACCTGTCCACCGCCCGGGTGGACGCGTTCCGCCGGGACAAGACCCTCAACATCAACTTCTTCATCCACGACCCGATCACGGGCGAGCAGTACTCCCGTGACCCGCGCAACGTGGCGAAGAAGGCCGAGGCCTACCTCGCCTCGACCGGTATCGCGGACACCGCGTACTTCGGCCCCGAGGCCGAGTTCTACGTCTTCGACTCCGTGCGCTTCGCGACCAGCGCGAACGAGTCCTTCTACCACATCGACTCCGAGGCCGGCGCCTGGAACACCGGTGCGGTGGAGAACAACCGCGGCTACAAGGTCCGCTACAAGGGCGGCTACTTCCCGGTCGCGCCGGTCGACCACTTCGCCGACCTGCGCGCCGAGATCTCCCTGGAGCTGGAGAAGTCCGGCCTGAAGGTCGAGCGCCAGCACCACGAGGTGGGCACCGCGGGCCAGGCGGAGATCAACTACAAGTTCAACACCCTGCTCGCCGCCGCCGACGACCTGCAGCTCTTCAAGTACATCGTGAAGAACGTGGCCTGGCGCAACGGCAAGACCGCGACCTTCATGCCGAAGCCCATCTTCGGTGACAACGGCTCCGGCATGCACGTGCACCAGTCGCTGTGGAGCAACGGCGACCCGCTGTTCTACGACGAGGCCGGCTACGCGGGCCTGTCGGACACCGCCCGCTACTACATCGGCGGCATCCTCAAGCACGCCCCGTCGCTGCTGGCCTTCACCAACCCGACGGTGAACTCGTACCACCGTCTGGTGCCGGGCTTCGAGGCGCCGATCAACCTGGTGTACTCCCAGCGCAACCGCTCCGCGGCCATGCGTATCCCGATCACCGGCTCCAACCCGAAGGCCAAGCGCGTCGAGTTCCGCGCGCCCGACTCCTCCGGCAACCCGTACCTGGCCTTCTCCGCCCTGCTCCTCGCGGGTCTGGACGGCATCAAGAACAAGATCGAGCCGGCCGAGCCGATCGACAAGGACCTGTACGAGCTGGCTCCCGAGGAGCACGCGAACGTCGCCCAGGTCCCGACCTCCCTGAACGCCGTCCTCGACGCGCTCGAGGCCGACCACGAGTTCCTCCTCCAGGGCGACGTGTTCACGTCCGACCTGATCGAGACGTGGATCGACCTCAAGCGCACCAACGAGATCGCGCCGCTGCAGCTGCGTCCGCACCCGCACGAGTTCGAGCTGTACTTCGACGTGTGATATCGCCCCAGGTCAGAGCGGGTTTCCGCTCCCCTGGGCCGTCTGTGGGCCGTCGGCCGGCTCTCCCAGCGCGGGAGAGCCGGCCGTCGGCTTTTCGGCCCCGGCTTCCGGGGCCGGCTCCGGCTGCGTCGTCTTCCCCGGTAAGCGATATCTGGACTGACAGCTCGACGACCCGGCCGGCCGGGCACGAGGGGACCTCCGTGGTAGCCCCGGGCGACATCAGCCTACGGACGTCACACCGCGGATGCACCTAAAAGGTGTGAATGGGTCGTAGCAGTTGTGGTTACTCCGACAGGACCCCCACAGAACGGAGACCGCCCCATGGTGATCAAGAAGCTTCACGACATGGGCATCCGCAGCGAACACGCCTACATCGCCGGCCTTGCCTCCATCGGATTCAGCGTTGCGGCCTGGATGGGCAGCCTGAAGGTCGAACCCGGCGTCGGCCTCGACCGCGCCGACCGGTGGGGCATTTTCGTCGGCGAATGGGCGCCCACGTTCTTCGGGCTCGGCCTCGCCCTCTCCCACTACGAGCAGCAGGACGGCACACTCACCGGCAGCGTCCACCCGCTGCGGGCAGCCGGCTGACCCGGCACCGACTGCGCCCGCCCCCGACAAGGGGTGGGCGCCATGCCGCCTCAGGGGGTGTGGCGTGGACGTGGCCGAGCCAGAGGACGTTGCGGCGGCGGCCTGCGGGGAGCGCCAGGGTGGTGGCCCGGAGGCGTAGGAGCACCGAATCGACCGAACCCATTACAGGCGCGTTTGTCGATCTTCGACGTATGACGGACAGCGGGCCACCGGGAGATCCGTGGTCCGGCCCGAAGGCCCCTCCGCTCTTCACGCAGAGCAGCGGGGCCTTCGGGTTCTACCCGTGCGCCCGGCCCGCGGCCGGGCGCACGAAGGCCGGGCGGCCGGCGAGCAGACCGAGGGCCGTTTCCGGGATCAGCAGCGCGATCAGCAGGAGCAGCGGGACCGTCCAGCTCCCGGTGAGGCTGTGGGTCAGGCCGATCGTCAGCGGTCCGAGCGCTGCCACCAGGTAGCCGCCGCTCTGCGCCATGCCGGACAGCCGGGCGGCGACCGGCGCGCTCGGCGAGCGCAGGCTCAGCAGGGTGAAGGCGAGCGGGAAGGCACTGCCGGTCGCGAGTCCGAGGAAGGCGATCCAGAGCCATCCGGCCCGCGGGGCGAGGAGGATGCCGAACAGGGCCACCGCCTTCGTGACGGCGATGCCGGTGATCAGCGGCCGTTGGGTGGGCAGCCGCGTCGCGAGCACGGGGACGGCGAAGCCCAGCGGAATGCTGATGATCTGTATGACCGAGACCATCATTCCGGCCTCCGTCGGGGCGAACCCGTCGTCGTGCATGATCTCCGGCAGCCACGCCATGAGCGCGTAGAACAGCAGCGACACCATGCCGAGGAAGCCCGCGACCGCCCAGGCGAGCGGCGAGCGCAGCAGCGAGTCGCCACGGGCCGCGGCGGTGTGGGAGACGTGGGGGTGTGCTCGGCGCCCGCGTGCCGCGAGCGGTCCCCACGTCAGCGCGGCGATGAGGGAGGGGACCGCCCACACGGCGAGGGCGCTGCGCCATCCGGCGGCGTCGTGGAGCGGGATGGCGAGCCCGGCGGCCAGGGCTCCGCTGCCCGCCATCAGCATCATCGCCAGCCCGGTGAGGGACCCCACCCGGGCCGCGAAGTGGCGTTTGACGACCACGGGCAGGAGTACGTTGCCCACGGCGATGCCCGCGCCGGCCAGCACGGTGCCGGTGAAGAGCAGCACGGTGGAGGGGAAGGCCCGCAGCAGGATGCCCGTCGTGAGCAGGGTGAGCGCGCCCACGATGGTGGTTTCGGTGCCGACGCGGTGGGCCATCGGCGCGGCGAGCGAGGCGAAGCCGCCGAGGCACAGCACGGGCAGGGTGGCCAGGCAGCTGACTTCGACGCCGCTGAGCTGGAACGTCGCCTGCAGGTCGCCCATCATGGGCGAGATACCGGTGATCGCCGCGCGTAGGTTGAGTGCGAGGAGCATGAGGCCGGTCAGCGCCCACAGTCTGCCCGCACGGTTGATGACGGATGAAGGTTTCACGTTCCCCCCGGAGAAATGCCGAAGGCTTCCCCGCCGTGGGGAAGCCTTCGCTTGCACGAGACGTCCGGCGCACCGGACCGGCGGCACTCAGACGACTGACGCAGTGGCCGCCGACCTGTTGTGGAACGGGCAGACGATCTGGTTGACCTGGCCCTTGGTGAGGGCGCCGGCGGCATGGGCGCCGGTGCCGCCGTCGCCGAGAAGCCGGAGGATCTCGGTGGAGAGCAGATCCTGCCGGCCCTTGAGGGCGTCGGCGGTGGTCTGGTCCGTGGCGAACACCATTTCGGCGGCGATGTTGTCCTGCACGATGCGGGCGAGGTTGTCCAGCGCGACGTGGACGGGGTCGCCCGGGGTCTGGGCGGTCATCAGGTCGATCAGATGGGTGCCGGCCTTGCCCTGGTTCAGGAAGTTCTTGATGATGATGCTGTTCTGGTTCAGCTCGTACGTGGTCCACAGGGACAGCACCACCACGTAGAGGTTGCTCCAGGCGTCGTCCCCGACCTGCTTCTTCCAGCGCGTCAGGAGGTTGCTGACGCCCTGGATCTGCACCTTGGACGACCAGTACATGTTGGTGCGGATGCTCGGGTAGACCGCGCCGGAGAAGTCCTCGAAGGACCTCATGTCGAACTCCCGGGTGCGGAGGGTGTCCGCGATGTACTCGTGCGCGTGGTCGAGGATGAACGCGCAGGAGTCGTGCAGGTCCGCGGGGAGCCTGGCCTCCTCCAGCTGCCGGCGGGCGGTGTCCAGGGTGGTGGAGAAGGCCTGCAGCGGGGTGGTCCAGCTGGTGTCCTTGGGCCCGGTGAACGCGACCGTCGCGAGGTCGTGCGGGTCGATGTACGCGGCCTGCGAGGGCGGGATGTCCCTGGGGTCCAGGTAGGGCGCGCAGATGGAGTAGATGCCCAGCGGGGTGTGCGCGACGGACTTGGCCAGTTCGAAGATCTCGTCGACGGGCTGGATCTGTTCCACGACCTTGCCGTCGTCGACGAGGTAGTAGGTGCCGCCCTGCATGTCGTTGTTGACGACGACGACGGGGCCGAGGTGGTTGATCAGGTTGGCGCGGAGGGTGTCGTAGTTGGTGCGCATGCCGGTGTCGACGGCTCGGATGCTGTCACGGGCGGCCTTCTGCCGGTCGGCGTCGGTGTCGGCGTGGGCGGTGCCGGTGGTGGTGAGGTTGGTCAGGGCAGCGGTGGCGCCGACGGCAGCGGCGGCACCCAGAACGGTTCTTCGAGTAGGCACTTTCTCAATTCCCCCCTGGGAAGAACGCGCAGCCCCCAGCTGCGCGCACGGAATTCGGAATTGTCAGTTCCGGAGTTTTCCGGTCCGTCGGTCAGCTGAGAGACGAGACGGACGGGACGACGACGCCGTACAGATCGGCGATCGTCGCCAGCGCACTGTGGTGAAGCTGCTCGGCCGACACCTCCGCCACGTCGGTCTTCAGGGAGCGGGTGGCGGTGGCGTCGGCCACCACCGTGGGCCGGTTGCCGCGCAGGAACGCGCCCTGGGCGGTGAAGGTGACACACATGTGGGTCATGAAGCCGGCCAGCACGAGGTCGTCGTTTCCGGCCTCGTCCACCAGCTCGCCCAGGTTCGTGCCGTGGAAGGCGTCGGGCGCCTGCTTGGTGACCACCGGTTCCCCGTCCACCGGGGTCACCTTCTCGTGGATCCGGCCGACTTCGGCGTTCAGGTCGTACGGGCTGCCCGCGCCGGCGTCGTGCTGAACATGGATGATCTTCGCGCCCGCCGTACGGGCCTCGGCCAGCAGTTCGGCCGCGCGGTCGAGGGCGGTCTCCCAGCCCTCCAGCTCCATGACGCCCCGGGTGTAGGTGTTCTGGACGTCGATCAGGATCAGCGTCGCCCGCGCGAGCGATGCCGGGGTCGGGTCCAGGGAGCTGAGGTCACGCAGGGTATTCGAAGGCACTGCCGTCCCTTTCCGGGCTGTTCATCGGGAATTCCGGGCCATTCGCGGTGGCCGGAAATCACGCTACGATCCGCCCCATATCGCGGCAATGACGCGAAGTTTGCAGATACGGACATGCCGCGCGGGGGGAATGAGAATGAGCAGCATCGAGCGTTTTGTCGTCATCATGCTTTTCGACGGCGTGGACCTGGTCGACGTCACCGGACCACCGGAGGTGTTCACTCTCCTGGAGCGGGAGATGGACGGCGAGACGGGCTATCGCGTCGTGCTGGCGGCCGAGACGACGGACCCCGTCACCACCTCCGCCAGGGTCCGCGTCCTGCCCGACACGACGTTCGAGGAGGTCGCGCGACGACGCATCGACACCCTGATCGTGCCCGGCTCCGTCGACGTCGACGCCGAGCGCCGTGTGCACGCCCGCGTCGATCCCGCTGTGGTCGCCTGGGTGAAGACGCTCGCCGCCCGGACCCGGCGGCTCGCCTCCGTCTGCGTCGGCGCGCACCTCCTCGCGGCGGCCGGCCTGCTGGACGGGAAGCGTGCCACCACCCACTGGTCGACCGCGCAGCAGCTCGCCGCGGACCATCCGTCGGTCGAGGTCGACGCGGATCCGATCTTCGTCCGGGACGGCGGGGTGTGGACCGGTGCGGGTATCACCGCCTGCCTGGATCTGTCCCTCGCTCTCGTGGCCGAGGACTTCGGCGAACCCGCCGCCATGAGCGTCGCCCGTCAGCTGGTGATGTACCTGAAGCGCCCCGGCGGCCAGAGCCAGTTCAGCGTTCCGACCCAGGTCGCCTCGACCACCCGGCGCATGGACGACGTACGCCACTTCATCACGCAGAACATCGCGGGGCGCCTCACCCTCGCCGATGTCGCCGCCCGCGCCCACGTCAGCGAGCGCCACCTCACCAGGATGTTCAGGGAACAGCTCGGCACCACCCCGGCGTCCTACATCGAGTCCACGCGCGTCGAAGTGGCACGGAACCGGCTCGAGACCACGGACGACACCCTGGAGCGCGTGGCCACCGTCTCCGGCTTCAACACCGTCGACACCCTCATTCGCGCGTTCCGGCGGAAGCTCAACACGACGCCCACGGAGTACCGCAACCGGTTCCGGCACCGCGCCGGCTGAGAGCACCCGGATGTCCGGATCTGCAAGTTGCCTGACATTGCCGCCACGCCGGCGCCGCTCCTAGCGTGATGACCATGGCTACGACGACTCTGCGTGACCTCAACGGCTTCGATCAGACCCCGGCCTCGCTCGCCGGCTCGACGCTGATCCTCATCGACTACCAGAACACCTACACCCGGGGCGTCATGGAACTGGCGGGCTGGCAGGCCGCGCTCGACGCCGGCGCCGAGCTGCTGGCCCGGGCGCGGAGCGCGGGGGCGCCGGTCGTCCACGTCGTCAACGACGGCGGCGTGGGCACGCCCTACGACATCCGCGAGGAGATCGGGCGGATCCACCCGAGGGTCGCGCCGGCCGAGGGCGAGGCGGTGGTCGTCAAGCAGGTGCCCAACGCCTTCCACGACACCGATCTGGCCACGCACGTGGACGCCACCGGGCACAAGGACCTGATCATCGCGGGTTTCATGACCCACATGTGCGTGGCCTTCACCGCGCAGGGCGCCTTCCTGCGCGGCAACCGGCCCACCGTCGTGGCCGACGCCTGCGCGACCCGCCCGCTGCGCACCGCCGTGGCCGAGGTGGCCGCCGAGCAGCTTCACCACGGCGCACTCGCGACGATCGCGGACCTGTACGGCGTCGTCGTCCCGTCGGCCGCGTCGCTCGGCTGAATCCGCCGCCCCCGCGTCGCAGGGCAACCATTCCGGCTTCCCAGGCTTCCTACTTTCAGGGGATCGCCCCTCCTGACCCTGACGGACGAGAGAGGTTGCACGGGGATGCCGGAACAGGACGACTGGGAGCGGGAGTTCGACCATCGGTGGGCCAGTTCCGCCGAGCACAAGGAGCCCTCGGCCCGGGCCCGGATGCTCGCCGCGCGCTGGAGGGAGAGCCCGCCGGATCCGGCGCCGTTCCGCGCCGACCCGGAGCCGGCGCCGCGCCGGACCTCGTGGGCGTCGACGGCCATGGTCTTCGGCTGTGTGATGGCCGTCGTGGTGCTGATCGGGCTGGTGCAGTTCGGCTCGTCGTACTAGGGCGGGTCGTACTCGGCGCGCGGGAGGCGCCCGGCGACGGCCGGCCGACCCACAGGTACGTTTTGCCGCACCTAGGGGCGTTCGGAACCACTTCATGGGATTCTGCAGGTGCACACTGGACATCGGGACGAGTGCCTGACTGCGGGGTGATGCAAGATGCAGAGCCGCTTCCGGAGCGACCGACGGCTGACCGTGCGCATGGGGCTGACGATGTTCCTGCTCGGTCTGCTGTACGTGGGCTTCGTCGCCGCGCTGATCGCGCTGCTGAAGTCCTGGGTGCTGGTCGTCGTGGTGGTCGGAGCGATGTTCGTGGCGCAATTCTGGTTCTCCGACCGGATCGCCATGTTCGCGATGCACGGCCGGGTCGTGGAGCGCGAGGAGTATCCCGAGCTGCACACGGTGATCGACCGGCTGTGCGCGATCGCGGACATGCCCAAACCGGTGGTCGCCGTGTCCGACATGGACATGCCGAATGCGTTCGCGACCGGCCGCAATCCCGATCACGCCGTGGTCTGCGTGACCACGGGCCTGCTGCGCCGGCTCGAGCCGGCCGAGCTGGAGGGCGTGCTGGCGCACGAGCTCTCGCACGTGGCGCACAAGGACGTCGCCGTGATCACCATCGCGTCCTTCCTCGGCGTGCTGGCGGGCCTGATCGTACGGTTCGCCTTCTACTCGCAGGTCTTCGGCGGGGGCCGCAGGGACCAGAACACGGCCGCCGTGTTCGCCGCCATCATGGGCGTCTCCGCGGCGGTGTACGCGATCAGCTTCCTGCTGATCCGGGCGCTGTCCCGGTACCGCGAGCTGGCGGCGGACCGCGCGGCAGCGCATCTCACCGGCCGCCCGTCGGCCCTCGCCTCGGCGCTCACGAAGGTCTCCGGGGACATCGCCCGGATCCCGACCAAGGACCTGCGCACCGCCCAGGCGTTCAACGCCTTCTACTTCACCCCGGCCACCGGCAAGGAGCCCGGCATCGAGCGGTTCTTCTCCACGCACCCCTCCCTGGAACAGCGGCTGGAGCAGCTGGGACGGATCTCGGCGGAGCTCGGTGAGGCCGCCACCCCGGGGAAGGCGGGCTGAGCATTGGGGCTGCTGGACATCCTGCTGGGCCGTACGAAACCGGTGGCGCCCGATCTCGACCAGCTCTTCGCGCTGCCCTCGGCGGCCGTGACCCTGCAGGCCGCGGTCGGCTTCACGCCGACCGGGACCGGCGCGGTGTGCTTCGCCACGGTGGAGGGCGCGGCCTTCGAGCAGACCCACCGGGAGGTACAGGCGCTGCTGGACGCGGACTCCGACCGGTGGAGGTCACCCCGCTCGAGCGAAGGCGAGAGTGGGGCGGGTCGGCCGGTGGAGCTGCGCCGGGACGACTACGGCTATTCCTGGCTGGTCTCCCCGCGCAGCCCCGAGCAGCTGCCGGAGCTGGTCAACGATCTGCACGCGGTGAACAGCGCAATGGAGATCAACGGCTTCGGCCCGCAGCTGCTGTGCTCGCTGGCCGCCTTCGCGGACGAGGGCGGCCGCAGGCTGGCGCTGGTGTATCTCTACAAGCGGGGCACCTTCTACCCGTTCGCGCCCCTGCCCGGCGCCGCCGAGCGGCGGGACAACGCGCTGGAGCTCCAGGTGAAGGCGGCACTCGCGAACGATCTGCGGATCGAGCAGGATCTGAGCCGCTGGTTCCCGGTGTGGGGCGCCCCCGGGCTGTGACCGGGGACGCCGTCGCTCACCTGCTCTTCTCCCGCTCCTGCCGGCGGGCCTCGAAGGGCCGCTCACGGCGGTAGCGGCGCTCCCACCGGGCCTGCCGGTCCCGGCGTTCACGGTAGGCGCGGTAGCTCTCCGGCGGGGGCGGGGTGCCCGCGCCGGCCGGTGGCGTGCCGGGGGAACCACGGCGTTGCGTCGCGTACACATACAGCAGCGCGACGGCGGCGAGCCACCACAGATGGTTTCCGGTTCCGAGGATCACCAGGACGACGGTCCCGGACGCGACGATGCCACGCATGACGGACCTCCGCGGGGTGAGTGTGGCGGGGAGTGGGGTGTGTCGGCTTCGTGCCGTTTGTTCAGAGTAGGGACGGCGCCGCCGCAGCCGCATCCCGTTTTCCGCCCGCCGGGCACCCGCCGTGAGTGAATGACCCCATGAGCGAACTCTCCGGTTTCACCCATGACTTCGACGGCGAACGCCTCAGCGGCCTGACCGCCGGCCCACCGGGGCGGGCTACCGCGGTGCTGCTGCACGGCGCGGGCAACGGCAGCAAGCAGCGCCTCCTGCCGCTGGTCACCGAGTTCGCCGGGCGCGGCTGTCACGCCCTGGCGTTCGACTTCTCGGGGCACGGCGAGAGCACGGGATCGCTCGCGGAGCTGAGCCTGCGCCGCCGGTTCGAGCAGGCGGTGGCCGTGCTCGACGCGCATGCTCCGGCGGACGATCCGCTGGTCCTGGTGGGCTTCAGCATGAGCGGCCAGACGGTCGCCGATCTCGTACCGCACTACGGTCCCCGGGTGGCGGCCGTCGGGCTGTGCTCCCCCGCCGTCTACGCCCCCGAGGCCTGGGAGGTGCCGTTCGGGAACCGCCGGGGCCGGTTCAGCGAGATCATCCGCACCCCGGACAGCTGGCGGTCCTCGCCGGCACTGGAGGCGTTGCGGGCCTACACGGGCCGGGCGGTGCTGGCGGTTCCGGGCACCGACGCGGTCATCCCGCCGGCCGTGACCGAGGCCGTAGAGGGCGCGCTGTCGGCGCGCGCCGAGTACACCCGCTTCGAACTCCCCGAGGCGGAGCACCGGTTGGGACTCTGGTTCCATGACCACGCGGAGGACCGGCGGGCCTTCGCGACCCGGCTGCTGGCGGGGTCGGCGGAGCGCAGGGCGGTGGCGGCCGTGTCGACCTAGGGGTGCTGTTCCGACAGGTTGGTGACGCGGGGCAGGCGGGAGTTCGACAGGGCCCAGGGGCGGCGCGCGCCGGGTGCTCCGGGAACGCGGGGCACCCGGCGCAGTGGACAGGTGTCAGCGGCTGTAGCGCATGAACGCCCGGACCATGTGGCACGTGGTGTCGGACGGCGGGCGCATGCCGATCTCCTCCGCCGTGCTGCGGATCTTCTCGTCGCGGGCCTGGGCCGGCTGGTGGACGCCCGAGTCGAGCAGGGCTATGGCCAGGCGCATGGCCTTCAGGCGGCGGTTGTGCGTTACGTACCACTCGCGCGGCCGTCCGGCGGGCAACGGCCGTTTCGCCACGGGCTCGTAGGGCGAGTCGAACAGCACGGGGTGCTGGGCGGTGGACTGGGTGGGCAACGGCTTCGGCTTCAGGGCGGCAGCGGGCACGGGCATCCTCCTGTCGCGGTCAGGGTGTCGGCCGGACAGTCCGGCGACACCCTCGAACACTGCTTCCATTCTACTGCGGGGCACTGACAATCGGCGGCCTGCACGGGCGCGCAAATCTCCAGGTGGAAGCGGGAATTGGCGTCGCGTCACACCAGATCCTGACGAGGTGGGTGAGGCGGCTGGAATTCGAACAACGCCGTACGGGCCGACCACCCAGTACCGTGTGCCGCATGGAAATCTGGATCAACCCGGCCTGCTCCAAGTGCCGTAGCGCGATCAGCCTGCTCGACGCCGAGGGGGCCGACTACACCGTCCGCCGCTATCTGGAGGACGTGCCGAGCGCGGACGAGATCAGGACCGTGCTGGCGCGGCTGAACCTGGAGCCCTGGGACATCACCCGCACCCAGGAGGCGGACGCCAAGGAGCTGGGGCTCAAGGACTGGGCACGGGACGAGGAGTCCCGGGAGCGGTGGATCGCGGCCCTGGCCGAGCACCCCCGGCTCATCCAGCGGCCGATCATCACCGCCGACGACGGTACGGCCCTGGTCGCCCGCTCCGAGGAGGCGGTACGGGAGGCCCTGTCGCACAGCAGGAGCTGAGTGCCGCTCAACTCCGCTGTGACAGAGGCCACTTCACCGACTCCTGCGACCGCTGAGCAACCCCGTTCGGTATCTCGTACATAGCGGCGTACGCTCCCCCTACCTCTTCAGGAGGCGCGCATGTCGCGCAGGAGAACTCTCGGCACGAAGAAGAAGATCGCGCTGCTCGTCAGTGCCGCGGCGGTGGCGGGCGGCGGAGCCTTCGCGCTGGCGACCACGTCCAACGCGGCCCAGCCGGCCACGAACGCGAAGACGCTCTCGGCCGCGGACTCGACCGTCTGCCAGGGGCTCGCCACCGCCCACGGCAACAACGACAAGTTCATCGCGGACCAGAAAGCGCACCCGGACGCGCAGTCGGCGGCCCGGATCGCCAACCGCGAGGCGGTCATCAAGCAGATCGAGGTCCAGCAGAAGGCGGCCGGTTGCACGGTTGGGGAGTCGGCTCAGGGCTCCCAGACCGGACAGCAGGCGCAGACCGGCCAGCAGGGCGGCGGCCGGCAGAGCGCGCAGCCCTCGCAGTCCGCCGCCACGGGGAACAACGGCGGTGGCGCGGCCGCGGCCTCCGGACAGCAGGTGTGCCAGGGCTCCACCGTCACCCTCTCCGGCGAGGGCGGCGCCCCGGCCGCGTCCAGCAACCAGTTCCCGGCGGGCACGACCCTCAAGGTCACGAACCTGGACAACAACAAGTCCACGACGGTGAAGGTGACCTCGGTCTCCGGCAGCTGTGTGCTGCTCAACAACGCGGCGTTCGAACAGGTCAGGGAGCCCGGCAAGTTCCTCATCCGCCACGCCCGGATCGAGAAGGTGGGGTGAGGCTCAGGGACCGGTCAGGAAGGCGGTGAGGTGGCGGGCCAGGCCCGCGGGTGCCGCCTGCGGCAGCGCGTGGTGCGAGACGCCGGGCAGTACGGCGGTCTCCACGTGCGGCAGCAGCGCACCGGCCCTGCTCGTCACCTCATGGGGGTCATGGGTCCTGCTGTTCGCGGCCACGAGCAGCAGGACCCGCGCGTCCAGGGCCCGCAGCGCGCCGGGCGCCGGGCGGGGACGCGTCACCGGCTTCGCGGCCGGGAAGCCCGCGGCCGCCTCCTGCAGGGCGAGCCAGTCCGGTTCCAGGGGCAGGCCCCCCGTCTCCCACTCCAGGAAGGCGCGGACCCGGCGGGGCGTGGGCCGCAGCAGCATCGGCAGGGCGCGGAGCAGGTAGGCCGCCTTGTACCCGGCGAAGCACTGGGTCGGGTCCAGGAGGAACAGGCGGCGTACCCGGGCGGGGTCGCGCAGGGCGTGGTGCAGGGCGAGCCAGCCGCCGTACGAGTGCCCGCCCACGTCGGCCGACGCGGCGCCCAGACCGTCCAGCAGCGCGTTCAGCCAACAGACCAGGTCGGCGACCGTACGGGGGTGACGGTCGCCGACCCTGGCGCTCAGACCTGCGGCGCCGATCAGGTCGGCCGCGTAGACCCGGCGGACCCGGGCCAGTTCGGGAATCTGGGCGTACCAGGAGGCGGAGGTCGCTCCGCCGCCGCCCGGCAGCAGGAGCAGCGGGGGCGCGTCGCGCGGACCGCAGGCGTTGACGCGGGTGTCGCCGAAGGGCGTGCGGACACGCACCGCCTCGCGGTCCGCGGGCCACTTCGCCAGGACCTTGCCGTACGCAACCCGGAAGGCCTCGCTGTCGTATCCGGCGTACTCGGTCACGGAACCGCCCCCTATTATCTCGTTCAGCGAGATATTCGCTCAACGAGATAATAACTTGGAGGCCCCACGTGCAGCCCGAGATGGAGATCGTCCACCTGCTGCGTGCCGTCGCCGTCGAACTCGGGCTGCACAGCGCCCGGTTCGCGCACGCCAACGGCATGCACCCCACGGACGTACGCGCCCTGATCGCGCTGATGGACGCGCGGCGGGCCGGCGAGGAGCTGAGCGCCGGGCGGCTCGGGACCGCGCTCGGGCTCAACCCGGCGGGCACGACGGCACTGCTCGACCGGCTCGAGCGGGCCGGCCAGGTGCGGCGCGTGCGCGGGGCGGGCGATCGGCGGAAGGTCGTCGTAGAGGTGACGGAAGGCGCCGTGGAGTTCGGCCGGTCCTTCTTCGGGCCGCTGATCGAGCGGTCGGTGGAGCTGCTGCACGGCTACGACGACCACCAGCGGGGCGCCATCCGGGACTTCCTCGAGGGGGTGCGGCAGGCCGCGGCGGAGCCCGCCCATACCTCGCCGGACGACACCTCACAAGGTGAGCCGTGACACAGAACCGCCAGGTAACACGGGGTTCACACAAGAGCAACGGACGGGAAATCGCCCGTTGACAGGCTGCCCGGCAGATCGAGCGGCGCCTCGGTGCCGCAGCGCCGCAGCACCCGCACCGAGTGCGCCCGACCACCCCGAAGGATGTGGCCCCCGTGACCTTCAAGGCCGAGTACATCTGGATCGACGGCACCGCGCCGACGGCCAAGCTCCGTTCCAAGACGAAGGTCATCGCGGGTTCCCCGGCCGGCCTCGACGCGCTGCCGATCTGGGGCTTCGACGGCTCCTCCACCAACCAGGCCGAGGGCCACTCCTCGGACCGCGTGCTCAGGCCGGTCTTCACCTGCCCGGACCCGATCCGCGGCGGCGACGACATCCTGGTGCTGTGCGAGGTCCTCGACATCGACATGACGCCGCACCGGTCCAACACGCGGGCCGCGCTGGCCGAGGTCGCCGAGCGGTTCGGCGCCCAGGAGCCGATCTTCGGCATCGAGCAGGAGTACACCTTCTTCGAGGGTTCCCGCCCGCTGGGCTTCCCCGAGAACGGCTTCCCGGCCCCGCAGGGCGGCTACTACTGCGGAGTCGGCGCCGACGAGATCTTCGGCCGCGAGATCGTCGAGGCCCACCTGGACAACTGCCTGAAGGCGGGTCTCGCCATCTCGGGCATCAACGCCGAGGTCATGCCCGGCCAGTGGGAGTTCCAGGTCGGCCCGGTCTCCCCGCTGGAGGTCTCCGACCAGCTGTGGGTGGCCCGCTGGCTGCTGTACCGCACCGCCGAGGACTTCGGCATCTCCGCGACCCTGGACCCCAAGCCGGTCAAGGGCGACTGGAACGGCGCGGGCGCGCACACCAACTTCTCCACCAAGGCCATGCGCGAGGGCTACGACGCCGTCATCACCGCGTGCGAGTCGCTCGGCGAGGGCTCCAAGCCGCTGGACCACGTCAAGAACTACGGCGCCGGCATCGACGAGCGCCTGACCGGCCTGCACGAGACCGCCCCGTGGGACCAGTACTCCTACGGCGTCTCCGACCGCGGTGCCTCCGTCCGTATCCCGTGGCAGGTCGAGAAGGACGGCAAGGGCTACATCGAGGACCGCCGCCCGAACGCGAACGTCGACCCGTACGTGGTGACCCGCCTGCTGGTGGACACCTGCTGCTCCGCGCTGGAGAAGGCCGGCCAGGTCTGATCCGTCCCGCCTCCCGCAGGGGCGCCCACCGTCACGGTGGGCGCCCCTGCTGCGTACCCGGAGGCGGCCCTGCGGACCCTCGCCCAGGGCGTGCCGCTCGCCGACGACATCACGAGACGCGGCGGGACCGCGAGGCGGACGTGCTGCCGTGGCTGCCGGCGGAACCGGTCGGCGCGGCCCGGGAGTGCGCCCCGCCGGTGGACTTGCCACGTCAACTTCACCCCAAGGAGGCGTCCACGCAGTGAGAGAAGGGTCCTCTCCGGCGCCGGTGTCTGCTTCAATGGGCACATGGCCAGCTTCCAGAAGCACACCGCGACGGGTCGCCATGACCTCGAGCCCTTCTGGCCTTCCCGTCAGCACCACGACTTCGACCGGGTGTGTTGCCGCGCGGTGAACGCGCGGGCCCTCTAAAGCCGTACCCCGGCCTTCGGCCAGCGCGGAACGACGTACGTCCCCTGGCGCGCCCGACCACGAGTCGCGGCCGTCGCACCCACCGACGAACCTCTCGCGCGAAAGAGCTGACCTCTCATGGCGACCACTCGTTCCCTTTCCTCCGCCTCCACTCTGACCTCCCCCGCCCGGCACCGGCTGCGTGCCGTCGACCGGGACGAGGTGGTCGACGTCGCGGACTTCCTGCCGCCGGGCGCCACCTGGCTGCCCGCGCCGCAGCACACCCTGCCCACCCTGCCCGGCCGGCCACCGATGGTCGGCTACCTGGTGCTGGTCCCCGCCGACCAGCGGCCGCCGTTCCTGCCGGCCGCGGTCCCGGACCAGCCGGAGGCGGCCCCCGGCACGGGCACCGACCCGCTGGTGCGGATCGACCCCGTCCAGCGCACCGCCAGCGTCGACGGCCGTGAACTCGACCTCACCTACCTGGAGTTCGAGCTGCTCACGCATCTGGTGGCGCACCCGCACCGGGTGCACACCCGCGACCAGCTGGTCACCACCGTGTGGGGGTACGGCCACGTCGGGGACGGCCGCACCGTCGACGTGCACATCGCCCGGCTGCGCCGCAAGCTGGGTGCCGAGCACCGCCGGACGATCCAGACCGTGCGCCGGGTCGGCTACAAGTACACCCCGCCGACCGGCCGCTGACCCTCCCCCGCCCCGGCTTCACTCGAGCCTGGGGGACGGGACTGCCGGCTCTGCCCTCGGCAGAGTCCCGTTCCACCGTCCGTGCCGAGCGGGCACGATCACCGGTATGAGACTTCTGGTGCTGGGCGGTACGGAGTTCGTGGGGCGGGCCGTCGTCACGTCCGCGCTGGGGCGGGGCTGGGAGGTGACCGTCTTCCACCGCGGACGGCACCAACCCCCGCCCGGGGTGCGGTCCTTGCACGGCGGACGCACCGCCCCGGACGGCCTCGCCGCGCTCGCCGCCGCCCCCGGCACCTGGGACGCCGTGATCGACACCTGGTCGGGCGAGTCCCGGGCCGTGCACGCGGCGGCACGGCTGCTGCGGGGCCGTGCCGCGCGATACGTGTACGTCTCCAGCCGGTCCGTGTACGCCTGGCCCTGGCCCTCGCTGGACGGGCCCGCCGCGGCGGGGGCGCTGGTCGAGGGCGCCGCCGCCGACGCCGGTCCGGCCGGCTACGCACGCGACAAGCGGGGCGGCGAGCTGGCCGCCGTAGAGGCCTTCGGCGCCGAGGCCTCGCTGCTGGTGCGGGCCGGGCTGATCCTCGGCCCGCACGAGAACGTGGGCCGGCTGCCCTGGTGGCTGACCCGGATCGCCCGCGGCGGCCCGGTGGCGGCCCCCGGGCCGCGGGGGCTCCCGGTGCAGTTCGTCGACGCCCGCGACCTGGCAGGCTGGCTCCTCGGAGCCGTCGAGCAGTCGCTGAGCGGGCCGTACGACCTGATCGGCCCGCCGGGCCACAGCACCATGGGCGAACTGCTCGACCTGTGTGTCCGGGTCACCGGCGCCGACGCCGAACTGCGCTGGATCGAGCCGGAGGTGATCCTGGCCGCCGGGATCGAGCCGTGGACCGAGCTGCCGGTGTGGGTGCCGCCGGGCAGCGAGCTGTACTCCTGCGTCCACCGCACCGACGTCTCACGCGCCCTGGCCACCGGGCTGGCGTGCCGGCCGGCCGCGGAGACCGTCGCGGACACCTGGCACTGGCTGACGGAGATCGGCGGCGAGGCGCCACTGCGGCCGGACCGGACGGCTCCGGGTGTCGCCCCGGAGGTGGAGGCGAAGCTGCTGGCACAGGGCGGGGGTGTACCTGGCACCACCCCGGCGAACGGGGCCTCGGACGACTGACCGGCGCGAAGTCGTCCGCGAGACTGGCGGCATGAAGACCGACACGAAGACGGACGGTTTCCGCGCCAAGGCCCGGGAGGTGCTGCTCGCGGCCGTGCAGGGACTGGTGCTGGCCATCGTGGTGCTCCCCTGCGGGGTGGCCTTCCTCCTCCTGACCCTGATCTCCGTCGCGCTCGTCCCGCTCGGGGTCGGGCTCGTCACGACCCCGGCGGTACTCACCGGCGTACGGGCGCTGGCGGACGCCCGCAGAGGACTCGCGGCGCAGTGGTGCGGGATCCGGATCCCGGCGGTGTACCAGCCGCTCCCCCGGGGCGCCAACCCCTGGACGCGCACCTTCGCGCTGCTGCGGGACCCGCAGGTACGGCGGGACGTGCTCTGGTTGCCGGTGGACATCACCGCGGGCTTCGTCACCGCGCTCCTGTCGGCCGTGGTGCTGTTCTACCCCGTCCAGGGAATCCTGCTGGCGGCCGGGCTGTGGCGGGCGTACGTACCGGCCACGGGCGGCCCCTACTGGTACCTCTTCGTTCCGGTCTCCGGCCAGGCGACCGCCTTCGGCGCGGCCGCGCTGGGCGCCGTGCTCCTCGCCGTCGCCTGGCGCCTCTCCCCGCGCCTGCTGACCGCGCACTTCCGGCTCACCCGCGCCGTACTCGGCGGTGACGCGGAACTCGCCGAACGCGTCCGGGTGCTGACCGAGACCCGGCGCGACGCCGTGGACACCTCGGCCGCCGAACTGCGCCGCATCGAGCGGGACCTGCACGACGGGGCACAGGCCCGGCTGGTCGCCATGGGCATGGACCTCGGCACCATCGAGATGCTGGTGGAGCACGATCCGGCGCAGGCGAAGAGGCTGATCGCCGAGGCCCGCCGGAACTCCGCCGAGGCCCTGGAGGAGCTGCGCGACCTGGTCCGCGGCATCCACCCGCCGGTCCTCGCCGAACGCGGACTCGGCGACGCCGTACGGGCGCTGGCGCTGCGGCTGCCGCTGCCCACGGAGGTGACCGTGGAGCTGCCGGGCCGGGCGGACGCGCCGGTCGAGTCGGCGGCCTACTTCGCGGTCAGCGAGGTGCTCACCAACGCCGTCAAGCACGCGGGTGCCGACCGGGTGTGGGTCGACGTGCACCACGCCGCCGGCCGGCTGCGGATCACGGTCACGGACAACGGCAAGGGCGGCGCGGCGGTCGGCGCCGGGTCGGGCCTGGCCGGGGTCGAGCGCCGGCTCGGTACATTCGACGGCGTCCTGGCCCTCAGCAGCCCCGCCGGCGGCCCCACCCTGGTGACCATGGAGATCCCGTGCGCGTTGTCCTAGCCGAAGACCTCTTCCTGCTGCGCGACGGGCTGGTCCGGATGCTCCAGGCCTTCGGCTTCGAGATCGCCGCCGCCGTCGAGTCGGGGCCCGAACTCGCCCGTGCGCTGGCCGAGTCGGAGCCTGACGTGGCCGTGGTCGACGTACGGCTGCCGCCCACGCACACCGACGAGGGCCTGCAGTGCGCGCTCGCGGCCCGCAAGGCGCGGCCCGGGCTGCCCGTGCTGGTGCTCTCCCAGCACGTGGAGCGGCTGTATGCGCGCGAGCTGCTCGCCGACGGAACCGGCGGGGTCGGCTACCTACTGAAGGACCGGGTGTTCGACGCCGAGCAGTTCATCGACGCCGTACGGCGGGTGGCGGCCGGCGGTACGGCGATGGACCCGCAGGTGATCCAGCAGCTGCTGTCCCGGCGGGCCGTCGACGACCGGCCGCTCGCAGGCCTGACCCCGCGCGAGCTGGAGGTGCTGGAGCTGATGGCGCAGGGCCGGTCGAACGCGGGGATCGCGGCCCAGCTGGTGGTGACGGAACGGGCCATCGCCAAGCACACCTCGAACATCTTCGCCAAGCTGGGCCTGGAGGTGTCGGACGACGACAACCGGCGGGTGCTGGCGGTCCTCGCCTATCTGGACCGTGACCGCTGACCTGCCAACTCCCGTGTTCATGCGAGGAATTTGTGAGACCGGTGAACACCTCTGGGACGACGTCCGTATGGAAGGGCGCCGCTTCACTCCTGTCGGGCGCCTCGATGCTGCCCCGCAAGGAAGTCAGAGGAGTTCCATGGGACGCAACACACGAAAACGCCGTACGCCGCTGGCCACCAAGGCCATAGCCGCATCGGCGGCCCTAGCGCTCGGTGGGGGCGGGCTGATATGGGCGAACTTCTACGCCTCGGCGCACGAGTCGAACAACCAGACGTGGGGAGGCAACCAGACGAAGGCCGCCACGGCGCAGGTCGCGACGATCTCCTGTCCGGACGTCCAGCAGAAGCTGACGAACGTGCCCTGGCGGGCCCGTCAGGGCGTGGCGACGGAGCTGGCCAACCTGGACAAGCAGATCACCGAGGCCTACACCCGGCTCGCCTCCACCCGGGACGCGCAGGCCAAGGACCCGAGCTTCGTGCAGAACGCGATCGTCGGCCCCCTCAAGGAGAAGCGGGCGGCGACGATCGACCGGATCCGGATCGACATCCAGCGCGTCGGTGGCCGGTTCGACAGCTCGCTGGCCCAGCTCGCCGCCTGCACCACGCAGAACGCCAACCAGACCACCGCTGGGGGGAACAACGGTGGCCAGCAGCAGAACAACGGCGGTCAGCAGCAGAACAGCGGTGGCCAGCAGCAGAACAACAACGGCGGCCAGCAGCAGGGCAACGGCGGTCAGCAGCAGGGCAACAACGGTGGCCAGGCCGGTGACGGCCCTGCAGCGGCGGACTTCGTGGACATCACCAAGGTCGCCCCGAACGTCCAGGGCAAGCCGAACAAACTGCAGAACGCCTCGACGGGCACGTTCACCACGCGCTGCGGCGTGAACGCGAACCAGAACCACAACAGCGACAACGTGATCGTCGCGCCCGGTGTGACCAACGGTGCCCACCACGTGCACGACTACGTCGGCAACCAGAAGGTCAACGCCTTCTCCAGCAACCAGACGTTCCTGCAGGGCGGCACCAGCTGCCAGAACCGCAACGACCTGTCGGCGTACTACTGGCCGGTCATCCGCGAGCAGGACGGCACCCAGGAGAAGGACGCGAACGCGGACGGCGGGGGCAAGGACCTCAACGTCGGCAAGGTCCTGGTCGCCCAGCAGGCGCAGATCAAGTACGTCGGCAGCCCGGCCGGCAAGGTCGTCGCGATGCCGCAGTTCCTGCGGATCATCACCGGTGACGCCAAGGCCTTCGTCAACGGCCCGGCCAACGCCAACGCGCACTGGAGCTGCACCGGCTTCGAGAACAAGGTGCAGCTGACGGACAAGTACCCGATCTGTCCGCAGGGCAGCCAGGTGGTGCGCTCGTTCGCCTTCCAGAGCTGCTGGGACGGCGTGAACATCGACAGCGCCAACCACCGTACCCACGTGGCCTTCGCGGACCCGGCGAGCGGGGTCTGCCCGAACGGCTTCAAGGCCATCCCGCAGCTGACGATGCGCCTGGTGTACAACGTGCCGCAGCCGGTCATCCAGGCGGACGGCACGGTGAAGAACGCCTACGCGGTGGACGGCTTCCCGGAGGAGCTGCACAAGCCGATCACCGACCACGACGACTTCATCAGCGTCACGACCGGCGGTCTGGCCAACAGGATCGCCAACTGCATCAACAGCGGCCGCAACTGCGCCTGATCAGCTGACGCGGGCCACGAGACGAGGCCGGTGACGGAACCCCCTCCCGTCACCGGCCTTTCCCGTGTGCGCGCCCGGTGTCATCCACCGTGCGCGGAGTGCTCGGCATGGTTCGTGCCGATCTCCACGTCCCCGCCGAGCGTGCCGCGCAGCGCCTTGACGACCCCGTCGTCGCCGACGGCGACCCACTTGCGGCCGACGAGGTAGTAACCGCCGTAGTCCTTCGCGTCGTTGATCCACTCGCGCTGCCCGCGATCGGTGGCGAACGTGGCGAGGATGAACCTGCCGTCGCCGTTCTTGCAGATGGCCTGGCGAAGCTCGTCGGCGTCGGTCTGCATGTTGGGCGTGCACTTCACCTGGGCGGCCAGGCTCTCCAGGCTGCCGGTCGCGGTGGGCGGGACCGCCTTGGTGTCACCGCTCGAGCCGCAGCCCGCCAGCGCCAGTACGGCCGCGGCGGCCGGCAGCAGTCGTGTCACCCTCATCTGTTCCTCCGGTCCTGTGGGCCAAGCATGCCTCAGCTCCTTCGGATACGTCCCTCGACCGCCGTCTGCTCAAATCCGCTGACCGGCCGCGCACGGGTGTGCGAAAGTGCCCCGGTGAACCAGAACTGGGAAGACCGTGTGGCCGCCGCGTGGGCCACCTTCGACGACTATCCGGAAGAGCGCGCGCACGAGTTCCGCGCGATGATCGACGCGCTGGTCGCCGAGCTGCCGCACGACAGCCCGCTGGGCGCCTTCGAGCAGGCCTGCGCCTGGGACTCGACCGGACACTCGGACAAGGCGGTGCCGCTGTACCGGGAGGCGCTGGCGCGCGGGCTGAGCGAGGCGAGCCAGTACAAGGGCCGCCGGGCCAAGATCCAGCTGTCCAGCTCGCTTCGGAACATCGGCGAGGCGGAGGAGGGCGTCAAGCTCCTCACGCCCGAACTGGACTCGCCCTCGGACGAGTTGGACGACGCGGTACGGGCCTGTCTCGCCCTGTGCCTGTCCAGCCTCGGCCGTGACCGCGAGGGCCTGTCCCTCGTCCTCGGCGCCCTCGCCCCGCATCTGCCGCGCTACCAGCGGTCGATGGCCAACTATGCCCGCGCGCTGGTCGAACCGGAGGAATGAGGCCGGGCGGCATCACCCATCCGGGGGTGACCAACCCACGACTCGCTCGTTCTCCATGACGTGCAGTCACAGGATGTAGCCCAGCGTCACGCACCCGCCTCCGCCGGCGCCTCCGGACCGGTCGACGTCGAGCAGGCCGAGGCCGTGCTCGTCGAGCACTATCCACGGCTGGTGCGGATCGCCTATCTGGTGCTGCCGCCGGGCCTCGGCCGCAGCCGCCGGGTGTTGACCGCACACGCCCTCGCCCAGCGCGCCCTGCCCCGGGGCCGGGGGCAGCGGCCGGCGATCCCGGCCCAGACCGCGGGCCGCGAGGGCGACCCCGGGTACGCCTTCCTGCGCGAGCGCGTCCTGTGCGCGGCCCTGGAGGCGGCCCGGCCCCGCAAGGGCCTGCCCCGGCTGTCCCAGCTGCCTCCGCTGCTGCCCCAGGTGTGGGGCCTCAGGCTCTTCCCGCGCTCGGGCGGCGCCGACGAACTCACCCTCGACCAGCGGCTGTCGGCCCTGTCCGGCCCCGCCCGCGCCGCCTATGTGCTGCACGGCCTGGAGAAGCTGTCCGACACCGAGATCCGGGGGCTGCTCACGACCGCCGGGGTCGACGACCCGGGCGGCGCGCTGGCCGCGGCCAACGGCGTGCCCACCCAGCCCGCGCTGCTCTCCTCCCCCGAGTTCGACCCCTGCCTGCTCCAGGCCCGGCCCACCGACCTGATGCGCCGCCGCCAGCACACCAAGGCCGCCCTCGCCGCCGCCGCGGCGCTCGCGGTGTGCGGGGCGCTGGTCGCCCTGCCCTCGGGCGGCTGGGGCCCGGACGGCGCCGCCGCTCCCGCCTACGCCGGGAACCCCGCCGCCGAGGCCGCCCTCGACCCCGCCCGGCTGGTCCGGGTCTCCCCCGCCGACTGGAAGTCCGCCGCGCGCACCGACTTCTCGGTGTGGCCCGCCCGCGGCCCGCTCACCGGCGACACGGGCCTGCTGCGCCGTGCCCTCGCCGTCTGGGCCCGCCCCGGTGCCACGGTCCGGGTCTCGGCGACCCCGGGCACCCAGACCGGCGGCCCGGCCGGGCCGCCCCAGCTGCTGTACGCGGGCCAGGTCGACAACGCCCGTGTGGTGATGTTCTACGACGGCCTGCGCATCGCCCGGTACGCCGAGCCGGTCGACGGCACCCAGGGCGCGGCCCTGGACCTCGCCCGGGTCGACGGCGCGTCCGGCGCCGAGGCGAGCGCGCTGGTGCTGGGCCGCGCCGACGGCAACGTCCGCTACCTGACGGCCCCTTGGGTGCGGAAGGCGGCTTCGCGGGACCTGATGAAGCCGGACTCGGCCGCGACCCCGCTGAGGCTCACCGACGGCATCACCGCGCCGCTGGCCAGCCCCGCGCTGCAGCCCGGCAGCTGCACCTCCTGGACCGTGCTCCAGCTGACCGACGCCTCCGGCACCCGGCTCGCCACCGACCTGGGCGAGTTGGTCCCGGCCCACCTCACCGCCGGCCGGCCCGGCTCGGACGGCGAGGCGTCCGGCGCGGACGGCCTCAGGGCCTGGGCGCCGTTCGCCTGCTCGCTTCAGGTGGAGCGCTCGGCGGGGGTGAGCAGTGTCAACGCCTGGACCTTCGCGGGCCAGCCGCTGCCCGACGGCACCGGGGCGGCCGAGTGGGTGTGCACCAGGGCCGAGACCTGGCGCGGCGACGGCACGGGCGCGCTGGCCCAGTTCCGGACTCCGGGCGGGCCGGTGGGGGCGGTGGTCGCCAAGGGCACGGACGCGCGGGCCTGTGGACCACGCGACCCCCATGTGCTCGCCGGGGTGCTGTGGAAGTCCGCGGCCGGGCACTGGTATCTGCTGGCCGCGGGCGACAAGGACACGGCGTCCATCCAGGCGGGGGGCGGGGTCACCGCCGCCGGGCAGGGGCAGTTCCTGGTGGCCCGTGCCAAGCAGGGGGCTCGGGCCTCCCTGAAGGGCGCGCTGGTGGACGGGACGGAGATCAGCGGGTTGCGGTAGCGCCCTTTATTGACAGTGGCGTAAACAAGCCCGGCCGCAGGGGGTTCCCAGCCCGCCTACCCGTCAGTACATTGACGCCATGTCTAACACGCATGCCCGGGTGCCCCTCACGGCGCGCAAGGTGTCCTTCTCCTGGGACGGCACACCGTTGCACTGGGTGCCGGGGGATCCGTTCACCACGCACACCATCAACGTGCTGCACCTGCTGCTGCCCGCCGGCGAGCGGTGGTTCGTGCACGTCTACAAGCAGGTGCTGCCGTACGTTCGCGACGAGCGGCTCCGCGAGGACGTCATCGGGTTCATCGGCCAGGAGGCGATGCACTCCCAGGCCCACGACGAGGTGCTGCCGCACCTGCGCGAGCAGGGGCTCGACCCGACGCCGTACACCGCGCAGGTCGACTGGTTCTTCGAGAAGCTGCTCGGCGACCGGACGCTGCCGCCGGGCAGGCCGCGCCGGTGGTGGCTGATGGAGCGGGTCGCGCTCATCGCGGCCATCGAGCACTACACCGCGTTCCTCGGCAACTGGGTGCTCAACGCCGCGGAGCTCGACCGGCGCGGCGCCGACCCGACCATGCTGGACCTGCTGCGCTGGCACGGCGCGGAGGAGGTCGAGCACCGCTCCGTCGCCTTCGAGCTGTTCATGCACGTCGACGGCAGCTATCGCCGGCGTGTACGGACCTGGGCCACGGCCTTCTCGGCGCTGGTGTTCCTGTGGCAGCGCGGGGCGCGGTTCTTCATGGAGAACGACCCGACACTCATCGACGGCAGGGCCTCCTTCAAGGACTTCTACGTCCGCGGCAGGCGGGGCCTGCTCCCCGGGACCGGGGACATGCTCAGGTCCATCCCCCGCTATCTGAGCCGCGGCTACCACCCCTCGCTGGAGGGCGACACCGAGCAGGCCGTCGCCTACCTGGCCTCCTCCCCCGCGGCCACGGCGGCGGAGAAGAGGGCCGCCTGATGCCGAAGCCGCGCAACCTCGCGCTCGTCGCGGGCGCCGCCCTGCTGGCCCGGCGGGCCCTGCGCCGCCGTATCAAGGTCTCACCGCTGTGGCCGATGCCCGCGCTGGAGGAGCCCACCTCGGGCCGACCGCGCTCACGGGCCCTGCGGCTGTCGGTGACCTCGCACGAGACCGTGGCCGAGGGTGTTGTCCGGCTCCGCCTGGAGGGGCGCGACTTGCCGCGCTGGGAGCCCGGTGCGCATCTCGACCTCGTCCTGCCGTCAGGACTCGTGCGGCAGTACTCGCTGTGCGGCGACCCCGAGGACACCTCCTCGTACACCATCGCGGCCCGGCTGGCCGAGAACGGACGGGGCGGCTCGCGCGAGGTGCACGAGCGGGTGACGGAGGGCATGCAACTTCAGGCGCGGGGACCTCGGAACCGCTTCCCGCTGATCGAGGCGCCGTCGTACGTCTTCGTCGCCGGAGGGATCGGGATCACCCCGCTGCTGGCGATGGTGCGGGCCCTTCCGGAGAACGCCGAGTGGCGGTTGCTGTACGCGGGGCGCGACAGGGCTTCGATGCCGTTCCTGGAGGAGGTCGAGGAGCTGGGCCGCATGGGGGTCCCCCCGGGCGAGCGAGGCCGGGCCCCGGGGAGGGTGACCGTCGTGGAAGGAAGGCCGGACCTCGACGCTCTCGAGGTGAGCGAGGGGACTGCCGTCTACTGCTGCGGGCCCGAGGGACTCATGACGGCCGTCGCGGCACGCTTCCCTGACGTCCGCCTCGAACGGTTCGCCCCGCGCACCGACGCCGTCGGCAACACGGAGTTCGAGGTCGAACTGAGGCGCAGCGGCCGAACGTTGACCGTGCCGGCCGACTCCACCGTGCTGGCGGCCGTACGCCGGGAACTGCCGGACACCGCGTACTCCTGTGAGCAGGGGTTCTGCGGGACCTGTCAACAGCGGGTACTGGAGGGGGAGATCGACCACCGGGACGAGCTGCTGACGGACGACGAGCGCGCCGACTCGATGCTGATCTGCGTCTCGCGCGCCCGGAGCGATCGTTTGGTGCTCGACATGTGACCGCCTGCGGCCGGATCCGATCGGTAAGGTGGGCGCATGAGTACCGGGGTTCGCCGCAGGATGGGCGTCGAGGAGCGGCGGCAGCAGCTGATCGGCGTCGCCCTCGACCTGTTCAGCCGACGCTCGCCGGACGACGTCTCCATCGACGAGATAGCGACGGCGGCGGGCATCTCACGGCCCCTCGTGTACCACTACTTCCCCGGCAAACTCAGCCTCTACGAGGCCGCGTTGAAGCGCGCCTCGGAGGATCTCGCGAGCCGCTTCGCCGAGCCGCACGAGGGCCCGCTCGGCGCCCGGCTGCTGCGGGTGATGGGCCGCTTCTTCGACTTCGTGGACGAACACGGGCCGGGCTTCTCGGCACTGATGCGGGGCGGCCCGGCCGTAGGCTCTTCGGCCACCAACGCACTCATCGACTCCGTGCGCCAGGCCGCGTACGAACAGATCGTGTCCCACCTCGGCGTCACGGACACGCCCCCGCGCCTGGAGCTGGTCGTCCGCTCCTGGATCTCCCTCGCCGAGTCCACGGCGCTGATCTGGCTGGACGGCCGGCGCATCCCGCGCGCCGAGCTGGAGGTCCAGCTGGTGCACGACTTCGCCGCCCTGGCCGCCGTCAGCGCCGCCTACGACGAGGACATGGCGACGCTGCTGAAGAGCATGGTCAAGGACGAGCCGGCCGACGGCCCCTTCGCGGAGCTCGTCGGCCGGCTGATCGCCCTGGGTTCCTAGGCCTGGACCGTCACCGGTCGAACTTCCGGTACGACGCATCGAGGTCGCGGACCTCGGCGGAGGCGTGCAGCAGCGGGAACGCCACGTCCGCCACATGCCCGCGCAGGAGCTCCAGCGCCCTGTCCGCCAGCCTCGCCTTGGTCTCGTCGCTGCGGCCGGCGAGGAGCCCGATGGTCACGTGCACGATGGCGTGCCCACGCACCCCCGGGTCCTCGTACCCGTACGCCGTGTGCGTGCTCGACCGGAACTGCGTCTTGCATGCCTCCGGCTTCGCCGCCGCGATCTCCACGGTCGCCTCGTGCAGTGCCCGCGCGAAGCCCTCGCGGTCGAAGGCGTTCTCCATGGTGTCGGAGTAGTCGACGGTGATCTGCGGCATGGCGCACTCCTGTTCTACGGCAACGGCCCCGACCCTACTTCGCCGCCCGGCTGAACACCGCCACCGTCCGTCCCGGGACGCCGAACGTGCCCGAGTCGGCCGCATAGGAGGAGGTCTTCACCACCGGGTCGGCGCCCTTCGCCTGCACCGGGTGCAGCCGGTACGGCGTCCCCGCCAGGGCGGCGACCTTCTGCTCCTGCCGCTCCGGCGTGGCGTTGAAGACGACGACCAGGTCGCCGAGCCTCATCGTGATCACACCCGGGGTCTCGTCCACGCCGGACAGCGGGAAGGACAGCTCGTCCTGCACCTGCGCGGCCGTGCCGAGGGAGAACGCCTTCTCGGTCGTACGGATCCTCAGCAGGTCCTGGTAGGCGGCGGAGGCACCGGTGATCTGCGGGCACCCGACCTTCACGCTCGTGAGCAGCGGCCGGGCGTAGTCCCACTTGGACTGGTTGTCGGCCGCCATGGGCAGTCCGCGTCCGAAGCCGTTGCCGTCGGCGCAGTTCCAGTGGATGGCGTTGAACCAGTCCCCGCTGTCGAAGGAGTTGCGGTCCAGCGACTTCGAGCGCAGCAGGTCGGTGCCCGCCTGGGACAGGGCCGGCCCCTGGGAGAGGCCGGCCATGGCCATCGCCAGCACCTGCATCCGGGCCCGGTCGGACGCGGAGGTGTCCTTCGGGAGCTTGTAGGTCAGGGCGTCGAACAGCGACTCGTTGTCGTGCGCGTCCACATAGGCGAGGGCGTCGCCGGGTGCGGCCGCGTAGCCGGCGGGCGAGCCGTTGTAGTCGACCTCGGCTCCCGTGACGTCCTTGCCGTCGGTGTCCGTGAAGCGGTACTTCGCGAGGTTTCCGGTCAGGCCCACCTTGATCAGGTCCTGGTAGTGCAGGAGGCGGGCCTTCTGCACTTCCTTCGAGCCGTTGGCGGCGGACCCGTTGGGGTCGGTGTACAGCCCGGACGCGAAGCCCTGGATGCCGGGGTCGGAGTCGAAGGGGCTGCCGCCGCGCACCGCGTCCCGGGCGCGGTCGGAGAAGGTGGCGATGCCGGTGCCCGCCATGTTCGCCTGCGTCGCCTGGACGAAGCGGGCGTCGTTCGCGACCTCGCCGAAGTTCCAGCCCTCTCCGTACAGGATGATCTTCTTGCCGTCGACGCCGTCCTTCTCGGGGGTCAGCGCGTCGAGGGCCTTCCTGACCGCGAGGATGTTGGCCTTCGGGTGGTGGCCCATGAGGTCGAAGCGGAACCCGTCGACCTTGTACTCCTTCGCCCAGGTGACGATCGAGTCCACGACCAGCTTGCCCATCATCGCGTTCTCGGGTGCGGTGTTGGAGCAGCAGGTGCTGTTGGCCACCGAACCGTCCGCGAGCAGCCGCTGGTAGTAGCCGGGCACGATCTTGTCCAGCACGCTGGTGTCGGCCTGGCCGCTCGCCGCCGTGTGGTTGTAGACGACGTCCATGACGACCCTGAGGCCGTCCTGGTTCAGTGCCTGGACCATCTTGCGGAACTGGACCGTACGGGCCGTGCCGTCCGGGTCGGTGGCGTACGAGCCCTCGGGAACCGTGAAGTGGTACGGGTCGTAGCCCCAGTTGTAGGCGTCCATCGCGGCGATCTTCGCCACGCACTCCTGCTGCCGGTCGGAGTCGGCCGCGTACGAGGCCAGGTCGCAGTCGGTGCTCGCCTGGTCGGCCTTCTTCTCGGGGACGGTGGCGAAGTCGAAAGCGGGCAGCAGGTGCACGTACGAGGTCCCGGACTTCGCCAGCGCGCGCAGGTGCCGGGAGCCGTCGCTGTTCTTGTCGGTGAAGGCCAGGTAGGTGCCCTGGTCCTTCGCCGGGACGGTCGGGTCGGCGACCGAGAAGTCCCGGATGTGAAGTTCCTGGATCTGCGCGTCCCTCAGCGGTACGGCCTTGGGCTTGTGCAGGGCCGACCAGCCGCTCGGGGCCAGGGCCCTGTCGTTCAGGTCGACGACGAGGCTGCGCTCGGAGTTCGCCGTGAGGGCGACCGAGTAGGGGTCGGTGACCTCGTTGGTGACCAACTTGCGGACGCTGGGCGCCCACACCTTCACCACGTACCGGTAGGGCTTGCCCTTCCAGGACGCCGGGCCGGTGACGGACCAGACGCCGGTGGTGTCGTCGCGGTGCATGGCCCTCGTCGAGCCGTCCAGGTCCAGCGAGACGTCCTGGGCGGTCGGCGCCCAGACGGACAGGGTGGGCCTTCCGCCGTGGAACACCGGCCCGAGCTGCGCCCTGGTCGCACCCGGGTACAGGTCGTCCAGCACGCCCGCGATCTGCACACCGGTCGCGGCCTGCACGGCCCCGTTGGCGGCGCGCTGCGAGGCGACCAGCTGGCCCTTGAGGGCCTCGCGCACCCGGCCCCGGTCGCGCGGGTCCACCGACCAGGCGGCGTAGTCCCTCAGGTACGGGAACTTCGCCTTCTGGGCGTCGGTCAGCGCGGTCTTCTCGAGCCGGATCCAGCGCTCGTCGTCGCTGGTCAGCGTCCCGTCCTTGACGGCGATCGAGCCGTCCGAGGAGTACACCAGCTGAGTGGAGGCGGCGCCGTCGACGCCGTTCCAGGCGACGGTGTCCCGGTCGATCCAGATCGCCTTGGACGTGGTCAGGTCGAGGGCGGCCGCGCTGCCCGCCGGCTGCGGCAGCAGGTACTTCTCCTGGCCGTTCAACAGCCACACCTCGTAGCCGGCCGCCTTGAGGTCCAGCGACTGGTCGGCGGCCAGGTCCTTCTCGTCGCCCTTGTGGATGATGTAGCTGAGGCTGGTGGCACCCTCGGTGAGCGGCACCTCGAAGACCGCGCCATAGGCGTCAGTCTTCACCGGCTTGAGCGGGTTCGACCAGTCGGTGGGGTTCGCGGCACCCGTCCAGACGTGCAGGCCCCAGCCGTCGTAGTTCCCGTCGGTGCGGTGGTAGTGGATGACCGCCTTGGTCCGGTCCTGCGCCGGGTAGTCGGGCTTCTGGGTCAGTACGTCGGCCTTGCCCTGCTCGACCCAGACCTCACCCGTCCTGGTGACGTCGATGCTCCGGTCGGCGGAGACGTCCTTGTTCCCGTTCTTGTCGATGACCAGGAAGCCGACGTTCGAGGCGCCCGGCTTGAGCTTGACGTAGGCGAAGGCGCCCCAGGCGTCCCGGCCGGCGAAGGGGTGGCTGGCGGGCCAGTTCGTGGCCTCGCCGTCGGCAATGTCGCCCCAGGCGTACAGGCCCCAGTTGTCGTAGTCGCCGTCGGTGCGCTTGTAGTGGACGATCGCGTAGTCGCGGGAGGAGGCGGTGGGGGCCTCGGGCGCGGGCGGGGTGCCGGAGGCGCTGCTCGCCGTGGCGCTCGCGGTGTGCCGGGCGGAGTCGATCACGACGGCCTTGTAGCGCAGCGCGGTGCCGGCCGGTACGTCCTTGCCGAGGGTCTGGGTGACCTCGTACGGGGCGTGGTCGGCGGAGCCGAGCACCTGCCACTTGGCGTTTCCGACCTGGGCGGCGAAGACGACCCGGTTGAGCTGACCGCCGTCGACATCGGCGGTGACGTCCACGGTCCCGGTGGCTCCGGCGGCCGGTGCCTTCAGGGTGATCGTCGGTTCGGCGGCGGGCTCGGCAAGGGTGCCGGCCGCCTTGTAGACGACGGCGGACTCGGCCGGGACGGTGACGGTGACCTTGCGGTCGCCGTCGCTCTTCACGGAGTCGGTGGCTCCGTAGATGCCCCGGTACGACCTTCCCGCCGAGCCGGTCGCGAAGGTGGCCGTCCTGGCCTCGCCCGCGTTGTTCAGGGCGACGACGTATTCCTGCCCGGTCTTCGCGTCCGTGCGGGTGAAGGCGTAGACGCCGGCACCGTCGGCCGCGTAGCGCTCGGTCTGGACCCCGTCGGTGAGGGCCGGGTTGGCCTTGCGGAGCTCGGACAGCGCGGCGATCCGGCGGTAGAGCGGGGCGCTCGTGTCGTAGGAGTCGCTCGCGTGGGTGCGGTCGGTGCCGATCTCGTCGTCGTCGAGGTAGTCGGCGACCTTGGAGGCGAACATGGTCTGGCGGGCGTCCTTGTCGCCGCCGGAGCCGGTGAAGCCCTGCTCGTCGCCGTAGTAGACGACCGGGTTGCCGCGGCTGAGGAACATCACCTCGTTGGCGAGCTCGTCCTTCTTCAGGATCTCGGCGTCGCCGGCCTTCGGGTTGTCCTGCTTCAGGAAGTACCCGATGCGGCCCATGTCGTGGTTGCCGAGGAAGGTGACCTGCTCGTACGCGTTGGCCTTGTCGGTCGTGTACTTGTAGTCGTCACCGAAGACGCTCGCGAGCTTCTGCGCGCTCGCGCCCTGGGAGGCGTACGAACGGGCCGCGTCCTGGAACGGGAAGTCGAGGGTGGCGTCGAGGCGGCCCTGGGTGACGTACGGCGAGGTGACGGAGGTGTCGGCGGAGTAGGTCTCGCCGAACATGAAGAAGTTCTTCCGCCCGTGCGCGGCCGCGTACGCGTCGAGCGCGGTCGCCCACTGGGTCCAGAACTCCATGTTCACGTTCTTGACGGTGTCGATCCGGAAGCCGTCGACGGCGAAGTCCTTCACCCACCGCTCGTAGATCTTCTCCATGCCGTGCACGACCTCGGGCCGCTCGGTCCACAGGTCGTCCAGACCGGAGAAGTCGCCGTAGGTCGCGGACTCGCCGGCGAACGTCGAGTCGCCCCGGTTGTGGTACATCGTCGGGTCGTTGAGCCAGGCCGGCACCTTGCTCCGGCTCGTGACCTGCGGGGTGTACGGGAAGGAGGCGCCGGAGACGGACGGGAACCCCTTCGTGCCGGCCGCGTAGTCGGCGTCGTCGAAGGGACGGCCGTCCTTGGTCAGGTAGGGGAAGGCGCCCTTGGAGAGGTAGTCGGAGGACTTCTCCTTGTAGTCCACGACGTCGGCGGTGTGGTTGGTGATGACGTCGAAGAAGACCTTCATGCCTTTGGCGTGCGCCTTGGAGATGAGGGTCTTGAGGTCCTGGTTGGTGCCGAAGTGCGGGTCGACCTGGGTGAAGTCGGTGATCCAGTAGCCGTGGTAGCCGGCGGAGGCGTTGCTCCCCGTCCCCTGCACGGGCCTGTTCTTGAAGATCGGGGCCATCCAGATGGCGGTGGTGCCCAGGCCCTTGATGTAGTCCAGCTTCTTCGTCAGGCCCTTGAGGTCACCGCCCTGGTAGAAACCCTTGTCGGTGGGGTCGTAGCCGGTGCTGAGGCGGGAGCCGGTCAGGCCGCCCTTGTCGTTGGACGTGTCGCCGTTGGCGAAACGGTCCGGCATGACGAAGTAGAACTGCTCGCGCGTGTCGTCGTGCCGGGCGGGCTCGGCGGCGAGGGCCGCGTCCGAGGGGGGCGCGGGCGGGGTGGCGGCGTGGGCCGCCAGTGGCTGGATCAGTGCGGCGGCGAGGGCTGCGGCGGTGATGGCCGCGGCCCGTCTCGCTCTCGGTATCACAGGCGGTAACTCCTAGCGAATGCGGCTCGATTGGGTCCGACCCCGCGCGACCGTATCGCCGACGAAAGGCTTACAGCAAGAGTCTTGAAACTCGTGGCAAGAAGTTTCAGCGCCAATCCGGACGTGCCCGCCGGGAGTCCGGGACGAACCGCTCCTACACTGCGGGCAGTTCGTCCCGGCTGCACGACGAGCGACACCTGGAAGCAGCTCAGCAGGTGCTCTTGCCCGCGTAGATCGCCAGTGCCGTGTCGGCGCCCAGGGTCGCGGTGAACTGCCCGCCGGAGTTCACCGCCACCGTCGTGTTGTTCTGCACGTTGCAGTACGTGCCGGCCGGCAGGGAGGTCTGGTAGGTCCGGGTCTGCGACGAGGACTCGTGGTTGATCGCCACGTACCCCTTGCTGCCCCGGCCGAAGGCGATCCAGTTGTTGCCGTCGTCCCACCAGTTCGAGACCGCCTGGCCGCGGGTCGCGTTGCGGAAGGCGACCATGCGGATGATCTCCGGCCAGGCGTGCTGGCACTTCCAGCCGTCCTGCCAGCAGGCGTTGACCTGGCCGTTGTTGGGCGGGCCCGCGTCCGCGTCGGACCATTCGTATCCGGAGTTGATGTCCGGGGCGCCGTAGGGCCAGGCGAGCATGAAGACGTTGGCCAGGGTGTAGTTGGCGCCGTCCTTGTAGTTGAGCGTGCTGCCGTTGCGCTCGGTGTCGTGGTTGTCGACGAAGACGCCGGCGACCGAGCTGCTCAGATAGCCCCAGCCCTCGCCGAAGTTGTTCAGGTAGGCGAGCTTCTCGTTGTTGAAGACGCGCTTGAGGTCGTAGGCGTAGCGGAACTCCTGGACGTCTCCGTTGCCCGTGTACTCGGAGGGCTGGACGGCCTCGTTGGCTCCGTAGATGACCTCCTGCTTCCAGTAGACGGAAGGGTTGGTCAGGCGGCTCTTGATGTTGGCCAGGTCCTCGGCCGGGATGTGCTTGGCCGCGTCGATGCGGAAGCCGTCGGCCCCCAGGGAGAGCAGGTCGTTCATGTAGCCGGCGATGGTCTTGCGGACGTACTCCTCGCCGGTGTCCAGGTCCGCCAGGCCGACGAGTTCGCAGTGCTGGACGTTCCAGCGGTCCTGGTAGTCGGTGACCTGCGAGGTGCAGTCGTCGAAGTCGGGATACGAGTACAGGCCCGGATAGTCGTACTTGCTGTACGTCGAGCCGCCGGTGCCGGTGCCGCTGCCCGCCGACATGTGGTTGATGACCGTGTCGACGACGACCTTCAGGCCGGCCGCGTGACAGGTGTCGATCATGTTCTTGAAGGCGGTGCGGTCGCCGAGGCGGCCCGCGATCTTGTACGACACCGGCTGGTACGAGGTCCACCACTGCGAGCCCTGTATGTGCTCGGCGGGCGGGGAGACCTGGACGTAGCCGTAACCGGCGGGGCCCAGGGTGGTGGTGCACTCCCGGGCCACCGAGGCGTAGTTCCACTCGAAGAGGACGGCGGTGACGTCCTTGGTGCCGGGCGGGGAGGCGTCTGCGGTGGATGGGGTCATGACAAGGATGGCGGCCGCGAGGGCGACCGCCCCCGAGAGGGTTCTGCGTGCCATGTGGGGGTTCCTTCGACGTTGAAGGCTCGGGGAGTCCGCTGAGGACGCTTGCTGCAAGGTTTCAGCAAACTTGCGGTGACGCAGATGTTAAAGGCCCGCTGCCGGAAAGGCAGCGGGCCGTTGTGAAGTTGATGCAAGAACTTCTCGACGGGCCGTCAGGCCGTCGTGAACCACACCGTGGTGTCGGCGGGTACCTTCGTTCCGGCGGGCGCCTCGGTGACGTCCTCGCTGGCGAGCAGGACGCGGCCGTACGCCGGGGTCGTCACGGGCTCCTCCGTGGTGTTCGCGACGCAGACGAACTCGCCGCGCCGGAGGACCAGCACGCCCTCGGGCGCCCGCAGCCACTCCACCGCCTCGCCCGCGCCGAGATCGGGGTGCGAGCGGCGGATCCGCAGGGCGGTTCGGTACAGCTCCAGGGTGGAGCCGGGGACCCCGGTCTGCGCCTCGACGCTCAGCTCGCCCCAGCTCGCCGGCTGCGGGAGCCAGCTGCCGCCGCTGCCGAAGCCGTACGAGGAGCCCTCGCGGGTCCACGGGATCGGGACGCGGCAGCCGTCCCGGAAGCCGTCCTGGCCCGCGCCGCGGAAGTACGCCGGGTCCTGGCGCACCTCGTCGGGCAGGTCGACGACGTCCGGCAGACCCAGTTCCTCGCCCTGGTAGATGTACGCCGAGCCGGGCAGCGCCAGCATCAGGAGCGTGGCCGCCCTCGCCCTGCGCAGGCCGAGGGCGCGGTCGCCGGCCGTGCGGATCTGGGTGCCGAGGCCGGGCGGGTTGGCGAAGCGGGTGGCGTGCCGGGTGACGTCGTGGTTGGACAGCACCCAGGTGGCGGGGGCGCCGACGGGGCGCATGGCCTCCAGGGTGCGGTCGATGACCGCACGGAGTTCCCCGGCGTCCCAGTCGGTCGCCAGGTACTGGAAGTTGAAGGCCTGGTGGAGCTCGTCCGGACGGACGTAGTTCGCGGTGCGCTCGACGGTGGGGGTCCAGGCCTCGGCGACGAAGATCCGCTCACCGGCGTATTCGTCGAGGATCCGGCGCCACTGCCGGTAGATCTCGTGCACGCCGTCCTGGTCGAAGAACGGCATGACATCGTTGCCCAGCAGCTTGAGCTGGTCGTGCGAGCCGAGGTCGGGCAGGCCGTCGGCCTTCACCAGGCCGTGGGCCACGTCGATGCGGAAGCCGTCCACGCCCATGTCCAGCCAGAAGCGCAGGATGGAGCGGAACTCGTCGCCGACGGCCGGGTGTTCCCAGTTGAAGTCGGGCTGCTCGGGGGCGAAGAGGTGCAGGTACCACTCGCCGGGCGTGCCGTCGGGCTCGGTGACACGGGTCCACGCCGGGCCGCCGAAGATGGACTCCCAGTCGTTGGGCGGGAGTTCGCCGTTCTTTCCCTTGCCGGGGCGGAAGTGGTAGCGCTCCCGGAGCGGGGAGCCGGGGCCCTCGGCGAGGGCGCGCTTGAACCACTCGTGCTGGTCGGAGGAGTGGTTGGGCACCAGGTCCACGATGATGCGCAGGCCGTGGGCGTGCGCGTCGCGGATCAGCGCGTCGGCGTCCAGCAGGTTGCCGAACATCGGGTCGACGGCGCGGTAGTCGGCGACGTCGTAGCCGGCGTCGGCCTGCGGGGAGGCGTAGAAGGGGCTGAGCCACACGGCGTCGACGCCGAGGTCGCGCAGATGCGGCAGGCGGGAGCGTACGCCCTCCAGGTCGCCCATGCCGTCGCCGTTGCTGTCGGCGAAGCTGCGCGGATAGACCTGGTAGATGACCGCGTCCCGCCACCAGTCGCGGCGGCGGTCGGCGACGGTGGCCACGGCGGAGTGGGGGGCCGGTGCGGCAGAGTGCTGCTGGCTCATGGCGTCCTTGATTGCTAAGGGAGTTCGGGTCATGGGCGCGTGGGTACGGCGGCGGAGCCGGGCCGGGGTCGGGTGGGGTGCGGGGCGGCCGCGGTGACAGCGGGGTCTGGGGTTCCCCCCGGCTCGGGCGAAGCCGAGAGCCGGGGAGGGCACCGCGGCCGCCTACCCGCGCGACAGGCGCGCGGGAGTCCCGGTGCGGGCGTCAGCCCTTCGTGCCGCCGGCGGTCAGGCCGGTCACGAGGTTCTTCTGCACGAGGTAGAAGAACACCGACACGGGTATCGCGATCAGCACGGCTGTGGCGGCCATGTAGTTCCACTGGGCGTCGTGCTCGCTGACGAAGGTCTGCAGACCGACGGCGAAGGTGTACTTCGAGTCGTCCAGCATGAACGTGGTGGCGAAGGCGACCTCGCCGACCGCGGTGATGAAGTTGTAGAAGGCCGCCACGGCCAGCCCCGGCCGGGCCAGCGGCAGGATCAGCCGGAAGAAGGTGCCGAACGGGGTGAGCCCGTCGACGCGTCCGGCCTCGTCGATCTCGAAGGGGATGGTGTCGAAGTACCCCTTGAGCAGCCAGGCGCTGTACGGCACGGCGGTGGTGCAGTTGATGATGATCAGGGCCCAGTAGGTGTCGATGAGGTCGAGCCGGCTGAAGATCTCGTACATCGGCACGATCAGGATGGCGATCGGGAAGGCCTGGGTGAGCAGCAGGACCCACATCAGCTGCTTGTAGCCGGGGAAGCGCATCCGGGAGACCGCGTAGCCGGTGGTGGCGGCGACGAGGACACCGATCAGGGTGGTGCCGAGGGCCACAATCATCGTCGACTTGAACCAGTCGAAGAAGCCGGTGTGCTGGAGCACGAAACCGTAGTTGGAGAAGGACAGCTTGCCCAGGATCTTGCCCGGGTGCAGGTAGTCGTCCTTCTCGGGGCCGAGCGACAGGAAGATCAGCCAGGCCACCGGGGCGAGCGCGATCAGGCTGGCGACGGCGAGACCGCCGTGCAGCAGGGCGGCGCCGAGCGGGCCGCGTTCGCCGCGCCGGCGGACGCGGCGCGGGGGCTGCGCGGTGGGGGTCGGCCCGGCCTCGGTCTTGTCGAGGGTCGTGGTGCTCATGGCGGCGGCTCCTGCGGCGTCAGACGGCGAGCTGGTCATTGCGCTTCAGCCAGCGGAAGTAGAAGGACGTGAAGACGGCGACGATCGACAGCAGCAGTACGCCGTACGCGGCGGACTGGGCGAAGTCGCGCGGCTGCTGGCCGAAGCCCAGGAAGTAGGCCCAGGTGACGAGGATCTGGGCGTCCGGGGCGCTGGTCGGGCCGAACAGCAGGAAGATGATGGCGAACTGGTTGAAGGTCCAGATGATGCCGAGGAGGACGACGGTCGAGCTGACGGACCTCAGCCCCGGCAGGGTGACGTGCCGGAAGCGCTGCCAGGCGCTCGCGCCGTCCATCTCGGCGGCCTCGTAGAGGGAGGAGTCGATGGACTGCAGTCCGCCGAGCAGCGAGAGCATCATGAACGGCACACCGCACCAGGTGTTGACCATGATCGCGGCGAAGCGCTGCCAGAAGGTGTCCTCCAGCCACTGCGGCTCCGGCAGATGGACGGCGTGCAGGATCTGGTTGATCACTCCGGAGTCGGAGAGCATGATCCGCCAGGAGAAGACGGTGACGAAGGTCGGCACCGCCCAGGGCAGCACCAGGAGCACACGGTAGAAGGTGCGGCCGCGCAGCTTCTCGTTGAGCATCATGGCGAGGCCCAGGCCGATGGTGTAGTGCAGGGCCACACAGGCGGCCGTCCAGACCACGGTCCACAGGAAGTGCGACCAGAACCGGTCGTACGACAGCGGGCCGAACAGGATGTCCTTGTAGTTGCCGAACCCGATGAACTTGTACGTGGCCGGGATGTGGTTGACGCCGATCGTGCGCGCCGAGTTGAGGCTGTTGGCGTCGGTGAGGGTCAGGTAGACACCGCGGACCAGCGGGTAGCCCACGATCACGGCGAGCACGACGACCACCGGGGCGATCATCGCGTAGGCGTACCAGTACTTCTGGTAACCGTTCTTGACGCGCTGCCCCAGCCCGGGCCGAGGCGCGCGGTCACCGCGGCGCTTGCCGGTCGCGCGGTCGATGGCGACTGTCATGGTTCGACACCTTCGAAGAGATCGGGGGTTGGGCCGGGGCACAGGGCGGTGGCCGCCGGATCCTTCCCCTCCTTGCGAGAGGATCCGACGGCCACGCGGGCATCACTTGCTGAAGTCGGGCACCAGCTTGGCGATGGCGACCTGGGCGTTGCCCAGGCCCTTGTCCAGCGACTCCTTGCCGCCGGCGATCTTCGGCAGCTCGGTGTCGAGCGGACCCCACAGGGAGCTGTACTCGGGCAGCGCCGGGCGGGGCTGGGCGGCGGGCAGGACGGCCTGGAAACCGGCGATGCCCGGGTCGGCCTTGACCTGGTCGGTGTAGGCGTCCTCGCGCGTGGGCAGCGTGGAGTTCTTCAGGGCGATCGTCTCCTGGGAGGCGGCCGAGGTCATGAACTTCACGAACTTCAGCGCCGCGGCCTGGTGGGCCTTGTCGGAGCCGGCGTAGACGGAGAGGTTGTGGCCGCCCGTCGGGGCACCCGCCTTGCCGGTGGAGCCGGCCGGGACGGTGGCGATGCCGAGGTTGGACTTGTCCTTGAAGGCGCTGCCCTTGTAGAAGTTCGTGATCTCCCACGGGCCCTGGATGATCGCGGCGACCTTGCCGTTGACGAACGCGTCCTGGATGTGGGCGTAGGCGTCGGCGGTGGTGTCGGCCTTGTGCAGGCCCTGCCCGGAGAAGGTGCTCAGCCAGGTGCCGTAGGCCTTCTTGGCGGCGGCGGAGTCGACGGTGATCTTCTTCGCGGAGGCGTCGACGGTGTCGGTGCCCTCGCCGTAGAGGAAGGTCTGGGCGTAGTAGGCCTGGGTGGAGCCCCAGTAGCCGTACACCTTGTCCTTGGTGTCGATCTTGGCGGCGTCGGCCTTCAGCTCGTCCCAGGTCTTGGGGGCCTCGGTGATGCCGGCCTGCTTGAACAGGGCCTTGTTGTAGACGAGGGCGAGGGTGTCGGTGACCAGCGGCACGCCGTAGGTCTTGCCCTGGTACTGGGCCTGCTTGATCAGGCTGGGCTGGAACTTGGCCTGGTCGGCGAGGGCCTCGGTGCCGTCCAGCGGCAGGAAGTAGCCCTTCTTGGCGAAGGCCGGGGTCCAGCCGACCTCGGAGCGCAGCACGTCCGGGGCGCCGGTGGCGCCGGCCGCGGTGTCGAACTTGTTCTGCGCCTGGTCGAAGGGAACGTTGACGTACTTGACCTTGATGTTCTTGTTGGCGGCCTCGAACTGCTTGATCAGGGCCTGGTACGTCGGTGCCTCATTGGTGGCGTTGGACGTGTCCCACCAGGTGATGGTCACCGGGCCGTCCGCCTTACCGCTGCCGCTGTCGCTCCCGCCGCAGGCCGTCGCCGCGAGGGCGAGGGACGCCACCAGCGCGGAGGCCGCTATGCCACGCCGCATGAGTTCTCCTTGAGGGTTCAGAGCCCGAGTGAGGCAGGGGCGGTCCCGTCCGCCGTCCCTGCGGTCTTGCCGACAGCGCCGTTGCGGCGGCCGGGCGACCAGGAACGTAACAGCGATGTAAGCGTTGCGAAAGACCTTGCAGAAAAAAAGTGCAAGGGAACACGATGGTTACCCTGTCGTTACCGCTCAGCGCGCGGGCGACACTTGTGCAAGACTCTGCAAGCTCTTGCCGCCACCAATTTCGAGGGAGCCCGATGAGGCAGCAACCCAGAGCTGGGCGTCCGGCCGCTCGCGCACGGCGTCCCGTCGGTGTGCAAGGCGGCATACGACCGGTACAGTCCGGTGGCGTGACCACACGGCTTGCCGACATCGCTGCGCAGGCGGGGGTGAGCGAAGCGACCGTCAGCAGGGTCCTCAACGGGAAGCCGGGCGTCGCAGCCACCACTCGCCAGTCCGTGCTCGCCGCGCTGGACGTGCTGGGCTACGAACGCCCGGTACGGCTGCGGCAGCGCAGCGAGGGCCTGGTCGGTCTGATCACTCCGGAGCTGGAGAACCCGATATTCCCGGCCCTGGCCCAGGTCATCGGCCAGGCACTGACCCGCCAGGGCTACACGCCGGTGCTCGCCACCCAGACCCCGGGCGGGTCGACCGAGGACGAGCTGACCGAGATGCTGGTGGACCGGGGGGTCGCGGGGATCATCTATGTCTCCGGGCTGCACGCGGACACCACCGCCGACATGCAGCGCTATGAGCGGCTGCGGGCGCAGGGCGTGCCCTTCGTACTGGTGGACGGGTTCTCGCCGAAGGTGCAGGCGCCGTTCATCTCCCCCGACGACCGGGCCGCGATGACGCTCGCGGTGACCCATCTGGTGTCGCTCGGACACACCCGGATCGGGCTCGCGCTCGGGCCGAAGCGGTTCGTGCCGGTGCAGCGCAAGATCGAGGGCTTCGTACGGGCCATGCAGGACCAGTTGGGGCTCGCCGCCGAGGTGATCGAGTCGGAGCTGGTCCAGCACTCCCTGTACACACTGGAGGGCGGTCAGGCCGCGGCGACGGCACTGATCGACCGGGACTGCACGGCCGTGGTGTGCGCCAGCGACATGATGGCGCTCGGTGCGATAAGGGCGGCCCGGCAGCGGGGCCTGGAGGTACCGCGGGACGTGTCGGTGGTCGGCTTCGACGACTCCCCGCTGATCGCCTTCACCGATCCGCCGCTGACCACGGTCCGCAAGCCGGTGCCGGCCATGGGGCAGGCGGCGGTGCGCACGTTGCTGGAGGAGATCGGCGGTACGCCCGCGCCGCACAGCGAATTCGTGTTCATGCCGGAGCTGGTGGTGCGCGGTTCGACCGCCTCGGCGCCGAACGTCGTCCGTGCCCCGTAGAAGGTGCGTCGCGGACCCGGCCTTGGGATGATCGGTCGAGGAGCCCCTGTCTGGCAGACTTGATGCCTATGAGTGACTCGACCGTGACGCAGTCGGAAGGTCGCGAGGAGGTGGCCGTTCCGCGGATCGTCACGGGCGAGGTCGGACGCGGCGGCCCCCTCGGCCGGCTGCGGCGGCCGCGCCGGCCCCGGCTCTGGTTCGAGATCCTTCTGATCGCGGTGAGTTACTGGACGTACTCACTGATCCGCAACGCCGTCCCGGAGCAGAAGGCCAAGGCGCTGCGCAACGCCGACTGGATCTGGGACGCCGAGCACCATCTGGGCATCGCCGTCGAGCGGTCCGTCAATCACGCCGCCGACTCGGTGTCTTGGCTGATCATCGGCATAAACTACTACTACGCCACCCTGCACTTCGTCATCACGCTCGGCGTCCTGGTGTGGCTGTACCGGTGGCATCCCGGCCGGTACGCGGCCGCCCGTCTCACACTGTTCGCGACCACGGGTGTGGCGCTGCTCGGTTACTATCTGTTTCCGCTCGCCCCGCCCCGGTTGATGCGCGGCGGGCACTTCGTGGACACCGTGATGGTGCACCACACCTGGGGCTCGATGGCCTCCGGCGATCTGAAGCACATGTCGAACCAGTACGCGGCGATGCCGTCCATGCACATCGGCTGGTCGCTGTGGTGCGGGCTGACCGTCTTCGCGCTGGCGTCCGTGCCGTGGGTACGGGTACTGGGCTTGCTCTACCCGGCGGCCACCCTGCTGGTCATCGTGTCCACGGCCAACCATTTCTGGCTGGACGCGGTGGGCGGTGTGCTCTGCCTGTCCTTCGGTTTCTCGGTGTCACGGGTGTGGTTCGGCGCGCTGCCGTACGCCCTGCCCCGGGTGGTGCCGGTGCGGACGGCCGGGCCCGAACCGGCGACGGCTCACGTTCCGTCACCGTAGAACAGCTCCTCCACCACCGTGCGTGCCCTGCGGGTGGTACGGCGGTAGGCGTCCAGCATGTCCCCGGCGTGTCCGGCGCCGTAGCCCAGGTAGCGGCCCACGGCGGCCAGCTCGCGGGGCTCGGTGGGGAAGGTGTCCCCGGCCCGGCCGCGCACCAGCATCACCGCGTTGCGCACCCGGGTGGCCAGCACCCAGGCCTCGTCCAGGATCTCCGCCTCCTCGGCGGACAGCAGCCCGGCCTCGCGGGCGGCGGCCAGCGCCTCACGGGTGCGGCTGGTGCGCAGGCCGGGTGTGTCCCAGCCGTGCCGGAGCTGGAACAGCTGGACGGTCCACTCGACGTCGGACAGGCCGCCGGGGCCGAGCTTGGTGTGCAGCTTGGGGTCGGCGCCGCGCGGCAGGCGCTCGGACTCCATACGGGCCTTCAGCCGGCGGATCTCACGGACGGCGTCCTCCGCCAGGCCGTGGGCCGGGTAGCGCAGCGGGTCGATCAGCCCGGTGAAGCGGCGGCCCAGGTCCTCGTCCCCGGCGACCTGCTCGGCCCGCAGCAGCGCCTGCGACTCCCAGACCAGGGACCAGCGGCGGTAGTACGCCTCGTACGACTTCAGGGTGCGCACCAGCGGGCCCGACTTGCCCTCCGGGCGCAGATCGGCGTCGATGAGCAGCGGCGGGTCGGCGCTGGGCAGCTGGAGCAGGCGGCGCATCTCGGCGACGACCTTGTTGGCGGCGGCCGCCGCCTCGTGCTCGTCCACGCCCTCCTGCGGTTCGTGCACGAACAGGACGTCCGCGTCGGAGCCGTAGCCCAGCTCGTGCCCGCCGAAGCGGCCCATCCCTATGACCGCGAAACGGGTGGGCAGCATGTCGCCCCAGCCGTCGCGGACCACCGCGCGCAGAGCGCCGGCGAGGGTGGCGGCGGTGAGGTCGGAGACGGCCGCGCCGACCCGGTCCACCAGGGCACCCTGGTCGGCCTCGGCGGGGCTGGTCTCGGTGCCGTACGAGCCGACGATGTCGGCGGCCGCGGTGCGGAACAGCTCCCGGCGGCGCACGCCACGGGCCGCGGTGACGCCCTGCTCGGCGTTCTCCGCGCGGCCCACGGCGGCCAGGATCTCCTGCTCCAGGGGGCCGCGCTCGCGTGCCGCGAGGCCCCCGCCGGTGCCGTCGCCGTCGCCCAGCAGGGCCACCGCCTCGGGGGCGCGCATGAGCAGGTCGGGGGCGAGGCGGCCCGCCGACAGGACACGGGCGAGATTCTCGGCCGCTGCCCCCTCGTCGCGCAGGAGGCGCAGGTACCAGGGGGTCTTGCCGAGCGCGTCGGAGACCTTGCGGAAGTTCAGCAGGCCCGCGTCCGGGTCCGCCGAGTCGGCGAACCAGCCGAGGAGGACGGGGAGCAGGGTGCGCTGGATCGCCGCCTTGCGGGTCACGCCGGAGGCCAGGGCCTCCAGGTGGCGCAGGGCGGCTGCCGGGTCGGCGTAGCCGAGGGCGACCAGGCGTTCGCGGGCCGCCTCGGGGCGCAGGCGGGCCTCGCCGGGGGCGAGTTGGGCGACGGCGTCCAGGAGCGGGCGGTAGAACAGCTTCTCGTGCAGGCGTCGTACGACACCGGTGTGCCGCTTCCACTCGCGGACCAGCTCGGCCACCGGGTCCGTGCGCAGGCCGAGGGAGCGGCCGAGGCGCCGCTGGTCCTCCTCGGCCACCGGGACGAGGTGGGTGCGGCGCAGGCGGTGGAGCTGGATGCGGTGCTCCATCGAGCGCAGGAAGCGGTACGCCTCGTCCAGGCGGGCGGCGTCCTCGCGGCCCACGTAGCCTCCGGCGGCCAGGGCCTGGAGGGCGTTCAGGGTGGTACCGCTGCGCAGGGCGGGGTCGGTGCGACCGTGGACCAGCTGAAGGAGCTGCACGGCGAATTCGACGTCTCGCAGGCCCCCGGGGCCGAGTTTGAGTTCGCGCTCGATCTCGGACGCGGGGATGTTCTCCACGACGCGCCGGCGCATCTTCTGGACGTCCGCCACGAAGTTCTCGCGCTCGGCCACCTTCCAGACCATGGGTTCGAGGGCGTCGATGTACGCCCGGCCGAGGTCTGCGTCGCCCGCTACCGGGCGGGCCTTGAGCAGGGCCTGGAACTCCCAGGTCTTCGCCCAGCGTTGGTAGTAGACGAGGTGGGAGGAGAGGGTGCGGACCAGGGGGCCGTTGCGCCCCTCGGGGCGGAGGTTGGCATCCACCGGCCAGATCGAGCCCTCCACGGTGGTCTCGGAGCAGATCCGCATCAGGTGCGAGGCGAGGCGGCTGGCCGCGGTGAGCGCCTTGGCCTCGGTGGTGGCCTCGGTCGCCTCCGCCACGAAGATGACGTCCACGTCGGAGACGTAGTTCAGTTCATGGCCGCCGCACTTGCCCATCGCGATCACCGCGAGGCGGCAGGCCGCGGTGTCCTCGGGGGCGTTCGCCTGTGCGATGGCCAGCGCAGCGCGGAGGGTGGCGGTGGCGAGGTCGGCGAGTTCGGCGGCCGTCTCGGCGACGTCGGTCGTGCCGCAGACGTCACGGGCGGCGATGGAGAGCAGGCAGCGGCGGTAGGCGACGCGGAGGGAGACGGGGTCGGCGGCGCCGGCCAGGCCGCGCTCGAACTCCTCGATGCCCGGGTGCAGGTCCCGGGGCTCGTAGGTGACCAGGACCTGCCAGTCGCTCGGGTGGCGGGCCAGGTGGTCGGCGAGGGCGGCGGAGGCACCGAGGACCCCCAGGAGGCGGTCGCGCAGCGGCTTGGCCGCGATGAGGGTGTCCAGCAGTTCGCGGTGGGCGGTGGGGCCGTCCTGGGCCTCCAGGAGACGGACCAGGCCGTGCAGGGCGAGGTCCGGGTCGGCGGTGGCGCCCAGGGCCTCCAGGAGAACGGGGTCGTCCCGGACGGGGGCGAGCTCCGGGCCGTCGAGGAGACGCTCCGCGGCGGAGGGGTCCGTGAAGCCGTGTCGGAGCAGGCGGGTGAAGGTGCTGCTTCTGCGCCCCGGCGTCATCTCCGTGGCCTCCCCTTGCTTGCGTCTCGGATCGGGATCGTCCTGGCCAGAGCCTAGCCGGAGGGGCGGGGCGGGGGCTTTGGTGCGGTGTGTGCGGGCGGCGGGGCGGGGGGTGCGACACGGGGCCGGGTACGGGACCGCGGCTCGGGGTGGCTTCCGGGGCCTGCCGAAATGCAGAGGCGTGCCTCCGGGGCCTCGCTTGTCTGTCGGGGGCGGGGCCACGGCGTCGGGCGTCTTCGCTTGTCTGTCGGGTGCGGGGCGGTGGCCTCGGGAGCGACTTCGCTTGCCTGTCGGGTGCGGGGCCCCGGCGTCGGCGGGTGGCTTCGCTTGTCTGTCGGGGGCGGGGCGGTGGCCTCGGGAGCGGCTTCGTTTGCCTGTCGGGGGCGGGGCCACGGCCTCGGGGGTGGCTTCTGGGGCCTGCCGGAGATCAAGGGCGTGCCTCCGGGGCGTCGCCTGCATGTCGGGGGCGGATGCGGTGCCGGGTGCCGGGGAGCGTTGGATGCGGTGCGGGCCGGTGCGGTGCGGTGCGGTGACGCGATGCCTGCCGGAGCCCGTGCGGGTGTGTCGTGGCTGGTGTCGCGCCTGTGGCGGGCCGTGAGTCGGGCCGCGCCGGGTAGTGTCCGTCCTCGGTACGGCGGGCCGTTCGTCGCGTCGTGCGGGGAGTTTTCGCCGGCCGCTGCGGGCGGGCACCCGGCACGTCCCCTTCCCGCCGTGCGCGACCGCGGGTCGCGACGAGTTCCGCCAGGGCCGGGGGTCTGCATTCGGGGGGCCACTTCGAGCTAGGAGGCATCATGGCGGAAACGCAGGGTCGGCTGGACCCCCGCTACAGCAGCGAAGGCACCTCGGCGCACCCGTGGTCCGATGCGGAGACGGTGCTGGAGAAGGCCGAGCTGTTCTGGGTCTCCACCGTGCGACCGGACGGGCGGCCGCATGTGACGCCGTTGCTGGCGGTGTGGCGGGACGGGGCGCTGCACTTCAGCACCGGGCCCGGTGAGCGCAAGGCGCTCAATCTCGAGCGGAATCCGCACGTCGTGCTGACCACCGGCGTCAACCGGTGGACCGAGGGCTACGACGTGGTAGTGGAAGGCGAGGCCGTGCGGGTGACCGAGGACGGGCGGTTGCGGGAGCTCGCCGCTGCCTGGGAGGAGAAGTACGGGGACTTCTGGCGCTACGAGGTACGGGACGGGTGCTTCTGGCACGGACCGGGACCCGCTTGTGTGTTCTCGGTGGCGCCGCGTGTGGTGTTCGGCTTCGGCAAGGGCGAGCCGTTCAGCCAGACCCGGTGGCGGTTCGCCTGACGAAGGCGCCGTTCCATGGACATGGCCCTGGAAGTGGTCGTGCTGCCGGTGTCCGGCGTCGGCTTTCATGTCGGCCTCGACGGCGAGGTGCTGGAGGGCGTGCGGGGGTTGCAGATACCCACGGGCACGCCGCGACCGGGGACGTACCACGGACCGCGGCTGTGTGGCCGCCTTCATGTACGCGGAACCCGAGGGGACGGGTGGGCCGTTCAGGAGTACCGGCGGCCGGCCACCGAGCCGCTGCACCGGGTACTGGCCGAACTCGCGCGGCAGAAGCAGTAGTTCATCTGGTTTTCACCGTCCCGGTTGGGCGCCGTGAGACGCGGGAATGTTGGCGTGTGCATGCTCTGTCCGCACCGCCAGCCCCGTCTCTCCCCCACCCGGAGGTTGATGTGTCCGGCAGTTCCGTGTACCGCCGTGCCCGCACCGTCGTGGCGTCCGCAGCGGCCCTCGCCGCGGCGGCGGCCGGGCTGTGGGCCGGGCTCGGCGAAGAGTCCGCGCACGCCGCGGGCGCCGTGCCGAGTCCGGACCACGTGGTCGTCGTGGTCTTCGAGAACCACGCGTACAGCCAGGTCATCGGCTCCTCCAGCGCCCCGTACATCAACTCGCTCAAGTCGCAGGGCGCCAACCTCACGCAGTCCTACGCCGAGACCCACCCGAGCCAGCCCAACTACTACGCCATGTTCTCCGGTTCGACGCAGGGCGTCACCGACGACAGCTGTGTCACTCCCGGGTTCTCGTCGGCCGCGAACCTGGCGTCCGAGGTGATCGCCGCCGGCCGCACCTGGGCCAGCTACAACGAGTCGCTGCCCAGCCAGGGTTCGACGACCTGCAGCAGCGGCAACTACGCGCAGAAGCACAACCCGTGGTTCGGGTTCAGCAACGTGCCGACGTCGACCGCGAAGACGTTCGCACAGTTCCCGACGGACTACTCGACGCTGCCGCAGGTCTCGTACGTGGTCCCGAACCTGTGCAGCGACATGCACGACTGCTCGGTGTCCACCGGTGACACCTGGCTGAAGAACAACCTGGGCGCCTACGCGACCTGGGCCAAGACGCACAACAGCCTGCTCGTCGTCACGTTCGACGAGGACAACCGGCTGAGCGGCAACCGGATTCCGACCGTGCTGTACGGGCAGCCCGTGACCGCCGGGTCGTCCAGCTCCACCACGTACAACCACTACGACCTGCTGCGCACCCTCGAGGACAGCCAGGGGCTGACCTCGCACGCGGGCAACGCGGCCTCCGCCAAGGACATCACCGGCATCTGGGCGTCCTGACGTGTACGTAGCGGACAGCCGCGCGAGTTCCCCCGGGCGCGACGACGCTCGCGCGGAGGGAGACCCCTCGGCGTCCGCGGACGGTGCCGTCCGGCCACTGGCCGGGCGGCGCCGCGCCGCGATCGCCCCGACCGTGCTCGCGCTCGGCACGGTCAGTCTGGTGACGGACGTGTCGTCCGAGATGGTCACGGCCGTGCTGCCCCTGTACCTGGTCACCGGGCTCGGCCTGTCCCCGCTCGGTTTCGGGCTGCTCGACGGCATCTACAACGGGTTCTCGGCGCTCGTACGACTCGTCGGCGGGCATCTCGCGGACCGGGGTGGCGGGCGGCACAAGTGGGTCGCCGGCTTCGGGTACGGCCTGTCCGCCGCGTGCAAGCCGTTGCTGCTGGTCGTGCACTCGCTGACGCCGATCGGTCTGGTGCTGGCCACCGACCGCACCGGGAAGGGGCTGCGGACCGCTCCGCGCGACGCGCTCATCTCCTTGTCCAGCACGCCTCAGACGCGGGGGCGGTCCTTCGGGGTGCACCGGGCCATGGACACGGCCGGGGCGCTGCTCGGACCGCTGGTGGCCTTCCTGATCCTGCGGGCCACCGTGGACGGCTACGACGCGGTGTTCACCGTCAGCTTCTGCGTCGCGGTGCTGGGCGTCCTGGTGCTGGTGCTGTTCGTGCCGGGCGGGCGTGGTGGCACCGTCGCGGACGAGCGGCCCACCCTGCGCGGTGCGGTGGGGCTGCTGCGGCGGCGCGGACTGCGGCGGATCACCGTCTGCGCGCTGCTGCTGGGCCTCGCCACGGTCAGCGACTCGTTCGTGTACCTGCTGCTGCAGCGGCGTCTCGGCGTACCGGACCGGTGGTTCGCCCTGCTGCCGCTCGGTACGGCCGCCGCGTTCCTGCTGCTGGCGGTGCCGCTCGGGCGGCTCGCTGACCGGGTGGGCAGGTGGGCGGTCTTCGTGGCCGGGCACGGGGCTCTGCTCGTCGCGTACGCGCTGCTGCTCACGGCGTGGCGGGGCACGGCTCTGCCGTACGCCGTCCTCGCCCTGCACGGCGCCTTCTACGCGGCCACCGACGGCGTGCTGATGGCGGCGGCCTCGGACGGAGTGCCCGAGGCGCTGCGCTCGTCCGGGCTGGCCCTCGTGCAGACCGGGCAGGCGCTCGCCCGGTTCGCCTGCTCGCTGCTGTTCGGCGCGGCCTGGACGGTGTGGGGCGACCGGGCGGCGCTCGCGGGGGCGGCGGTGGCGCTGGCCGTGTGTGCCGTGTCCTCGCTGACCCTGCGCCCGAAGGGGGTGTTGCCCGCATGACCGTACGCAACCGCGTCCTGATCCTGGTCGCGGCCGTCGCCGTGCTGACAGCGGTCGGGCTGGCGTCCGTCCTGCACGCCTCGGCCCGCGCCGACCGCCGCGACCAGGCGCAGGCGGGCGGGCCCCGCGTGACGCCGGGAACGGTGACGCTGACCGGGCACGGACGGATGGAGTTCCGGAACATGGCCTGGGGGCCGCACCGCGACGAGATCGTCAGCGTCCCGGCGTCCGACCCGTCGGGGCCGCGTACCGCCTCCGGCGTCAAGTGCCTGCGTTTCTACAGCGCTTCGGGCACCGGGGTGTGTCTGCAGTCCGTGCACGGGCCGGTCTCGGACACCTACCGCGCCCTGATCCTGGACGCGCGGCTGCACACCCGCGCCCGCTACGACGTCCCGGGCATCCCCTCCCGCGCACGGGTGTCCCCGACCGGCCACTACGCGGCATGGACGGCGTTCGTGGGCGGCGACTCGTACGCCGGCACGAACTTCTCGACGCGCACGGCGATCGTGGACACCCGCACAGGCAGGCTGATCCCGACCCTGGAGGCGTTCCGCATCCTCGAGGACGGACATGTCTATCACTCGGCGGACGTCAACTTCTGGGGCGTGACGTTCGCTTCGGACGACAACACCTTCTACGCGACGCTGGCGACGAAGGGCGGCACGTACCTCGTCCGCGGCGACCTGCGCACCCGCACGCTCACCACGCTCCACCCGAACGTCGAGTGCCCGTCCCTCTCCCCCGACGGCACCCGCATCGCGTACAAGAAGCGGGTCAAGGGCCTCCCGAAGGACGCCCCCTGGCGTCTGTACGTCCTGAACCTCAAGACGATGCGCGAGACGCCGCTGGCGGAGACCCGCAGCGTGGACGACCAGGCCGTGTGGAAGGACGTGCACACGATCGTGTACGCCCTGCCGGGCGACTACGGAGCGGACCTGTACGAGGTCCCGGCGGACGGCACGGGGAAGGGACGGCGCATCAGCAGCGCGGCGGTGTCTCCGGCCTACCTCGGCTGAGGGCGCGGCCGCGCGGTGCCTGAGCCGGCCACCGGGACCGCGTCGCGATGAGGCGGTGGGCAGCCGCGTCCGTACGGGCGAGGTCATGCGTCACCAAGCGGTCCTGGCACGGCCCGCGCAGGCCGGAGGCGAGCAGCGTGGCCCCGGCCCCCGCCTCAGTGTCCTGGCTTCCTGCCCGCACGAGACCCGGTGGCCCACCAGAAGCTGCCGCGGTCCGGTGTGGCCGGCCGTCACCGCCCTGCGATCGAGAACGGGACCGCGGCCTCACACCACCAGGTGCGTTGCGTGAGGCCGCGGTCCCGTCCGCACACCCTGGGCGCCTTACAGCACCGGCAGGTTCTTCCGCAGCTCGAACGCCGTGACCTCGGACCGGTACTCCTCCCACTCCTGCCGCTTGTTGCGCAGGAAGAAGTCGAAGACGTGTTCGCCGAGGGTGTCGGCGACCAGGTCGCTGCGTTCCATCAGGGTGAGCGACTCGCCCAGGTTCTGCGGGAGCGGTTCGATGCCCATCGCGCGGCGTTCGGCGTCGGAGAGGGCCCAGACGTCGTCCTCGGCGCCCGGCGGGAGCTCGTAGCCCTCCTCGATGCCCTTCAGGCCGGCGGCCAGCAGGACGGCGTAGGCCAGGTACGGGTTGGCGCCGGAGTCCAGGGAGCGCACCTCCACACGGGCCGAGCCGGTCTTGCCGGGCTTGTACATCGGGACACGGACCAGCGCGCTGCGGTTGTTGTGGCCCCAGCAGATGTACGACGGGGCCTCGCCGCCGGCGCCGGCCGTGCGCTCGGAGCCGCCCCAGATGCGCTTGTAGGAGTTCACCCACTGGTTGGTGACCGCGGAGATCTCCGCCGCGTGCCTGAGCAGGCCCGCGATGAAGGAGCGGCCGACCTTGGAGAGCTGGTACTCGGCGCCCGATTCGTAGAACGCGTTCCGGTCACCCTCGAACAGGGACAGATGGGTGTGCATGCCGCTGCCCGGATGCTCGGAGAAAGGCTTCGGCATGAAGGTCGCGTGCACCCCCTGCTCCAGCGCCACCTGCTTCATGACCAGCCGGAACGTCATGATGTTGTCCGCCGTGGACAGCGCGTCGGCGTAGCGCAGGTCGATCTCCTGCTGGCCCGGTGCGCCCTCGTGGTGGGAGAACTCCACCGAGATGCCCATCGACTCCAGCATGGTGATCGCCTGGCGGCGGAAGTCCATGCCGACGTTGGTCGGGGTGTGGTCGAAGTATCCCGAGTTGTCGGCCGGGGTGGGGCGGGTGCCGTCGAGCGGGCGGTCCTTCAGCAGGAAGAACTCGATCTCGGGGTGGGTGTAGAAGGTGAAGCCCAGGTCGGAGGTGCGGGCCAGGGCGCGCTTGAGCACGTACCTCGGGTCCGCGAAGGACGGCGAGCCGTCCGGCATGAGGATGTCGCAGAACATGCGGGCCGTGCCGGGGGTCTCCGCGCGCCACGGCAGGACCTGGAAGGTGGACGGGTCCGGCTTGGCGATCATGTCGGACTCGTAGACCCGGGCGAAGCCCTCGATGGCCGAGCCGTCGAAGCCGATGCCCTCGTCGAAGGCCTGCTCCAGCTCGGCGGGTGCCACGGCGACGGACTTCAGGAAGCCCAGCACGTCCGTGAACCACAGGCGTACGAACCGGATGTCGCGCTCCTCCAACGTCCGGAGCACGAACTCCTGCTGCTTGTCCATCTTCCGCTACCCCATCCTTGCTGGTCAGGCCGCCTGTCTCCGGTCACGCGGGAGGCGGTCGCGCACCTGAGCATCCCACCACAACACCATTTCATGCGCGTTGCGGACCTTGATCGCGGATGCGTCCCCGGTCTGAACGCCTCTCGTACGGCAGCTGTACTGCCATGTCGCCCATCTTGCCTGCTCGGACCGACATCCGTAATGGCCGGTTCGCCGACGGCGTGAGCGATGACACGCCCGTTTAATCTGCATCTCAGATGCAACTTTTCTCACGGTCGGATCAGTCGAGACGTGAGGAGTTCCGATGCTGTCCGAGCGGTCCGCGGCCACCGTCCGCGCCACCCTTCCCGCCGTCGGTGCGGCCATCGGCGAGATCACCGGGCGCTTCTACGCCCGGCTCTTCACCGCCCACCCCGAACTGCTGCAAGACCTGTTCAACCGCGGAAACCAGGCCTCCGGCGCCCAGAAACAGGCCTTCGCCGGCTCCGTCGCCGCCTTCGCCACGCATCTGCTGGAGCACCCGGACCAGCGGCCGGACGCCATGCCGAGCCGGATCGCCCACAAGCACGCCTCGCTGGACGTGGCCCCCGAGCACTACCCGGTGGTCCACGAGCACCTCTTCGCCGCCATCGCCGAGATCCTCGGCGAGGCCGTCACGCGGGGGGTCGCCGCCGCCTGGGACGAGGTCTACTGGTTGATGGCGAACGCGCTCGTCGCGATCGAGAAGCGGCAGTACGAGGAGAGCGGCGGCACCGAACGGCGGCCGTGGGAGGTCGTCGAGCGCATCGAGGAGACCGCGGACGTCGTCACCTTCCGGCTGCGGCCCGCCGACGGCGGCCCGGTGCGCGACTTCCGCGCCGGCCAGTACGTCTCCGTACAGGTCGAGCTGCCCGACGGCGCCCGGCAGATACGGCAGTACAGCCTGTCCGGGGCGCCCGGCGAGTCCCTCCGCCGGTTCAGCGTCAAGCGCGTGCGGGGCGACGGCGCGACGCCCGACGGCGCGGTCTCGAACCACCTCCACGCGCGCATGCGGGTCGGTGACGTCCTCGACCTCTCCGAGCCGTACGGCGACCTCGTCCTGGACGCCGACGCCGAGGCCCCCTGCTGCTCGTGCTGCTCGCCTCGGCCGGCATCGGTGTGACCCCGATGGCCGCGATGCCGGCCGACCTCGCGGTGGGCGGTCACCGCCGCCCCGTCACCGTCGGGCACGGCGACCGCTCCCCCGCCGACCACGCCCTGCGCACCGATCACGAGACCTACGCCGGCAAGCTCGCGGACGGGTCCGTGCACTTCTTCTACGAGCGGGACGCCGAGCCGGGCACGCGTACCGGCCTGGTCGATCTGGCCGGCCTCCCCGTGCGGCCCGGCACGCGCGCGTACCTGTGCGGTCCGCTGCCCTTCATGCGCGCCGTGCGCGCCCAGCTGGTCGAGCAGGGCGTGGCCCCGGCCGACATCCCCTACGAGGTGTTCGGCCCGGACCTCTGGCTCGCGCGGCAGGGCGGCTGACCGCTCCGGTCAGCCCTGGTCGCGCGCGCCCGCCCCCTTGCTCACCCGATCCATGAGCGGCTGCAGCTTGGGGGCCAGGTCCTGGAAGTCGGCGGTACGGCCGTCCGACCACTGGGCCATGCCGACCACCATCAGCCTGGAGCGGCCGGCGAAGGACTGCACCAGCCCGCTGTCCGCCAAAAGCGCCTTCAGACCGGATCCGGCGGGCGGCGTCAGGACCGGCACCTCGTAGTCGGTGGGGTGCGAGGCGAGGAACGTGACCAGGTGGATGGCGTCGAGCTGGTCCTTCATGCCGAAGGCGACGATCGTGTACCGGTCGTCCGACGCGTCCTTGTACAGGGCCCCGATCACGCCCCGGCAGCCCTTGCTCTTGTCGATCTCCGCGGCCAGGTTCGAGCCGATTCCCCCGGTGCAGTTCGGTCCGCCGGTCTGCATCACCTTGGTGTAGCCGGCGACCTGTGCCGGGAACGCCTGATGGGCGGTGACCATCGACGTAGCCGCCGTGGAGGGCTCCACAGAACTCTTCGGCTCCGCCGGCTCCGTCGGCCGCTGCGAGGGCGCGGTCGACGCGTGCCCCGGCGCCTCGCCCGCCGCCTGCTCGTGCCGCGTCCCGTGCCCCGCGCCCAGCCAGAAGCCCGCCCCCGCCACCGCGGCCACGGCGACGACGGTCACCGCCGCGAACGTCCGCCGTCGCGGCCGCCGCGCGGCGGCCTCGGGCTCAGCCGCGCTCGGCCGGGGCAGCCCCCTGCCCTTCTCGAACTCGCCGACGAACGCGTTCCACTGTTCGTCGTCCATCCCCTGATTCCCCTCCGTCACGCGGGCACCTTGAGGCCCACCGGTGAACGCGGGGGGTGCGAGCCGTCAACCGGTTTGCGGCCCCCGGGAGATGCCCAGCAGAAGGGGTCCCGTCGGGTCGGCGACGATCTCGGCGACCGTGACCGGGTCCAGCGCGGCGAAGAAGGCCTCGTGCGCCCGGCGCAGGGCACCGCGCAGCCGGCAGCCGGAGTTCAGCGGGCAGGGGCCCGTACCACCCGCCGTACCCTCGCAGTCGACCACGTCTCCGTCGCCCTCGAAGGTGCGCACCACCGCGCCCACCGATGCCGTACGGCCCTTGGCGGTGAGGGTGAGGCCGCCGCCCCGCCCGCGCCGGGCGTCGACCAGGCCCAGGTGCTGGAGTTCGGCGACGACCTTGGCGGCATGCGTGTACGGCACGTCCATGTCCGCCGCGACCTGACGCGTGGTGGGCGTGGCGTCGGCGGCCACCGCCAGTCGCATCAGGACGCGCAGGGCCAGATCGGTGGAGCGCAGAAGCCGCATATCGCGAGCGTAGGTAATGCGCATCGACGGTTCAAATTTTTCCGATGCCGCGCCTTTGCCGTGCCCTCCCTACGGAAGTCGCCCCGTTCCCCACTACGATCAGCGGGCCCCACCCTTCCCTATTCCGGCCCTTTCCCCCAGAAGGACACCTCATGGGTTCCGCCAAGAACAGCAGCGCGGCGCGCAAGGCGCGCATTGAGGAGATGCGTCGCGCGGAGCGTACGCGCGAGCGCCGCAACCGCGTGCTCACCATCGCCGCGAGCGTGGTGGTCGTCGCCGGCCTCGTGGTCGGCGGTGTGGTCCTCGTGAACTCACAGTCCGGCGGCAAGAAGGACACCGCGAGCGACTCCAAGAACTCCGGCGACTCCGGGCACTGGATCACCGGCAAGGACGGCGTGAGGACCTGGTCCGGCAAGTTGTCGCGGACGCACGTGCAGACCAAGGTGTCGTACCCGATGCACCCGCCGGTCGGCGGCAACCACAATCCGGTCTGGGCGACCTGCGACGGCACCGTCTACACCAAGCCGCTGCAGGACGAGAACGCGGTGCACTCGCTGGAGCACGGCGCGGTCTGGGTGACGTACACCGGCAAGGCCAAGAAGGCGGACGTCGACGCGCTCGCGGCGAAGGTGAAGAAGACGCCTTACTCGCTGATGAGCCCGTACGAGAACCAGGCGGCGCCGCTGGTCCTGTCGGCGTGGGGCCACCAGGTGACCGTCAAGAGCGCGGACGACCCCGAGGTGAACAAGTTCTTCGCCGCCTACGTCCAGGGCCCGCAGACCCCGGAGCCGGGCGCCGCCTGCACCAGCGGGGCGATGTAGTGAGGCGGCGGCACATCGGCTGGATCGCGGGAGCCGCGGCGGCGGTGCTCGTCGCGGCCGGCGCGGTCACGTACGCGGTCGCCGAGGACTCCGGCGGGGCGGGCACGAAGACGCCGGGCGCGGAGTCGGCGGACGCGGGGTTCGCGCGGGACATGGCCGTGCACCACCAGCAGGCCGTCGAGATGTCGTACATCGTCCGGGACCGCACGAAGAACGCGGAAGTGCGGCGGCTCGCCTACGACATCGCGCAGACGCAGGCCAACCAGCGTGGCATGCTGCTGGGTTGGCTCGATCTGTGGGGCCTGCCCAAGGTGTCGGCGAAGCCGCCCATGACCTGGATGGGCATGGGCGACATGCCCGAGCGCGGGGACGGCTCGCTGATGCCGGGCATGGCGACGAACACCGAGCTGAAGAAGCTCCAGACGCTGAACGGCAAGCAGGCCGAGATCCTCTACCTCCAGCTGATGACGGACCATCACAAGGGCGGGATCCACATGGCCGAGGGCTGTGTCGCCAAGTGCACCGTCGGGGTGGAGAAGCGGCTCGCGCAGGGGATGGTCGACGCGCAGCAGTCGGAGCTTCAGGTGATGTCCCAGATGCTCAAGGAGCGGGGCGCGAAGCCGCGTTCGTGAAAGTCTCCGGGGAGTTCCGTTACGGAACCGTGAGAGACGAAAGGGGCAATTCGCCCCACATGACGGGCACTTGAGCTTCTCTTGACCTTTTCGTTCCCCTGGCATGAACGGTTCATCGAAAGAGTGGCCCCCATCGTGTGATCCATTCGTCGGCCGAACCGCCGCGGGCCGGCGCGCGGACCGCATGACGTACCAGCCACTACATGCATGCGAACCGCATCGCAGGGGGTTCTATGAGATCCAACCGCGCCAAGCTGCGCGCCGTGAGCATGGCAGCAACTCTGCCCATGGTCGCCGGCGCGCTGGCGCTGGGCATACCCGCGGCACACGCCGCGGACAGCCCCGCCCGTGAGGCACTGAAGGGCACCAAGCCGCTGTGGGCCACGGCCAAGGCGGACAAGGGCGCGACCGCGAACAGCGCCCAGGTGAACGCCCGGGTCTACTTCGCCGGCAAGGACGCGGCGGGCCTCGCCGCCTACGCCAAGGCCGTGTCCGACCCGAGCTCGCCGCTGTACGGCAAGTACCTGAGCGCCAAGAAGGCGCAGGCCGCCTTCGGGGCCACCAAGGCCCAGGTGGCCGCCGTCAAGTCCTGGCTGACGTCGGCCGGTCTGAAGGTCACCGAGGTCACCCAGCACTACGTCGCCGTCTCCGGTGACGTCGCCGCCGCCGAGAAGGCGTTCGGCACCCAGCTGCACAACTTCGCCAAGGGCTCCAAGACCTACCGCGCACCCGCGCAGACCGCGTCGGTGCCGGAGAGCCTCAAGGGCACCGTCCTGACCGTCACCGGCCTGGACAGCGCCCCGCACAAGGCGAACCACGACGACCAGCTGCCGCCGCCGGACGCCGTGTTCAAGAACGCCGGGCCGTTCTCCTCGTACTACGGCTCGAACACCGCGAGCACGCTGCCGGACGCGTACGGCCAGAAGATCCCGTACGCGATCAAGGGCTACACCGGCAAGCAGCTGCGCGCCGCCTACGGTGCCGGCACCTACACCGGCAAGGGTGTCCGGGTCGCCATCACCGACGCCTACGCCTCGCCGACCATCGCCTTCGACGCGGGCAAGTACGCGGTGAAGAACGGTGACGCGGCCTGGAAGACCGGCCAGCTGCACCAGGTGCTGCCGAAGAACTACACCAAGACCCAGGAGTGCGGCGCGGCCGGCTGGTACGGCGAGGAGACCCTCGACGTCGAGGCCGTGCACGCGGTGGCTCCGAACGCCGACGTCACGTACGTCGGTGCGGCCTCCTGCTACGACGACGACCTGCTCGACTCGCTCAGCAAGGTCGTCGACAACCACCTGGCCGACATCGTCTCCAACTCGTGGGGCGACATCGAGGCCAACCAGACCCCGGACCTCGCGGCCGCCTACGACCAGGTCTTCCAGCTGGGCGCGGTGCAGGGCATCGGCTTCTACTTCTCCTCCGGTGACAACGGCGACGAGGTCGCCCACACCGGCACGAAGCAGGTCGACACCCCGGCCAACTCCGCCTGGGTGACCGCGGTCGGCGGTACGTCGCTGGCGGTCGGCAAGGGCGACAAGTACGCGTGGGAGACCGGCTGGGGCACCGAGAAGGCCTCGCTGTCGGCCGACGGCAAGAGCTGGACCAACTTCCCCGGCGCGTTCACCTCGGGCGCGGGCGGCGGCACCAGCAGCACGGTCGCCGAGCCATACTACCAGAAGGGCGTCGTCCCGGACTCGCTCGCCAAGGCCAACAACGCCGCCGGCAACCGCGTCGTCCCGGACATCGCGGCCATCGCCGACCCGAACACCGGCTTCCTGGTCGGCCAGACCCAGTCCTTCCCGGACGGCTCGCAGCAGTACAGCGAGTACCGCATCGGCGGCACCTCGCTCGCCGCTCCGGTGATCGCGGCGGTCCAGGCGCTGGCCCAGGAGGCGCGCGGCGGCAAGGCGATCGGCTTCGCCAACCCGACGATCTACGCCAAGTACGGCAAGCAGGGCGTCTTCCACGACGTCACGGACAACCCGACGGGCTCCGGCCTGGCGGTCGCCCGCGTGGACTTCGCCAACGGCTTCGACGCGGCGGGTGGTCTGCTCTACTCGGTCCGCAGCCTCGGCAAGGACAGCTCCCTGTCCGCGGTCAAGGGCTACGACGACGTGACCGGCGTGGGCTCGCCCGCGGGCGGGTACGTCGCGTCGTACGCGAAGAAGCACTGACGCTCCGCTGAGCGGTGGGGGCGTGGGGTCCTGGTGACCTCACGCCCCCTTCGGCGGTCCAGGCGGTGGGAGCGAGGAGAAGGGCGGGCCCCCGGGGACCTGTGAGTCGATCCGGTTGCTCGGCATCTCCGTAACCGGCGGGCGCGGGCGGGTCGGGCGGTCACCTTCTCCTCGGCCCACTCGTCGAAGGCCGCGGGATGGGCCGACCGGACCAGCGTCCGAGCGTACGAGGCGGTCTGGAGCAGCCCGGGGAAGACGCCAGGCGACCACGGCGCGCTGGACTCCGCGCGCTTCTGCGCCTCCGGGGCCTTCTCGAAGTGCGCGGCATGCGGCCCCCTCCGAGCCTTCCGCACATCCTCGCGGTTCCGCTGGAAGAACCCTCACAGACGACGCAGGAGGCGGGAATCGGCAGATTCGGGCCACGCCCAGCCGCCTCCCCGGGCCTCTTGAGTGGCGCGCCCTCAGTAGCCGGGGCGACGGCCCAACCGTCACTCCCCGGGCTCGGCCCGCAGCAGCCGGCCCCTCACCCCCGCCTCTCGGCCGACCGCGTCGGATGGGCGGGTGGGCGTCGGGTCCAGGAGGCGCAGCACCGTGGGTCAGTGGTGCAGTGCGCCCGACTCCTCCGGCAAGTGCAGGGCCACCAGCCTCTCCCGCCCCGTCGACAAAGTCGCCCGGCGCCGGTCCACCGCGTACGCCACGCTCGCCACGCCCAGCCCCAGCACCGCCAGCATCGCCCCGGCCAGCGCCGGGGACGTCGCGCCGAAGCCCGCCGCGAGGGCCAGCCCGCCGATCCACGCGCCGCCGGCGTTCGCCAGATTGAACGCCGCCTGGTTGGCGGAGGAGGCCAGGGAGGGGGCCGCCGCGGCCTTCTCCATGACCATCAGCTGCAGCGGGGAGCCGGTGATGAACGCCGCCATGCCCAGCAGGGCCACCGCGAGCGCCGCGCTCCACTGCGCGCGCATCAGCAGCGGGAACAGCACCAGGACGAGCCCGAGCGAGGCCAGGCCGCCGAACAGGGTTCGGCGCAGGGAGTGGTCCGCCAGGCGGCCGCCCAGCAGGTTGCCCGCCGTCGCACCCACGCCGAAGAGGGCCAGGAGCAGCGTCACGTTCGACTCGGCGTAGCCCGCCGCGTCCGTCAGCATCGGGGTGACGTAGCTGTAGGCCGCGAAGAGCGCGCCGAAGCCCGCCACCGTCGTACCGAGGGCCAGCCAGACCGGCAGGGAGCGCAGGGCGGCCAGTTCGCCACGCAGGCCGACCGCGGAGGCGGCGTGCGCCCGGTCGTGGGGGATCAGGAGGGCCAGCGAGGCGATCGCCGCCAGGCCGATCACGCTCACCCCCAGGAACGTCGCTCGCCAGCCGAGGTGCTGGCCCATGAGCGTGGCCACGGGGACGCCCGCGACGTTGGCGACGGTCAGGCCGAGGAACATCAGCGACACCGAGCGGGCCTTGCGCTCCGGCGGGACCATCGCCGTCGCCACGACGGCGCCCACGCCGAAGAACGCGCCGTGCGGAAGGCCGCTGAGGAAGCGGGCCGCCAGCAGGGAGTCGTTGCCGGGGGCGAACGCGGAGAGCGCGTTGCCGGCCACGAACAGCGCCATCAGCGCGATCAGGACCGTACGGCGGGACATGCGGGCCGTGAGCGCGGCCAGCAGCGGGGCGCCGATGACGACGCCCAGCGCGTACGCCGAGACCAGGTGCCCGGCGGCGGGGATCGAGATGTGCAGGTCGTCCGCGACGTCGGGCAGCAGGCCCATCATCACGAACTCGGTCGTACCTATTCCGAAAGCGCCGACGGCCAGAGCGAGCAGGGCCAGGGGCATGAAGGGCCTGTGCCTTTCCATGGGAGAGAGCGGAGTTCCGTGGCAAGCCTATGTTCAGCTACGGAACAAAGCCTCTCAGGCCCGGTATTCCAAGGGGTTACGACGACGTGTCCAGCTTCACACGAGCAGCCACCGGCAGGTGGTCGCTGCCGGTGCGCGGCAGCGTCCAGGAGCTCTCCGGCTCGATGCCCCGGACCATGATCTGGTCGATCCGCGCCATCGGGAACGAGGCCGGCCAGCTGAACCCGAAGCCGCTGCCCACCGCGCCCTGCGTGGAGCGCATCTGGGAGGTGACCGCGTTCAGCGAACGGTCGTTCATCGTACCGTTCAGGTCGCCGAGCAGGACGACCCGCTTCAGGGGCTCGTCGGCGATGGCCTCACCGAGCGCGTCGGCGCTCGTGTCGCGCTGCCGTGCGGTGAAGCCGGCCTCCATCTTCACCCGCACGGAGGGCATGTGGGCGACGTACACCGCGATCGGGCCCTCGGGGGTCGTCAGGGTGGCGCGCATCGCCCGCTTCCAGCCGAGCTTGATGTCGACGGCCTCGACGTCGCTCATCGGGTACTTGCTCCACAGGCCGACCGTGCCGACGACCGCGTGGTACCTGTACGTCGGCGCGAGCGCCTTCTCGTAGACCGCGACGGCGGTGCCCGGGACCTCCTCCAGCGCGAGGACGTCGGCCCCGGAGGCGGCCACGTCGCGGGCGGTCCCGGCCGGGTCGGGGTTCTCGGCGTTGACGTTGTGGGTCGCGACCATCAGGTCACCGCCCGCGCCCGTCTTGTCGGTGAGCAGCCCGCCGAAGAGGTTCAGCCACACGGTCGCCGGGAGGAGCACGGCGATCAGCGCGGTCGCCGACCTGCGCAGCAGACCGAGAAGCAGCAGCACCGGGATCGCGAGGCCCAGCCAGGGCAGGAACGTCTCGGTGAGGCTGCCGAGGTTGCCCACCTGGTTCGGGATGCGCGAGTGCAGCAGCATCACCAGGGCCAGGAGCAGAGCCAGCACCGCCAGGACGATGCCGCGGCGCCAGATACGGGGATCGCCGCGCCACCCGGCGAAGAGCCGGTGCAGCAGGCGCCGAAGCCGGGATCCAGGTCGCTCGGGCCCCGAGCCGCCGTCCGCCGTCTCCGTCATGTACGCCTGCTGCGCCATACCGTCTGCCTCACTGCCTGCCGTGCACACCGTCGTTCCCCCGTGTTCTTCCGACCCTAGGGGATGATCGGTCCTGTTCCCGCCGTCCCATGACGGCCGTACGGAAGACGAGGACGAACGGGGCAGGGCGGCGAGTTCCGTCCACCCCGGGACGCGTGGGGTCTGTGACAAAACGCGCACATGAGTGCTACGAGGCTGTCGAGCTGACGGGTCGTAGGCCTTCCAGGACCGTGTCGACGATCTGTTCCGCCAGGTCCTCGGGCAGATCGGCGTCGGGGCGCATGATGCTGCGCACGAGCATGGGGCCGACGAACATGTCGTTGGCCAGGTCCAGGTCGACGTCCGGCCGCAGTTCGCCGTTCTCACGCGCCCGGCGCAGCACCTCCATGGCGAGGGCGCGGCGGGGCGCGACGACGCTGGCGTGGTACTCCGACCAGATCCTGGGGCTGTGCTTCATCTGTGCGTACACGTTGTGCAGGATCGCCGAGGAGCGGCTGGCGAGACCGCGCTGGCGAAGGGACTCCAGCAACACGACGAGGTCGTCGCGCAGGGAGGTGCCGGGGAGCTCGGGGTCGGGGGGTTCGGCGGCGCGTACGACGTCGACGAACAGCTCCTCCTTGCCGCTCCAGCGGCGGTAGATGGTGGCCTTGCCGACTCCGGCCGTGCGCGCGACGCGCTCGATGGAGAGTTCGGCGAGCGGTACGCCGTCCTCCAGGAGCTTCATCACGCCTTCCAGAATGGCCCGTTCCACGGCCTCGCTGCGGGGTCGCCCCCGCGCGGGCCCGTCCGGTCGCGGCCGGCTTTCGGCAAGGCTCACGTCGTTCCGTCCTCTCACTGCGCTGCGGGCATTGTCCCGCAGCGACCTCCTTCCCCCGTGCGGCCGCGGTCGGTTCGCGTCAGTCCGCGACCGCGACCAACTCCGTTTCCTTCTCGCCCCCCTGGGCGGCCGGCGGCCTGCCCGGCAGGAACAGGGCCGTCACCACGGCGCCGATGAGCGCGATGCCCACCCCGCACAGGGCGGTGACGTGCATGGCGTGCAGGAACGCGTCGTTGGCGGGGGTGACCAGGGCCTTGCCCCGGGGGCCGAGCCTGCCGGCGATGCCGAGGGTGGCCTCGATGGACTCGGCGGCCTTGTCGCGCAGCGCGGGCGGCAGCATGCCGAGCTTGTCCTGGATGCCGTTGCGGTACGAGGTGGCGAGCACCGAGCCGAGCACGGCGATGCCGAGCGCGCCGCCGACCTGGCGGAAGGTGTTGCTGAGCGCGGAGGCGGAGCCGGCCTTCTCGCGCGGCAGCGCCTGCATGATGACGACCGAGGTCGGCGTCATGATGTGCGCCATTCCGGTGCCCATGAGGAAGAAGACGACCTCGAGGATCCAGATCGGCGTGTCGGCCTCGAAGGTGGCGAACGCGGCCAGCGTGGCGGCGATCAGCACCAGGCCGGCGGTGGTGGTGGCCTTGTTGCCGAACCGGTCGACCAGCAGCCGGGCGCGCGGCGCGAAGATCAGCTGGGCCAGGGCGAGCGGCAGCATCAGCACACCGGACTCCAGCGGGGAGTACCCGCGCACGCTCTGGGTGTAGAAGACGCCGAAGAACGTGACGCCCATCAGCGCGAAGAAGACCAGCGCGATGGCGCTCATGGCGGCCGAGAAGACCTTGTTCTTGAAGTAGGTGACGTCCAGCGAGGGGTGGTCGCTGCGCCGCTCGAAGACGACGAAACCGGCGAGGACCACGAGACCGGCGATGATGGTCGCCAGCACCTTGGCGTCGGTGAAGTCGGCCAGTTCGCCGCCCTTGATGATGCCGTAGACCAGCAGAACGAGGCCGACGACGGACAGGACGACGCCGACGGGGTCGAGGCGGCCGGGCCGGGGGTCGCGGGAGTCGGGCACCAGCCAGGCCATCAGGACCAGCGCGACGATCACGATCGGCACGTTGACGAAGAAGACCGAGCCCCACCAGAAGTGGTCGAGGAGCGCGCCGCCGGTGATCGGCCCGATGGCGATGGCGAGGCCGACGCCGCCCGCCCAGATACCGATGGCCTTGGGCTGCTCCTCGCGCTCGAAGACGTTCATCAGGACGGCGAGGGTGGCCGGCATGACGAACGCGGCACCGAGGGCCATCAGGGCGCGGTAGGCGATCAGCTGCCCGGGCGAGCCGGACTCGGCGGCCAGGGCGGAGCCGATGCCGAACACGGCGATGCCGCCGAGCAGCACCTTCTTGCGGCCGAGGCGGTCGCCCACGAGGCCGGCGGTGAACAGCAGGCCGGCGAAGACGAGGGTGTAGGCGTTGATCGCCCACTCGATCTGGCCCTGGCTGGCACCGAGGCCGACGGGCGCCGGGGTGGAGATGGTCTTGATGGCGACGTTCAGGATCGAGTTGTCGAGCACCACGATGAGCAGGCTCAGCATCAACACACCGAGGATCGCCCAGCGGCGGCGGTCCACCGCTTCCGGTATCCGGGGGGCAGGGACGGGACTTGTCATGTGTTCGATCGTATGGTCATTTCAATACGGAACCGTCTCGTATCTGAATTCCTTTACCGAGGCCTTACACAGCTCGGTCTCAGCCAGGTAGGTGGATCACAGGGGGTACCCCTGGCCCTGAATGGCACGAGGTGCCACCATGGAGGCGATCCGGGGACGCCGTCAGGGCGCCTCGAGATGACTTGAAGGAGCCGTTGCCATGACGCAGCTTCCGGCTGCCCAGACTGTGCAGAACGGGCCCTCCGACGGCAGCAAGGCGCTGTACGGGGGGAAGGGCACCCGCCGCATCACCGTCCGCGACATCACCCTCGCCAAGGACCGGGGCGAGAAGTGGCCCATGCTCACCGCCTACGACGCGATGACCGCGTCCGTCTTCGACGAGGCCGGGATCCCGGTGATCCTGGTCGGCGATTCGGCGGGCAACTGCCATCTCGGGTACGAGACGACCGTGCCCGTCACCCTCGACGAGATGACCATGCTGTCGGCGGCCGTGGTCCGCGGCACGCAGCGCGCCCTGATCGTCGGTGACCTCCCCTTCGGCTCCTACCAGGAGGGCCCGGTGCAGGCGCTGCGCTCGGCGACCCGGCTGGTGAAGGAGGCCGGGGTCGGCGCGGTCAAGCTGGAGGGCGGCGAGCGGTCGCACGAGCAGATCCGGCTGCTGGTCGAGTCCGGCATCCCGGTCATGGCCCACATCGGCCTGACCCCCCAGTCCGTCAACGCGATGGGCTACCGCGTGCAGGGGCGCGGCGAGGAGGCGGCCCAGCAGCTGCTGCGCGACGCGAAGGCCGTGCAGGACGCGGGTGCCTTCGCCGTCGTCCTGGAACTGGTCCCGGCGGAGCTGGCGGCCGAGGTGACACGGGTGCTGCACATCCCGACGGTGGGGATCGGCGCCGGTCCGGAGACGGACGCGCAGGTGCTGGTCTGGACCGACATGCTGGGGCTGACCTCGGGCCGGGTCCCGAAGTTCGTCAAGAAGTACGCGAACCTGCGTGAGGTCATGGGCAACGCGGTGAAGGAGTTCGCCCAGGACGTGGTCGGCGGAACGTTCCCGCTGGAGGAGCACTCCGTCCACTGAGCCATTGCGGCAACACCGGGCAGCCCGCCGATCTTCCCCCGTCGGCGGGCTGCCGCTTTGTGTGGGCTGCCGCCCCTGCGGGCTTCGTCCCCCAGCGGCGTCGGTATGGCGTCGGTGGGCTGTCGGTGGCTTGTCGGTGGTTTGTCGGCAGCCCCTGGCACTGTCTTCGGCATGACGCGAATCGATGACATCCCCACCGGCGCGAGCCACGCCGTGACGGTACGGGGACTGGTCAAGCACTACGGCGAGACCAAGGCGCTGGACGGCGTCGACCTGGACGTGCGCGAGGGCACCGTGATGGGTGTGCTCGGGCCGAACGGCGCCGGCAAGACCACCCTCGTACGGATCCTGTCCACCCTGATCACCCCGGACGCCGGCCGGGCCACCGTGGCCGGCTACGACGTGGTGCGCCAGCCCCGGCAGCTGCGCCGGGTGATAGGCCTCACCGGGCAGTACGCCTCGGTCGACGAGAAGCTCCCCGGCTGGGAGAACCTGTACATGATCGGCCGGCTGCTGGACCTGCCCCGCAAGGACGCCCGCGCCCGCGCCGACGAACTGCTGGAGCGGTTCTCCCTCACGGAGGCGGCCAAGCGGCCCGCGAGCACGTACTCCGGCGGTATGCGGCGGCGGCTCGACCTCGCCGCCTCGATGATCGGCCGCCCGGCCGTGCTGTACCTCGACGAGCCGACCACGGGGCTGGACCCCCGTACCCGCAACGAGGTGTGGGACGAGGTGGAGGCGATGGTCGGCGACGGCGTGACCGTGCTGCTGACCACCCAGTACATGGAGGAGGCCGAGCAGCTCGCCTCCGAGCTGACCGTGGTGGACCGCGGCAAGGTCATCGCCACCGGCGGCATCGACGAGCTGAAGGCCCGCGTCGGCGGGCGCACGCTCCGGGTCCGGCCGCTGGATCCGATGCAGCTGCGCCCGCTCGCCGCGATGCTGGACGAGCTCGGCATCACCGGGCTCGCGAGCACGACCGTGGACCCCGACTCCGGGACGCTGCTGGTGCCGATCCTCAGCGACGAGCAGCTGACCGCCGTGGTCGGCGCGGTCATCGCGCGCGGCATCACGATCTCCTCCATCACCACCGAACTGCCCAGCCTGGACGAGGTGTTCCTGTCCCTCACCGGCCACCGCGCCGGTGCCCCGCAGGACACCTCGCCCGCCGACGCCCGCCAGGAGGTCGCCGCATGAGCGCCACCACCCTCGCCGCCCCCGTGTCCGCCGACGCCGACGTCCGTATCCCGCTGCGCGGGCACCTGCGGCACACCGGCGCGCTCATCCGCCGCAACCTGCTCTGGATCCGCCAGGACCCGGAGTCGATGTTCGACGCGCTGCTGATGCCGATCGTCTTCACGCTGCTGTTCGTGTACGTCTTCGGCGGCTCGATCGGCCAGGCCCTGGGCGGCGGCCAGGAGAAGTACGTCCAGTACGTCATCCCCGGCATGCTGGCGATGATGAGCATGACCCTCTCGCAGGGCGTCGGCACCGGCTTCAGCCAGGACTTCAACAGCGGTGTCATGGACCGGTTCCGGTCGCTGCCGATCGGCCGCGGGTCGGTGCTGTTCGCGAAGATCGCCGTCGAGCTGGGGCGGATGCTGTTCGCCACGGTCATCCTGATGGTCGTCGCCGTCCTGGTCGGGTTCCACATCCACCACTGGGGCGGGCTGTTCGCGACCGTGGGCCTGTCCGCGCTGTTCGCCTCCTCGATCATGTGGGTGTTCCTCACCCTCGGGGTGATGCTGAAGAGCGCGCAGTCGGTGCAGGGGGTGGGCTTCCTGGTGCTGTTCCCGCTGCAGTTCGGGTCGTCGATCTTCGCGCCGACCAAGTCGATGCCGGGCTGGCTGCAGCACTTCACCGACTACAACCCGCTGTCGACCCTGGCGGACGCGGCCCGCGGCCTGATGATCGGCGGGCCGGTGGCGCACGACCTGTGGGTGACCGTGGCCTGGTCGGTGGCGATCACGGCGGTCATGGGACCGGTCGCGATCCACAAGTTCCGCACGAAGAGCTGACGTTCGCCGTGCGTCAGAGCAGGGCGGTGGCCTCCGCGAGGGAGAGGCCACCGCCCTCGGCGTACGCGGCCCGGTAGGCCGGCCCGTCCAGGGACTCCTGAATCCTTTCCTCGGCCATGTCGTGGCACCGGCGCTCGACACCGGAGAGGATGTGCCCGGGCGGCAGCAGGGCGTGGGCGGCGCCCAGGCAGCGGGCCGCGTCGGCGGCACGGCTGCCGCCGTCGAGGCGGGCGAGGGCCATCGCGGCGGCGTAGAGGCAGACGGAACCCAGGTGCGGGGCCACGGCCTTGGACAGCGGGTCCTCGGCGAGGCGCAGCGCACTCCGCGTCCGGTCCAGTGCGTCCGCCGCACGGCCGTCCAGGGCGTCCAGCCAGGCCTCCTGGGTGAGGATCATGGAGTCGAAGACGACGAAGTGCGCGATCTTGAACTCCTCGCGCAGCTGCCGCAGTTGTTCCCGGGCCTCGGCGGTGCGGAAGGTCAGACCGAGCCAGCAGGCGAGGAACAGCCGGGCGGCGGGCATGGCTTCGTTGTGGGAGCCGTCCCTGCTGGCGATGACGTCCCGGAGCAGCTGCTCGCCACGCTCCATCTCCCCCGCCTCCATGAGCACGCTGCCGAGGCGGGCGCGCAGGACGGCCATCTGACCGCGGGCGCCGAGGCGTTCGGCGTGCGCGATGGCCGCCTGGTAGTCGGCGGCGGCCTCGCGGTTGGCGCCCTGGCGTTCATGGGCCTCGCCGCGCGCGGACAGCGCCTCGGCGGTGCCCCAGGCGTCACCGAGGCGGCGGAAGATCTCCAGGGCCTCCTCGGCGTCACGGGCGGCGTTGCCCGCCCAGGCGGTGCGGTTGGCGAGCAGGCCGGCGCGCATCTGCAGGGCACCGGCCAGCTCCCACTCGAAGCCGGGGGTGTTCCGGCAGGTCTCCACGGTGGCGTCCATGATCGTGCGCAGCCGGTCCATGCCGCCGGTCAGTATCTCGGCGAAGAACCACAGCATGCCCGGGGCCCGGCAGGTCTGCGGCAGACCGGGCTCGTACACCTCGGTGACGGCCCGCAGTTTGGCCTGCGCCTTGGGGGTCTGCCAGGCCTCCAACTCGGTTTCCATGCAGGCGAGATGGGCCAGATGGACACCGCGCCTGGCCTCAGCGAGGACCTCCCCGGCGTACGGGGGCGGGGCGTCGGTGCAGCGCTGCCGGACCGGGCGGGCCGGGCGGATCGGTGCGGCGAACGGGTCGGGGCCGAGCCCCATGACCTCCCGGCACCAGGTGCGGGTCTCGATGCGCTGGTCGCGCATCTGCCAGAACCACAGCAGGGACAGCACCAGGCACAGCGCCTCCTGCTCGTCGTGGCCGGCGACGGCGTGCCGCAGGGCGGTGCGCAGGTTCTCGTACTCCGCCTCGAACCGGTCGATGGCGGTGCGCTGTTCGGGCCCGCGCAGCAACGGGTCGGTGGTGCGGGCGAGTTCGCGGTAGTACGTCAGATGGGCGCGCTCGGCCGCGGCGCGGTCCCCGGTCTCGTCCAGCCGTTCGCCCGCGTACTCGGCGACGGTCTCCAGGAGCCGGTAGCGCATCCCGCCGGCGGCCGAAGGGGCGGCCACCACCAGGGACTTGTCCACCAGGGAGCCGAGCGCGTCGAGGGCCACGGGGCCGCACACGGCCTCGGCGGCGGCCAGGTCGCAACCGCCCGCGAAGACCGACAGGCGGGCGAGGACGTCCCGTTCGTCCGCGTCGAGCAGCTCCCAGGACCAGTCCACGACGGCGCGGAGGGTCTGCTGGCGGGGAAGCACGGTGCGGCTGCCGGAGGTGAGCAGCCGGAAGCGGTCGTCGAGCCGGTCCGCTATCTGGCGCGCGGTCAGCATACGCAGCCGGGCGGCCGCCAGTTCGATCGCGAGCGGGAGGCCGTCGAGCCGCCGGCAGATCTCGGCGCACGCCTCCGGATCGTCCCCGGTACGGAACCCGGGCCGGGCCGCCGCGCCCCGCTCGGCGAGCAGCCGCAGCGCGACCGGCTCCGGCAGCGGCTCCACCGGCCGCAGCAACTCCCCCGGCACACCGAGCGGTTCACGGCTGGTGGCGAGGACGACCAGCCCCGGACAGCGCTCCAGCAGCCGGACGGCCAGCTCGGCCGCGGCCGCCACGACGTGCTCGCAGTTGTCGAGGATGATCAGCATCCGGCGCCGGGCGCAGTGCTCCACGATCCGTTCGAGGGGGTCGTCGTGCCGGTCGGTGACCGCGCGGATGCTCTCGGCGCCGGCGCCGTGCAGCACCGTCTCGCGGGCGCCGATCGCGGTGAGCACGGCCTGCGGTACGGCGTCGGGGTCGTCCACGGGGGCCAGCTCGGCCAGCCACACCCCGTCCGGGACGGTGTGCCGTACGGCCTCGGCGGCCTCCTGGGACAGCCGGGTCTTGCCGGCGCCCCCGGGGCCGAGCAGGGTGACCAGGCGGGCGGAGGTCAGGTCGGCACCGATGGCCTCGATGTCGGCTTCCCGGCCGACGAAAGAGGTGAGCCGGGCGGGCAGGTTGCCCACGGCCGGCCGAGTTTCCCGCGGCTGCTGCGGCTGCCGCGGCTCGGACCCCTGGGCGGTCAGCAACTCGGCGTGCAGGGCGCGCAGTTCGGACCCGGGGTCGGCGCCGAGCCGGTCCGCGAGCAGCCGCCGTACGTCCTCGTAGGCGGCGAGCGCCTGGGCCGGGCGGCCGGTGTCGCGCAGGGCGCGCAGCCGCAGCGCCTGCAGCGGCTCGTCCAGCGGGTGTTCGTCGCACAGGGCGGTCAGCTCGGGCAGGGACTGCTCGGCTTGGCCGAGGGCGAGGGCGGCGGTGTGCCGGGCGCGAACGGCGTCGCGGCGGCGGGTCTCCCAGCGGGCCGCCTCGGCGGTGTGCTCGGGCAGGTCGGCGAGGGCGGGGCCGCGCCACAGGGCGAGCGCGTCGTCGAGGACGGCGGCGGCCTTGGCCGGGTCGCCGTCGGCGAGCGCGGCGAGGCCGTCGCCGGTCAGCCGCTCGAAGCGGGTGAGGTCGACGTCGTCGGGCGCGGCGGTGAGCCGGTAGCCGCCGTCGGCGGAGGCGACGGCGTCCGCGCCGAGGGTGCGGCGCAGCCGGCCGACGAGCGCCTGGAGTGCCCCGGCGGCGTCGGCGGGCGGGTCGGCGCCCCACACCTCGTCGACGAGCACGCCCGCGGGCACGGTCCGTCCCGCCCGGAGCGCGAGCACGCCCAGCAGGGCACGCAGCCGCGCCCCGCCGACCGGGACGGCCGTACCGTCGGGGCGGAGTACCTGGGTGGTGCCGAGCAGCCGATAGCGCACGGGGACCATTGTCGCCGGTGCGGTCAGCGGAGGTCACCGGGATTGCCGTCGGGCACCTCCAGGGTGACGAGGGCGCCCGTGGTGCGACGGATACGGTGGGGTCCCCGGTCCCTGCCGGGTTCCTCCTTCCCGAACCACTTCGGGCAGGTGCCGACGGCCTCCAGGGTGTGCGCGCCGGCCACCGGTTCTCGGCGGTACGGGGACGGGAGGACGACCAGCCGCGGTGGTTCCGCGGCCGGCTCGAGGGCGCGGCCGACGCGCTCGAGGGCGCGCGGATCCGTGTGCACGAGGTACTCCTGGCGCACCAGCTCGATGGCGTGCACGCGGCCGGCGGTCGCCTCGTCCGGGCCGCCGTGGTTCTCCACCCACGCCTCGGCGCCGTATCCGCGCTCCTGCGGTACGTCCTCGGCGTCGTACGCCACCAGCGTCCAGGACACCTCGTCGCCGACCCTGAACGGCGTGCCGCAGCACTCCATCTGCCAGTCCTCGTAGAACACCCTCATCCGTGGCATTCCCCCAGGGTCCAGGAACCGGACGGCGAGCGCGAGACGTTTCCCCCACGAGTCCGCGGCCGGTACGGTCGCACTCCGACCCTCCCCGCCCCGCACAGGAGCCCGCCGATGACCACCGCCACCACCCGCCGCGGCGACCGCGGGGTCAGCCCCGTGTTCGTGGGGATCCTGACCGTGACGGCGGTGACCGGCTGGGCCACCTGGACGGGCTGGGCGGCGCGGCCGGGCGTCGCGGTGTTCGTGTTCGTGACGGCGGCCTGGATCGTCTCCCTGTGCCTGCACGAGTACGCGCACGCGCGCACGGCCCTGCACGGCGGTGACATCACGGTCGGCGCGAAGGGCTACCTCACGCTGAACCCGCTGAAGTACACGCACGCGCTGCTGAGCATCGTGCTCCCGGTGATCTTCGTGATCATGGGCGGGATCGGGCTGCCGGGCGGCGCGGTGTTCATCGAGCGGGGCCGGATCCGGGGCCGCTGGCGGCACAGCCTGATCTCAGCGGCAGGCCCGCTGACGAACGCGCTGTTCGCGGCCGTGTGCACCGCCCCGTTCTGGCTGCACGCCCTGGACGGCGTACCGGACGACTTCCGGTACGCGCTCGCCTTCCTGGCCCTGCTGCAGGTGACGGCCGCCGTGCTGAACTTCCTGCCGGTTCCCGGCCTGGACGGCTACGGCGTGCTCGAGCCCTGGCTGTCGTACAAGGTCAAGCGCCAGGTGGAGCCGTTCGCGCCGTTCGGCCTGCTGTTCGCGTTCGCGCTGCTGTGGGTGCCGTCGATCAACATCGCGTTCTTCCACATGATCGACGCGATCCTGAGCGGACTGGGAGTCAGCGTCCAGGACACCTCGTCCGGCTGGAGCCTCTACCGCTTCTGGGCCTAGGTGTGTCTAGGCCGCCCGGCCGCGCTTGATGTAGTACCAGGTCATGTTGGACGTCAGGCCCGCCAGCAGCACCCAGATGATCCCCAGCCAGCTGCCCTGGGCGAAGGAGACGACGGCGGCGGCCACGGCGAGGACGCAGACGACGAGGGTGTAGAGGGCGATGCGGGGCATGACGGGGGGCTCCTGTCGGGGACACTGCTCGGGACTGCTTCGCCGACCAGTGTCCCCCATGGGCTCAGACGTCAGTGACGCGGAGCCCGGCGTGTGCCTTGTAGCGGCGGTTGACGGAGATCAGGTTCGCCACCAGCGACTCGACCTGGTGGGCGTTGCGCAGCCGCCCGGCGAAGACGCCTCGCATGCCGGGGATGCGCCCGGCGAGGGCCTGCACGATCTCCACGTCGGCGCGCTCCTCGCCGAGCACCATCACGTCGGTGTCGATCTGCTCGATCTCCGGGTCCTGGAGCAGGACGGCCGACAGGTGGTGGAAGGCGGCCGCCACACGCGAGTCCGGCAGCAGGGCGGCGGCCTGCTCGGCGGCGCTGCCCTCCTCGGGCCTGAGGGCGTAGGCGCCCTTCTTGTCGAAGCCGAGCGGGTTGACGCAGTCCACGACGAGCTTGCCGGCCAGTTCCTCGCGCAGGGCCTTCAGCGTGTCGCCGTGGCCGTCCCACGGTACGGCGACGATCACGATGTCGCTGCGGCGCGCGGTCTCGGCGTTGGCGGCGCCCTCGACGCCGTGACCGAGCTCCTCGGCGGCGGCCTGGGCGCGCTCGGCCGCTCGCGAGCCGATGATCACCTTCTGGCCGGCCCGGGCGAGCCGGTAGGCGAGGCCCTTGCCCTGCGGTCCGGTGCCGCCGAGCACGCCGACGACGTACCCGGAGACGTCGGGCAGGTCCCAGGGGTCCTTGGCGGGGGCCTTCGCAGGGGTCTGTGCGCTGTCGGTAGAGGTCATGGGGCGACTCTACGTCGGTGACGGACACGGCACCGGTTCAGGCGAGCCGGTGCACCGGGATCCGGCGGAAGGTGATCGTCTCGTAGGCGGTGAAGTCCCCGGTCTCGTAGAGGAGTCCGACGGTGTCCGCGTCGACGCGGACCAGGTCGGAGTAGGCGGCGGGCAGCCCGTCGACGGTGAACGCGGTGTGCCAGGTGGTGCCGCCGTCGGTGGAGGCGCGGATCGTCATCAGTGCGCGGAAGGCGGGGTCGGCCGGGCCGGAGTAGAGCAGCAGGTCGGGGGCGCGGAGCTGGAGGACGGACGCCTCGCAGACGGGCGCGGCGAGCCCGGCCTGCGGCCGGAACGGCTTGACCAGGGACTTCCCGCCGTCCTCCGAGTGGGCGTCGGCGCGGTTGCCGGGCGCGGGCGAGTCGTTGCGGGTGTTGAAGTAGACGCGCCCGTCGGTGAGTTCGGCGGCGGTGGTCTCGTTGACGTTGACGTACCCGTCGGTGTTCTCGTCCAGGTAGCCGAGGTACCAGGTCTCCCCCCGGTCGTCGCTGAGCAGGCAGTGGCCACTGTTGTACCGCGGCTCGGCGCCGGTGTCGGTGCCGGTGGGCGGCAGAGTGTGGTTGGCCGGGACGAGGACGCGGCCACCGCCGAGCTGGACGGCGTGTCCGGGGGTGGTGGCGTACCAGCGCCAGCCGGGCTTCTTCACCTGCGCGGTGATCTCCGTGGGCGCGGACCAGCTGACGCCGTCGTCGTCGCTGTGCTGCACCCACACGCGCCGTCCGTCGGCGTCCTTGACCTGGCCGCGCAGGATGGCGGCCTCGGTGGCGCCGGCGGCGGCCCGGATGTGCACGAGCAGGATCCGGCCGGTGTCCAGGACGACGGGGGCCGGGTTGCCCGCGAGATCCGTGCCGTTGCTCGCGGCGACCTGGAGCGGCTCCCAGGTGCGGCCGCCGTCCGTGGACCGCTTGAGCACGATGTCGATGTGCCCGTGGTCGGCGGCGGAGTCGACCCGGCCCTCGCAGAAGGCGAGCAGGGTGCCCGCGCCGGTGGCCACGATCGCCGGGATCCGGAAGCTGGCGTAACCCTCGTGTCCGGCGCGGAAGGGGACGGTGACCTCGGTCATCGGGCGGCTCCTCGGGATGCGTACGGGACCGGTTCGCACGGGGACGTGTTCGCACCGTGACCGGTGAATGTCCCCGGGGTGGGCGAATTCCGGGTGAACTGCGCGTCACGAGTGGCCGGTTGCGGCAGGATGCGGACGCATGGACGCCGTACGGGTCGCGCTGCTGCGGGAAGTGCTCGCCGGGACCGAGTGGCTGGGGGCCACCCGTCGATTCGCGGGGGTGCTGCGCGGGTCGGTGGTGGCGCACGGGGGCGGGCTGCTGCTGGTGGGCACGCCGGAGGACGAGCCGTGGCATCTGGCCGCGCACCTGGTGGACGAGGCCGCGTGGTCCGGGACGCCGGAGCTGGCCCCGACTCTCGTACGCCATCACGCGCGCCCCGGCGCCCCGCCCCACCTGGCCGTCGGGCCGGGCCGCATCGAGGCGGCGCGGCGCGGTGAGACCCTGCTGGTCGTGGCGCCCAAGGAGCCGGAGCCGCTGCTGCAGCGGGTGCACGACGCCCGCCGGGCCGGGGTGACCGTGCTGGCTCTCGGCGCGGGCGGGGGCGAGCTCGCCGCCATGGCTCACGACACGCTGGCCGTGCCCGAGGACGCGGAGCTGGACCTGGACACCGTGCAGCATCTGGTCAGCGCGGCGGCCGGGGAGAACGCGGGCTCTTTGAGGGTTCGGCGGGGTTTCCGGGACCGGTTGGCCAGACTGGCGGAGGCTCTGACGGCACCGCCACCCGCCCCCTGGTGACGTCGTGGAAAAGCGGTTGCCTCCTGATCCCGCCCGGCCGAACATGCCTGAGGTGACCCGCGCCCTGCTCCCCGACCTCTCCCCCTGGAAGGCCTCCGCGGACTTCCGTCGCCTCTGGAAGTCCGGCCTTATCAGCAACTTCGGCAGTTTCCTCACCTTCGTCGCGCTGCCCGTCCAGCTGAAGGACATCACCGGCTCGGCGGCGGCCGTGGGCGCGGTCGGCGCCGTGGAGCTGCTGCCGCTCATCGTGTGCGGACTGTACGGCGGCGCCCTCGCCGACGCGTTCGACAAGCGGAAGCTCATCGTGTGGACGGAGGCCGGTCAGGGCCTGCTCAGCGCCGCCCTGCTGCTCAACGCCCTGTTCCCGCGCCCCGCGGTATGGCCCCTGTACGCCGTCGCCGCCCTCTCCTCCGCCCTGGTCTCCGTGCAGCGCCCGGCGCTCGACTCCCTGTGGCCGCGGATCGTCGCCCACGACGACATGCCCGCCGCGGCCTCGCTGAACTCGCTGCGCTGGACCGTCGGCGGAGTGGCGGGCCCGGCGGTCGCGGGCGTGGTCGTCGCCTACGCGGGCCTGGGCTGGGCGTACGCCGCCGACCTGCTGACCTTCGCGGTCTCGCTGGCGTACATCGTGCGGATCGCCCCCTCCCCCGCCTCCCACGAGGCGTCGAAGCCCTCGGCGGCCGCCGTCCTGGAGGGCGCCCGGTACGCCTGGAGCCGCAAGGAGCTGCTCGGCACCTACGTCGTCGACCTCGCGGCGATGTTCCTGGCCATGCCGGTCGCGGTGCTGCCGTTCCTCGCCGACGAGCTGCACGCCGACTGGGCGCTCGGTCTGATGTACGCCACCGTCCCGGCCGGGGCGATGCTGGTGAGCCTGACCAGCGGCTGGGCCTCCCGGATCCACCGGCACGGGCTGATGGTGGTGCTGGCGGCCACCGGCTGGGGCCTGGCCGTGGCGGCGGCCGGCGTGTGCGGGAACGTGTGGCTGGTCCTGGTCTTCCTGACCGTCGGCGGGGGCTTCGACATGGTCAGCGGGATCTTCCGGGCCGCCATGTGGAACCAGACGATCCCGGACGAGCTGCGCGGGCGGCTCGCCGGGATCGAGCTGCTGTCCTACTCGGTCGGCCCGCAGCTGGGTCAGGTCCGGGCGGGTGGCCTTGCCGCCTGGGCGGGCGTACGCACCTCCGTCGTCTCCGGCGGGCTGGCGTGCGCGGGCGCCATGGGGCTGCTCGCCCTCTGCCTGCCGGGACTCATGAGGTACGACGGCCGCACCAACGAACACGCGGTGCGGATGCGCGAGCGCCGCGCCGCCGTACCGCTCTGACCGGTGCGCTCACCGCTCCTGGCCCTCGCCCTTCGGCGCGTCGTGCCAGCGGGGGTCGTTCTCCCACTGGAGGTTGCGCTCGGCGGCGGTCTCCATCGCGCGCTGGGCCTCCTGAGGAGAGGTGTACGGCCCGAAGCGGTCCTTGCCCGGGCAGTCCGGGCCCTCCTCGACCTTCTTGTGTTCCAGGCAGTAGTACCACTCGCCCGGTTTGCCGACGGTGCGCTTCTTGAACAGGGGCATGGACAGCTCCTCTCGCCAACGACATGTTCCCCCATGTCCGCTCGATAGACTCGCTGGCATGTCTGGCCAGTCGCTGCTCGTACCAGGGGAACTGTCCCCCACCCGTTCGGTCCCCGGAAACATCCGCCGTCCCGAGTACGTCGGCAAACCCGCGCCGGCGCCGTACACCGGGCCGGAGGTGCAGACCCCGGAGACCATCGAGGCGATGCGGATCGCCGGCCGTATCGCCGCGCGGGCGATGGAGGAGGCCGCGAGAATCATCGCGCCCGGGGTCACCACGGACCAGCTGGACAAGGTCGCCCACGCGTACATGTGCGACCACGGCGCCTACCCGTCCACGCTCGGCTACCGCGGCTTCCCGAAGTCGCTGTGCACCTCCGTCAACGAGGTGATCTGCCACGGCATCCCGGACTCGACGGTCCTCAGGGACGGCGACATCGTCAACCTGGACGTGACGGCGTACATCGGCGGGGTGCACGGCGACAACAACGCCACCTACCTGGTCGGGGACGTGGACGAGGAGTCCCGGCTGCTGGTGGAGCGGACCCGGGAGTCCCTCAACCGCGCGATCAAGGCGGTCAGGCCGGGCCGGCAGATCAACATCATCGGCCGGGTCATCGAGTCCTACGCCAAGCGCTTCGGCTACGGAGTCGTCCGTGACTTCACCGGTCACGGCATCAACTCCTCCTTCCACTCCGGCCTGATCATCCCGCACTACGACAGCCCGCACGCGACGACGATCATGCAGCCGGGCATGACGTTCACGATCGAGCCGATGCTGACGCTGGGCACGCACGAGTACGACATGTGGGACGACGGCTGGACGGTCGTGACGAAGGACCGCAGGCGGACCGCCCAGTTCGAGCACACGCTGGTGGTGACGGAGACGGGTGCGGAGATCCTCACCCTGCCCTGACGCCGCCCACTCCCCCGGCCCGCTCTCTTCGGAGGGCGGGCCTTCCTCGTGCTCCGGATGTTTTCCCGACGCCCTGTCGGTAAACTTACCGACAGGGCGTCGGCAAACCGAGGAGTGTCCATGGAGTCGTTCTCGACCCTGATCCGCACCGCGTCCCACGAGCAGCACAGGGCCGCGGAGACGTCGTCGTTCATGACCGACCTGCTCGGCGGCCGGCTGGGCGTGGCCGCGTACGCGCGCTACACCGAGCAGCTGTGGTTCGTGTACGAGGCCCTGGAGAGCGGCGCCGGGCGGCTGGCGTCGGACCCGGTGGCGGGACCGTTCGTCCGGCCCGAGCTGTTCCGGCTGGCCGCGCTGGAGCGGGACCTGGCGCACCTGCGGGGGCCGGCGTGGCGCGCGGGCCTGTCCGCCCTGCCGGCCACCCGGGAGTACGCGGACCGGATCCGCGACTGCGCCGGACGCTGGACCGGCGGTTACGTCGCCCACCACTACACCCGCTATCTGGGCGACCTGTCCGGCGGCCAGATCATCCGCGACCGGGCCGAGAAGGCCTGGGGCTTCGCGAAGAAGGGCGACGGCGTCCGCTTCTACGTCTTCGAGGGCATCGCCAACCCGGCCGCCTTCAAACGGGGTTACCGCGAACTGCTGGACAGGGTGGAGGCGGACGACCTGGAGAAGCAGCGGATGGTCGCCGAGTGCAAGCGGGCGTTCGCCCTGAACGCGGCCGTCTTCCGGGCGTTGGGCGAGGAGTTCCCGTTGAGCGCCTAGCCAGGCCCTGTCGTCAGACTCCCTGGCGCTCCAGGAACACCCGCCCCCCGATCTCCACCCACCCGTGCGGCTGCGGTGCGGTCAGGATCTGGGAGCCCCGGCCCTGGGTGATGTTCAGGGCGCGGCCCAGCCGGTCGGTGAGGAGGAGCGCCGCCGCGCCGGTGGCCTCGTCCTCGTCGATGCCGTCGTTCCGTCCGGGGAAGGCGCGGGCGCGGACCCGGCCGGCCGCCTCGTCCTCCCAGGCCCAGGCGTAGATCCACTCCCCCGGTGGCGGCAGTTCGAGGGCGTCGACCTCGGCAGGGGTGCCGTACTGGCGCAGGGTGCGCGGTGGCGCCCACTCCGGCCGCGCCTCGATCCAGCTGAACTCCCCGTCCTGGCGGGCGCCGACGACCCCCGCGGGCGTGACCAGTTCGGGTACGTCCAGCAGCCAGGCGGTGCCGACGCAGGGGTGACCGGCGAAGGGCAGCCGCAGGGTGGGCGTGTAGATGTCGATGACGCCGCGCTCGGGGTCGTCCACGAACACGGTCTCGCTGAAGCCGAGTTTGGCCGCCAGTTCCTGCCGGTCGCTCCGCTCGGGCAGGACGGAGCCGTCGCGGACGACGCCGAGTTCGTTGCCGCAGCCGGCGTCCGGTCCGCAGAAGACGCGGAGTACGTCGTAATCAGTCACCGGGGAATTGAAACATCGCGGCACGGGCGAGGGCGTGCCGGGCGGGGGCGCCGTCGGTCAGGGGCCAGGTGCGGATGCCCGAGGAGTCGTACCGGAGCCCGGCCAGACTTCACCGGGGGCCTGCTCCAGGAACGCCCGCCGCCGACGTCCGGCGCGCCGTGCCACGCGCTGTCGATGCCCTCAGTGATCCGCCGGGCGCGCGTCCACCGCTTGTGCACGCCGGGCCAGTGGGCGAGCCCGCTGAGATCCGAATCACGACCCCGAAAGGTATGAGTGAGGTAAGGCTCAGGTAAGTTAGGGCAGCCTCACCACACCAGATTCGCCAGGAGCCTGCATGCGAGCCGTCCGACTGACCGTCACCGCCGCCACGACCGTGGCCGCCCTGACCGCCCTTTCGGCCTGCACCGCGAAGAGCGATGCCAAGGACGGCGACGCCATCCAGGTCACCGCGGCCGACTCGACGTGCGCCACCTCCGCGAAGTCGGTCCCGGCAGGCCAGGTCAGGCTGAGCATAGAGAACAAGGGCTCCAAGGCCACCGAGGTCGAGATCCTGTTCCCGGACGACCGGATCGTCTCCGAGAAGGAGAACATCGGACCGGGCACCCGGTACACGCTGACCGCCGAGGTGAAGGCCGGGTCGTACGAGATCGCCTGCCGGCCGGGCATGAGGGGCCACGGCGTCCGCCAGAAGCTCACCGTGACCGGTGGCGGTACGGCCGCGGAGCGGGACCCGGAGCTGGACCGGGCCGTCGCCCAGTACCGCACGTACGCCCAGGACCAGGCCGACGAGACGCTGCCCCGGGCCGTGACCTTCGTGAAGGCGATCAAGGCCGGCGACCTGGACGCGGCGAAGAAGGCCTACGGCCTCTCCCGCCTGGGCTGGGAGCGCACCGAGCCGGTCGCCGAGTCCTTCGGTGACATCGACCCGAAGGTCGACGTCCGCGAGGACGGCCTGGAGGACGGCCAGAAGTGGACCGGCTGGCACCGGCTGGAGAAGGCCCTCTGGCAGGACAAGCGGATCGGCGCCGCGGAGAAGGCCCTCGCCGACCAGCTGGTGAAGGACCTCGAGGACTGGCAGGGCCGGGTCGGCAAGGCCGAGATCACCCCGACCTCCATGGCCAACGGCGCCAAGGAGCTGCTGGACGAGGTCGCCACCGGCAAGGTCACCGGCGAGGAGGACCGCTACGCCCACACCGACCTGGTCGACTTCAAGGGCAACGTCGAGGGCGCCCGGAAGGCCTACGAGCTGCTGAAGCCGGTCGCCGCGAAGAACGACCCGGCGCTGACCGGGGAACTGGACGAGCAGTTCGCGTCGCTGAACGCGCTGCTCGACAAGTACCGCTCGGACAAGACCGGTTACGACTTCGTCTCCTACGACAAGGTCACCAAGGACCAGCGCAAGGAGCTCTCGGACGCGGTGAACGCGCTCGCCGAGCCGCTGTCCAAGCTGGCCGCAGCGGTGGTGAAGTGACGATGGCCGGGACAGACGGCAGCAGCGGTCCGTCGCGCCGGGCGCTGATCGGGTGGGGCGGCGCCGGGCTCGCGCTCGGGGCCGCCGCGGCCGGCGGGGCCGTGACGATGGCCAGGACCGGCGACGATGCGGGCCCGGCGGCCGCCGGGCCGGGCGGCGCGGTGGAGTTCCACGGCGCCCACCAGGCCGGCATCGCCACCCCGGTGCAGGACCGGCTGCACTTCGCCGCGTTCGACGTGAAGACCGACGACCGCGAAGAGTTCGTCCGGATGCTGAAGGACTGGACGGCGGCGGCCCGGCGGATGACCGCCGGAAAACCGGTCGGCGAGGGTGCCTTCGACGGGCTCGCCGAGGCCCCGCCGGACGACACCGGCGAGGCGATGGGCCTCAAGCCGTCCCGGCTGACGCTGACCATCGGGTTCGGACCGTCGCTGTTCGACAGGTTCGGGCTGAAGGACAGGCGGCCCGAAGCCCTGGTCGACCTGCCCAAGTTTCCCGGCGACAACCTGGAGAAGGCCCGCACCGGCGGTGACCTGTGCATCCAGGCCTGCGCGGACGACCCGCAGGTCGCCGTGCACGCCGTCCGCAACCTCGCCCGCATCGGCTTCGGCAAGGTCGCCGTGCGCTGGTCCCAGCTCGGCTTCGGCAAGACGTCCTCGACCACCCCGGGTGCCCAGACCCCGCGCAACCTCTTCGGGTTCAAGGACGGCACCCGCAACATCGCGGGCACCGAGACCGACCGGCTGAAGAAGTACGTGTGGGTCGGCGACGGGGACGATCAGGACTGGATGACCGGTGGGTCGTACCTCGTCGCCCGGCGCATCCGCATGAACATCGAGACCTGGGACCGTACCTCGCTGCAGGAGCAGGAGGACGTGTTCGGGCGGGACAAGCGCGAGGGCGCGCCCGTCGGCAGGGCCGAGGAGCACGACGCGCCGTTCCTGAAGGCGATGAAGCCGACCGCGCACGTCCGGCTCGCGCACCCGGACGCCAACGGCGGGATCACCATCCTGCGCCGGGGCTACTCCTTCACCGACGGCACCGACGGCCTCGGCCGCCTGGACGCCGGCCTGTTCTTCCTGGCCTACCAGCGGGACGTGCGCCAGGGGTTCGTCCCGCTGCAGCGCAAGCTGTCGGCGCAGGACGCCCTGGGTGAGTACATCCAGCACGTGGGATCGGCGGTGTTCGCCGTGCCGCCCGGCGTCCGGGACTCCGGCGACTGGTGGGGCCGCACGCTGTTCTCGAAGGAGGCGTAATCCGTGTTCTCCAACTACCTGATCGGCCTGCGCGAGGGACTGGAGGCGTCGCTCGTCGTCTGCATCCTGATCGCCTATCTCGTCAAGACCGGCCGCCGGGACGCCCTGAAGCCGATCTGGATCGGCATCGGCATCGCGATCGCCATCGCGATGGGCTTCGGCTGCGCCCTCGAATTCGGCTCCCAGGAGCTGACGTTCGAGGCGCAGGAGACGCTCGGCGGCTCGCTGTCGATCGTCGCCGTCGGCCTGGTGACCTGGATGGTGTTCTGGATGCGGCGCACCGCCCGGCACCTGAGGTCGGAGCTGCACGGCAAGCTGGACGCGGCCCTCGCCCTGGGCACGGGCGCGCTGGTCGCCACCGCGTTCCTGGCCGTCGGCCGGGAGGGCCTGGAGACCGCGCTGTTCGTGTGGGCGTCGGTGCACGCGGCGTCCGACGGCACACCGCGCCCCCTGATCGGCGTGGCGTTGGGCCTCGCCACCGCCGTCCTCCTGGGCTGGCTGTTCTACCGGGGCGCCCTGCGCATCAACCTGGCCAAGTTCTTCACCTGGACCGGCGGCATGCTGGTCGTGGTGGCGGCGGGCGTGCTGGCGTACGGCTTCCACGACCTGCAGGAGGCCGGCTGGGTCCCGGGCCTGACACACCTGGCCTTCGACATCAGCGGCACGATCCCGCCGGACAGCTGGTACGGCACCCTGCTGAAGGGCGTGTTCAACTTCCAGCCCGACCCGACCGCCCTCCAGGTCACGGTGTGGCTGCTGTACCTGGTCCCCACGCTCGCGATCTTCCTCGCCCCGGTAGGGTTCGCCTCCGGAAAGGGGAAGGTGAAGGGACCCGATGAGCAGGGATCGCAACCCGCGCAGGCTCCGCAGGCGTGACCGGAACGCACTCATAGCGGCCTCTCTGACCGCTTTGTCGCTGACGGCCGGTGGATGCGTGGTGGTGCACGGGGAGCGCGAGGTGCTCCCCGCCGCCACCCGCGCCGAGGCCGCCAAGGCGCTCACCGCGTTCACGACCGCGTACAACAAGGCCGACAAGGCCAATGACAACTCCCTGGACGCGCCCTATCTCACCGGCCCGTTCGGCGACATCACCGCGGCGCGGCTGAAGGCCGGGCACGCCACCAGCCCGTCGGGCAACCCGAACCACGTGCCGCTGAAGCTGTCGGACGTGAAGATCACGGTCCCGAAGAAGGCCGGCTGGCCGCGCTGGTTCATCGCCGACGCCAGGGCCAACAAGACCGGCAGCCAGCGCTGGCTGATGGTGTTCACCCGGGGCGACCTCGGCGAGCGCTGGCGGGTGGCGTACGTCACCCTCGTCGATCCCAGCCTGGTACCGGAGTTCGAGACCGACAAGGACGGCTGGGCCGAGACCGTACCGGCGGACTCCGGTCAACTCGCGGTCGCTCCGGGGAAGTTGAGCGCGGACTACGCGACCTACCTGAAGAAGGGCACGAAGACCTTCAACGAAGGGCGGTACACCAGCCGCGAGCGCGCCGACCGGGCCCAGCGGGCCCGCAGACCGGGCCTGGTCACGCAGTTCATCGACCGGCCGCTGACGAGCGGGGACTACGCGCCGCTGGCGCTGCGTACGGTGGGCGGCGGGGCGCTGGTGTTCTTCAGCACGCACCACTACGAGAAACAGACCGCCGCACCCGGCACCACCGTGCCGCCGCAGGGCAAGGACGTGCAGGCGCTGACCAAGGGCGAGGTCAACCAGTCCCTGACGATGGAGTTCGTGTCCGCCGAGGCCGCCCTGGACCCGCCGGGCGCCGGCCAGGTGTCGATCCTGAGCCGGGTACCGGGGCTCACATCGGCACAGGGGGCTTGATCAGCGCCGAAGGGGCCACGCGCTCTCGGCACCGGCGGCAGCGTGCCGAGCACACGCGTCGGTGAGTGCCTCCAGCAGGCTCAGCGGATCCGGCAACGCCTGCTCCGGACCCCGCACCCACCGCACCTGCTGGTCGTCGCCGGGCAGCCGGGCGGGTGGCACCAGCACGTACGACCCCCGGCAGTGCCAGCGCAGCCCCGGGTGCTCGTCCATGGTCTCGGGGTGGCAGTCCAGCGCGCACGGCCACCACTCGTCCTCGTCCTCGGGGGTGCCGCGGGTGAGGGTGAAGAACAGCATGCGGCCGTCGTCGCTCTCGGCGACCGGGCCGACCTCCACCCCGCTGCCGAGCAGCCGCTCCAGGGCCTCCCGGCCGGCCTCCAGGGGCACGTCCAGGACGTCGTGCACCATGCCGGTCGCGGTGATGAAGTTGGCCTGCGGCTGGTGCCGGGCCCAGCGCTCGATCTGGGCGCGGTCGGTGGTGGACTGCGTCTGCCAGGCGAACGACACCGGGTGCCGGGCCGGGGTGGGACAGCCGACGCGGTCGCAGGAGCAGCGGTAGCCGGGGGCGGGGTGCGCGGCGGGGGCGAGCGGCAGGCCCGCCGCGGCGGCGCCGAGCAGCAGGGCCTCACGGCCGCCGCCGTCGGCGGCCTCCTTCGGGCGGCGTCCACGCAGCCATTGGGAGAGTTTGCCCTGCCGGCCGGATCGGCCGCCGAACGTCGCGCTCATCTATCCCCTCGCCTCGCTGGTGTGCGGACAGTGTGCCTTATCGTCCCATCTTCGTGCGCTTCGGGGGGGGCGCCGCAGGCGGAGGCCGGCTGTGAGGGGCGCGCGGGTGGGCGCCTCAACGGGGCGCGATTCCATGCAGTGCGTACTCGACCAACGTGTCCGTGTAGGCGTACGAGATCGGCCCGGTCCGCTGCAGCCACCTCTGGGCGAGTGGCGAAACGAACAGTTCCAGGGCGATACGGGGATCGACATCACCCCGTACCGCCCCGCTGTCCTGCGCCGAGCGCAAGCGGGAGACGTACAGCTGGAGCTGGGGTTCGAGCAGCTTCGAGACGAACTCGCGGCCGACCTGCTCGTTGAAGACCCCCTCGGCGGCCAGCGCCCGCGCCGGCACCTCGAAGCGCGGGTCGAGGAGCTCGTCCACCGTGGCCCGCAGCACCGCCTTGAGGTCGGCGGCGAGATCGCCGGTGTCCGGTACGGCGTACGGCTCCTGCCCCGCCGCCCGCGCCGTCTGCTCGCCGAGGTCGAGGAAGGCCTCCAGCAGGACGTCCGCCTTGGCGGACCACCAGCGGTAGATCGTCTGCTTGCCCACCCCGGCCCGTGCCGCGATCCCCTCGACGGTGGTCTTGGGGTAGCCGACCTCGCCGACCAGGGCGAGGGCGGCGGCGTAGATCGCTCTGCGGGACTTCTCGCTGCGGCGGGCGGCGTCCGGGCCCGGCTTCTTGACCATGGGGCGACGCTAACAAGCCGCGGCGGCTACGCGGGCGGCTCCTGCGGCGGCCACGGGTCTCCCCAGTCGGCGTCCCGGGCGGCCTTGTACAGGTGGCCGTGGCGCTTGGTGACCGTCGTACGGGCCAGCCGTTCGTCGGCCTCGCACAGGTCCAGCAGCACCTGGCCCTTGCGGATCTGCGGGCGGCGGACCACGCGGGCGGGGGCGGGCTCGGCGGGCAGCCGGGTGGCGACGACGTACGAGAACTTCTCGTCCTCGTACGGCAGGGTGCCGCCCTTGACCTGGCGGTGCAGCGAGGAGCGGCTCACCCGGGCGGAGAAGTGGCACCAGTCCCGGCCGGGTTCGATGGGGCAGGCGGCGCTGTGCGGGCAGGGGGCGACGACGTGGAGTCCGGCACGGATCAGGCGGTCGCGGGCCTCGATGACGCGCTCGTAGCCGGCCGGGGTGCCGGCCTCCACGATCGCCACGACCTGGGCGGCGGCCGCGGCGGCGTCGACGAGGGCGGCGCGGTCGGGCCCGGAGAGTTCGTTGAGGACGTAGGACACCGTGACGAGATCGGTGTCGTCCAGGGCGAGGTCGGCGCCGATCCGGGCGCGCTGCCAGCGGGCGCCCCGCAGGTCCGGGTTGGCGGCGGCGATCTCCCGGCCGAGGGCGAGGGCGGGCTCGGCCCAGTCCAGCACGGTGACGCTGCGTCCGCCGGGCCAGGTCGCGGTGACGGCCCAGGTGGCGGCGCCGGTGCCGCCGCCGACGTCGACATGGCTGCCCGGCGTCCAGTCGGGGGCGGTCTCCGCGAACGCCTCCAGCACCGAGTGGACCGCCTCGAAGGTCGCGGGCATGCGGTAGGCGGCGTACGCGGCGACGTCGGCGCGGTCGCGGAGGATCGGGGCGTGCGTGGGGGTGTCGCCCCGGTAGTTGGCGATGAGCCTGTCGACGGCGCCGGCGGCCTGGGTGGGCGGGAGTCCGTCGAGCAGGTCGGCGAGGCTTCGGCGGAGGGCTTCGGCCGGTGGTACGGGGGCGTTCACCCGGAGATTCTACGGCGCCCTGCGCGGGTGCCGGCCCTGCTGGGGGCTGCGCCGCCGCACCACCGGCCCGTGCCCGTCCGCCACCCGTCCCGGCCGGCCGGAAGGACACCGCCACGGAATCCGGCTCGGCCGTCCGGAGCAGCGCCGTCACCCGGTCCGCTCGGCCGACCGGACCAGCGCCGTCACCCCGCCCTGCTCGGCCGACCGGACCAGCGCCGTCACCCGACCCCGTCGGCCGGGTGGCGGAGCCTCGTCAGCCGGTCCCGATCGGCCGGATGGAGCAACGGCCGTCGTCCCGATCCGCTCGCCCGACGTGAACCAGAGTCGCCACCCCACCCCGGCCCGGCCACCGGGACCAGCATCACCACTTAGCCCCGCCCGGCCGCCGGGAGGAGCCTCGTCGTCCGACCCCGTCGGCCTAGGTGTGGCGGAGCCTCGTCACGGGATCACCGCCCGCGCCAGTCGCGTCGCCAGTGCCGCTCTCGGCCCGCTGTCCGGTGTCCTGCGCCTCGGGTGGACCGTGTTGGCCAGCAGCACCAGGAACGTGTCCGTCCTCGGGTCGAGGACGAGTGAGGTCCCGGTGAAGCCGGTGTGGCCCGCCGCCCCGTGGCCCGCCAGTTCGCCCATGAACCACGGCTGGTCGACGGCGAAGCCCAGCCCGGGCGGGGTGAGCAGCAGCTCGACGAAGTCGGGGCCGAGGATGCGGGCGGGGCCGTAGGAACCGCCGGCAAGCAGCGCGCGGCAGAAGACGGCCAGGTCGCGGGCGGTGGAGAACAGGCCCGCGTGCCCGGCGACACCGCCGAGCGCGAAGGCGTTCTCGTCGTGGACCACGCCCCGAAGCATCCCGCGGTCCGCCTTGGCCCAGGGCCTCCGCTGGTCCTCGGTGGCGGCCGCGCCGGGGCACGGCCCGAAGCAGGTCGCCATCATGCCGAGCGGGCGGGTGATGCCGTCCTGGACGAGGACGTCGAGGGTCCGGCCGGTGATGCGCTCGAGCACGGACTGCAGCAGGAGCATGTTCAGGTCGGAGTACAGATACCGGCCGGGTTCGCTCGTCGGGGTCTCCGCGCGGAGCAGGGAGAGCCGGGTGGCGTCGTCGGGGCAGTCGTACAGCGGCAGTTCGGGCCGCAGCCCGGACGTGTGGGTGAGCAGCTGGCGGACGGTGATGCCATGGGCGGCCGCGGCGTGGAAGTCGGGCAGGTAGTCGCCGACCCGGGCGTCCATGCCGAGGGTGCCGCGCTCGATCTGCTGCACGGCTGCGACGGAGGTGAACAGCTTGGTGAGGGAGGCCAGGTCGAAGGGCGTGTCGACGGTGACCGGTGTCCGGGCGGCGGGCGGCAGTTCGACACCGTTGTCGGTCTCGGGGTCGTAGGCGGCGTAGCGCACGGCCCAGCCCGTGGCCTCGGCCACGGCGATCACGGGTCCGCGGCCGGCCAGCACGACGGCGCCGGCCGCCCAGGGGCGGTCTCCGGCGGTGAGGGCGTGCACCTCGCCGACCAGGTGCCCGAGTTCGACCGGGTCCAGCCCGGCCCGTTCCGGTGTGTCGGCGCGCAGTCTCGGTGCGCTCAGTTCTCGTCTCCCTCTGATCCCGCACGTGTGTTCCCACGTGCCTTCCACGGACGGCACAGTCCCACGAAGCAGGCCACCGCGACCAGTGCCCCCGCCAGTTGGACCATCGCCATGGGTACGGCGGTGTGCTCCCCGGCGACGCCGACGAGCGGTGAGGCGACCGCTCCGACGAGGAAGGAGGAGGCGCCGAGCAGCGCGGAGGCCGAGCCGGCGGCGTGCCGGGTGCGCAGCAGGGCGAGGGACTGGGCGTTGGGAAGCGTGATGCCCATGGCGGACATCAGGACGAAGAGCGCGGCGGCGACGGGGGCGAGACCGACCTCGCCGAGGGCGCCGGTGGACATCAGCAGCAGGGCGGACGCGGCGAGCACGATCACCGTGAGACCGCAGGCCAGCACCTTCTCCAGGCTCGCCCGGCCGACCAGAAGCTTGCCGTTGACCTGCCCGGAGATCACCAGCCCGACCGAGTTGAGGCCGAACAGCAGGCTGAAGGTCTGCGGGGAGGCGCCGTAGATCTCCTGGATCACGAACGGGGACGCCGAGACGTACGCGAACAGCGCGGCGAAGGCGAAGCCGCCGGCCAGCGTGTAGCCGGTGAAGGGCGGGTCGGCGAGCAGGCCGCGCATCGAGCGCAGGGCCTCCCCCACTCCCCCCGAGTGCCGCTCGCTCGGCGGCAGCGTCTCCGGCAGCCGCAGCCAGACGACGGCGGTGAGGACGGCTCCGACGACCGTGAGGACGACGAACACGCCCCGCCAGTCGGTCACCCGGAGGATCTGTCCGCCGATCAGCGGCGCCACGATCGGGGCGGCCCCCGATATCAGCATCAGGGTGGAGAAGAAGCGGGCCATGGCCACGCCGTCGTAGAGGTCGCGTACGACGGCTCGTGCCACGACGACTCCCGCTGCACCGGCGAGGCCCTGCGCCAGGCGGAAGGCGACCAGGGTCTCGACGTTCGGCGCGAAGGCACACAGAGCGGTCGCGAGCAGATAGACGGCGAGTCCGGTCAGCAGCGGGCGGCGCCGGCCCCAGCGGTCGCTCATCGGGCCCACGACCAGCTGCCCGAGCGCGAGCCCCGCCATGCAGGCGGTGAGGGTGAGCTGGACGGAGACGGCGGGGGCGTGCAGGGAGCGGGTGACCTCCGGCAGGGACGGGAGGTACATGTCCATCGCGAGCGGGGTCGTCGCCGTGAGGCCGCCGAGGAGGAGGGTGACGAGGGGTCCGGTGCGGCGGGGGGTGGGGGCGGGCGAGGTGGCCTCGGCGGCCGGTGGTGCCGGTGGTGTCGGTGCCGCCGTGTGCTCGTGCATGTGCCCCTCCCCTGTTCGAAGTCCCCTGTCGGACGCGACCGGCACCTATGCTCTCAGCTCGTACGGACTGCCGGGGCACACATGAGCGAGGGCGGGGCGATGGTGGAGCAGAAGGTGCGCTGGGGGATCCTGGCGACGGGCGGGATCGCGGCGGCGTTCGCGGCGGACCTCGTCGATCTGCCGGACGCGGAGATCACAGCGGTGGCCTCGCGGCGACCGGAGTCGGCCGAGGCGTTCGCGGAGCGGTTCGGAGCGGCGCGGGCGTACGGCGACTGGGAGTCGCTGGCGGCGGACGCGGACATCGATGTCGTGTACGTCGCCACTCCGCACGCGGCGCACCGGGCGGCGGCCGGGCTGTGCCTGGAGGCCGGGCGGAACGTGCTGTGCGAGAAGCCGTTCACGCTCAACGTGCGCGAGACGGAGGAGCTCGTCGCGCTGGCGCGGGAACACGACCGCTTCCTGATGGAGGCGATGTGGATGTACTGCAACCCGCTGGTCCGGCGGCTGAAGGCGCTGGTGGACGACGGGGCCGTCGGCGAGGTGCGCACGGTGCAGGCCGACTTCGGCCTCGCCGGCCCCTTCCCGCCCGCGCACCGGCTGCGGGATCCGGCGCTGGGCGGCGGGGCGCTGCTGGACCTCGGCGTGTACCCGGTGTCGTTCGCGCAGCTGCTGCTGGGCGAGCCGGACGCGGTCGCCGGAAGCGCCCTGCTGTCGCCGGAGGGGGTCGATCTGCAGACGGGTGCGGTGCTGTCCTGGGAGAGCGGGGCGATGGCCGCGCTGCACTGCTCGATCGTCGGCGGTACGGGCGGCACGGCCTCGGTGACCGGTTCGCGCGGCCGGATCGACGTGCCGTCGGGTTTCTTCCACCCCGAGCGGTTCGTGCTGCACCGCGACGGCCGCGACCCGGAGGAGTTCGCCGCCGACCCGGGCGACGGGCCGCGCTCCACCCTGCGGCACGAGGCGGTCGAGGTGATGCGGGCGCTGCGGGCGGGCGAGGAGGAGTCGCCGCTGGTGCCGCTGGAGGGCTCGCTGGCGGTGATGCGGACGCTGGACGCGCTGCGGGAGCGGATCGGCGTGCGGTATCCCGGTGAGGTGGTTCCCGTCGCCGTCGGCTAACCGTATGGCGGACATGGCATTCCGCATGGCGGATTTGCCGCCTACCCTGCGGAGCCATGACTGACAGGCAATCGAAGATCGCGGTGGTGACCGGGGCCGGCTCGGGCATCGGACGGGCCGTCGCCGTGGAGCTGCTGCGGGCCGGCTGGTCGGTGGCGCTCGCCGGCCGGCGCGCCGAGACGCTGGAGGAGACGGCGGCGCTGGTGCCGGAGGCCCCCTCCCTCGCCGTACGCACCGACGTGTCCCGGCCCGAGGACGTGACTGCGCTGTTCGCGGCGACGGTGGAGCGGTTCGGCCGGGTGGACCTGCTGTTCAACAACGCGGGGACGTTCGGGCCCGGCGGGGTCCCCGTCGAGGAGCTGTCCTACGACGCCTGGCGGCACGTGGTGGACACCAACCTCAACGGGGCGTTCCTGTGCGCGCAGGCGGCGTACCGGCGGATGAAGGAGCAGGATCCGCAGGGCGGCCGGATCATCAACAACGGCTCCATCTCGGCCCACACACCCCGCCCGCTCTCGGTCGCCTACACGGCGACCAAGCACGCGCTGACCGGCCTGACGAAGTCACTGTCGCTGGACGGGCGGCCGTACGGCATCGCCGTCGGGCAGATCGACATCGGCAACGCGGCGACCGACATGACGGCCCGGATGGAGACCGGTGCGCTCCAGGCGAACGGCGAGGTGGCGCCGGAGCCGGTGATGGACGTGGCCGATGTGGCGCGCACCGTGCGGCACATGGCCGAGCTGCCGCCGGCGGCGAACGTGCAGTTCGCGACGGTACTGGCGACAGCGATGCCGTACATCGGGCGGGGCTGACGTCACGCAGACAAGCGGAATTTGAACATCCGCGGTATTGCGGCCGGTCGAGCACATATGCTCAACTCTCCTCCACAAGAGCTTCACAGTTGGAGCACATGGATTCCGTGGCCACACCGAGGGGGGAGGCGGCGGCCGTTCCATCGGGCCGGAGTTGGGGGTGGACCTCGCGCGGGACGCGGAGGTACACGCCGGTCGGCGGAACGGCCGCCGCACGTTTTCAGCGCCGGTGCCGGCCGCTCGGCTCCGGCGTCTCGGCGGCCTCCTCGAACGCCGCCGCCGCGACCGCCCTGCGGCGCCGTTTCACCACCGCGGCCACCCCCGCCGCCAGCAGCAGCGCGGTGAGCCCCGCGCCCTCCGCCACCCGGCCGGTCGAGGGGCCACCCGAGGCCGGCTCGCCGGCCGCCGCCTGCGCCGCCTTCCGCCCGGGCGCCGCACCCGCCTTCGCCCCGCCCTCACTGAGCGGATCGACCAGCACGCCCACGGGCTGCGCCGAACGGCCGCGCCCGAAGCCCCAGTCGAGCAGCGCGGCGGTCTGCTCGTAGACGGCGTTGCTGCCGGTGGCCGGGTGCATCACGGTGACCAGCAGGGTGCGCCCGCCCCGGGTGGCCGCGCCGGTGAAGGTGTTGCCGGCGTTGCTGGTGTAGCCGTTCTTGACGCCGATCAGGCCGTCGTACGTCTTCAGGCCCCACGCCCCGGTCAGCAGGCGGTCGGTGTTCTGGATCTGGAAGGTCTTCTTGCCGCCCGCCGGGAAGTCGGCGGTCCGCGTGCCGCAGTAGCCGCGGAAGTCGGCGTCCTTCAGGCCGTGCCGGGCGAACAGCGTGAGGTCGTACGCCGAGGAGATCTGGCCCGGGTGGTCGAAGCCGTCGGGGCTGACCACATGGGTGTCCAGGGCCTGCAGGTCCTGGGCCTTGGCCTGCATCTCGGCAACCGTCTTGGCGACGCCGCCGTTCATGTGGGCGAGCACGTGCACGGCGTCGTTGCCGGAGCGCAGGAACACGCCCTGCCACAACTGCTCGACGGTGTAGGTGATGCCGGGCCTGATGCCGACCAGGCTGGAGCCGGCCGGGACGTCGGCGAGGTCGGCGTCGGTGACCCGGTAGCGCTCGGTGCGGTCGAACTTCTTCAGCACGGTGTCCGCGAACAGCATCTTCAGCGTGGACGCGGGCGCGAGCCGCCGGTGGGCGTTGAACGAGGCCAGCACCTCGCCGCTCTCGCAGTCGGCGATCAGCCAGGAGCGGGCCGTGAGCTTGTCGGGCGGTCCGGAGGCACCGCTCACCTGGACGCCGGTACGGGCCAGCCGCTCACCCCCGATGACGGTGGTCGCGGCGGCCTCGGTGGCCGTGGACAGCGGAAGAGCGGCGGCCGTCAGTCCGAGGAGGGCACGCCGACTGAGCCGGGAACATTCACGCACCCCGGGACCGTACACCGCGCCCAGCAGGCAACTCCTCGAGCGAGGGCCGGAACGCCTCGGAATTTGCCGCCTTATGAAAATACGATGAGTTACTGCGGTTTCTCAGCCCTTACACATCCTTTACAGAGGGTGGCTCAAAGGTTCCTGCCTAGCTTGTGGCCGCGCCCACACCGGGCGCCAAGAACCTTCGAGGAACGAGATGTTTGGCATCTATCTCAGGCGCGAGCTGAGCCGCCGCAAAAAGGCCGCCCTGGTCATCGCGATGGGTCTGGCGCTCGGTATCGCGCTGGTCATCACCGTGAACTCGGTGTCGGCCGGCATGACACAGGCGCAGGACAAGGTCCTGAAATCGCTCTACGGCCTCGGCACCGACATGACCGTCACCAAGGCCCGGTCGGCGCCCAAGGCGGGCAGCTCCCAGGGTCCGAACTTCAAGTTCGACGCGAAGTCCAGCAGCAGGACCAGCCAGAGTTCGGACCGGGTGATGACGCAGGGCGGTCAGGCCCTGAAGTCCTCCCTGGTCCAGCAGGTCGCCGCGCAGAAGGGCGTGGCCTCGGCGGTCGGCGCCCTCTCGCTGAACGTGATCAAGGTGAACGGCTCCTTCACCCAGGGCAGGGCACAGTCGTCCGGCTCCGGCGCGCAGCAGGGCCGCCCCGGTGGCGGCAGCGGCCAGCCGCAGGTACAGGGCGGCGGCGCCAACTTCGACGTCAACAACTACTCGGTCGCCGGCGTCGACGTCACCGACCAGGCCCTCGGCCCGCTGGCCGCCATGAAGATCACCTCCGGGAAGACCTTCACCTCGGCGCAGACGGACGCGAAGGTCGCGGTGGTCGGCAAGTCGTACGCCAAGGAGAAGTCGTACAAGGTCGGCTCGACCCTCACGATCTCCGGCACCAAGTACACCGTCATCGGCATCGCCACCCCCGACAGCAGCGAGTCCAGCACCGATGTCTACGTGCCGCTCAAGCAGGCCCAGTCACTCGGTGACGCCAAGAACGAGGTCACCACGATCTATGTCAAGGCCACCGACTCGAAGCAGATCTCGGCGGTGAAGAAGACCATCCAGAGCAACATCTCCGGCACCACGGTCACGACCTCCTCCGATCTCGCCTCCACGGTCTCCGGCTCGCTGTCCACCGCCTCCAGCCTGGCCACGAGCGTCGGCAAGTGGCTGTCCGTCGCGGTGCTCGCCGCCGCGTTCCTGGTGGCCGCGCTGCTCACCTCCTCGGCCGTCTCCCGGCGGGTGCGCGAGTTCGGCACGCTGAAGGCGCTCGGCTGGCCGAGCCGCAAGGTCACCCGGCAGGTGGTCGGCGAGTCCGTCGTCAACGGCCTGATGGGCGGCGCCCTCGGCATCGCCCTGGGCCTCGCGGCGGCCTACACGGTCACCGCGATCAGCCCGAAGCTCACCGCACAGCTCGGCAGCACGGGCGGCGGCATGCGCGGCGGCATGGGCGGCGGCCCCGGACAGCAGTCGGCCCAGAACACCCTGGAGATCGCGCTGTCCGCCCCCGTGTCCGCGACGACCATCGCGCTCGCCGTCGGACTCGCGGTCGCCGGCGGTCTGATCGCCGGCGCCATGGGCGGCTGGCGTGCCTCCCGGATGCGCCCGGCCGACGCCCTGCGCAGCGTCTCGTAGCACCCCCTCGAGCTGGGGCGCCGCCTCCGACTTCCCCCCGGACGCGGCGCCCCGCCCCAGACCTTGTGGAGAACCCATGTACAGACTCACCGGCGTCACCAAGCGCTACACGCGGGGCAAGGAGACGGTGGAGGCGCTGCACGGCGTCGACCTCATCATCGCCGACGGCGACCAGCTGGTCATCCAGGGCCCGACGGGCGGCGGCAAGTCCACCCTGCTGCAGATGATCGGCGGCCTGGACCGCCCCTCCTCCGGCAGCGTCGAACTGGACGGCGTCGACCTGGCCACGATCGGCGAGGCCCGGCTGACCCGGCTGCGGGCCGAGAAGATCGGCATCATCTTCCAGGCGTTCAACCTGATCCCGACCCTCACCGCCCAGGAGAACGTCGAGACGGCCCTGGTCCCGCTCGGCGTGAAGCCCGCCGAGCGCCGCGAGCGGGCGGCGGAGGCCCTGCGCTCCGTGGGCCTCGGCGAACGCCTGGCCCACGTCCCCTCGGAGATGTCGGGCGGCCAGCAGCAGCGCGTCGCGATCGCCCGCGCCCTGGTGAAGAAGCCGAAGGTGCTGCTCGCCGACGAGCCCACCGGCAACCTCGACGAGGGCACGCGCGACGACATCATGGCCCTGCTGGAGGGTCTGTGGCGGGAGCACGGCCTGACGTTCGTCATGGTCACCCACGACTCCTCCATCGCCCGCCGCGCCCCGCGCCTGGCCACGATCAGGGCCGGGCAGATCACGCTCACCGAACAGGGAAGGCGGCATCCGGGACAGGGCGGGCACGGGGCGCCTGAGCAGCCGTACCCCCAGCAGCGGCCCCGGTACGGGGAGCCGTACGAGCAGCAGCAGTACGGCCGGCCGTACGAGCCCTACGCCCAGCAGCGGTACGGCGGCCAGGACCACTGATCCGCTCCGGCGGGCGGGCCGCTCACCTCCCGAGGATCCGGTCGATCTCGGCCAGCTGTCCCGGGGTGAGCGGCCCCTTCGCCATCGCCCCCGCGTTCTGCTCGGCCTGCGCGACCGACCGGAAGCCCGGGATCGGCACCGTGCGCGGGCTGCGCGCCCACAGCCAGGCGAGGGCGCCCTGGGCGAGGGTGCGGCCACCGCTGGTGAGGACGTCCCGCAGGGCGTCGATCCGGGTCAGCCAGTCGGCATCGGCGCCGGAGCCGTCACCGTCGAACCCCCGCATCCAGGCCGGCGGCCTGCTGCGGATGTCCCCGGTCTCCAGCGGTTCGCTCCGCCGTCCGGCCAGCAACCCCATGGCCAGCGGACTCCGGTTGATGCTGGCGAGCTCCAACCGCTCGCACAGTTCGAGGAGTTGAGGCGCGTCCTGGAGGACGTTGAGGGCATGCTGCACGGCCGTGCAGTGCGGCCCCTCGGCGAAGACGGCGGCACGCTCGGGGTCGTCGGTGCTCCAGGCGTAGGCGCGGATGAGGCCTTCCGCGACCAACTCCTCGCACACATCCCGCAGTTCGGTGGCGCGCGCCGGATCGGCGTCGGACAGGTGGAACTGGTACAGGTCGATGTGATCGGTGCCGAGGCGGCGCAGGGAGGCGGTGAGGGCGCGGCGGACGTACGCCGGGGTGTCGTCGCTGCCGGTGCGGGTGTGGGTGTCCGGGTCGAAGACGTTGCCCCACTTGGTGGCGAGCACGACGTCGTCGCGCCGCTTGCCGAGGGCGCGGCCGAGGACGGTCTCGCTGTGGCCGGTGCCGTAGACGTCGGCGGTGTCGAAGAAGGTGACACCGAGGTCCAGGGCGCGGTGGACCGCCCGTACGGACTCCTCGTCGTCCACCTTCCCCCAGCCGAGCGGCTGCCCGTCGGCCGACTGCCACTCACCGCCGATGGCCCAGCACCCGAAACCGAGAGCGCTGACTTCGATCCCGCTGCGTCCCAGAGTTCTCTTCGTCATGCCGAGGACGGTAGGAGTTGAAGTGCACGCGAAGACAAGGTCCCCGGCGGCCTTTCGTGTCTGCTCACGCCTGTCCGGTCTCGAAGCGGGAGATCCGGCCGTCGTCCTCGACGGTGAAGGCCCACCGGGTGCGCATCTCGCCCCAGGTGTCGTTGCGGTAGCGGGCGAGCAGGGCCCGGCCGCCGGAGGACTCGTTGTCGACCTCCATATGGCCGTGGGAGGAGAAGATCTCCTGGTCGATCCACTCGGCGAGGTCCCGGTCCGAGCCGTCGTCGGACATGGTCGCGCCCGGGGCGAGCAGCGTCATGAAGCCTTCCCTGTCATGGGAGTTGACGGCGTTCACGAAGGCCCGTACGGCGGGATCGCTGAGCTTGGCTGGCTGAATCGTCATGGCGCCAGATTCACACCGCTGCCCCGGACCCGCCACCCGAACGCACTCCACGACGGGCCCCCATGTGTCACACCTGCGACGGTGGACGCAAGAGCCCCTCTGCCTCTGCCTCTCCCTCTCTCCGTCTCTCCGTCTCTCCGCTTGGGAGTCACCGTGAGCTGTTACGACCGACGTGATCTGGGCCTGATGCTGCTCCGGCTGGGGACCGGCGGCGTCCTGGCCGCGCACGGCGCGCAGAAGCTGTTCGGCTGGTTCGGGGGACACGGCCTGGAGGGCACGGGCCAGTTCATGGAGTCCGTCGGCTACGCACCCGGCAGGGCGAGCGCGACGGCGGCCGGCCTCGCGGAAGCCGGCGGCGGCGCCCTCCTCGCCCTGGGCCTGGCCACCCCGGCGGCGGGCGCGGCGGCGGCCGGCGCGATGGCGGGGGCGGCGGCGGTGCACACGCCCAACGGCTTCTTCGCCCAGGAGGGCGGATACGAGTACGCGGCGAGCCTCGGTCTCGCGGCGGCGGGCCTGGCCGTCACCGGCCCGGGCCGTCTCTCCCTGGACCACGCCTTCGGCCATGTCTTCGACCGGGGCTGGATGGTGCCGTTGGCCCTGGGGGTCACGGCGGCGGGGGCGGCCCTTGTGGTGGGGGCGCGGAACAGGCGGGTGCGGATGAAGGCGGAGGGGGAGCAGGAGGTGTTGTTCGAGGAGTAGGCGGTACGGCGCGGTGCCGAGGCGTGGGAAGCTGCCCGGCATGACGGATCAGGACACCACTGACACGACCGACGCGGCCGGCACCGGCGCCGCCCTCTGGCCGGCCATCGACGACCTCTGGTCCCGACTGGAGGCCACCCGCGAGCACCCGGGTCAGGAGGGCCTCCTCCTCCGCGTCCTGAAGCTGTCGGAGGAGGTCGGCGAGGTCGCCGGGGCGATCATCGGCACGACCGGCCAGAACCCCCGCAAGGGCGTCACCCACACCTGGGAGGACGTCCAGGCGGAACTGTGCGACGTGGCGATCACGGCGCTGGTGGCGTTGCGGACGCTGACACCCCGGGCGCGTGAGGTGTTCGAGGGGCACCTGAGAGGTGTCCGGGATCGGCCGCTGGGCCCCACGGGCTGAAAGCCGCGCCCCGCGCACATGGTTGCCGCACATCCGCAGGCGGCGGCAGACGAGTCGGGCTGTACGCCGGGTTCTGTTCCCCGGGCTCCTCGCGGAACCCGGGGCGACGGCCATCCATCTAGGGTCGGCGTTGCCGCCGGCCTCGTGCGGTCTACCCGCGGACTCGGGCGGGCAGCCCTCGGTCGTCCGCGCAGAAACACCGGAGTGTTTCCTTTTGACCTTGCTCCGGGTGGGGTTTACCTAGCTGCCCAGGTCACCCTGGGCACTGGTGGTCTCTTACACCACCGTTTCACCCTTACCAGGGGCCGAAGCCCCGGGCGGTCTGCTTTCTGTGGCACTGTCCCGCGGGTCACCCCGGGTGGCCGTTAGCCACCACCCTGCCCTGTGGAGCCCGGACGTTCCTCGGGAAGCCCCCTAGGGGGACTCCACGCGGCCGTCCGCCCGGCTCGTCTGCCGTGTCGACCATGGTACCGGGCGGCGGGAGCGGCGCGGACCCGCAGTCGCCGTCGCCAGCACCGAGCCCGCCAGGATCAGCGCGAAGGCCACCAGGACCGTGGGAGTCAGCGGCTCGGCAAGGAAGACCGCACCCGCCGCCACCGCCACCGCCGGGTTGACGTAGGTGATCACCGTCGCCCGCGTCGGGCCCGCTTCCCTGATCAGCTCGAGGAACGCCACGAAGGCCACCGCCGTGCACAGCACCCCCAGACCGGCCAGGGCCGCCAGGGCGGAGGAGGAGGGGATGGACGTGGGCCGGGTGGCTGTCGCGAGCGGGGCGTAGACCACGGCCGCCAGGGTCAGGCAGGCCGCTGTCAGGTGGAGTGACGGGACGTCCTTCATGCGGCGCGCCGCGATCAAAGGAGCGGTCGCGTATCCGACGACCGTCACCAGCACCTCGGCCAGCGATCGGGCGTCGCCGCCGGTCAGATGGGGCAGGGTCAGGACCGTCACGCCGGCGAGGCCGAGGGCCAGGCCGGTCAGGCGCCGGGCTCCCAGGCGTTCCGCGTCGCCCAGGAGACGGGCGACGAGCACACCCACGATCGGCACCCCCGCGATCAGCAGACCCGACGTCGAGCTGGACAGGTGCCGTTCCGCGTCGGTGAGGGTGAACCAGGGGATCATGATCTCCAGAACCGCGAAGGCCAGCATGGGGCGCCAGTGGGCGCGTACGGACCGGGGCAGGCCGCCCTGGCGCAGGGCGAAGGGGAGCAGCAGGATCGCGCCGAGCGCGCAGCGGGTGAACACGACCACCGGTGGGGACACCTCGCCCACCGCCACCTTGATCATCAGATAGGGGATGCCCCAGATCACTCCCATGAGGGAGAACAGGAACCAGCCTCGTGCAGTCATGCGACGAGTTTCCGCCGCGTCCTCACGGGGTGTCTTGAACGCTGTTGCGCCACCCCTCCGAGGTGGCACCGTGGCGGTACCCCGCCGAGGCGACACTGTCGCGGTACGCCGCCGGCGTCACCCCGAGCACCCGGCGGAACCAGCGGGTCAGGTGCGCCTGGTCGGCGAAGCCCACCAGCCCCGCCACCTCCGCCGGGCGCAGGCCCGCCTCCAGCAGCCCCCGTGCCCTGCTCACCCGGTGCTGGGCCAGCCAGGCGTACGGGGGTATGCCCATCGTCGAACGGAAGGCCCGTAGCAGCTGGTAGCGGGACAGACCTAGGTCGGCGGCGAGGCCGGCGAGCGGGGGCGGGGCCGTGAGTTCGTCGGCCAGCCGGTCACGGACCGTCCGGGCGATCGCACCCGCGCCGGGGATCATGTCCGACGCGGGCCGGGCCGTGGAGTGACGGCGAGCCAGTGCCGTCAGCAGCCAGGGCAGCCGGGACTCGGCCTCCAACGGGTCGGGGCAGGCGCTGAGTTCGGTGTGGACGCGGCGCAGGGCCGCGGCCAGCTCCGGGTCGTCGAGGACGGGCTCGCGGAAGTGCGGCAGGCCGCCGAGGATGCCGTCGGTCACCAGGGACGGCTCGGCGTACAGGGCGCGGTAGGCGTAGCCGTCGGTGGCGTTGCCGGGGCCGCCGGTGTGCATCTCACCGGGGTCGAGGACGACGATGGTGCCGGGGCCGGTGCGGATGTGGCCGCCCCGGTAGTCGATGACCTCGCTGCCGCCGACGCAGACCCCGATCGTGTACTCCTCGTGGGCGTGCGGGGCGTAGGTGTGCCGGCGGAAGTCCGCTGTCAGGAGGTCGAGCGGGGGTCCGTCGTGGCCCAGTCGGGCACGCGTCCACAGCGCCCGTTCCACCATGGAAAACCCCCTTGCCGTACCGTCCCCCGCCAGGCCCTAGGGTGCAACGCCTTCAGGCCCCGCTTCCATGCCGTGTCCAGGTCCGCGTGCACGGGAAAGCGGCCGTGGATCTCCAGGATGACCATGCCGTGGGCGAAGGCCCAGGTGGCGCGGGCCAGGTCCAGGGTCTGCCGGAAGCGCTGGAGCGGTGGCTCGGCGCGCCGCGCGCCGGCCACTGACCGCCTCCTCGGTCCCCGGTCGCCGCTTGACCATGCCGCGACGTCAACGTCTGTACTGGTCCCATGCGGATCGGAGAACTCGCCGCCACCGTCGGCGTCACGACGCGTACCGTGCGGCACTACCACCACCTGGGCCTGCTGCCCGAGCCCGAGCGAAAGCCGAACGGCTATCGGCAGTACACGCTCCGGCACGCCGTCGTCCTCGCCCGGATCCGGCGGCTGACCGAGCTGGGGCTGGGTCTGACCGAGGTGCGGGACGTGCTCGCCGACGACGCCGGCAAGGACCTGGTCGAGGTGCTCACCGAGCTCGACGAGGACCTGGCCCGGCAGGAGACGGAGATCCGGGCGCGCCGGCAGCGGCTGCGGTCGATGCTGGACGCCGGGGAGCTGCCCGCCGAGGGGCCGGTCTCGCCCCAGCTGGCCGGGCTGCTGGCCGCGCTGCCCGGCGACGGCTCCCCCATGGCCGTCAAGGACCGCGAGGTGCTCGCCCTGATCGACACCGGGGCGGCGCCCGAGGAGCGGGAGCGGATGATGTCCGCGCTGCGCGGCGCCCTGGACGATCCGGACGCCCTCGCCCGGGCCCGGGAGGTGTACGCGCTGCTCGACGCGCTCGCGGACGCGGAAGCGGACGATCCGCGCGTGGCCGAGGCCGCGCGTGCCCTGGCCGCCTGCGTCCCGGCGGACCTGCTGCCGGCCGGTCCGCCCTACGCCGACCACGCCCTCCTGCGCGCGCTGTACGCCGACTTCGCGCCCGCCCAGGCGGAGGCGATCCGCCGCGCGCTCAACATCATGATCATGGAGGGGAGATGAGCGTGGTGGAGACGGTGGGACGGCTGGCACGGCACGAGGCCCGGCTCTTCGCCAGCCTGGCGCTGTGGCTGGCCCGGCGCACCCAAGGCACCGCCGGCGGGCGGGGGTTCGGGTACACACGCGGACAGGGCGCCACGACGGCGGGGCTGGTCTTCGTGTGCGTGGTCGAGACGATCGGGGTTTCCGTGATGCTCCGCGACACGGCCGCCGCGCACGACGTCCTGCTGGTGCTGGACATCTACACCGTGCTCTTCGTCGTCGGCCTGCACGCGGCCTGTGTGGTCCGCCCGCACGTGCTGACCTCCCAAGCCCTGCGGGTGCGCTACGGCGCCCATGTGGACCTGCGGATCCCGCTGGACGCGATCGCCGCCGTACGCCGGGCGACGCGGATGACGCACGAGCCCGCGGAGGGCGTGCTGAACCTCGCGGTCGGGTCGCAGACGTCGGTCGAGCTGGAACTGGCCGAACCCGTGACCCACCGGTCGTTCCTCGGCCGCCCCCGGCAGGTGAGCGTGGTGCGGCTGCACGCCGACGACCCCGCCGGCCTCGTGCGGTGCCTCATGCCACGGTAAAGAGGATCTTCGTCGTCCCCGGCTCGGCCCGGCTGAGCCGGACCCGCAGGCGTTCGCCGAGCGGCAGCCGGTCGCCCTCGATCCGGCCGATGACCGCCGGCTCGTCCACCTGGACGGTCCCCACGGTCGGCCGGTGCTCGTCGACGTCCACCACACAGCCTTCGAAGACGTCCCCGACCCGGCCCTCGAGCAGGGCCGCCTCCACGATGTCCACGCACTCCCGCTCGACCGTGCCCGCGATGCGGGAACCGTCGGCCATCCGCCGGGGCAGCGGGTCGAGCGCGGCGAGCACCCAGTCCGGCGGGGCCTGGCCGGCGACGGCGGCCAGGCAGATCTCCGCGGCGTAGCGGTCGGCCAGGCGGCGCAGCGGGGCGGTGCAGTGGGCGTACGGGGCGGCGACGGCGGCGTGCGTGGTGATCGCGGGCAGGACGCCGTCCCGGAAGACGGTGTAGCCGGCGCCGCGCAGCAGTGCGGTGCACTCCTGGAGGAAGGCCGCGTGGTGGGTGTTGTGCGGGTCGAGGGTGCGGATCAGGGCCGCGTACGACACATGGTGCGGCCAGTCGATGTGCAGCGCGGTCGCCGTGCGGTGCAGCCGGGAGACCGCGCCGTCGGGGGCGGCGGGGAGGGTGCGCAGCACACCGGTGCCCTGGGCGAGCATCAGGTCGGCGGCGGCCATGCCGGCGAGCAGGGACAGCTGGGCGTTCCAGCCCGCGGCGGGCAGCGGAACCCGGTAGCCGAGGACGTAGGTGTGGTCCTGTTCGGTGATCTCCTGCTCGGGCACGTTGAGGGAGATGCCGCCGCGCTCGGTCTCCTGCCGCTCCCGGGCCTCGCCGATCTCCTTGAGCAGCGCGACCGGCTCCTCGGCGGTTCCGGTGTCGATCTCCTTCTGCACGCGCGCGTAGTCCAGCTTGGCGCGGCTGCGCACGAGAGCGCGGCGCACGTCGACGGCGACCGTCCGGCCGTCCGCGTCCAGGTCGATCGTCCACAGCACGGCCGGGCGGACCCGGTCCGGCAGCAGACTGGCGGCGCCCTCGCTGAGCACGGTGGGGTGCAGGGGGATCTTCTCGTCGGGGAAGTACAGGGTGTTCACCCGCCGGTGCGCCTCCGCGTCCAGCACCCCGCCGGGCACGACGAAGGCGGCGACGTCGGCGATCGCGTACCGGACCCGGTAGCCGGTGCCCTGCCGCGAGAGATGGGCCGCCTGGTCGAGGTCGGTGGAGGCGGGCGGGTCGACGGTGAAGAAGGGGATGTCCGTGGCGTCGTACGACGGCGGGACGGGCGCCTTCGCCGCACGCTCGGCCTCGGCCTGGGCCTCCGGCGGGAAGTCCTCCGGAAGCCCGAGTTCGGCGCGCAGCGCGGCGAGGGCGGCCCGCAACGGGGCTTCGGGGGCACCGGTCACGCGGATCCTGCGGCGGGGCATACAGCGAGCGTAGGTCGGGGTCGCTGCGGCGGCACGCCGTACCCTGTCGCGGAGGTCTACGTGAGGAGTACGTGTTGCTGGTCCTGCTGCCGCCGTCGGAAGGCAAGGCGAACCCGGGCGGGGGCGCCCCGCTGGAGGTTGCGTCGCTGTCCCTGCCGGGGCTGACCGCCGCGCGGGAGGCCGTGCTCACCGAGCTGGTCGAGCTGTGCACCGGTGACGAGGAGAAGGCGCGCGAGGTGCTCGGGCTGAGTGAGGGCCTGCGCGGTGAGGTCGCGAAGAACGCCGGGCTGCTCACGGCCGGCGCCCGACCCGCCGGGGAGATCTACACCGGTGTCCTGTACGACGCCCTCGGCCTGGCCACGCTGGACGCGGCGGCACGGCGGCGTGCGACGGAATCGTTGCTGGTGTTCTCCGGTCTGTGGGGCGCGGTGGGCGTGGCCGACCGGATCCCCTCCTACCGCTGCTCGATGGGCGTGAAGCTGCCGGGGCTCGGCGCGCTGGCCGGGCACTGGCGGGCGCCGATGGCCGAGGCGCTGCCCGAGGCGGCCGGGGACGGCCTGGTGCTGGATCTGCGCTCCTCGGCGTACGCGGCGGCCTGGAGGCCGAAGGGCGAGCTCGCGGGGCGTACGGCGAGCGTGCGGGTGCTGCACGCCCCGACCCGGAAGGTGGTCAGCCACTTCAACAAGGCGACCAAGGGCCGGATGGTACGGAGCCTGCTCACGGCCGGTGCCGCGCCGAAGGACCCCGCCGAGCTGGTCGGGGCGCTGCGGGAGCTGGGGTACGTCGTGGAGGCGGAGGCGCCCGGGAAGGCGGGCAGGGCGTGGTTGCTGGACGTGCTGGTGGACGAGATCCACTGACGGGCACCGGGCGGGCGGCGGCCATTGCAACATGTGCAACGCTCATTGCGCGAGCTGCAGTCTGCTGGGCACCATGAGGGCATGACCCCACCGCTGCCCTCCCCCTCCGCTGCCTCCGTACTGGATCTCGCACCCGTCGTGCCGGTGGTGGTGGTCTCCGACGCCGCCGACGCCGTACCGCTCGCGCGGGCGCTCGTGGCGGGGGGACTGCCGGCGATCGAGGTGACGCTCAGGACGCCGGCGGCGCCGGACGCGATCCGGGCGATCGCCGCCGAGGTGCCCGACGCCGTGGTCGGCGCGGGCACGGTGATCACGCCGGAGCAGGTCGGGGCGTGTGTCACGGCGGGGGCGCGGTTCCTGGTCAGCCCGGGGTGGACGGACGCGCTGCTGGAGGCGATGCGCGGGTCCGGACTGCCGTGTCTGCCAGGGGTGTCGACCACCTCGGAGGTCGTGGCGCTGCTGGAGCGCGGGGTGCGGGAGATGAAGTTCTTCCCGGCACAGGCCGCGGGCGGTACGGCCTACCTGAGGTCACTGGCCGGGCCGTTGCCGCAAGCTCGTTTCTGCCCCACGGGCGGGATCGGCCCGGCGAACGCTCCGGAGTACCTTTCCCTGCCCAACGTCGGCTGCGTGGGCGGCAGTTGGATGATCCCGGCGGACGCGGTGGCCGCGGGGGACTGGGGGCGGATCGAGGAGCTGGCGCGGGGGGCGGCGCGGCTCGCGGGGCTCAGGGACGCAGATGGGACGTGTCGTTGAAGAGCCGTACGCTCGCGTTGCCGTCCGCGTAGTACGCCACCGCCGACAGGGAGGCCGCCGAGAGTTCCATGCGGAACAGCGACTCGGGCGGGGCGCCGAGGGCGAGGCGGACGAAGGTCTTGATCGGGGTCACATGGCTGACCAGCAGGACCGTGCGGCCCGCGTGGGTGGCGACCAGCTTGTCGCGGGTGGCGGCGATCCGGGTGGCCGTCTCGGCGAAGCTCTCGCCGCCGCCGGTCGGGTGGGCCTCCGGGTCGGCGAGCCAGGCGTTCAGGTCGTCGGGGTGGCGGTCGCGGACCTCGCCGAAGGTCAGGCCCTCCCAGGCGCCGAAGTCCGTTTCGCGCAGGCCGTCTTCGATCGTCAGGTCCAGGCCGAGGCGGGTGGCGACGATGGTGGCGGTTTCGCGGGTGCGGGTGAGGGGGGAGGCGATGACGGACTGGATGGTTCCGCGCTCGGCCAGTGCCTCGGCGGCGCGGTGGGCCTGTTCGCGGCCGGCTTCGGAGAGGGAGGGGTCGGTGCCGCCGCTGCCGGAGAAGCGCTTCTGGGGTGTCAGCGGGGTCTCGCCGTGACGGAGGAGGACGAAGGTGGCGGGGGCGCCGAGGTCGGGGGCACTGCTCCAGCCCGGCGCCGAGACCCGCTGCTCACCGGGGGCTTGCGGGCGCCGCTCACCGGAAGGTGCCGCTCTCCGCGGGACGGGCGCCGCGGCGGTGGCCGGCGGCGGAGCGTTCAGCGCTGCCGTCGACTCGGCGGGCGACCACTGCTGCCCCTTCGCCCCCGCGTCCATCGCCTCGTTCGCCAAGCGGTCCGCGTGTTTGTTCTGTTCGCGGGGGATCCACTCGTAGGTGACCTGGTCGGGAGGGAGGACCGATCTGGCCTGGGCCGCCAGCGGCTTCATGTCGGGGTGTTTGATCTTCCAGCGGCCCGACATCTGCTCGACGACCAGCTTGGAGTCCATGCGGACGTGCACCGCCGCGGTCGGGTCGAGGGCGTGGGCGGCACGCAGGCCGGCCAGCAGGCCCCGGTACTCGGCCACGTTGTTGGTGGCGATGCCGATGTACTCCGCGGCCTCCGTCAGAGGCTCGCCCGAGGCCGCGTCCCGGACGACCGCCCCGTAGCCCGCCGGCCCCGGGTTGCCCCGGGACCCGCCGTCGGCCTCGACGATGAACTCCCTCACCGGTCCAGCCCTCTACAGACCCGACTCGGCCGTACGCACCAGGATGCGGCGGCAGTTCTCGCAGCGCACCACGGTGTCCGGCGCCGCCGAGCGGATCTCGTTCAGCTCGGTGATGGCCAGTTCCTGACGGCAGCCCTGGCAGGTGCGGGCGTACAGCTTGGCCGCGCCGATGCCGCCCTGCTGACCGCGCAGCTTGTCGTAGAGCTTGAGGAGGTCCGCGGGGACGGCGCCGGCGACGACCTCGCGCTCCTTCGTCACCGTCGCGGCCTCGCCGTCGATCTCCTCGTAGGCCGCGTCCCGGCGCGCGGTGGCGTCGTCGATCTTCGACTGCACCGACGCGACCCGCTCGGTCAGCTCGTTCACCCGCTCCTGCGCGGCCTCACGGCGCTCCATGACCTCCAGCACCACGTCCTCCAGGTCGCCCTGCCGCTTGGCGAGGGAGACGATCTCGTGCTGGAGGTTGGCCAGGTCCTTCGGCGAGGTGACCGCGCCGGAGTCCAGGCGCTGCTGGTCACGGGCGGCGCGCTGGCGCACCTGGTCCACGTCCTGTTCGGCCTTCGTCTGCTCGCGGGCGGTGTCGCTCTCCTCGGTCTGCGCCGCGACGAGCAGGTCCCGCAACTGGGTGAGGTCCTTGTTCAGCGAGTCGATCTCGGCGTGCTCGGGCAGGGACCTCCGCCTGTGCGCGAGCTGCTGCAGGCGGACGTCGAGGGCCTGGACGTCGAGGAGTCGGATCTGGTCGGCGGGCGCGGCGTTCAGTTGGGGGCTCCTGTTGGCTACTTAGAGGTGGTGGACGCCGCGTGGGCGGTCCAGGGGTCGGTGACCGTCTGGGAGACGTGGACCCGCAGGTCCCAGCCGTGGCGGTCGGAGATCTCGTCGAGCTGGCTCGCGGCCAGCTCGCACCAGGGCCACTCGGTGGCCCAGTGCGCCGCGTCGAGCAGCGCGAGGGGGCTGTGGGCGACGGCCTCGCTGGCCGGGTGGTGGCGCAGGTCGGCGGTCAGGAAGGCGTCGACGCCGGCCGCGCGGACCTGGTCGAAGAGGCTGTCGCCGGAGCCGCCGCTGACGGCGACCGTGCGCACGACGGCCTCGGGGTCGCCGGCCACCCGGATGCCCTGCGCGGTGGCGGGCAGCCGTTCGGCGGCGCGGGCGGCCAGCTCGCGGACCGTGAGGGGGTGGTCCAGCTCGCACACGCGGCCGAGGCCCCGGCAGCCCTGCGGGTCGGTCGGGTCCGGGACCAGGGGCCGTACGACCCTGAGGTCCAGCGCGCCCGCGAGCGCGTCCGAGACGCCCGGATCCGCCGTGTCGGCGTTGGTGTGGGCGACGTGCAGGGCGATGTCGTGCTTGATCAGCGTGTGCACGACACGGCCCTTGAAGTGGGTCGCCGCGACCGTGGTCGTGCCCCGCAGATAGAGCGGGTGGTGGGTGACCAGCAGGTCGGCGCCGAGCTTCACCGCCTCGTCGACGATCTCCTGCACGGGGTCGACGGCGAACAGGACCCGGGTGACCTCCTGGTCGGGGTCGCCCACGACGGTGCCGACCGCGTCCCAGGACTCGGCCCGCTCGGCGGGCCACAGGTCCTCCAGCGCGGCGATGACTTCAGACAGACGGGGCACGTAGGAAAGGCTACCTGGCTGGCCTGCGCGGCCGTACCGCATCCGACTGCTCTGACCCCCCTCAGCACAAAGGTCCCGTTTTCCTCAGGTGAATCGCTTCTGCGCCACCCGTATGTGTGAAGCGGGGTCGGCCGGTCCCCCGCCTGTGCGTACGAAAACTAGCTTCGTCGCCGGAGGTGACCGAACGATGACGGCCTGTGCGATCGAACCCCCCGCCACGGGCGGGGCCGACGGAGCGCCGGGAACGGCGTTCGCGGTGACGGCGGACGGCGCGTACGCGGCCCGGCTGGCGCCGGCCGGTGACTGCTGGTTCCCGGAGCGCTGGACGCTGGACGGCCCGGAGCCGTACGCGGTGCCGCTGCCCGGCAACCAGCCGGAGGAGCCCGGCACCGAGGTGCAGCCCCTGTCCGACGGCCGGGTGCTGATCCACCGGCTGGTCGAGCACCGGCACGCCTTCTCGCTGCTGTACCCGACCGGTCCCGGCACCGGCGAGCTGCCGCTCGGCGTGGTGGAGTGCCCCGAGCCCGGCATCCGGCTCGCCCTGCTGCCGCCCGCCCCGGGAGGCTCGCGGGCTTACGCCCTCGCCGTCGGGCCGCGGTCGAGCGTGGTGTGGCTGGTCGCGGGCGGGGCCTTCGGGCCCGAGTGGCTCGCCGAGGTGCCGGGGCGCTGCTCGGGCGGGGTGTGGCTGGACCGCGCCGGGCGGATGCTGGCGCTGGACCGGGAGCTGGGCGGGACGGTCAAGACGGTCGTGGTGGACCTGGAGCGCGCCGAGGTCTCGCCGCTGCTGCAGATCGCGGCGGGCAGCGACGACCGGCTGCTGCTCGCCGACCCCGACAGCGGGTTGCTGCTCATCTCCTCCGACGCGCCCTCGCCGGGGGAGGAACGATTGGGCTGGGGCGTGCTCGGCAGCACGCTGCCGGTGCGCTTCCCGGAGAGCCTGCGGGTGCCGGACTGTGCGGTGACGCCGTTCGCGATCCAGCCCGGGCAGGTGCTGATGCCGGAGAACTGCGCGGTGGCGCTGCGCGTCGACGGGCCGTTCGGCAACAGCTGGACGGGCATCTGGCGGCCGGCCGGGCGGCGGGTGAGCCATCTCCCGGCGCCCGAGGGGTGGCTGGCCGGGGCCGGGCTGTGGACACGGGACGGGGTGCTGCGGCTGCCGTACGCCACGGAGGAGACTCCGTGCGGCGTGGCGGAGCTGACGGTGCCGGCGGGGGAGGCCGGGGGAACGGGGGGGCTGGGGGGACCGGGGGACGCGGGTCCGGAGGGTCCGGTCCGGGACGGCACGGCCGACGGGGCGCACGGCGCGTCACGGCAGTCGGCGGACCCGGATCCTCCGGAGCCTGTGGAACCGGAGCTTCCGGAGCCGGTGGTGGCACGTCCGGTGCCGTTGCAGCAGGCGCCTCTGGGACGTCTTGTAACGAACTAGTGCCGGTTGGCGTGTGCGCCTGGATTCGGCCCGTGGTGTGCCGGTTACACTCGCCCGGCTGTACGAAAGATCATGTTGACGGGGTGAATACTTCCGATGAGCGACACCAGCACGACGGGGCAGCTGTCTGCCGACTCTCAGGAGGCTGCCGGCCACGGCCGGCACCGGGGCCCGGTCGCGGCCCAGGAGAGCGAGACGGCCGCGCACGGCCGGCACCGCAAGCCCGCCGAGGAGACCACCGAGGCGGCTGCCTGAAGGTCGTAACGGAGGAGGGGGCGCCCACCGGGCGCCCCCTCCTCCCTTTTCCCTCCACCGTTTCCCGTTGTCCCACCCGCGTGTGCGTCGCCTCAGCCGCGCTTGAGTCCGAGCACCTCCGCCGCCGCGAAGGTCTCCCCCGGCGGCCGGCCCGCGTAGTGCGGGGTGAGCAGGGCGTCGAGTTCGTCGTAGGTGAACGTCTCCTGCTTGCTGTCGAACTTCGTCCGCACGCGCGGCCGTTCCACGATCGCGACCATGCCGCCGTGCACGACGAGCAGCTGGCCGTTGATCGCGGCGGCGGCCGGTCCGGCCAGGTAGCCGACGAGCGGGGCGACATGCTCGGGGGCCAGCGGGTCCAGGCCCTCGTCCGGCCGCTGGAAGCCGGCGAACACGTCCTCGGTCATCCGGGTCCGGGCGCGCGGGCAGACGGCGTTGGCCGTGACGCCGTACTTGGCGAGAGCGAGGGCCGTGGAGGTGGTCAGCCCGACGATTCCGCCCTTCGCGGCCGCGTAGTTGGGCTGTCCGGCGGAGCCCGCGAGGAACGCCTCCGAGGAGGTGTTCACGATCCGCCCGTGGACCTTCGCTCCCCCGGCCGCCTTGGACCGCTCCCGCCAGTGCGCGGCGGCGAAGCGGGTGGTGTTGAAGTGGCCCTTGAGGTGGACACGGATCACCGAGTCCCATTCGTCCTCGGTCATGGAGAAGACCATGCGGTCGCGCAGGATGCCCGCGTTGTTGACGAGGATGTCCAGCTTGCCGTACTCGGTGATCGCCAGGTCGATGAGCTCGCGGGCCTGCCGGAAGTCGGCGACGTCGCCGGTGTGGGCGCGGGCGCGGCCGCCCTGGTCGCGTATCCCCGCGGCGACATCTTCGGCCGGACCGGCCGAGGCCGCTCCGGAGCCGTCCCGCCCGGGTTGCCCGTAGTCGTTGACGACCACGGCCGCACCGAGCCGGGCGAGTTCCAGGGCCTCGGCCCGGCCGAGCCCGCGTCCGGCGCCGGTGACGACGGCGGACAGTCCCTCCAGTGGCAGTGACATGCGCCGCGTCCTCAGATCTCGATGCACGTACGCAGGGCGGTCCCGGTGCGCATCTGGTCCAGTGCCTCGTTGATCTCCGCCAGGCGCACACGGTGGGTGATGAGGCCCGCCAGGTCGATACGGCCGGCCCGCCACAGGGCGATCGCGCGCTCGTAGGAGCGCAGCACGTCACCGCCGCCGTACATGGACGGCAGGATGCGCTTCTCGTCGAAGAACAGCTCGAACATGTTGAGCTGCAGGAAGTCGTCCATGGCGCCGGCGCCGACGACGACGAGGGTGCCGCCGCGCCGGGTGTTCTCGTAGGCGGTGCGTGCGGTGGAGGACCTGCCGACGACCTCGAAGACGTAGTCGAAGCCCTCGCCGCCGGTGACCTCCTGCTTGGCGCCCGCCAGTTCGTCGGGCGGGACGGCCCGGGTGGCACCGAACCCGAGGGCCGAGTCCCGGCGGGAGGCGACCGGGTCGACGGCTACGATCTCGGCGGCGCCCTTGAGCCGCGCCCCCTGGATCGCCGAGATCCCGACCCCGCCGCAGCCGATGACGGCGACCGAGGAACCCGCCTCCACGTCGGCGGTGTTGAGGGCCGCACCGAGTCCGGTGGTGACTCCGCAGCCGATCAGCGCGGCGATGTCGAAGGGCACGTCGTCGGGGATCGGCACCGCGCAGCCGGCGTCGACGACGACCTCCTCGGCGAAGGTGCCGGTGCCGGCGAAGCCGAACACCTCACCGCCGGGACGCCGGAAGTTCGGGGTGCCGGCGTTCATGAACCCGGCCAGGCACAGCTCGGTCTGCCCGCGCCTGCAGGCGGGACAGGCACCGCAGGCCGGCAGCCAGCAGACGACCACCCGGTCACCGGGCTTCACCCGGGTGACGCCCTCCCCCACCTCCAGGACCTCGCCCGCGCCCTCGTGCCCGGGCACGAACGGCGCCGGCTGCGGCAGCACCCCGCTCATCGCCGACAGGTCCGAGTGGCACAGCCCCGTGGCGCGCACCCGTATCCGCACCCTCCCGGGACCGGACCCCACCGCCTCGACGTCGTCGAGGACCTCCAGCTTCTCCTGGCCGATCTCGTGCAGTACGGCTGCGCGCATGGTGCGGCTCCCCTCAACTGACTACCGGATCAAAAGAGTTCGACGACCGTGTCGGCGAGGACGGGCGCGTCGTCGCGCTCGACGGCACTCACCGCGACCCGCACCCTGCCGTCCCCCCGCCACATGCGGATGCGCAACGTCTCCCCCGGGAACACCACCCCGGCGAACCGGGTCGCGTACGACCGCACCCGGCTCACGTCCCCGCCGAGCAGCGTGTCCACGACCGCCTTGAGCGTCATGCCGTAGGTACACAGCCCGTGCAGGATGGGCCGGTCGAAGCCGGCGCGCTTGGCGAACTCCGGGTCGGCGTGCAGCGGGTTCCAGTCGCCGGAGAGGCGGTACAGGAGGGCCTGGTCCTCGCGGATCGGGCGTTCGACGGTGCGGTCGGGCTCACCGGTGGGAGGGTCGAGGCGTGTGGACGGGCCGCGGTCACCGCCCCAGCCGCCCTCGCCGCGTACGAAGATCTGTGCGTCGTTGGTCCACAGCGGGCCGTCGGCGTCGGCGACCTCGGTGCGCAGGACCAGAACGGCGGCCTTGCCCTTGTCGTATACGGCGGCGAGCCGGTTGGTCGCCCTCGCCGTGCCCTCGGCCGGGAGGGCGCGGTGGATCTCCAGCGTCTGGCCGCCGTGCAGGACCTTCGCGAGCTCGACCTCCACACCGGGCATGGACAGGCCGCTGATCACGCCGGGCGCGCCCGAGCCCGCGACCGTGGCGAAGCTCGGCAGGACGTGCAGCCGGGACTCCAGGGTGTAGCGCAGCTCGTCGGGGTCGGTGGCGGGGATGCCGGCGCCGATACCGAGGTGGTAGAGCTGGACGTCCTTGGTCGTCCAGGAGATCGCGCCGGTCCGGGGTTCGGCCGCGAGGGCTTTCGCTGCGTCGATGGGCATACGGCTCCTGACACTGGCGGTTCAAGACCCCGGCGCGGACGTCCGCACCGTCGGCCGCACCGAGGTCGCTACGGGCCGACCTAGAACGCGTTCCAGTCCGGCGCCCTCTGTATAGCCCAGCGCTCCACACTTGTGAAGACTCCTGACTCTGTGTCAGCTGCGCCGGAGCGGTGACATATGTACTGCCCGAGTCCGTACATGCGCATCTGCCGGAGCCGGGGGCGGATTCGTAGCGTCGTAGGCATGACGCAACGGGGAAGCGCCGTCTCCTTCACGGGGGCGGTCAAGGCATACGGCGCGGTGCGCGCCGTGGACGGTGTCGACCTGCGGATCGGCTGCGGGGAGACCGTGGCCCTGCTGGGCCGCAACGGAGCCGGCAAGTCGACCGCGATCGGGCTGCTGCTCGGCCTGCACGAGCCCGACGCCGGCGCGGTGGAGGTGTTCGGCGCGGCGCCCGGGCGGTCGGTGCGCGCGGGGCGGGTGGGCGCGATGCTCCAGGACGCGCGGCCCGTGCCCCGGGTCACCGTGGACGAACTGGTCACCTTCGTGGCCTCGCGCTATCCGACGCCGATGCCGGTGACGCGGGCGCTGGAGCTGGCGGGGATCGCGGACCTGGCCGGACGGCGGGTGGACCGGCTGTCCGGCGGGCAGGTGCAGCGGGTGCGGTTCGCCGTCGCGCTCGCCGGTGACCCGGCGCTGCTGGTGCTGGACGAGCCGACGGCGGCGCTGGACGTGGAGGCCCGGCACGCCTTCTGGGACTCCATGCGGGCCTACGCCCGCCGTGGCCACACCGTTCTGTTCTCCACCCACTATCTGCAGGAGGCGGACGCCTACGCCGACCGGATCGTGGTGATCGACCGGGGCCGGATCGTCGCCGACGGCACGGGCGAGGAACTGCGGCGCACGGCGGGGGGCAACCTGGTCGCCGTGGACCTCGCGGGCCGGGAGCCGGAGGCGTTGGCCCTGCTGCCCGGCGTCCGCTCGGTGGAGGTGCGGGGCCGCCGGGCCCGCCTGCGCACCGACGACTCGGACGCGACGGTGACCGCCCTGGCGGAACTGGGGGCGATCAGGGGGCTGGAGGTGACTCCGGCGTCCTTGGACGACGCGTTCCTCGCCGTGACGGCCGAGGGAGGCGCTCGCGCCCCGAAGCAGCGCGGGGTGGTGTCCGACATGCGGCTACCACCGCGTGGGCGCGACCAGCCGCAGACGACCGACACCCGAAGGACGGCCGTGTGATGCTCGCCTACGTACGACTGGAGATCCACCGCACCCTGCGCGACACGGGCTTCGTCGTCGGGGGCGTCGCCATGCCCGTGATGATGTACCTCCTGTTCACCAACCTCGGCGAGAACGACGGAAGCTGGAAAACCGCGGCCATGGTCGGCATGGCCGCCTACGGCGCCCTCGGCTCGGCCCTGAACACCGGAGGTGCCGTCGCCGAGGACCGCGCCGTCGGCTGGCTACGGCAGCTGCGGGTGACCCCTATGCCCCCGCGGGAGGTGGTGACCGGGCGGGCCCTGACCGGTGTGGTGACCGTACTTCCCTCGATCGTCGCGGTGCTGGCGGCCGGCGGCCTGGTCAACGGGGTGCGGCTGGCGGCCTGGCAGTGGGCGGCGATCGCGCTGCTGCTGTGGGCGGGCTCGGTCCCCTTCACCCTGCTCGGCCTCGGCAACGGCTACCGGCTGACCGGGCCGTCCACCGGGGTGGTGAACATGGCGTGCAACCTGGGCCTCGCGGTGCTCGGCGGCCTGTGGTTCCCGATCAGCCTCTTTCCCGGCTGGCTGCGCGCTCTGTCGCCGTACACCCCCACCCGCCGGTTCGCCCAGCTGGGCACCGCCGTATCGCAGGGGCAGGCCCCGGGCGCCGGTGCCATCATCGTCCTGACGGCTTGGCTCGTTCTGTTCGGTTCGTACGCTGTGCTGTCGTACCGCCGTCGGGCGGGGACCATCTGACCGGGGGAAACACAGACATGAATTGGGTACGGGGAGTGCGGTGCCAGATACGGGCGCTGCAGGCCGAGCGGCGCCGGTGGAAGGCCGAGCACGAGCGGTTCAAGGACGCGCAACGGGCCGCCCGGCAGCGGGGCGAGGAGCCGGACGTCGACCATCCGGGTCCGCCACCGACCGGTTTCGCCCTGCTTCCCTGGCTGCTGATGGGGATGGGGTCGTTCTCCAACCTCCTGCAGGGCAAGACCCCGAACCCGTGGATCGGCGGCCTCGGCCTGTTGGCCTTCAACTCGCTCTACATCTATGTCACCTTCCGCTCCTTCGACCGCGCGAGGCGGGAGGCGGCCTCCACTCGGCTGGCGCTGCTCCTGATGGGCCTGGTGACCACGGGTCTGGCGCTCGGCTACGGCGGCAACTGGCTGATGTTCTTCCCGTTGCTCGGCCTCGCCGTGGGTGCCGCCCTGCGCGGGCCGTGGCTGGGTCGCACAGGTCTGCTGCTGACGGTGTACGCGGCCTGCGTCTCCGCCGTCCGCGGCGGCTGGGGGGACGCGACGAACATCGGCTATGCCACCTTTCTGTCCAGCATGGTGACCGCCGCGATCCTCGGGCTGTCCGAGGCGGTGCGGGAGCTGCGCGCCGCCCGCGAGGAGCTGGCCCGGCGTGCGGTGGAGAAGGAGCGCCTGCGCTTCTCGCGGGATCTGCACGACCTGCTCGGGCACACGCTGTCGGTGATCGTGGTGAAGTCGGAGGCGGCCCGGCGGCTGGCCCCGCGCGACATGGACGCGGCGCTGGGCCAGATCACCGACATCGAGTCGGTGGGCCGGCAGGCGCTCACCGAGATCCGCGAGGCGGTGACCGGCTACCGGGAGGGCAGCCTGGCCACCGAGCTGACCCGGGCCCGCTCGGCGCTGTCGGCGGCGAGCATCGAGCCGGTGGTACGGCAGTCGGGGGCGCCGCTGGAGCCGCGGACGGAGGCCCTGCTGAGCTGGGTGGTGCGCGAGGCGGTGACCAATGTGGTCCGGCACAGCGACGCCCCCCGCTGTGAGATCACCGTGGAGAGCGGCGCCGAACGGGCCCGGCTGACCGTGACGGACAACGGCAGCGGCACCCCCGTGAGCCGGCCCCAGCAGGGCATCGGCGGCACGGGCCTGAAGGGGCTGACCGAGCGCCTCGCGGCGGCGGGCGGCTCGCTCACGGCCGGCCCGTCGCCGCGCGGCGGTTTCACGGTGACCGCCGAACTCCCGGTGGAGTCCGCGCGGTTGGCGGACGCGGGGGCTACGGCGCCCAGGGCGAGCTGACCACCCAGCTGACGTCGTCGGTCCAGGACGTGCTGCTGTCGAAGTCGTTGGACCCGCCGTCGCTCGCGACGTACAGGTTGTAGTCGTAGTGGCGCAGGTATCTCGTCGGGTAGTTGTACGAGGCGAACGAGGTGCCGGTGCCGCTCTTGCCGGTCTGCGGGCAGAACGTGGCGTCGGCCCGGAACAGGGCGGTGCCGTCCATGGGCTGCCGGTACAGCCTGAAGTTGGAGTGGCGCAGGTAGTCGCCGGGGTAGTTGCGCGACTCGAAGGAGACGCAGGCGCTGTCGGCGAGGCCCTTGCGGACGATCCAGGTGGCGTCGTTCTTGTCCAGGCCGGAGCTGCTGGAGGTGATGGCGGACAGCACGCCGGCGTTGTTCTGGTGGCGGACGTAGTCGATGGTGCAGCAGGACGTGGTGGCCCGCAGCGAGATCTCCGAGCCGGCGCTCAGCGTGCCGGCGCTGCCGGTCGCGCCGCCGTAGCCGACGGAGACGATGTCGGCCTGAACTGCGTTGTCGGCGGCGTCCGTCGGGATGCCGGAGGTCATCACACCCTCGAAGAAGGAGCCGATGGAGCCGTTGCTGTTGTCGCCGCCGGTGCCGAGGACGATGGCGCCCTCCTGGTGCATGGGCGAGTATCCGCTCGTGGTCGGCTCACCTCCGGAATAGGTGGTCGTCAGCCCGCCCGATTGTGCATTTCCCCATTTGAGCGCGAAATGGTCCTGGCCGTTGTTCTTGAGCAGCGCGGTCACGAACGGCAGGGCTCCGGTGCCCGTGTTGGAGCTGTTCCTGCTGTATCCGGCGTCGGACTGGAACAGCCCGTTCTCCAGGTCCGCCTGCACCCAGGGGCCCTGACCGTAGCAGGGCGAGAACCAGCACTCGGTGCCGAAGTTGATGGCGTCCATGTGCCCGTTGCCGGTGTCGTTGTTGTTGGTCTCGGCGTTGCCGTAGTCGAAGCAGCAGGAGCCGTTGACGTGGGTACCGGACGTCACCATGTACATCCCCTCGGCACCGCCGCCGGTGGCGACACCGGAGGTGGAGTCGTTGCGGTAGCCCATGCCTGCGGAGATCTCCAGGCCGTAGACCTGGTGGCCGCCGACGGTCACCGCAAGCGCGTCGGCGGGCGCCCCGACATCGGCCTTCCCGGCGCCGCCCGCGCCCTCGATCGTGAGGTCGTTGTGGCGCGGGGACTGGTCGTAGATCCTGGTGATGACGCAGGTCGTGCCGGAACAGAAGGAGTCCTGGGCGGCCGCGTTCGCGTATCCGCCGGTGGCCAGCAGACCGATGTCCCTCGTGGCGCCGTCCGAGGCCCGCTGCACCCGGTACAGCGAGCCGCCGTAGGAGGAGTACAGCGCGCGGACCAGGCTGTGCGCGGCGGCGCAGGGGGTGCCCGCGGCGGCGTAGACGTCACAGGGCAGCGAACTCGCGGCGGCGGCCCGGGGCGCGCCGACGCCGAGGAGCAGCGCGGCGAGGGTCGCGCAGACGGCGAGCACGGACAGGGCGGCGCTCCTGAGCCGCCGCGGGTGGCTGTGGGGGGATCTCACGAGCACGGTGCACCTCGGTTTCGTCGTAGGCAGTGCGGGGTGGACTCGTCCGATATCCCGAACAATGTTCGATCGAAATACCGAACCCCTCTGATTTCTGAATTACCGGGGATTTTTGGAAATGCAGAGGCGATTGTTTGGGTGCCCTCCGGGACCGTCAACCCCCACGGCGCCGGAAAAGAGAGAGTCTTTAATCGGGGGCCGTCGGCGCCGCCGCACCCAACGACCGGACGAAATCCGCCTCTTCGGGCGATCCCGGCGGGCACGGCGATGGGCCGGGTTTCCGGCCGTAACCTGGCCCCATGAACGAGATGCCCCGGGAGCACCGGACCGCCAAGTCCATTCGGGTGCTGCTCGCCGAGGACCAGGGCATGATGCGGGGTGCGCTCGCTCTGCTGCTCGGCATGGAGGAGGACATCGAGGTGGTGTCCCAACTGGGCTCGGGCGACGGGATCGTGGACGCCGTGCTCACCCACCGGCCGGACGTGGCGCTGCTGGACATCGAACTGCCGGGCATCAGCGGGCTGGACGCGGCGGCCGAGCTGCGCGTGCGGGCGCCCGACTGCCGGGTGCTGATCCTCACCACCTTCGGCCGGCCCGGTTATCTGCGCCGGGCCATGGAGGCCGGCGCGGCGGGATTCCTCGTCAAGGACGGGCCCGTGGAGGAACTGGCCGCGGCGATCCGGCGCGTGCTCACCGGGGAGACCGTCGTCGATCCGGCGCTGGCGGCCGCCGCGCTCAGCGCCGGGCCCAGTCCACTGACGGCCCGCGAGTGCGAGGTGCTGAAGGCGTCGGTGGACGGGGCGACGGTCGCCGACATCGCGGGCAAGCTGCATCTGTCCGAGTCCACCGTCCGCAACTACCTGTCCTCGGCGATCGGCAAGACGGGCACCCGGAACCGGGCGGAGGCGGTGCGGGAGGCCCGGCAGCAGGGGTGGCTGTGAACGGGCTCCCAGCGTCGCCCCGGCGACGAGCGCAGACCCGTGTGCCGGAGAACAACGGCAGAGGCGGCAACTGACGGGCCAGGCCGTTCCCCTGGCCGTCCCGCATCCTCGCCCCGCTGCTGCGGAGCCGGCACCGCCGTTCGCGCCTCAGCCGCCCCCGCCCCCGGCGACCTCCCGCGACCACCGCCACCGCCCGCACCGGCGCCTGGCCGGCACCGGCCCCGCCGGCACGCCCGGCCGGGTCCGGGAGCCGGAGGGCGGCGGGAGGCCCGGCGGCAGGGGGGCTGTGAGCTACTGGATCACCTCCGCACTCTGGTAGGCCGTCCCGGCCGGGGCCGTGCAGGCGAACCATTCCACCGGCGAGCCGGCCACCGCCTGCGGCTCGACCAGGGTGCTCGTGCCGTCCTTCCAGCCGCACCTGACCTGCCGGGCGGTGAGGGCGACCGTGCCCACCACGAGCCGCTCGGGGCGGTTGCTGTCCGCCTTGTCCAGAGGGACGGCCCCCGACATCAGGTCCGTGCCGGACAGGGGCTCCCACTTCTTGACCGTGTCGAACATGATCGTCCTGAAGGGGTTGCCGCCGTAGTACAGGCCCGAGTAGTGCGAGGTCTTGCCGACCAGCTGCCGGCCATCGGGGAGCACGGCCGGCTCGATGCCGTACTTCCGCATCGCGGCCAGTTGCGTGGCCGCCTCCGACCTGTCACGCGGCGCTCCCCACACGGACACGACCACGCGCCAGGCGGTGCCGTGGTCCGTGCCGCGCGCCAGCTGCGTGACCTGCGGCACATACACATGCCGGGCCTCGGGTGTGGACGGCTGGGACGCCACGGGCGCGTGCCGGTCGGTGTCACCGGGCAGCCCCGTCACCGCCAGTGTCGCCCCCGTCGAGCCCGCCAGCACCAGGGCGGTCGTCGTCGCGACCGCCCAGCGGCGGGCTCTGCGCCGGCGGCCCCCGCGGATGACCGCCTGCACGGGGGCTATGCCGATCTCGACCTCGTCCGCGGCGTCCGCGAGGAGGAGGGCGATGTCCGTCTGTGTCATGTCGGCCATCTCGTGACTCTCCCGGTCCGCGCTCATCTACTTCCGCCCTCCGTACGTCACCGTCTCGGCCAGTCCCGGTATGGCCCGGAGTTTCGCGATCCCCTTCGCCGCGTTGCTCTTCACCGTGCCGACCGAGCAGCCCATCGCCTCCGCCGCCTGGGTCTCCGTCAGGTCCTCCCAGTAGCGCAGGACCACCGCCTCCCGCTGCCGCACGGGCAGTTCGGCGAGCGCCTCGAGCAGCGCGCCGCGGTCGTCGGCCTGCGCGATCCGGTCACCGGTGTCGGGCACCTCGTGCACCAGACCCGAGTCGTCCTTGGGGGCCAGGAACTCCTTGAGTTTTCTCCGGTGTTTGCGCGCGTGCAGATTGATCATCACGCGTCGTACGTAGGCCTCCGGATCGTCGGCCGCGCCGACCTTGCGCCAGGACACGTAGACCCGCTCCAGCGTCGACTGGACCAGGTCCTCGGCGGCGTGCTGCTCCCCCGTGAGGAGAAATGCCGTACGCATCAGCCGCGGCCAGCGGCCGATCATGAAGCCCTGGAACTCCTCGTTCCGAGCCTTCTTCCCGTCCCCCATGGGCACCTCCCTTGATGTCAGAAGGAGTCCACGGGCCGCCCGGACCGTTGCCTCATCCGCGCGAAGTCGTGGAATGTGCTCGCGCCGCAGGAGCCGCAGAAGCCTCCGCGTTCTTCCGCGGCAGCCACGCCAGTATCAGCACCGCCCCGCACAGCAGCACCGCCGTACTGGCCCGGAAGGCCAGCGCGTAGCCGTCGGTCAGCGCCTCGGGGCCGTGGCCGGGGCCCGTGCCGGACGCCGCGACGGTGGACATCGCGGCGAGCCCGAGCGAACCGCCCATCGTGCGCGAGGTGTTGATCAGCCCCGACACCACACCGGCGTCGCCCGGTGCCGCCCCCGAGGTGGCCAGGGAGGCGAGCGGGGTCGTCGCCAGGCCCGCGCCGAACATCATCAGGATGCCCGGGGTCATGATCGCGGTGACGTACGCCTCGTGCGCGCTCATCGTCGACTGCCAGCCGAAGCCTGCCGCCGCGACCAGCGTGCCCAGCGCCGCCACGGTCCGCGCGCCCGCCACCCGCATCAGGCGCGGCGCCACCTTGGAGCCGACGACCACCGACAGCGAGCTGGGCACCAGGGCGACCCCGGCCTGCAAAGGCGTGTAGTGGAGGACGTTCTGGGCGTAGAGCGTCATGAAGTACCACATGCAGAACATGGCCGAGCCGGAGAGGAACATCGCCGCGTTGGCCGAGGCGACCGAGCGCAGCCGGAGCAGACCGAGCGGCATCAGCGGGGCCGCCGTACGCGCCTCGACCAGCAGGAACAGGGCGATCAGCAGCAGCCCGGCGAGCAGCGGCAGCAGCGTGGCCGACGCCGTCCAGCCCTCCGCCTCCGTCTGCGAGATGCCGTAGGCCAGGGTGGCGAGGCCCGCCGTGACCAGCAGCGCGCCCGGCAGGTCCAGGCGCCGCCCGTCCCCGGCCCGGCTCTCGCTGAGCCAGAGCACCGAGCCGGCCAGCACCAGCGCGCCCACCGGCACGTTGATGAGCAGCACCCAGCGCCAGTCGAGCACGTCCACGAGCACCCCGCCGACCAGGCCGCCCGCGGCCCCGCCGCCGGCGCCGACCGCGGTCCAGGTGGCGATCGCCCGGGCCCGCGCCGCCCCCTCCGGCACCGCGGCCGTCAGCAGGGTCAGCGTCGACGGGGCCAGCACGGCCGCACCGAGCCCCTGCACGGCCCGCGCCGGCAGCAACTGCCAGCCCTCCTGGGCGAGGCCGCCGCCCAGCGAGGCCAGCGTGAACAGGCCGAGGCCGACCAGGAACATCCGCTTGCGCCCGTACAGGTCACCCGCCCGGCCGCCGAGCAGCATGAATCCGGCGAAGGCGATGGCGTAGGCGTTCACCACCCACTGCAGCCCGGCCGGGCTCAGTCCGAGGCCGGTGCGCATGGACGGCAGGGCGACGTTCACCACCGACACGTCGAGGACGACCAGGAACTGTCCGGCGCAGGCGAGCGCGACCACCAGCCAGGTGGGCACCGTCGTCCGGCGGGATACGACAGATGGGGTGTCGGCGGCTTCCGGCATGGATGTCATGCTCTCAACCCGGTTACGGTCCTTGCATCAGCATTTCGGACCACCGGGCGTAGGGCGCGGGGCCTACGTCCTGCGCAGCACCGTCACCACCGCCGCCCCGCCCAGCCCGATGTTGTGCGCGAGCCCCACCCGCGCCCCGGGGACCTGCCGCTCCCCCGCCGCGCCGCGCAGCTGCCACACCAGCTCGGCCGCCTGGGCCAGCCCGGTCGCGCCCAGGGGGTGTCCCTTGGAGATCAGCCCGCCGGACGGGTTGACCACCCACCGGCCGCCGTACGTCGTCGCGCCCGACGCGACGAGCTTCCCGGACTCCCCGGGCGCGCACATGCCGAGGGCCTCGTACGTCAGCAGCTCGTTGACGGAGAAGCAGTCGTGCAGCTCGATCACGTCCACGTCCTCGATGCCGAGCCCGGCGTGCTCGTAGGCCTGCCGGGCCGCCTCCCTGGACATGGGCTGTCCCACGACGTCGATGCAGGAGCCGGACGCGAAGGACTCCTCGGTGTCGGTGGTCATGGCCTGCCCGGCGATCTCGACCAGCCCCGTCAGCGCGCGCTCCTCGGCGAACCGCCCGGACACCACCACGGCCGCCGCCGCGCCGTCCGAGGTGGGCGAGCACTGGAGCTTGGTCAGCGGCCGGTGGACGGGGCGGGAGGCGAGGACGTCTGCGACGTCGTACACGTCCCGGAACTGGGCGTAGGGGTTGTGCGCGGAGTGCCGGTGGTTCTTGGCGGCGACGGCGGCGAGCTGGGCCTCGGTCGTGCCGTACCTCTCCATGTGCTCGCGGGCCGCGTCGCCGAACATCTGCGCGGTGGGCGGGGTCGGCTCGAAGCCGTGCCGGGCGGCCATGATCCCGTAGTGCCGGGCGACCGGCGACGTCGAGAAGTCCCCTCCGTCGGCACCCGAGCCCAGCGCACCCTTCTTCATCTTCTCGAAGCCCAGCGCGAGCACGCAGTCGGCGGCGCCGCCCTCGACGAGCTGCCGGGCGAGCATGAGCGCGGTCGAGCCGGTCGCGCAGTTGTTGTTGACGTTGTAGACGGGGATCCCGGTCAGGCCGAGTTCGTAGGCGGCGCGCTGGCCCGCCGTCGAGGGCTGGAAGCAGTAGCCGACGGGAACCTGTTCCACGTCCGCGTAGGTGATTCCGGCGTCCGCCAGAGCCGCCTCACCCGCCTCCCGCACCATGTCCCAGTACTGCCATGAACGGGTCTCGGGCTTCTCGAACCGCGTCATCCCGACCCCGGCGACGTAGGCCTTCATGGCGCGAAGACTAGAACGCGTTCTATCAAGTAACCAGCCCCTGACGGAGAATCAGAGTCCCATGAACCGGTCAAGGATTGATTAGAGGCCCGAAGCAACGGAATAGTTGCCTGTGCATACGAGGTTTACCCAGCACTTATCACTACGGGGAGGCCTCGACTCCATGACCCACACGACGACCGACCAGCCGGCCCGAAGGGCGAGCGGCGCCGTGGTCCCGGTGCTCGCCTTCGCCGGCATCGTGGTCGCGGTGATGCAGACCCTGCTCGTGCCGGTCATCAAGGATCTGCCGCAGCTGCTGGACACCGCACCCTCCAACGCCACCTGGGTCCTCACCTCCACCCTCCTGTCCGGTGCCGTCGCCACGCCGATCATGGGCCGGCTCGGCGACCTCTACGGCAAGCGGCGGATGCTGGTCCTCAGCCTCGCCGTGATGGTGGTCGGCGCCCTGGTCAGCGCGCTCACCAGCCAGCTGCTCACCATGATCGTCGGCCGCACGCTGCAGGGCTTCGCGATGGGCGCGATCCCGCTCGGCATCGGCCTGATGCGCGACATGCTGCCGCGCGAGAAGCTCGGCTCGGCCATGGCCCTGATGAGCTCCTCGATCGGCGTCGGCGGCGGCCTGGCGCTGCCCGCCGCGGCCCTGGTCGCGCAGCACACGAACTGGCACGCCCTGTTCTACGGCGCCGCCGGCCTCGGCGTGGTCGCCATCGTCCTCACCCTCCTCGTCGTCCCCGAGTCCCCGATGCGGGCGGAGGGCTCCTTCGACCTGCCGGGCGCGATAGGCCTGTCGACCGGCCTGGTCCTGCTCCTGCTGCCGATCACCAAGGGCAGCGACTGGGGCTGGTCCTCCGGCACGACGCTCGGCCTGTTCGCCGCGTCGGTCGCCGTCCTCCTCCTGTGGGGCCTGTTCGAGCTGCGCCACCGGGCGCCCCTGGTCGACCTGCGCACCACCGCCCGCCCGGCCGTCCTCTTCACCAACCTCGCGTCGATCATGGTCGGCGTCGCGTTCTACGTCGTCTCCCTGGTCCTGCCCCAGCTGCTCCAGCTGCCGAAGGCCACCGGCTACGGCCTCGGCCAGTCCATGGTCGTCGCGGGTCTGTGCGTGGCCCCGCTGGGCCTGACGATGATGTTCACCGCACCCGTCTACGCCCGGCTGTCCGCCAAGTACGGCCCGAAGACCACCCTCATCATGGGCCTGCTGATCATCGCGATCGGCTACGGCGGCGGCCTCGGCCTGATGGACGCGGCCTGGCAGACGATCGTCACGTCCGTGGTCCTCGGCGCGGGCATCGGCCTCGCCTACTCCTCCCTGCCCGCGCTGATCGTCGGTGCGGTCCCGGCCTCGGAGACCGGCGCGGCCAACGGCCTGAACACGCTGATGCGGTCCATCGGCACGTCGGTGTCGAGCGCCGTCATCGGCATGGTGCTGGCCAACACGGCGAACGACGTGGGCGGCGTCGCGATCCCGACCATGCACGGATTCCGGGTGTCCTTCCTGATCGCGACCGCCGCCGTCGCGGTGGGTCTGCTGCTCGCGCTGTTCCTGCCGAGCGCCCGCCGCGCGGCTCCGCCGGAGCACACGCGGTTGCGGGCGAGCAGTGAGGAGGACGCCGCGCAGGAGCGGGCCGAGGAGGTGCTGCGGGGCTTCCGCGGGCGGGTTCTGGACGCCTCCGGTGTTCCGGTGGCCCGGGCCAAGGTCACGCTGATCGACCGGCGGGGGCGGCAGGCGGGGGCGGCCGTCTCCGACGAGGAGGGCGGCTATGTGCTCGCCGTGCCGGCCGAGGGGGCGTATGTGCTGGCCGCGAAGGCCTCCGGCCATGGCCCGCTGGCGTCCGCCGCGACGCACTCCGGTGAGGAGCGGGCCGTCGAACTGGATCTCTCGCTGCCCGGGGAGATCGTCAGCGCCTAGCCAGGCCCTGTCGTCCGCCGGCTGCGGCCGTCGTCGTGGCTCGTCGCGCCCACGCGGCGGAGCCGCATGTCGACACGGACCCCGCGCCCCTCGAAACGCACCCCCTGTCACCTGCGTGGCCGGGGGTGCGGCAGCATGGGCGCCCAGACAGACCGCCGTACGACCGAGAGGCGCCCCATGCCCGCCCCGTCCCCCAAGCCCGAGATCCTCGCCGCGTTCGAGGCCGCCAAGGGGTTCATGCCCGTGGACGAGGGGCTGGCGTTGTACGCGGCCGCGGCGGAGGCAGGGCGGCTGGGGCTGCCGTTGCTGGAGGTCGGCACGTACTGCGGGCGGTCCACGATCCTGCTCGCCGACGCGGCCCGCGCGGCCGGGGTCACGGCGCTGACCGTCGACCATCACCGGGGCAGCGAGGAGCAGCAGCCCGGGTGGGACTACCACGACCCGGAGACCGTGGACCGGGAGATCGGGCTGATGGACACCCTGCCCACCTTCCGGCGCACCCTGTTCAAGGCGGGTCTCGAGGACCACGTGGTCGCCCTCGTCGGCCGTTCTCCGCAGGTCGCGGCCGTCTGGGGCGCCCCGCTCGGGCTCGTCTTCATCGACGGCGGCCACACCGACGAGCACGCGAGCGCCGACTACGAGGGCTGGGCACCCCATCTGACCGAAGGGGCCCTGCTCGTCATCCACGACGTCTTCCCGGACCCGGAGGACGAGTTCACCGGGCAGGCGCCGTACCGGGTGTACCTGCGGGCGCTCGAGTCCGGGGCGTTCAGGGAGGTTTCGGTGACCGGCTCCCTGCGTGTCCTGCGGCGAACGGCAGCGGGGATCTGAGGCCCCGGTTAGAGTCACAGACGTGTCGTACGTAGGCCCCGAGTTCGAACCCCCGCAACAGCGCCGGCCCCGGCGCGGTCCGCTGGCCGTGGTGCTCGCCGCGCTGGTGCCCGGTGCGCTGCTCGGCTGGGTGGTGTACGAGGCGACGGGCGGTGGCGGAGGAGGCGGCTCGGACCGTACCGTCTCCGCGGCGCCCACGTCCGTGTCCTCCTCCGTCTCCGGGTCGTCGCTCCGCTCCGCCTCCCCCACGGACGACGGCAAGCCGGACGACGGCAAGCGTCCTTCGCAGGCGCCCGCGTCCGGGCCGCTGAAGGGGAAGGTCGTCGTCATCGACCCCGGGCACAACCAGGGCAACTTCCGGCACACGGCCGAGATCAACCGCCAGGTGGACATCGGCACCAACCGCAAGGAGTGCGACACCACCGGCACGTCCACCAACGCCGGTTACACCGAGGCCCGGTTCACCCTCGACGTCGCCCACCGGCTGCGCGCGCTGCTGGAGCAGCAGGGCGCCACGGTCGAGCTGACCCGTGACGGCGACAGCCCGGCCTGGGGGCCGTGCGTGGACCAGCGGGCCCGGATCGGCAACGCCGCGCACGCCGACGCGGCGATCTCCATCCACGCCGACGGCGCCGCGCAGGGCGACCGCGGCTTCCACGTCATCCTTCCCGGGTCCGTGCACGCGGGTGCCGCCGACACCCGCCCGATCGTCGGCCCCTCCCGCGACCTCGGTACGCGCATCGCCGGCACGTTCCTGCGCGACACCGGGGAGCCGCCTTCCAACTACCTGGGCAACGGCACCGGTCTCGTCACGCGCACCGACCTGGGCGGTCTCAATCTGTCAACGGTTCCCAAGGTCTTCATCGAGTGCGGCAACATGCGCGATAGCAAGGACGCGGCACTGCTGACCAGCGGAGCCTGGCGGCAGCGGGCCGCGCAAGGGATCTCTGAGGGAATCGTGAGTTTCCTGCGCGCTTCCTGACCGGTGGGCACAACCGGCCGGACAGCCGGATCTTGCGGACGGTAGTGTCTACCGACGACGAGACGACCTACGAAGGACCTGAAGTGAATATCCGCTCCCTCACTAGAGGCGACGGCGTGGTGATCGGAGCAGCGGTGGTGCTGTTCATCGCGTCGTTCCTCACTTTCGAGAGCATCTCCGGCTTCGGTGCCGGCCAGAGCCGTAACGCGTGGGACGACCTGGGCATGGGCCTGGGCATCTACATGGGCGCGGTCATCGGTGCCGTCCTCATCGTCGTCAACCGCTGCCAGCCGCAGCCCCGCAAGGTGCTGGGGCTCGACCTCGGCCAGGTCGGCACCGCGTTCCCGATCCTGACGGCCTGGACGCTGCTCTGGACGCTGATCGACGTGCCCGACGGCGTGGACGCAGGCGCCGGTCTCGTCCTCGGTCTCATCACCGCTCTCGTCCTCGCGGGTGCCGCCATCGCCTCCCCCCTCGTCCCCGCCCTCCAGGCCGCCCTGATCCCGGCACCCAAGCCGGTCGCCCCCCAGCCCTACGGCGCCCAGCCGCCCAGTGGTTACGGTTACCCGGGTGCCCAGCCGCAGCAGCCGTACGGTGCGCAGCCGCAGCCGGGCCAGCCGTTCGGGCAGCAGCCCCAGGGCGCTCCGGCGGCGCAGCCGGCGGCCCCTGCGGACTTCTCGCCGTTCTGGTTCGCCGTGCCGGCGGCCCGTCCGCTGTTCGCGGAGGACGGCTCGCCGACCCCGATCGCCGAACTGACCCCGGGCACCTGGTATTTGGCCGTCGAGCAGCGCGGTGCCGCGCTCGTCGCGCAGACGCAGGACGGCCGCCGTGGCGTGCTCCAGGACACCTCCGGCATCCAGCGCGGCTGAGCCCCGCACACCGCCGCACACGGCCCCTCGCCCCTTCCGGGCGCGGGGCCGTTGCCGTACAGTCGCCCCCCAGCAGTTAACTGACGGTTCGTCAGGAGGCAGGCGGATGCGGCTCGGTCTCGCACTCGGTTACTGGGGACGCGGCCCGGACGCCGGTCAGGTGCCGCTCGCCCGTGAGGCCGAGCGGCTCGGCTACCACTCGGTGTGGACGGCGGAGTCCTGGGGCTCGGACGCCTTCACCCCGCTGACCTGGATCGCCGCACAGACGTCGACGATCGGGCTGGGTACGGCCGTTGCCCAGATGGCCGCCCGCTCGCCGACCACCACCGCGATGCACGCGCTCACCCTGGACCACCTCTCCGGCGGGCGGATGATGCTCGGGCTCGGCCTGTCCGGGCCGCAGGTGGTGGAGGGCTGGTACGGCCGCCCCTTCCCGAAGTCGCCGCTCACCGCGACCCGGGAGTATGTGGACGTCGTACGGCAGGTGTTGCGGCGCGAGGCGCCGGTGGTCTCGGGCGGGCGGTTCCATCCGGTGCCGTACCGGGGGCCGGACGGCACCGGGCTCGGTAAGCCGCTGAAGTCCGTCACCCATCCGCTGCGGGGCGACCTGCCCGTCCTCCTGGGCGCCGAAGGCCCGAAGAACGTGGCCCAGACCGTCCGCGTCGCCGACGGCTGGCTGCCGCTGTACTGGGCGCCGAGCCGGCCCGAGGTGTACGGGGAGGTGGTGCACGAGCTGCCCGAGGGGTTCTTGGTGGCCCCGATGGCCCGGGTGAAGGTGTGCGACGACGTTGCCGAGGGGCTGCTGCCCGTCAAGGCCATGCTGGGCTTCTACATCGGCGGGATGGGGCACGCCTCGCGCAACTTCCACGCCGACCTCATGGCGCGCATGGGGTACGAGCAGGAGGCCCGGCGGATCCAGGAGCTGTTCCTCGCGGGGCGGCGCGAGGAGGCCGTGCTGGCCGTGCCGGACGCCTTCGCCGACGAGATCTCGCTGGTCGGTCCGCGTGAACGCATCGCCGAGCGGCTGCAGTTGTGGCGCGCGGGCCCGGTGACCGACCTGCTGGCCCTGTCACCGGACCCGCACACCCTCAGGGTGCTGGCGGAGCTGAACTCCTAGCTGCCCTTGGCGAGTTGCGACGACGAGGGCACCTGGTCCTTGACCGGGGCGCCGGCGCTCGCGCCCGCGCCCTTGACCTTGCCGATCACGTCGTTGAAGGAACCGGCCGCGTTGCCGTCACCGCCGCGGAGCTTGGCCGGCAGGTTCTTCAGGGCGTCGATGCCGGCGCCGAGCGGCGCGAGCGCCCTGGACAGGGCCGGGTCACCCTTGGCGTTGCGCTGGGCCGCCTTGAGGCGGTTGTAGGTGAAGGCGCCGGCCAGAGCGGCCTTCACCAGGGCGGCCTTGCGGCCGTGGGCGCCCTTCTTGAACTTGCCGGCCTTCCAGGGCTTCACGATCCACTGGTAGGTCGCGCCCGCCGCGAGGCCCGCGTTCGCCGCGAACCGGGTCTTGGCGAACTTCTGCCGTTCGGCGGAGGTGGTGGGGTTGGGGGTGGCGGCGGCGGGCATCGCCGGCATCGCCGCGGCCTCCTTCGTACCGGTCTTCTCGCCGCTGCCGCAGGCGGTGGAGCCGGCCAGCAGGGCGCAGCACAGGGTGAGCGCCACGCAGAGACGCCGTATGGGTACGGGCACGGGGTCCTCCGGACGTGTCGTCCCCGAGCGGTTTGCTTCCTCCGGCAGCCTCACCCGAAGCCGCGGCTTCCGCCACTCGGGGGAGGCCGTTCGGGTTTCAGCGCTTGCGGCCCGGCAATCCGGAGGGTATGTCTCCTCGATATCGCAACGGTGCGAATCAGGCCGGGACGGTCATCGCGGTCGTCGCCGACATCATGGCGCTGATCCTCGGCCTGTGGATCCTCATGTACCTGCTGGACGCGAACCGGGCCAACAGCCTGGTCCAGTTCGTCCACGACGCCGCCGCCTGGCTGGCCGGGTGGTCCCACGACCTCTTCACCTTCAACGAGGCCTGGGCCCGCGTGGTCGCAGGCTACGGCCTCGCCGCGGTGGTCTACCTGTTCGTGGGCCACGCCATCGCCAACCGGATGCACCGGCACTGAGACCGGCTGACCGGGCCTAGCAGCAGTCCGGGTCAAGCCCCACCGGCAGGTGGTCCCCGCCGAAGACCGCGCAGGTGGCCTCGTGGCCGCCCAGCGCGGCGACGGCGAGGAGGAGGGATCCGGCCGTCCAACTGGTGAGTTCCCGGGGCCAGATGGCGTCGTCCTCGAAGACATAGCCCGTCCAGTACAGGCCGCTCTCCGGATCGCGCAGATGCTGGATGGACTGGAGGATCTCCAGGGCGCGGTCGGACTCCCCCACCGCCCACAGCGCGAGCGCGAGTTCGCTGGACTCGCCGCCGGTCACCCAGGGGTTGGGGACCACGCAGCGCACGCCGTGGTCCGGTACGACGAACCGGTCCCAGGACTCCGCGATGCGGGCCCTGGCCTCCTCGCCCGTCAGCGCGCCGCCGAGGACCGGGTAGTACCAGTCCATCGAGTAGCGGTCCTTGTCGAGGAAGCGCTCGGGGTGCCGGCGGATCGCGTGCCGCAGCGCGCCGACCGCCAACTCCCAGTCCGGCTGCGGCTCTTCACGCTGTTCGGCGATGGCGAGCGCGCAGCGCAGCGCGTGGTGGACCGAGGAGCTGCCGGTGAGCAGGGCGTCCGCGGTGGGCGTGCCGTCGTCCTCGCGGCGCCAGCCGATCTGGCCGCCGGGCTGCTGGAGGGCGAGCACCCACTCCACGGCCGCGTAGACGGTCGGCCACATGCGGTCCAGGAAGGTGTCGTCGCCGGTGGACAGGTAGTGGTGCCAGACGCCCACGGCTATGTAGGCGACGAAGTTGGACTCGCGGGCGCGGTCGGTGACGTCGTCGTGCGCGCCGTCGGCGTAGGCGGCGTACCAGGAGCCGTCCTCGTTCTGGTGCCGGGCCAGCCAGTCGTAGGCCCGCTCGGCGGCCTCGTGCTCGCCGGCCGCGTCCAGGGCCATCGCGGCCTCGGTGTGGTCCCAGGGGTCCAGGTGGTGCCCGCGGAACCAGGGGATCGCGCCGTCCTCCCGCTGCACGGCGAGGATGCCGTGGACGGTCACGGCAGCCTGCTCGGCGGTGAGGACCCCGGGCAGGACGAGGTGTTCTGTCCGGGGGGTGGTCACTTGGCGGCCGCCTCGGAGGTCTCGGCCGCCGCCCCGGCGCCGGACAGACGCGGCAGGTGCGGCTTGGTCGCGTAGAGCACGAAGCTCTTGCCGATCAGCGGGTTCAGCGCCTGCTCGGCGACCCGGGTGGCGAGCGGCTTCTTCATGATGTCCCAGACCAGCAGCTTGTGGTACGCCCGTACCGGCAGCGCCTTGTCGTTGTCGACGCCGAACGCGCACTTCAGCCACCAGTACGGCGAGTGCAGCGCGTGCGCGTGGTGGGTGCCGTACGGCTTCAGCCCCACCTCGCGGACCTTCGCCACCAGCTCGTCGGCCTTGTAGATGCGGATGTGGCCGCCCTCGACCTCGTGGTAGGCGTCGGACAGCGCCCAGCAGACCTTCTCGGGGCCGTAGCGCGGCACGGTGACGGCGATCCGGCCACCGGGCCTGAGCACGCGGACCATCTCGGCGAGCACGCCCTTGTCGTCGGGGATGTGCTCCATCACCTCGGAGATGATGACGACGTCGAAGGACTCGTCCGGGAAGGGCAGGGCCAGGGCGTCGCCCTCCATGGCCGTGGCCGTGGCGCCCTCCGGCGCCTCCCCGGCCTCCTTCATCGCCGCGAACCACTTGGCGACCTCGCGGATCTCCTCACCGTTCTGGTCCAGGGCCACGACCTGGGCGCCGCGCCGGTAGCACTCGAAGGCGTGCCGGCCGGCACCGCAGCCGAGGTCCAGGACTCGGTCGCCGGGGGCGAGCGGGAACCGGGAGAAGTCGACGGTCAGCACGTGGCCCTGCTTTCGGGGTAGACGCCGGTGTCACTCGTCGAGGCCGCGGACGCGACCCTCGTCGAGGTCGCGGTAGCAACACTCGGTGCGGCCGCGGGGCGGCCGGGTATCGGGGCCGCGGAGCCGGTGTCGCTCGGCGCGGAGCGGCCGTCGCGGCGGGCGCCCGCGGGACGGGCGTCGCGGGCGGGGCTCGCGGAGCGGCCGTCGCGGGCGATGGCCTCGCGGTAGCGGGCCACCGTGCCCTCCGCGGCGCGGGCCCAGGTGAACTTCCGCAGCACCCGTTCACGGCCGGCACGGCCGAGCCGCAGCCTCAGCTCCCGGTCCCCGAGCAGCCGGCCGAGTCCGGCGGCCAGCGCCCCCGCGTCGCCGGGCGGCACCGCGAGGCAGGTCTCGCCGTCGCGGCCGGCGACCTCGGGGATCGCGCCGCCGGTGGTGGCGACCAGCGGGGTGCCGGTGGCCATGGCCTCGGCGGCGGGCAGCGAGAAGCCCTCGTACAGCGAGGGCACACAGGCGACCTCGGCCGAGCGGATCAGGTCGACCAGTTCCGCGTCGGAGATGCCCTTGACGAAGTCGACGGCGCCTTCGAGGCCGTACCGCTCGATCGCCGCCGCGACCGGGCCCTCGGCGGGGCGCTTGCCGACGACGACGAGATGGGCGGCCGGGTGCTCGGTGCGCAGCTTGGCCAGCGCCTCCACCAGGAACACCAGCCCCTTGAGGGGCACATCGGCGCTGGAGGTGGTGACGATCCGGCCCGGCACCTCGGGCACGGCCGGATTCGGCGCGAACAGATCGGTGTCGGCGCCGATGTGGATCACGTGAACGCGGTCGTCGCGGACACCGAGGTGGTCGACGATCTCCTGCCGGGAGGTGCCGGAGACGGTGAGGACCGAGGGCAGCCGGCGCGCGACGCGCTTCTGCATCCGGGTGAAGGAGTACCAACGGCGCACGGAGTAGCGGCGCTGCCAGCCCTCCGCGGCGTCCAGCTCCAGCTGCCGGTCCACGGTGATGGGGTGGTGGATGGTGGTGACGAGGGGGGCGCCGATGTCGCCCAACAGGCCGTAGCCGAGCGTCTGGTTGTCGTGGACGACGTCGAACTGACCGCGCCGCGCGCGCAGATGACGGCGGGCACGCAGGGAGAAGGTCAGCGGCTCGGGGAAGCCGCCGGTCCACATCGTGCCGACTTCGAGGGCGTCGATCCAGTCCCGGTACTCGCCCCACCCCGGGGTACGGAAGGGGTCCGGCTGGCGGTAGAGGTCGAGGCTGGGCAGCTCGGTGAGGGTGAGCCGGGGGTACCCCTCGTCCAGGACGGGGTACGGCTGGGATCCGATGACCTCGACGCGGTGGCCCAGCCGGGCCAGCTCACGCGAGAGGTGGCGTACGTAGACACCCTGACCGCCGCAGAACGGGTTCCCTTTATAGGTGAGGAGCGCGATGTCGAGCGGTCGCTCGCCGTCGGCAGCGGGGTCCTGGTCGGCGCCCGCAACCCGGGCCTCAGCGGTCACTCCGTGCCCCCTTCTGCCTGCGCTGTCCCGCGAGATTACGACGGGACGCTAATCTAGAACAAGTTTCAGACTTGATCGTTCAAGAGGCTCTGAATCTACCGGCAGGTAGGGGCGCTGTGAGCAGTGGATCAGGTGATTCGCGCCACGGCGCGCCGCCCTGCCATGCTGTCTGATCACGTGCCCCACAGACGCCTTCACCGACTGTCACGGAACGGGACCCATGCCTGCGGAATCCAAGGTGGAAGCCAGTACGGTCCGGCCCGCCTCGTCGCCGCTCACCGAGCGGCAGGAGGCCCGCCGCCGCCGGATCCTGCACGCGAGCGCGCAGCTCGCCAGCCGGGGCGGTTTCGACGCCGTGCAGATGCGCGAGGTCGCCGAGTCCTCGCAGGTCGCGCTCGGCACGCTGTACCGGTACTTCCCGTCCAAGGTCCACCTGCTGGTCGCCACCATGCAGGACCAGCTGGAGCACATGCACGGCACGCTGCGCAAGAAGCCCCCCACGGGGGAGACGGCCGCCGAGCGGGTCGCCGAGACCCTGATGCGGGCCTTCCGCGCCCTCCAGCGCGAGCCGCACCTGGCCGACGCGATGGTCCGCGCCCTGACCTTCGCCGACCGCAGCGTCTCGCCCGAGGTCGACCAGGTCTCCCGCCAGACGACCCTGATCATCCTGGACGCGATGGGCCTGGAGAACCCCACCCCCGAGCAGCTCTCGGCGGTCCGGGTGATCGAGCACACCTGGCACTCGGCTTTGATCACCTGGCTGTCGGGCCGCGCCTCCATCGCACAAGTGAAGATCGACATCGAGACGGTGTGCCGCCTGATCGACCTGACGGAACCGGGCGTCGAACGCTGACACCTCGCTGTACGCCCTGGGGCGGTGCCGTACCCCGTCCTGGGTCCGGCGCGGGAAAGCATCCGGTCCTCGATGTGGTCGCCTGCCCGAAGTCCGGTCGCCCCGTTCTCGATGTGATGGAATCGACCATCGACGTCATCGGCGGCGCGTTCCGCGTGCCCGGCGGATCGTCCGTGCACACAGACGGAGATTTCGCCGGATTTCAACCGAGCCCCTGACAGAACCGTGCCACCCACCGGTCAGGCTGCCCACCCTCAGCGGTCCGCCGGAACCACTGGAGCGTGCCCGGCGGCTCCGGCACCGCTACTCGTCCGGCGGGAACACGGCCTCCCCGCCCTCCAGCAGCGTGATCACGATCGCCTCGACCGGGCAGCTCTCGGCCGCCTCCAGGACGGGTTCGCCGGCGTCGGTGTCCGCCTGGACCGGATGGGACTGGCGGGCGGAGTCGAGGCGGAAGGCGTGCGGGGCGTGGTGGAGGCACTGGGCCGAGCCGATGCACACCGACCGGTCGACCTCGACGTGCCAGCGGTCGCCCATGTTCAGGCCCCCGCCGGCAGGTGGATCATCTTGTGCTCGAGGTACTCGCCGAAGCCCTCCGGGCCGAACTCCCGGCCCAGGCCGGAGTTCTTGTAGCCGCCGAACGGGCCGAGCATGTCCAGGCTGAAGGTGTTGACCGAGTAGGTGCCGGTGCGGACCTGCCGGGCGATGTCGATGCCGTGCTCGACGTCCGCCGTCCACACGCTGCCGGACAGGCCGTAGTCGGAGTCGTTGGCGATCTCCACGGCCTCGGCCTCGTCGCCGTACGGGAGCAGGCAGATGACGGGGCCGAAGATCTCCTCGCGGGCGATCCGCATGCCGTTGTCGACGTCGCCGAAGAGGGTCGGCTCGACGTACCAGCCCTTCTCCAGCCCCGCCGGCCGGCCACCGCCCGTGAGCACCTTGGCGCCCTCTTCCTGCCCCATCCGGATGTAGTCGAGGCTGCGCTGCTGCTGGCGCCGGGCGACCAGCGGGCCGACCTGGGTGGCGGGGTCGAGCGGGTCGCCGACGTGCAGCGCGCTCGCGGCTGCCGCGAAGGCGTCGGCGAACTCGTCGTAGCGGGTGCGCGGGACGAGTATGCGGGTCTGCGCCACGCACGCCTGCCCGTTGTTCATCCAGGCCGCCGGGACGATGCCGGCCACCGCCGTCCGCACGTCCGCGTCCGGCAGGACGACCGCCGCCGACTTGCCGCCCAGCTCCAGTGTGACCCGGGTGAGATGGCGGGCGGCCACCTCCATGACCCGCTTGCCGGCCGCGACCGAGCCGGTGAAGGAGACCTTGTCGATGCCGGGGTGACCGACCAGGTACTCGCTGACCTCGCGGTCGGCCGGGAGGACGGAGAGGACGCCCTCGGGCAGCCCTGCGTCGCGCGCGATCTCCGCCAGGAGGTACGCGTCCAGGGGGGACTCCGGGGACGGCTTCAGCACGACCGGGCAACCGGCCAGCAGCGCGGGCGCGAGCTTGGCGGCGGCGACGAACTGCGGGACGTTCCAGGGGACCACGGCGGCGACGACGCCGACCGGCTCACGGCGGACGAGGATCGGCCCGAGGACACCGTCCCGGCGCTCCTCGTACGTATGGTCCCGCGCCACCCTGATCGCCGCGTCCCACACCATCATCGCGCCGAGCGCCTGGGCGAGCACGCTCCAGGAGTACGGGGAGCCGTTCTGGGAGGAGATCACCCGGGCGATCTCCTCGTGCCGGGCGGCGATGCCGTCCTTGATGCGGGTGACGACCTCGATCCGCTCCGCCTGGGCGGCCCGCGGCCACGGACCCTCGTCGAAGGCGCGGCGCGCGACGGCCACGGCCCGGTCCACGTCCTGCCGGGAGGCGTGCGGCACACGGCCGATGACCTCCTCGGTGTGCGGGGAGATCACCTCGATGACCTGCTTGCCCAGGGGGTCGGTGAACTCCCCGCCGATGAACAGCTGTCCGTGTTCCACGAGCTCGGCCATGACCGTCCGCCTCCCGCCGCACCGCACGTATCTGACGCTGCTTCAGAACTGATACCAGTTCTACTTGAACTAGTCCACGGACGTCCGCAACCGGCTCCGACATCGACCATGGCCCGGAACCCGTCAGGGCAGCCCCACCGCACGGCGGGACCGCGCGGGCGGCGCCCGTCGTCCACAGAGACGGAGAGCACCACCGACCTCAGCGCAGGTCAGCGCAACCCCCCGCGACATCAGTCGACTTGGGCGACCTTTGGAACCAGTTCTAGTTATAGTGGGCAATGGCCGTGAGGGCGGGCGGTGGGGCGGAGGGCTGATGGTGATGGCGTTCGAACACGGCGGGGGCGTACGGTCCGTGGCGGTTCCCATCCCGGACAACCCCCTCGGCCACACACTGGTGTACGTCGTGGACACCGACCGGGGACCGGTGCTGGTGGACACCGGGTGGGACGACCCCGCGTCCTGGGACGCGCTCGTGGCCGGGCTGGCCGCCTGCGGTACGGCGGTCTCGGAGGTGTACGGCGTCGTCATCACGCATCACCACCCCGACCACCACGGCCTGTCGGCGAAGGTGCGCGAGGCCTCGGGCGCGTGGCTGGCGATGCACGCCGCCGACACCGCGGTCGTACGGCGCACCCGGGAAGCCCGGCCCGAGCGCTGGTTCAGCTACATGAGCGCCAAACTCGCGGCGGCCGGCGCCCCGGAGGAACACCTGGCGCCGCTGCGCACCCCCCGTTCCCTGCCCGGCCTCTCCCCGGCCCTGCCGGACCGGGAGATCGTCCCCGGCGAACTCCTCGACCTGCCCGGCCGCCGGCTGCGCGCGATCTGGACCCCGGGCCACACCCCGGGCCACGTCTGTCTGCACCTGGAGGAGGAGCACCCGGCCCGGCTGCCCGGCAACGGCCGCCTGTTCAGCGGCGACCACCTGCTGCCCCGGATCACCCCGCACATCGGTCTCTACGAGGACCCGGACGACGCGACCGTGACCGACCCTCTCGGCGACTACCTCGACTCCCTGGAGCGGATCGGCCGGCTCGCCCCGGCCGAGGTCCTGCCCGCCCACCAGCACGCCTTCACCGACACGACCGGACGGGTACGGGAGCTGCTCGTCCACCACGAGCAGCGCCTGGCCGGTCTGCTCGCCCTGCTCGCCGAGCCGCTCACGCCCTGGCAGCTCGCCCAGCGCATGGAGTGGAACCGTCCCTGGGCCGAGATCCCCTACGGCTCCCGCACCATCGCGGTCTCGGAGGCCGAGTCCCATCTGCGCCGCCTGGTGAAGCAGGGGCGGGCGGAGGCGGTGGCGGGGAGCGAGCCGACGGCGTACGTGGCGGTGTGAATCGTTCGCCGGCCGCGGTGCGCCCCTGCTGCACCGCCGCACGGACCCCTTGGAACGGCTTTTCGCGGAGCACGTCCGTGAGCGCGTGATCGTCGACCTCGTCCACCGTCTCGGTCTCGGTGAACCGGCTTCCGTGGCCGAGCTGTTCACCGAGGACAGTGTCTGGGACCGGCCCCCGCCGGGAGACGGGCGCCGGATCGAGGGCCGGGAGGCCCCGCGTGCGTGCTTCGGCTCACGCCCCGTCGACCGGCTCTCCCGCCGCCTGACGTCCAACGTGCTGGTCACGGTGACCGGGAGGGGCACGGCGACCGCCACCGCGTACGTCGCGACCTACCGGGTCGACGGATACGGGGCCGGTGCCCCCGTCCCCGGAGGTCAGCCGAGCTCGCGACGCTCCGCAGCGATGATCATCTCGGCGAGGTCGGCGAGGGTGGCGAGCTGGCGGGCGTTCATCTGCGGGGCGCGGGCGGCGAGCCGGACGAGCCCGCTCTCGCGCAGCCGCACCAGCGGGTCCGCCTCGGCCTCCAGCCCCTGGAGCACCGGCCGCAGCGCCTCGTGCAGCGCCTCCGGTTCGTCGGCGGTGAAGAAGCCGGCCGGCAGGCCGAAGAAGCGGCGCAGCCGGTCGGTGTGCTCCAGGCTCGGCAACCCGCTCTTGCGCCATTCGCTCAGCCACTGCCGGCTGGTTCCGGCGATCCGCGCCAGCTCGTCCAGCGAGTATCGCTTGCCGTCCGGCCTGCGCCGCGTCTCGCGAATGAAGTCCAGTCGCTGGCGCACCCGTTGGGGCAGACAGCTCTCGGGTGCCCGGCCGCCGGCGAGCAGGTCGACGACGATGCCGACGGGGATGCCGGTGCGATGGGACAGGCCGGCCACGTCGAGGACCTCCGGCAGCCGGCCGGGCCTGCCGGTCAACTCGCCCAGCCGGCCCAGGACATGGGCCAGCGAGGCGTAGGCGTCACTCACCGAGGTCCCCCCTGGGCAGTGTCGTCCGTTCGGTGATCGGGCTGACGGCGAGGCTACCCGGTCGCTCGTTCGCCGACCAGATGTGACAAGGGTCCCTGCCCAAGGAGGCAGCAATCGTTGACAGTTGCGGCCGCGACGGGTGAGGATCACGACACAGAGAGCAAACTTTCGACCCGCCCCGGGTGCCGCAGATGGGGGAGCGGCATCCGGGGCGATTCTCTGTCCCGTCTCCCCCACGAAGGTGATGCGCCGATGCCGCAGCCCGTCCTTCTGCTCGGGGCCGGCCGGGCCGCACACGGCGGGTTCCCGCTGGCGCGGATCGCCGCCGTACACCCGGTGGTACTGGTCGACGCCTCGGCGCCCGGCTGGGCGCGGCCCCACCTGTCCGGCCATCTCGCGGCCGACCCGGCGCGGGAGGCGGAGACGGCCGAGACGGTGGCGCGGTACGCGGCCCGGCATCCGGTCGCCGGCGTGCTGACGTGGAGCAGGGAGCACCTGACCGCCGCCGCGCGGATCGCCGGGCGGCTCGGCCTGCCCGGCCTGTCGTACGAGACGGCCGCCGTCTGCGCCGACGCGGCGGCGGCACGGGCGCTGCTGGCCCGGCACCGGGTGGCGCCGGCGGGGCCGGACGACACGGCGGGGCCGCAGGTGTCCGCCGAGGCCGTCGTCCTGGACGACGAGGTCCGCATCACCGCGCTCACCCGTACGACCCGGCTGCGGCACTCGGTCCACGCGCATGACGGGCTGCTGCACAACCGGTTCCTGCGCCAGACCGTGGAGAAGGCGGTACGGGCGCTCGGTCTCACCCACACCGTCGCGCACGTGGGCCTCCGGCTGACCGAGCGCGGGCCGAGGGTCACCGGGGTCGCGCCGCATCTTCCCGGCGACCTGATCCCGTGGCTGGTGGAACGGGCGACGGGGGTGGATCTGGTGGGGGCGGCGCTGGCCCTGGCGTGCGGGGCGGCGGTGGAGGTGACGCCCACACGGCAGCGGGCGGCGGCGATTCGCTTCGCGGACGGTGCCGCCCGGCGGGCTTCGCGCGAGTACTGGGTGGTTGAGGGTGAGGATGCCTTGGAGTGTGAGCGGGCGCTGGACGCGGCGTAGCGGGTGCGTTGCGGCTGATCGCGCCCACACGTCTCAGACGCGTGTCAAGGGAGCCTCGCGGCCCGGAGGTTGGCCGCGCCGCCGCCGCGCCGCACCGCCGCCCTTGTGATCGTGACCCCGGTCACCAGGAGCATGTGCGCACAGCCACTCCTCAGGCTGATCCGGGCTGCCGGTAAAGTGGCGGAGTCGTCATCACACCCGTACGGGGGGAAGCCGGTGCAATTCCGGCGCTGATCCTCCGCCATGTCCTCGGCTCCGCTCGAGCCCGGGGGCACCCTCATCCGTGAGCCGTCACAAGACGGTGAGCCGGACCGCCCCGGGCGGGACGTTGACCGGCTCGCGTGCGTCGGCGGCCCGTCGCGCACGACACCGTCGAGGTTTACGGAACCGAGCCGCCCGGGGTCGCCCGTGCGCTGCCGGTTCCCCGCAGGAGAGGCAGTCGCCGACCATGAACGTCCGCCGCAGTGCCGTGGCCCTAGCCGCCGTCGGCGTGCTGGCCGCCGCCGCGCCCGCCACGGCCGCCGGCCAGTCCCCGACTCCTTCGCCGAAGGTCGCGATCCCGTCGGGCCTGTACGGCACGTCCGACCCGACCTACGACGGTGTGTGGCGGCAGTCGCTGACCCTGATCGCACAGCGGACGCTCGGCTACCGGCCCGCCGCCACGGCCGTGGCCTGGCTCGCCGGCCAGCAGTGCGCGAACGGTGCCTTCGCCGCGTTCCGGGCCACCCCCGCCAAGGCCTGCGACGGCAAGGTCATGGTGGACACCAACAGCACCGCGGCCGCGGTGCAGGCCCTGCGGGCCGTCGGCGGGCACGAGGACGCCGTCGGCAAGGCGGTCGACTGGCTGAAGTCCGTGCAGAACAAGGACGGCGGCTGGGGCTACTCCCCCGGCGGGGCCAGCGACACCAACTCCACGTCCGTGGTCGTGGGCGCGCTGGCCGTGACCGGTGCGGACCCGGCGAAGGTGAACAAGGCGGGCAGGTCTCCCTACGACCTTCTCGCCGCCATGTCCCTCCCCTGCGACCAGGACGGCGGCGGCGCCCTCGCCTACCAGCCGGACAAGAAGGGCAGGTCGGCCGCCAACGCGGACGCCACGGCGGCCGGGGTGCTCGGCGCGCTCGGCAAGGGGTTCGTGGCCGAGGCCGGCAAGGCACCCGTGCAGGCCTCCTGCGTCAAGACCGGCCGTCCCAGCCCGGCGCGAGTGGCGGACAACGCCGGCGCGTACCTCGCGGCGGCCGTCGACAGGTCCGGCCACCTCCTCTCCACGCTGCCCGGCGCCAAGGACCAGCCGGACTTCGGGAACACGGCGGACACGGTCGTCGCACTCGCCGCGGACGGCCGGACCGAGCAGGCGAAGAAGACGTACGGCTGGCTGGAGAAGAACGCCGGTCAATGGGCGGTGCAGAGCGGTCCGGCGGCGTACGCCCAGCTGATCCTCGCCGCGCACGCGGTCGGCGCGCAGCCGGGTGACTTCGGCGGCACCAGCCTGGTCCGGTCCCTCAACGAGCTGGGACCGGCCCCGCACATGGACTCCGCCGCGCCCGCGACCAAGAAGGCCGACGGCGGCTCGAGCTTCGGCGTGTGGTGGTTCGTCGGCGTCTGCCTCGTCGCGGGCATCGGTATCGGCTTCCTGCTCAGCGGCCGCAAGAAGCGGCAGCCGTGACCGCGGTCCGCCGCGCCGCGAGCGTCGTTGTGCTGGCCGCGTTCGTGCTGCCGGCCGCCGCCGCCCAGGCGCACGCCACCGGCTACCGCTACTGGTCCTTCTGGGAGCGGACGGCCGGGCACTGGACGTACGCCACGCAGGGCCCGTCGACCGCCCGTCCCGACGACGGTGCCGTGGAGGGCTTCCGCTTCGCGGTGAGCGAGGACTCGGCGGACGCGAGCCGGCCGCGCGGTGCGGCGGACTTCGGCACGATCTGTGCGGGGACGCCCGCGAAGTCCGGTGCGAAGCGGGTGGCCCTCGTCCTCGACTTCGGCACCCCGGCGGACGCGCCGTCCGGCGAGACACCGCCGGGCCGTCGTACAGCGTGCGTGCGCGTCGCCGCCGACGCGACGACGGCGGACGCCCTGGCGGCCGTCGCCCCGCCCCTGCGCTACGACACCAACGCCCTGCTGTGCGCGATCGCCGGGTATCCGAAGAAGGGGTGCGGGGAGCAGGTTTCGGTGGGGAAGCAGGCGGCGCCCGTGAAGGCCGGGGACGAGAACGGTTCGGACGGTGGGCCTTCGCTGGGCCTGCCGATCGGCGCGGGCGTCGTCGCCCTGCTGGCAGGCGCGGCGGTGTGGCGGTCCCGACGGCGACGCGATGACTCCGTCTGACTGCGCCCCGGCGGGGGCCGACCGTGCCCACGCGGCGGGAGCCGCACGTCGGAGGCAGCCCCGCGGCCCTTCGGGGTGCTCCCGCCCCACCGTTCACCCCGGTGCCTGGTGGCTGTGGGCCCTTTCGCTCGGTACGGCTGCCACCCGCACCACCAACCCCCTCCTTCTGGCCCTCCTCATATCCGCCTCCGCCTACGTCGTGGCGACGCACCGCACCGGCACCCCCGCCGCCCGCGCCTACCCGGCGTTCGCCAGACTCGCCCTCGCCGTCCTCCTCGTCCGCCTCCTCTTCGCGGTGGTGCTCGGCTCCCCCATCCCCGGCACCCACACCCTCCTCACCCTCCCCGAAGTGCCCCTCCCGCACTGGGCACAGGGCATCCGCCTGGGCGGAAGGGTCACCGCCGAGGCGCTCGTCTTCGCCGCCTACGACGGTCTGAAGCTCGCCACGCTCCTGATCTGCGTGGGCGCGGCCAACGCGCTCGCGAGCCCCGCCCGCCTCCTCAAGTCCCTCCCCGGCGCCCTGTACGAGGCCGGCGTCGCCGTGGTCGTCGCCCTCACCTTCGCGCCGCACCTCATCGCCGACGTGCAGCGCCTGCGGGCCGCCCGCCGGCTGCGCGGCCGTCCGGACCGGGGCCTGCGCGGCCTGCTCCAGGTCGGACTGCCGGTGCTGGAGGGGGCGTTGGAGCGGTCGGTCGCGCTCGCCGCCGCGATGGAGGCCCGCGGCTACGGCCGCAGTGCCGAGGTGCCCGCCCGGGTCCGCCGCACGACGGCCGCGCTCACCCTCGGCGGCCTGCTGGGCGTCTGCGCCGGCACCTACGGGCTGCTCACCGCGGAGGGCGGCACGTACGGCCTCCCGCTGCTGTTCGCCGGGGTCGCCGCCGCGCTCGCGGGCCTGAGACTGGGCGGCCGGCGCTCCCTGCGCACCCGGTACCGCCCGGACCCGTGGGACGCGCGGGCCTGGCTGGTGGCCGGCTCCGGTGCCGCGGTCGCCGCACTGCTCGGCCTGGCCTCCGCCCACGACCCGGAGGCGCTGCACCCGGGCGTCGTCCCCCTCGTCACCCCGGCCCTGCCCCTGTGGCCCGCCGCGGTGGTCCTCCTCGCCCTCCTGCCCGCCTTCGTCGTCCCCAAGGAGCCGTCGTGATCCGCTTCGAGGATGTCAGCGTGACGTACGACGGTGCGGCCGAACCCAGCGTGCGCGGCGTCGACTTCGAGGTGCCGGAAGGCGAACTGGCGCTGCTCGTCGGCCCGTCCGGGGTCGGCAAGTCGACCGTGCTCGGTGCGGTGAGCGGGCTGGTGCCGCACTTCACCGGCGGCACCCTGCGCGGCCGGGTCACGGTGGCGGGCCGGGACACCCGTACCCACAAGCCGCGCGAACTGGCGGACGTGGTGGGTACCGTGGGCCAGGACCCGCCGGCCCACTTCGTCACCGACACGGTGGAGGACGAACTCGCCTACGGCATGGAGTCGTTGGGGCTCGCCCCGGAGGTGATGCGGCGCCGGGTCGAGGAGACCCTGGACCTGCTGGGCCTGGCCGCCCTCCGCGACCGCCCCATCGCCACCCTGTCCGGCGGCCAGCGGCAACGGGTCGCGATCGGCTCGGTCCTCACCCCGCACCCGCGCGTGCTGGTCCTGGACGAGCCGACCTCGGCGCTGGACCCGGCCGCGGCGGAGGAGGTCCTGGCGGTGCTCCAGCGCCTGGTGCACGACCTCGGCACGACGATCCTGATGGCCGAGCACCGGCTGGAACGCGTGATCCACTACGCCGACCGCGTCGTCCTCCTCCCGGCCCCCGCCGCACCCCCCGTCGTGGGCACCCCACCGGAGGTGATGGCGGTCTCCCCCGTGTACCCACCGGTGGTGGCCCTGGGGCGGCTGGCGGGCTGGTCTCCCCTTCCCCTGACGGTACGAGACGCCCGCCGTCGCGCCGGCGACCTGAAGGAAAGGCTGGCCGCATCCGCGGTCGCGGGTACGCAGGACACCGCGGACGCGGGTCCGTCGGGGCCGGTCGCGCCGTTTCCCGCGCCCCTGGGGGGTACCGCGCGCCGCTTCCTCTTCCGGCGCCGCAGCTCCCCCGCCACCGCGGAACCCTCGCGCAGCCCCGTCGCCGAGGTGACCGCCCTCTCCGTCCGCCGGGGCCGCGTCACCGCCCTGCGCCGCACGGACCTGACCGTCGCCCCCGGAGAGACCGTCGCCCTGATGGGCCGCAACGGCGCCGGAAAGTCCACCCTGCTCGGCTCCCTCGTCGGACTGGTGCCGCCGACCTCGGGCACCGTCGCCGTCGGCGGAGTCACCCCTCACCGCACCGCCCCCGCCGACCTGGTGCGCCGCGTCGGCCTGGTCCCCCAGGAACCGCGGGACCTCCTCTACGCGGACACGGTCGCCGACGAGTGCGCGGCGGCCGACCGGGACGCCGGCGCCGCACCGGGGACCTGCCGCGCGCTCGTGTCCGGGCTGCTGCCGGGGATCACGGACGACACACACCCCCGCGACCTGTCGGAGGGCCAGTGCCTGGCGCTGGCCCTGGCCGTCGTGCTGACCGCCCGCCCGCCCCTGCTCCTGCTCGACGAACCGACCCGCGGCCTGGACTACGCGGCCAAGGCCCGCCTGGTGACCGTGCTGCGCGGGCTCGCCGCCGAGGGGCATGCGATCGTGCTGGCCACGCATGACGTGGAGCTGGCGGCCGAGCTCGCGCACCGGGTGGTGCTGCTCGCCGAGGGAGAGGTCATAGCCGACGGGCCCACGGCGCAGATCGTCGTCTCCTCACCGTCCTTCGCCCCGCAGGTGACGAAGATCCTCGCCCCGCAGCAGTGGCTCACCGTGACCGAAGTGCGGGAGGCCCTGCGGGCATGACCGCGCCACCGCGCTTGCACGCCATCCGTCTCGGCCCCCGATCCCTCGCCGCGCTGGCCCTGGTCAGCGCGGTCGGCGTGGTCGGCTTCGGCTGGCCCTTCCTCGCGCCGCCGACCTCGCAGCTGAGCGCGCACGCCCAGGACGCCCCCTGGCTCTTCGCCGGTCTGCTGGTGCTGCTGGTCGCCGTCGTGGCGGCGACGATCTCCGAGTCGGACCTCGGGCCGAAGGCCGTGGCCATGCTGGGCGTGCTGGCCGCGACGGGGGCCGCGCTGCGGCCGATCGGCGCGGGGACGGCCGGGATCGAGCCGATGTTCTTCCTGATGGTGCTCAGCGGTCGGGTGCTGGGCCCCGGCTTCGGCTTCACCCTCGGTTCGGTGACGATGTTCGCGTCCGCGCTGCTCACCGGCGGGGTCGGGCCGTGGCTGCCGTTCCAGATGCTGTCGATGGGCTGGTTCACGATGGGCGCCGGGCTGCTGCCGGGGGCGGTCCGGCTGCGCGGCCGTGCCGAGTCGGCGCTCCTCGCGGCATACGGCTTCCTCGCCTCGCTCGCCTACGGCACGGTCATGAATCTGGCCGGCTGGCCGTTCATGGGCGCCGCCGCCTCGAACATCTCCTTCGACGCGCATGCCTCCGTCCCCGCCAACCTGGCCCGTTTCCTGGCCTACTGCCTGGCCACCTCGCTGGGCTGGGACCTGGGCCGGGCCCTGTGCACGGTGGTGCTGACCCTCGCCCTCGGCCCGGCCGCGCTGCGCGCCCTGCGCCGGGCCACGCGGAGGGCCGCTTTCGAGACCGCCGTCACATTCGACGAGCGCAGCCAGTGAGGCCACATATCCGTTTTAGGAGCAAGACGGTGAAGCACCCCACATGACGCACGTCACCTACGACACGGGGCCGTAGTACGAAATGTCCGATGCGCCCCGTACGACACCCTCACTGACCTGCACTTTGAGAGCCAGATCACAGAGAAGACGATTCCCCCCTATCCGGCCACAACTAGTAAAAGGGGTCATTGCGGACGGCTTTCCGGCCTGCTTCTCTGGACGACGTCGCCAGGCGCCACAAGCCCACAGGGCCGAGGCGCCGACGCATGCGGCCACAGCGCGTGGTCCGTTCCATGCGGGCGATGCCCCGTCCCCGACGCAAGAGGTACTCCGTGTCCGTCTCCTTCATCCGCCGCATCGCTTCCCCGAAGAAGGCCCTCACCGTCGCCGCCGTGGCCGCCGCCACCGCCGGTATGGCGCTGTCCGCGGCGCCCGCCCAGGCCGCCCCGACCTCGGCCTCCTCCGCTCAGGCGATCGCGCACAAGATGATCCCGGACGCCGCGCAGTTCAACGCGTTCAACAAGATCGTCTCGCACGAGAGCGGCTGGAACCCGTCGGCCACGAACAGCTCCTCCGGCGCCTACGGCCTGGTCCAGGCCCTGCCGGGCTCCAAGATGGCCTCCGCCGGTTCCGACTGGAAGACCAACCCGGCCACCCAGATCAAGTGGGGTCTGGACTACATGAAGTCCCGCTACGGCAGCCCCGTGAAGGCCTGGTCCTTCTGGCAGGCGAACGGCTGGTACTGAGCCGCTCCCCGGCCGCTCCCCCGCCGGACGCCTGACTAGGCCGCCCCGCCGCTGAACCAGCGCGCGATCCGGGACAGCGCCGCCCGGTACGACCCGTTGTGGTCGACGGCGCCCATGTCGAGCAACCGCACCCTCGCCCCCCGCCGGGCGAGGGTGCGCGCGCATGTCCGGGCGTTGCCGATCGGCACGTCCGTGTCGTCGTCACCGGCGTACAGCCGCACCGGCACGTCCGGCTTCCAGTCGCAGGTGCCGTCGTCGGCGCGCAGCGCCTCGCGGAAGCCGCCCGTCGGGTGCGTGAGCTGCCGGTAGAAGTCGTCCGTCAGCAGGGCCCTCACGTTCGGCGCGAGCTGGCGGATGATGTCCTCGTCCTCGTGGCGCCCGTCGAAGAGCCGCTCCACACGGCCGGCGTACGGCTGCCGGAACACCTCGGCCGGGTCCTGGTAGATGGGGTGCAGCCGGTTCTGGGCGACGAGGAAGTACGAGGTGTAGAACACACCGCTGATGTCGTTGACCCGCCCGTTCGTGAGCGCCGGCATCTCGGTCCCCGCCAGGTCGTAGGGTCCCGCCACCGGTGCGAGCGCCTTGAGCCGGAAGCCGGGCGCGTCCCCGCCCTGGACCGCCCGGGCCAGTGCCGTCGCGACCTGGCCGCCCTGGGAGAAGCCGGTGACGTACAGGTCCCCGGTGACCGTGCGGCCCAGCCCGCGTGCCGCCGTACGGGCCGCCCGCAGCATGTCCACGGACGCCGTCACCGAGGAGCGGGTGTCCATGTAGGGGTGCGGGCCGGGCCCCTCGCCGAGGCCCAGGTAGTCGGGCGCGGCGACCGCGCGGCCGGTGGAGGCGAAGAGGTACGACTGGGCCCGCGCGCCCTCGGCGACGGAGGGCGCGTAGTCCCGGTCGGCCATGGTGCCGTGCGTGTCGGAGACCAGGGCGAGCCGGCGTCCGCCGCCCTCCGGGAGGGTGAGCAGGCCGGTTGCGGTGGTGGGCCGGCCGTACGGGTCCACCGTTCGGTACGTCACCCGGTACGCCCGGACGCCGTGGCGCAGCGAGTCGGTGCCGACGTGCTGGTCCCGGAGCTCCGTCGCGATCTCGGCCTTGCTGTGCTCGGCGACCGGTACGACCGAGACGACCTCCCCGCGCCGGCCCTGCTGCTGCGCGCCGGCGTGCCCCGCGGCGTGCCCGTCGGCGGCGTAGGCGACCGGTGCGGCGCCGGCGCCGGCGAGCACCAGGGCGGCGAGCGCGGCGGACGCTCCCCTGCGGACGCCCCAACTGGCTGTGCTCCCGGTCCACTTGCCCGTGTCCTGTGTCATGGCCTGAACGCTACGGAGACACGCTCCACCGGGACATCCGAGATTCCCCCGCGCCCATGGTGGAGTTGTCCTCACCCTGTCCGTCCGGCCCACCGGAGGAACGATGACCACGGCACCGACCCAGGAGGCGCCCGCCCCGGACCCGGAGGCGCGTGGGCTGCGGCTGGTGGTCGTGCTGCTGCTCCTGACCGTGGTGAGCGGTCTGATCGACGCCGTCAGCTATCTTGGCCTCGGCCGGGTCTTCACGGCCAACATGACCGGCAACGTCGTCGTCCTGGGCTTCGCGGCGGCCGGCACGCCCGGCTTCTCCGTGCCGCACACGGCGACCTCGCTGGCCTGCTTCCTGCTGGGCGCGGTGACCGGCGGCCGGCTGGCGGCCCGCGTCGGCAAGGAATCGCGCCGCACCTGGGCCCGCCTCACCCTTGCCGCCGAAACGGCCCTGGTGGGCCTGTCCGCGGTCGTCGCCTTCGCCTGGCCGCACGCCACCGGCACGGTGTACGCCCTGATCGGCCTCACGGGGTACGCGATGGGCCTGCGCAACGCGACGGTCCGCAAACTGGGCGTCCCCGACCTGACCACCACCGTCCAGACCATGACCCTGACCGGTCTGGCCTCCGAGTCGCGGCTCGGTGACGGCACCGCCCACCGCTCCCCGCGCCGCACGGCCTCGGCGATCGCGATGTTCGCAGGCGCCTGCCTGGGCGCGCTGCTGGTCCTTCATCACGGCCTGGGCGTCCCACTGCTGATCGCGGCGGCCGCGTCGGGCGTGCTGGCGGTGGTGGCGTCCGGCCGGGAGTGAGCGCCGCCGGCCTCGGGAGAGGACCTCGGGGGAGGCAGGAACAGGGCGTTGGGGTAGGGGTGCTCCTGCCTCCCTCGGGGTGGGCCGACCCGCCGGGTCAGCCGGTGGTGACCTGGAGCTCCTTGACCCCGTTGATCCAGGCCGAGCGCAGCCGCCGGGGCTCGTCGGCCAGCCGCAGGCCCGGCATGGCGTCGGCGAGCGCGCTGAAGATCAGGTCGATCTCCAGGATCGCCAGGGACTTGCCCAGGCAGTAGTGGGGGCCGCCACCGCCGAAGCCGAGGTGGGGGTTGGGGTCGCGGCTGATGTCGAAGGCGTCGGGGTCGGTGAAGACCTCGGGGTCGTGGTTGGCGGAGGCGTAGAACAGCCCGACCCGGTCGCCCTTCTTTATCTCGGCCCCGCCCAACTCGGTGTCCTGGGTGGCCGTCCGCTGGAAGGCGTTGACCGGGGTCGCCCAGCGGACTATCTCCTCGGCGGTGGTGGCCGGGCGCTCGCGCTTGAAGAGGTCCCACTGGACGGGGTGGGTGAGGAAGGCGTGCATGCCGTGGGTGATGGCGTTGCGGGTGGTCTCGTTCCCGGCCACCGCCAGCATCAGCACGAAGAAGCCGAACTCGTCGGAGTTGAGGTTGCCCTCGTGCTCCGCCGCGACCAGCGTCGTCACGATGTCGTGCGCCGGGCACCGCTTGCGCTCGGCGGCCATGTTCATCGCGTAGGCGATGATCTCGGCGGCAGACTGTGCGCCGACCTCCTCGGTGATGGCGTACTCGGGATCGTCGTAGGCGATCATCTTGTTGGACCAGTCGAAGATCTTGGACCGGTCCTCCTGGGGTACGCCGATCAGTTCGGCGATGGCCTGGAGCGGCAGTTCACAGGCGACCTCGGTGACGAAGTCGAAGGGCCCGGAGCGGGCGCGGGCACCCGCCACGATGGCCTCGGCACGCGCGCGGAGCCGGTCCTCCAGGGCGCGGATGGAACGTGGCGTGAAGCCCCGCTGCACGATCTGCCGCACCCGCGTATGTTCCGGAGGATCCATGTTGAGCAGGATCAGCCGCTGCGCGTCGATCGCGTCGCGCTCGATGTGCTCGTTGAAGCGGATGATCGCGGTGTTGACGGTGGAGGAGAAGAGTTCCGGGTGCGTGGAGACGTGTTTGACGTCCGCGTGCCGAGTCACGGCCCAGTAGCCGGAGTCGGCGAAGCCCGCAATGCCGTGCGGCTGCGCGATCCAGCGGACCGGCTCGGTGCGGCGCAGTTCGGCGAACTCGGGCAGGGGCACGCGGTGGTGCAGCAGGTCCGGATCGGTCAGATCGAACCCGTCGGGCAGCGCGGGGCAGTGCATCGGCGGCTCCCGTCGTCGAGTTCTGACGGCCCATCAGCGGGTGCCGTGAAGGTAGTAACGGGTTCTACAAGTAGCAAGAGGCACGGCGACCCCAATCCGTGCGGAATTCGTGCAGATCAAAACTTCGGCACCTGCAAGACCCTTGCGGTGGTGGACATCACGTCAGCAGACTGCTGAGCAGAACTAGAACGCGTACTAGTTCTGGAGGAGAGCCCTCTCGGAGAGGACCCGCACCCATGGCCGCCGAACCCGTGATCGTCGAAGCCGTACGCACCCCGATCGGCAAGCGCGGCGGCGCGCTCGCCAATCTGCACCCCGCCTATCTCCTGGGCGAGACCTACCGTGAACTCCTCGGCCGCACCGGCATCCCCGCCGACGCCGTCGAGCAGATCGTCGGCGGCACGGTCACCCACGCCGGCGAACAGTCCATGAACCCCGCGCGCACCGCCTGGCTGGCCATGGGCCTCCCCTACGAGACGGCCGCCACGACCGTCGACTGCCAGTGCGGCTCCTCACAGCAGGCCTCGCACATGGTGGCCAACATGGTCGCCGGAGGCGTGATCGACGTCGGCATCAGCTGCGGCGTCGAGGCGATGTCCCGGGTCCCGCTGGGCTCCGGCTCCAAGCACGGCCCCGGCAAGCCGTTCCCCGACGAGTGGAACGTCGACCTCCCCAACCAGTTCGAGGCGGCCGAACGCATCGCCCGCCGCCGGGAGTTGACCCGCGAGAACGTCGACGCGCTGGGCCTGCTCTCCCAGCAGCGGGCGGCCCTCGCCTGGGCGGAGGAACGTTTCAAGCGTGAGACGTTCGCCGTCCAGGTGCCGACCACCGAGGAGGAGCAGTACGCCGGTCAGGGCATGTGGCGGCTGGTCGACAAGGACGAGGGACTGCGGGACACGTCCCCGGAGGCGCTGGCCGGTCTGAAGCCGGTCATGCCGACGGCCGTCCACACGGCGGGCAACTCGTCGCAGATTTCCGATGGCGCGGCGGCCATCATGTGGGCCTCCAAGCGCATGGCTCGCGCCCTGAAGCTGAAGCCGAGGGCACGCATCGTCGCCCAGGCACTCGTCGGCGCCGACCCGCACTTCCACCTGGACGGCCCGATCGACGCGACGAGCGCGGTGCTGGGGAAGGCCGGGATGTCCCTGAAGGACATCGACCTGGTCGAGATCAACGAGGCCTTCGCGTCGGTGGTGTTGAGCTGGGCCCAGGTCTTCGAACAGCACCTGGACAAGGTCAACGTGAATGGCGGTGCGATCGCCCTCGGTCACCCGGTGGGCGCGACGGGCGCCCGCCTGATCACCACCGCCCTGCACGAACTGGAGCGCACGGACAAGGAGTTCGCCCTCATCACCATGTGCGCGGGCGGCGGACTGGCGACCGGGACGATCATCCAGCGGCTGTAGCGGCCCGGTTCGCGAAGGTGGTGAGGGTGGCGGGGTCGATCGTGAGGACCGGTCCCGCCGGGGCCTTGGGGTCGCGGACGCGACAGCGGCTTCTGCCGGTTCGGCGACAGCAGCGGCGCGTCTCGAAGCCGTCGCAGTCGAGCGGTGAGGCGCCCGGGTCGGGGGCACTGACGTCCACCACGGCAAGTCCCCTCTCGGACGCGTTGTGTTCGCGAGGTAGCCCAGGGTGGTGACGCCAGGTCAGCCTCGTCCTGTGAACCTCGACATTCCCCACACCCCCCAGTACCGCATGCGGCTCACCGTCGGCGAGCACTCGGTACGCCACATCCGCCGGATCGTCCGCTCACTGCTGGACGAGTGGGAGCTGGCGGAGCTGACGTTCGCCGTGGAACTGGGCGTCAGCGAGCTGGTCACCAATGTCGTACGGCATGTGCCCGACCGCCGCTGCACCCTCCTGCTCGCGCGGCAGACGGCGGGCGTACGGGCCGAGGTGAGCGACGGGTTCCCCCACCTTCCCCGCCGGGCAGACGAGTTCGATCACGACGCGGAGAACGGCCGGGGCCTCGGTCTCCTCGATGCCGTCGTCGACAAGTGGGGGGTGTCACCGTGGCCGGCCGGCGGGAAGACGGTCTGGTTCGAGTGCGGGCTGGGCTGAGCTGGCGGCGATCGCTGCCCTCACGGGTCCGGTGCAGCAGACCGACCCGGTACAGCCGGAGCAGATGACAGGAAACGGTCGACGCGCTCATGTGGTTGCGCCGGGCGAGTTCCGTGGTGGTGCGCCGGTTCCCCAGGTCCGACAGCGGCAGGGCCGGGCCTGTCGGTTCGTCGGCCGGACGGCCGTCCCCGGAGTGGGCCGCCACGGGGCAGGCCACATGGGTGCCGCCCTCGCCCCGGGGATCGCTGCACAGCGCCCAGGTAGAGGTCGTCGACCGGCAACTGACAGCGGTCGTAGGGCAGAAGCGGGTCTCGGACTTCGTTTGGTCGTTGTTGCGGAAGTCCTCGGAGTGCCTCGGCTCGGTTGTCCCGCTCCGACACGGACACCTCACAGGAACGCGAGTTCAACGTACATGTGTTTCGAAGCGGTTCGGATGTTCCCGCTCGAGCGCGCCGTCGAGCCCCGTGGCCACCCTGCGCGGTCCCGTCAGCAGGTACACGAGCGCGAACCCGGCACCCACCAGGCCCGCGCCGCCCACCGCGTCCAGCACCCAGTGGTTCGCGGTCGCCACGATCGTGGAGACCGTGATCAGCGGGTGCAGGAGCCCCAGCGCCTTCATCCACCGGCGGGGCGCCACCACGGCGATGACGACACCGCACCACAGGGACCAGCCGAAGTGCAGGGAGGGCATCGCCGCGTACTGGTTGGTGACGGCGGTCATCGCGCCGTAGTCCGGGTGGGCGAGGTCCTGGGGCCCGTACACGGTGTCGATGAAGCCGAGGCCGGGCATCAGGCGCGGCGGGGCCAGCGGGAAGAGCCAGAAGCCGAGGAGGGCGAGGAAGGTGGCGAAGCCGAGGGAGGCGCGGGCCCAGCGGTAGTCGACGGGGCGGCGCCAGTACAGGACGGCGAGGACCGTCAGCGGGACCACGAAGTGGAATGACTCGTAGTAGAAGCCGAAGAGGTCCCGCAGCCAGCCGATCTTCGCGACGGTGTGGTTGGCCCAGTGCTCGATGTCGATGTGCAGGAACCGCTCGATGCCCAGCACGGTGTGCCCGTGGCGCTCGGCCCGCGCCCGGCCGCCGGAGGTGGTGCCGCCGGTCACGGCGAGACGGACCCGCTGGTAGACGGCGTACACGGCCCGCATGAGGAGCAGTTCCAGCAGGAGGTTCGGGCGGGTGACGACGCGGCGCAGGAAGGGCGCCAGGGGGACGCCCCGCAAGCGCGCCGGGACCGGCGGCGCGTACTCCGCCGGGACCGGCCGCTGGAAAAGGGGGGACGTCCGGGACAGGAAGGGGACGGCCGTGGCGGCGGCCAGCGCCACGAGCAGGACAAGGTTGTCGCGCAGCGGATACATCACCGGCATGTTCGGCACCATCATCTTCGCCGGCAGGGTCGTCACCAGTACCATCGCGACCGGCCAGACGTACCGGCCGGAAACCCGCCTGCCGACCCGGCCGACCATCGCGAGCAGCACCCACAGCAGCTGGTGCTGCCAGGCGGTGGGTGAGACGGCGACGACGGCACAGCCGGTGATGGCGACGGCGAGCAGCAGCTGGCCGTCGTGGGCGTAGTGGACGGCGCGGCGCAGGGCGACGGCGGTGACGGCGGCGCTCAGCACCAGGAAGAGCGCGATCTCCAGCGGGCCGGTCAGGCCGAGGCGGAGCAGGGCGCCGTGCAGGGACTGGTTGCCGAGGGCGTCGGCCTTGCCGCCGAGGCCCACCCCGGCCATGTGGTGCACCCAGTACGTGTACGAGTCGTGCGGCAGCGCCGCCCAGGCCAGCGCGGTGCAGGCGGCGAAGGTGCCGACCGTGGTGCCGCTGGCCCGGCGGCGGCCGGTGAACCACAGCAGCGGGGCGAAGAGCAGCAGGGTCGGCTGCAGGGCGGCGGCCAGGCCCGTGCACACTCCGCCCTGCCGCTCACTGCGACCGGTGAAGCAGCCGAGCAGGACGAGCAGCACCGGGACGATGCTGGTCTGGCCCAGCCACAGGGCGTTGCGGACCGGCAACGACAGCATGAGCAGACTGATCGCGACCGGCGTGGCCAGCAGGGAGGTGCGGCGCCCGACCGGCTGGGGCAGCGCGCGGGCCGCCACCAGGCCGAGGGCGACGACAAGGAGCAGCGTGCCGAAGGTCCAGCCCCAGCCGAGGGCGGCCTGCGCGGAGTGGGTGAGCGGCTTGAGGACCAGGCCGCCGAAGGGGGTGCCGGTGAACCGGGTGGAGTCGTAGATCGAACCCTTCACGTGCAGGACGCCGTGGGGGCCGACCCAGGTCTCCAGGTCGGTCAGCCGTTCGCCGCTCGGCGTGTTGAGGACCGTGGCCAGCTGCCGTACGGCGAGGACCGCGGCCACCGCCCACAGGGCGAGCCGGGCCGCGCGCAGCCGTGTTTCGGGCGGGGCGCCGCCGAAGGTGGTGTCCGCCGGTCGCCCGCTGTGCTCCACGTCCCCCACGCCTCGTCGGCCTCCCGCCCCGTCGTGTTTTCCGGCGCCGGTCATGCCGGAATCGTCCTGAGAACCCTAGGAGGCTCCCAGCCCTCACAGAAGGACGCAGGCAACCCCCGCTTCACCTGACGTCCTTCCTTCTTTTGGCCGGATGACGACCGTCGGCGACGTCTGCGGTTGCGGTTCCGGGGCGCGACAAGGATCACAGCCAGGAAACCGCATACCTCGCCGCAGGCGGGCAGACGTTCCTGCGTATGCGCCCTTTGGCTGCACACTGCAGCTGAATGCGTACGCGCCGTAAGGGGCCGAAGTCCCCCTATGGTCTGCTTTCGGCCCGATTCCCGGCAGCGCCGCCGTACGGACCGCGTCCCTGTCCCCGTCGAAAGGTAGGCGAGCCCCGTTTTGGCGACCGCCACAGCCGTCTCCCCGTCCCTGAAGACCCGGCGGGCCACCAAGGCCCGCGACGTCACCGTCACCGACCCCGCGCTCGTCAGGCGCGCCGTGAAGGCGGCCGCGCTCGGCAACGCGATGGAGTGGTTCGACTTCGGTGTCTACAGCTACATCGCGGTCACCCTGGGCAAGGTCTTCTTCCCCTCGGGCAACCCGACCGCCCAGCTGCTGTCGACCTTCGGCGCCTTCGCGGCGGCCTTCCTGGTCCGGCCGATCGGCGGCATGGTCTTCGGCCCGCTGGGCGACCGCGTGGGCCGCCAGAAGGTCCTCGCCCTCACGATGATCATGATGGCGGCGGGCACGTTCGCGATCGGCCTGATCCCGTCGTACACGACGATCGGCGTGGGCGCGCCGCTGCTCCTGCTGGCCGCCCGGCTGGTGCAGGGCTTCTCGACGGGCGGTGAGTACGCGGGGGCGTCGACCTTCATCGCCGAGTACGCCCCCGACAAGAAACGCGGCTTCTTCGGCAGCTGGCTGGAGTTCGGCACGCTGGCGGGGTACATCGGCGGTGCCGGCCTGGTCACCCTGATGACCGCGCTGCTGTCCTCGCACGACCTGGTGTCCTGGGGCTGGCGCGTCCCGTTCCTGATCGCGGGCCCGATGGGCATCATCGGCCTCTACCTGCGGATGCGCCTCGAGGAGACCCCGGCCTTCGCGGCGGAGGTGGAGAAGGCGGAGTCGTCCCGCCCCAAGGTGCCGCTGCGCGAGATGATCACCGGCCAGTGGAAGGCCCTGCTGCTGTGCATGGCCCTGGTGCTGGTCTTCAACGTCACCGACTACATGCTGCTGTCGTACATGCCGAGCTACCTCACGAGTGAGCTGAAGTACGACGAGACGCACGGCCTGCTGGTGGTGCTGGGCGTGATGGCCCTGATGATGATCGTCCAGCCGTTCGCGGGCGCCCTGACCGACCGGGTCGGCCGCCGCCCGCTGATCGCCGCGGGCTGCGCGGGCTTCCTCTTCCTGTCCGTCCCCGCCCTGCTGCTGATCCGCCAGGGCAGCCTGCTCGCCGTCGGCCTGGGCATGGGCGCGCTGGGCCTTCTCCTGGTCTGCTTCACGGCGGCCATGCCGGCCGCGCTGCCCGCGCTCTTCCCGACGCGGGTGCGGTACGGGTCGCTGTCCATCGGGTTCAACGTCTCGGTGTCGCTGTTCGGCGGGACGACGCCGCTGGTGGTCACCGCGCTGATCGGGGCGACGGGGAACATGATGATGCCCGCCTACTACATGATGGCCGCGGCTGTCGTGGGCGGCTTCGCCGTGTGGCGGATGTCGGAATCGGCGGGACGGCCGTTGCCGGGCTCTGCTCCGGCGGTGGAGCGGCGATAGCGCCGTAGGGTGCGGGAGCGTGCCGGTGCGGGTGCACGGCGGCAGACCGCGCGGTTCCCCGCGCCGGCCCGGATCTCCGGGGACGCGAGCCGCGCCGGCACCCGGGCCCGCCAGGGGATCCACGACGGCCCGGCCGCGGGAGATCGCCGGGGTGCCGGCCCGGCTGCTCACGGCCGGCGACGGCCTGCTCCTGGTCGGAGCCGTCGTCGCCGTGATCGTTCGTACGCCGCTCCGGCGGCCGGTGAATCCGTCGATGATCACCACGTCGGCGTCCGTCGGCTGAGACGATGTCGGCGGGAAGGGCAGGCACTCGGGAAAGGCAGCAGGACCATGAGCGACTCCCAGCTCTGGGACGACGTCGACGACTACTTCATCAGCCAACTCGCCCCCGACGACGAGGCGCTGCAGGCGGCCCTGCGCGAGAACGACGCCGCCGGGCTGCCGCACATCGCCGTCACGGCGGCACAGGGGAAGTTCCTCCATCTGCTCGCCCAGGTGCAGGGCGCGCGGCACATCCTGGAGATCGGCACCCTCGGCGGTTACAGCACGATCTGGCTGGCCCGGGCCCTGCCCGAGGACGGCAGGCTCGTGTCGCTGGAGTACAACGCCAAGCACGCCGAGGTGGCCGCCCGGAACCTCGCCCGGGCCGGTCTGGACCGGATCGCGGAGGTGCGGGTGGGCCCGGCCCTGGAGTCGCTGCCCAAGCTCGCCGACGAGAACCCGGCCCCGTTCGACCTGGTGTTCATCGACGCCGACAAGGCCAACAACGCGCACTACGTGGAGTGGGCGCTGCGGCTCACCCGCACCGGCAGCCTGATCGTCGTCGACAACGTGGTGCGTGGGGGCCGGGTCGCCGACCCGGGCAGCACCGAGCCCGACGTCGTGGGCACCCGTGCCGCGATCGAGCTGATCGCCACCCACCCGAGGCTGAGCGGTACGGCTCTCCAGACGGTCGGCAGCAAGGGCTACGACGGGTTCGCGCTGGCCCGCGTGCTGGCCTGAGCCGGCGCCCCGTGCCCCGGTGTGGGGCTCAGGCCTCGTGGTAGAAGCCGACGTTGACGCTGCGCGGTGCGGTGCGGTCCTGGACGACGATCTCGCCGGACCCGCCGTGCGGCAGCCGTACCGTCGCGCCGTAGCCGAGGGGCTGCGCGTACTCCCCGACCACGAGCCGGACTTCGGACGACGGCTCGGCCTGTGAACCGCGCAGCCAGGACAACTGCCAGCCGCCGTCGGGGCCGCACAGGAACTCCAGGTGCACACGGGAGACGAACAGCCAGTCCTCCGGGGTGGCCAGCCGGCACATGGACGCGTCCCGGCCGACCCGGAGCACGGCACCCGGCTCGCTCGGCGCCTCGGCCATCGTCATGCCGGCCGTGGCACCGGCGTCGGCCCCGGACACGGTGGCCATGGTGAGTTCGAGCACGAGCGTTCCCCCTGCGACGTTCGGCGTCCGACGTCCGCGACGTCTGGGACGTCCTGGTACGGCGGCCGGATTGGCGTACCGCCGCCGCATGATAAAACGCCCGGCCGGGCCGCGTCCGGCACAATGGGTTCATGACCGAGCGAAAGCCACCGGGTGTGCCGTTCGAGAACTGGGTCGACAAGCAGATCCGCGACGCACAGGGGCGGGGCGAGTTCGAGCGGCTGCCGGGCACGGGCCGGCCGCTGCCCGCCGAGGTCGACTCCACCTACGACGAACTGTGGTGGATCAAGCGGAAGATGGCGCGCGAGGGTCTGTCCGTGCTGCCGCCCGCCCTGGCCCTGCGCAGGGAGGCCGAGGACGCGCTGGCGGCGGCCTACGCGGCGCCCTCGGAGCGCATCGTCCGAAAGCTGATCGAGGACGTCAACGTCAAGATCAAGGACATGATGTTCAAGCCGCCGCCCGGTCCTCCGCTGGGCAGGAAGCCGTACGACATCGAGGAGGTCGTACGCGAGTGGCGGCAGCGCAGGGCTGCCGCCAAGGGTGAGGCGCCGCGGTCGGACGCGGCGTGGGGTGCGTCAGAGGTGTAGCAGGCGGTCGGCCAGCTCACGGTAGTCCCGCAGGGCCAGCCTGAGCTGCTCGGTGTCGGTGTCGGAGCCCGGGCCGCGGTCCTCGGAGGCCTCCCAGGACCGGCGCAGCGTGCGCCGGCGCCGGTCGACGGCTTCCTCGAAGCGCCCCGCGATCTCCTCCAGCACGTGGTCCGCCTGCTCGACCGCGCGCCGGGGCTCGTCCACGAACCCGACGGCAAGCTGCCGCATCCGCTGCTCCCAGCGGTCCGTCTCGTCGTGCGCCAGGAGCGGCGCGCCGGTACCGGAGGGCCCGGGAGCGACCTCCCCGACGGCCCCCGGCGCACCCGCGGAAGCGGTGGCCCCGGCCGATCCCCTGCGGCTCCCGGCCGTCGGCCAGGCATCCGGCGCCGCCGACTCACTCGTATGCGCCTCGCGTCCGCTCACCTCCCCCGAGGAGGGCACCCCCAGCCCGTCGTCCGGCATCGATTCCCCGCCCCCACTCCACCGCTCGTATCCCGCGCGGCTCTCGCCGGACATCCGGCCTTCGCCGGGCACACCACTCTCACCAGGCATGGAGCCTTCGCCAGGCCCACGGCCCGCACCGGACCTCCACGTCTCGCCGGCCATCCGGCCTCCGCCGGGCATCCGGCTCCCGTCCGGCATTGCGCCTTCGTCGGGCACCTGGCCCTGGCCAGGCCCCCAGCTCGCGTCGGGGATGCCGCCCTCGCCCGGCGTCCGGGCCTGGCCGCGGTGCGGAGGTGTGTCCTCGGGGGCGCGGTCGTCGGCTGTCAGGCCCTCTCTGCCGGGGCCCGCCGAGCCGGGGAGGCGGGAGGTTCCGGGCGGTGGTGCGGGTTCCCCGGGGAGGCGTTCCTCCGGCAGCGGTTCCCTTGGCATGCGGCGGCCGGGTGCCGCCTCCTCCGGAGCCCGGTCCTCGTCCGCCGGCCGGCTGAAACGGCCGCTCGGACGCTCGCCGCCGGAGCCGCTCGTCCTGTCCGACATCTCGGTCAACTCTCCTTCGGATGGCTCCTGTTGAAGGCCCACGAGGCCGGGGAGGTCGCGCGGTGGCGGCCCGGCTCCGGGGCGGAGTGGGTCAGGTCGTCGAAGAGGGCCCGGGCGCCGACGAGCGCCGTACGCATCTCCTCGGTCCCCGAGCCGGCCTCGGTCATCGCGTCGCTCGCCCCGGCGCGGGCCACCCGGTGCACCCGCCGATAGCCGTCCACGTGGTCGGCGTGGTGCACGGACAACGCGGAGAGCTGCTCCTCGTAGTGCCCGCCGTCCGGATAGCCGCGCGCGACGGCGAGTTCCGCGAGCAGCCGGTCGGCCTCGGCCACCGCCTGCCGCGGCGAGTCGACGAAGTGTTCCTGCACGGCCGTCCAGCGGGCCTCGTACTGTTCCCGCCCCGCCGCGTCCAGTGGCCGTTCCCGCAGCTCGCCGTGGCGTTCCACGCGTTCGGCCAGTTCTCGTTCGGCCGCCTTGGTGTCCCCGTCGTGCAGGGCCACGGCCCGCTCGTACTCGGGCCCGAAGCGCCGCTTCAGGCCGGCCCCGCCGCGCCGTCCGCGGCCGCGGAGCGTGGGGGCGATGGCCGCCGCGACGACCGCGACCGCCACGATCACTGTCAACACAATCATGCCTGTGGACATGGTTGCCTGGTTGCCTTCCGGTCGGACCGGCCCCACTGGCCGGCTCCCCTTCCGGGTGACCCGGAAGGGGAGCGGCAAACGGTGATCAGCGCGCGAAGCGGCGCACCCCGGTCACCGACCAGACGGCCGAAACGCGCCCGTCCACCACCTCCAGCAGATCGATCCCGCTCTTCTGCGAACCGTCCGCCAGGATCACGTACCAGCAGCAGGCGGCCCGGCCGAGGTCGCCGTCGACCACCGGCGGGCCGTCGACGACGAACCGCAGTCCGGGCTTCTCCTCGCGGAAGGCGGAGACCAGTCCGACGATCCCGGCAGGGCCGTACACCTCGTCGGTCTCCGCACCCCTCTCGGGGTCGTTGGCGAGGCGGACGCGGAAGTCGGGAGCGAGGAAGGCCTCCGGGTCACTGAAGTCGCCGTTCCACAGCGCGGTCCAGCGGTCGAAGAGGGCGGCGCCGGTGGCCGAGGTGAGGGGGGTGCCGGTCGTCGCCGATGCGGTTGTCGATGCCGATGTCGTTGTCATGGGCGTCAGCCTGCGCCCGGTCCGCGACAGCCCCCTGTCGGTGATTGCCGTCACATCACGGTCGCCGCGTCGAGCGGTACGGCGTCGGCGCCGAGGGTGTCGAGCGCGGCGAGGTCGACGGTGCGCTGCGGGGTCCGCTCGTCCAGGGCCGTCGCCGCGCGGACCCGGTCCAGCCGGAAGCCGCGCGGCGCGTCCCGCAACCGGCACCAGCCGGCCAGATACCAGTGCTCCGCTCCGCCGAGGAAGCCGAGCGGTTCCACGTCCCGCGCGGTGATCCGGCCCGCGGCGTCGGAGTAGTCGAGGCGCAGCACCCGGCCCGCGGTCAGTGCCTCCCGCAGCGCCGCGGGCACCACGGGTCCGGCGGGCCGCGCGGGACGGGCGGCCGGGACGAGCAGCCGTACCCGCTCGGTCAGCTCGACCGCCGCCTTGCGCTCCCGTTCCGGCATCACGGCCAGCACCTTGTGCAGCGCGCCGCGGGCGTCCGCGGCGAACGGCGTCCCGGCCAGCGCGTGCAGCCCGACCGCGAGGGCGGTCGCCTCGGCCGGGGTGATGGTCAGCGGCGGCAGTGTCCGCTCCCGGTCGAGCACGTACCCGCCGCTGCGGCCCGGCTCGGCGTGGATGGGCACCCCTGACTGCTGCAGCGCGGCCAGGTCCCGCTCGATCGTGCGGACACTGACCTCGAAGCGCCGGGCGAGCGCGCGGGCGCTGCGGGGCCGGGGAGCGGCGGCGCGCAGCTCCTCGACGAGGGCGTAGAGACGGTCGGTGCGGTTCACGCCGGACAGTGTGCCGTCATCGCGGGCCGGCCATGCCGCCGGACGGATACGTCGCCGTTCCACCTGCCGGTCCACGTCGTCACGCACCGGTGCCGCGCGCCCTGGTCCGCGAAGGCTCCACGTTCCCCTTCGTCGCCGAGGACCGGCGCACGCCCTGGAGCCGGTCCGCCGGGCGGCCGGGGACAAGGACGTCTCCCCGGCCGGCCGGACTCCCCGAGGTCACGCATATCCGGTTGTGCCGGGTGCGGGACACCTCCCGACAATGGCCGGCATGACATGGACGATCGCCCCGGAACCGTACGACTCCCCGGCCGCCGCCGCGCTGTGGCGGGCGTACTACACGGAGGTCAGTGACCGCTGGTACCTGCTGCACGAGGGCCGTCGCACCGACCCCGCCGAGCTGGAACGGGGGATCGCGGCCGCCACCGGCACCGAACTCGCGCCACCCATCGGGCAGTTGCTCATGGGCCGGTACGCGGGTGAGCCCGCCGGCTGCGCGGGGGTACGGCTGCTGGCACCGGACACGGCGGAACTGACCCGGGTGTTCGTGTACGAGCACGTGCGCGGCACAGGCGGCGCCCCGTTGCTGGTGGCCGCCGCCGAGGAGGCCGCCCGCGCCCTCGGCGCCCGGCGACTGATCCTGGACACCCGCGGCGACCTGGTGGAGGCCCGCGCCCTGTACGCCCGCCTCGGCTACACGGAGACCGGCCCGCACAACGACGACGTCTACGCCGAGCACTGGTTCCGCAAGGAGCTGGCCCTCAACTGACCTCGGTGCTCGTCGCGTCGTGGGGGCGTTCGCGCTCGGTTCCGCACAGTTCGCCGGTGAGCTCCCTGACGAGCCTGGTGAGGTCGGCGGAACGGCCGGGCCGCCACCAGTCGCCGAGGAGTTCGGCGAGGGACTCCTCGCGGGCCTTGGCGAGCCGTTCGGCGACCTCGCGGCCCGGCTCGGTCAAGTACAGCTCCAGGCCCCGGCGTTCGGCGAGATGACGTTCCTCGACCTGGCGGGCGGCGGCGAGGACGGCGTCGAGCGGGACGGGGCTGCGCTCGGCGAGCACTCCCGGCTCGATGGAGCCGTACTTGCGCATGCGCAGCAGCATCCAGCTGGTGGCGGGCAGCAGGTCGTACCCGGCCCGTTCGGTGATCGTCCGGTAGACCTCCCGGCGGCCTTCACGGGTGCCGAGCAGGGACAGCGCCCGGCAGCACTCGTCGTAGGAGGACCGCTCGACCGGGTTGGGCGGGATGGTCTCCGAGGCGTCCGGCGCGGTGACCGAGCCGCGCAGCCGGTCCTCCTTCAGGAACCAGGCAAGCAGGAAGCCGACAACGGCGACGGGGGCGGCGTAGAGGAAGACGTCGGTGATGGCCGACGCGTAGGCGTGCAGGGCCGCCGGGCGCAGGGCGGGCGGCAGCGCGGCGATGCCCCGGGGGTCGGACTTCAGGGCGTTCGCACTGGTGCCGGGCGGCAGGTTCGCGCCTCGAAAGGCGGCGGCGAGCTTGGCACCGAGGCGGCTCGCGAAGACCGTGCCGAAAATGGCCACGCCGAAGGAGGCGCCGATGGAGCGGAAGAAGGTCACGCCGGAGGTGGCGACGCCCAGGTCCTCGTACGACACCGCGTTCTGCACGATCAGGATGAGGACCTGCATGACCAGGCCCAGACCGAGGCCGAACACGAAGAAGCAGGCGCTCATCTCGGCGGTCGAGCTGTGCTCGTCGAGGCGGTGCAGCAGAAGCAGGCCGACGGTGGTGACGCCGGTGCCGGCGAGCGGGAAGACCTTCCAGCGGCCGGTGCGGCTGACGATCTGCCCGGAGATCGTGGACGACAGCAGCAGTCCGACGACCATGGGCAGCATGTGCACGCCGGACAGGGTCGGTGAGATGCCGTGCACGACCTGCAGGAACGTCGGCAGATAGGTCATCGCGCCGAACATGGCGAAGCCGACGATGAAGCTGATCACGGCGGCGAGGGTGAAGGTGCGGATGCCGAACAGCTTGAGCGGCAGGACGGGTTCGGCGGCCCGCCGCTCGACGGCGACGAACGCCACGGCCAGCAGCACACCCAGCACGGCGAGCCCGATGATCTGCGCCGAGCCCCACGCCCAGGTGGTCCCGCCCAGGGAGGCGACGAGCACCAGGCACGTGGCGACGGCCGCGATCAGGAACGTCCCCAGGTAGTCGACGACGTGGTGGGCGGTGCGGCGCGGGATGCGCAGGGCCGTGGCGATCACGGCGAGCGCGACGATCCCGACGGGGAGATTGATGTAGAACACCCAGCGCCAGCTGAGCTGCTCGGTGAACAGTCCGCCGAGCAGCGGCCCCAGCACGCTGGTGGCGCCGAAGACGGCTCCGAACAGCCCCTGGTAGCGCCCGCGTTCCCGCGGCGGCACGATGTCACCGACGATCGCCATGGACAGCACCATCAGCCCGCCGCCGCCCAGGCCCTGCAGCGCGCGGAACGCGATCAGCTCGGGCATGTTCTGCGCCATGCCGCACAGCGCCGAGCCGATGAGAAAGATCACGATGGCGGTCTGGAAGAGCCTCTTCCGGCCGTACTGGTCACCGAGCTTGCCCCACAGCGGGGTCGCGGCGGTCGAGGCCAGCAGATAGGCGGTGACCACCCAGGACAGGTGCTCGAGGCCGCCGAGGTCGCTCACGATCGTCGGCAGCGCGGTCGACACGATCGTCTGGTCGAGCGCGGCCAGCAGCAGCCCGAGGAGCAGGGCGCCGATCGGGACGAACACGTTGCCGGAGACGTGCTCGGCGGCCCTGATGTCCTTCTCCGTGCCGTGCGCGTCCAGGGCCATGGAGACCTCCCGGGGCTCGGGTACACCTCTTCCATCGTGGTGGTTGTCACCGTTTATGGCCTCTTGAGTCCCGCGTTTCCGGCGGCGGATGCGAAGAAGGTGCGCATAGGCTCTGAAGTTCCCGAGGGGAGGGGCGAACACATGACTGAATCCGAGGGCCAGGCCTGCCCGGAGTGCGGGGCACCGAGGGGCGCGGACCGCAGCCCCTCCTGCGACTGCGCCGAACGCACCGCCGAGGCCCTGCGCGAGACCCGCGCGGCCGAGGCGGCAGCGGCGGAGGACTTCGACCCCCTGCGCATACGACCGTATGTAGACGTCACCGCCCCCCACCCGCTGTCCGGCACGGAGAGACACACACCGCTGCCGCCCACGCCGGGCCCGCCGCCCGAGACGGAGACGCGGCCCGTCCCTGCCGTTCCCGGGCCGTCCGCCCGGCAGGAACACACGTGGGCGGGAACAGGCGGGGGCGGCAGCATGGGTGACGGGAATGAAGGGCTCGGGGCGGTGGCGGTCGAGGGTGGGGAGCCGGGTCGGCGGCGGCCCCCGCGTACCGTCCTGCTGTCGGTCGCCGGTGCCGGCGTCGCCGTCGTGGCGGTCGCCGGGTTCGCCGGCGGGCTGTTCTCGTACCACACGCCGTCCCGGGACCGGGCCGCCCAGGAGGTCAGGGAGAGCGTTCCGGACGTGAACACCCCGGACCCGACGTCACCGACGGCGGCCGCCGCGCCCACCGCGCCCCGCTCATCCGTACCGTCGCCCTCCGCCTCGGCGACCCGCCCGAGCCCGTCGGCCACGCCGTCCACGTCGCCGCCCCCGACCCCGGCCCCGTCCGCCGAAACGTCCCGCCCGGCCTCCCCCACCCCGTCGGCGGCCCCACGGACCACACCCGCCGCCGCCCCGGTGCTGCGACGCGGCGACCAGGGCCCGGAGGTGACCGAACTCCAGGAGCGGCTGCGGCAGTTGAACCTCTACGGCGACCGGATCAGCGGAATCTTCACCCGCACGGTGGAGGACGCCGTCAGCACCTACCAACTGGCCCGCGGGATCCGCGGCGACGCCCTCGGGGTGTACGGTCCGGCGACGCGCGAGAGGCTGGAGGCGGAGACACGGGAACCGTGAAGCGGGGCGGAGTCCCAGCCCGTCGGCCGTTCGGGCCGAGGGGGTCCCGAGGGGAGTTCAGGGGCGGAGCCCCTGGAGGACGGGAAGGGTGGCGGCGGAGGCGAACCGCCTACGGCCGACGGCGATCCACCCCGCCACGCAACCGGAAGACGGTCGCCGACGGCAGGCGCGGCCGACACCACGTCAGCCGATGTGCACCCGAATCGTCCCGTCACCCGCCGCCTCGGCCCGCACCCGCGTCAGGTCGGGCACGGTCACGTCGGGGGCGTGCGCACCGGCCCGCGGCCCGACGCCCACCACGGTCATCCCGGCGGAGCGCCCCGCCGCGATCCCCGCCCCGGAGTCCTCGAAGACCACGCAGTCGCCCGGCTCCACACCCAGCTCGGCGGCACCCTTCAGAAACCCCTCGGGGTCGGGCTTGCTCGCGCCGACCGACTCCGCGGTGACGCGGACCTCCGGCAGCGGCAGCCCGGCGGCGTTCATGCGCGCGGTGGACAGCGCCACATCGGCCGAGGTCACCAGCGCGTGCGGAAGACCGCGCAGGGAGGCGAGGAAGGCGCCGGCACCGGCGATCTCGACCACGCCGTCGGTGTCGGCGGTCTCCTCGGCGAGCATCCGGGCGTTGTCGGCGAGGTTCTGCTCCATGGGCCGGCCGGGCAGCAGTACGGCCATGGAGGCGTGACCCTGGCGACCGTGGACGACCTGCATCACCTCGTCGCCGTCCAGCCCGTGCCGCTCGGCCCAGCGGCGCCAGATGCGCTCGACGACGGCGTCCGAGTTGACGAGGGTGCCGTCCATGTCGAGCAGGAGGGCGCGGGCGGGGAGGACGGTGGGCGTGACGGTGGCCGTCATCGGCAGCTCCAGGAACGAACAGACCCGGCGGGGAAGACCCTGACGGGGAGGGCCAAGCGGCCCCGCCCGCCGGTCAGGGAGAACGGGCGGGAGCCACTTTGTTCCACCACGGTACAAAACCGGGGGCGGATCCCGCCACCGCATCCCGAAAGCGTTCACCGACCGTTCAGCTCGGCCGGCCCGGCCGCCGGCCGGGCGCCGGTGCTCAGGCCGCCACCGCCTCGTACAGGCTCCACACGCCGAGGGCGAGCATCAGCAGCGCCGCGATCTGCGTGATCAACCGCAGCGGCACCCGCCTCATCAGGGCCTTTCCACCCACGATGCCGAGACCGGCGACGGCCCACAGGCCGAGCACTGCGCCGAGACCGACGGAGATCGGGTTGTCGTAGCGGGCGGCGAGGTTGGCGGTCATGATCTGGGTGAGATCACCGAATTCGGCGACGAGGATCAGCATGAAGCCCGTGCCCGCGACCTTCCAGAAGGACTGGTCGGCGGGCTTCCTGATCTCCTCCCCTTCCTCCCCCTTCTGCAGCAGGAGCATCGCGGCACCGCCGAGGAAGAGGACGCCGGTGATCGCGTGCACGATCTGCTGGGGCAGCAGGGTCAGCACACTGCCGGCCGCGACGGCCAGCACCACGTGCAGCAGGAAGGCGGCGGCGACGCCGACGAAGACGTAGCTCGCACGGTAGCGGGTGCCGAGGACGAGGCCGGCGAGTGCGGTCTTGTCCGGCAGTTCGGCGAGGAAGATGACGCCGAAGACGAGCGCCGTCACGGTGATGCTGATCAAGGTCCCTCAATCGGTCGGGGCTGCCCCACCGAGAGTGTGGTACGTCACACGATGACACCCCGGCACGGCAGCACACTGGGCACCCGCGTCGCGGGACACGGGTGTGCACTGCTTGCCGAAGGTCTCACTGGCGGCCTGCGCAAGGTCCGCCTCCGGGCGCCGGCTCAGGCTGGCTGAGCAGTATGTCGACGGTCCGGCGAAGAGCTACTCCCCTTCTGCGCCCCCCATCGTACGGGATGTGAAGGTTCCGCCGTGAAGCCGTCATGGCCCTTGTCGTGGCATGAACGCGTCACTATTTTCTTACCGGGCGCTCACCCTGTGGCAACACGGCCTCGCAACCATTCCCTCGCTCGTGCCCAACACCCCCACCCCACCAGGGAGTTCACGCATGCCCAGGTTCTACGCGCGTCGACGGCTGAGCATACTCGGCGCTCTTACCGCTCTCATAGCTTCCGTCGCCCTGTTCAACTCCCCCGGCGCCTCGGCCGCCCTGCCCACGCCGGTCAGCGCCGCCACCGCTCGCAGCTACCTCTCCCAGCTCACCGTCGCCACCGAGAACCGCACCGGCTACCAGCGTTCCCTCTTCCCGACCTGGATCACGATCTCCGGTACGTGCAACACCCGTGAGTGGATCCTCAAGCGGGACGGTTCGAACGTCACCACCGACTCCGCCTGCACCGCGACCAGCGGCAGCTGGTACTCCCCGTACGACGGGGCGACCTGGACCTCACCGTCCGACGTCGACATCGACCACCTCGTGCCGCTGGCCGAGGCATGGGACTCCGGCGCGAGCAAGTGGACCACCGCCCAGCGGCAGGCCTTCGCCAACGACGTCACGCGGCCCCAGCTCCTCGCCGTCACCGACAACGTGAACCAGGCCAAGGGCGACCAGGACCCGGCGACCTGGGTGCCGTCCCGGTCCGCCTACGTCTGCACCTACGTCCGCGCCTGGGTGCAGGTGAAGTACTACTACGATCTCTCGGTCGACTCGGCCGAGAAGTCCGCCCTGACGAACTACCTGGCCGGCTGCTGACCGAACCGGACAGCCTCCGGTCACGGGAGGAGGGTCCGAGCATTCCCGGACGGGACCCGACCGTGTCCGGGGGCGGCCCACTCCCCGGCCGAGCAAGCCGCCTTCGCGGACCACTCCCCCGCCGACCAAGGCGACCCCCGTGGGCCACTTCACGGCGACTGAGTCGACCCGCGAGCCACTCCCCTGCGACCGAGCCGATCGTGGGCCACTTTCCTGCGACCCAGCCCGCCCGCGGGCCACTTCACGCCGACCGAGTCGACCCGCGAGCCACTCCCCTGCGAGCGAGCCCACCCCCTTGGGCCACTCCCCCGCCGACCGAGCCCACCCGCGAGCCACTTCACGCCGACTGAGTCGACCCCCAGGCCACTCCCCTGCGACCGAGCCCACCCCCTTGGGCCACTCCCCCGCCGACCGAGCCCACCCGCGAGCCACTTCACGCCGACCGAGTCGACCCCCAGGCCACTCCCCTGCGAGCGAGCCCACCCCCTTGGGCCACTCCCCCGCCGACCGAGCCCACCCGCGAGCCACTTCACGCCGACTGAGCCCGCCCGCGGGCCACTGCACGCCGACCCAGCCCACCCGCGAGCCACTTCACGCCGACCGAGTCGACCCCCAGGTCACTCCCCTGCGACCGAGCCCACCCCCTTGGGCCACTCCCCCGCCGACCGAGCCCACCCGCGAGCCACTTCACGACTGCCCCAGCCGGCCGGATGAGCCGCCTCTCGAGCGACCGAGCCGGCCCCGTGGGCGGCTCCCCGGCCGGCCGAGGCGACTGCCTTGGGCCACTTCACGGTCGACCGAGGCGCTCGCGCCGGCCGCTTCTTGGCCGGCCGAGTCGGGTGCTGGGGGGCGCAGGCCGGGGGTCCGGGGGGCGGAGCCACCTCGCGGTGCGGCCGGCCGCTCCGGGAAGCCGGGGCCCTCACAGTCCGGCGGCGCCTCAAGCAGTCGGGCTGCGGCGCATCCAGTAACCCGCCACCGCGCCCGCCCCGAAGAGCGCGACCAGGGACACGGCCGTGGCGAGCCAGGTCGGGCCGAGCCACTGAGCCCCGTAGTAGCCGAGGGCCACGCTGTACGCGGCCCAGGAGAGACCGGCCAGCGCGGACCAGGGGACGAAGTCGCGGGCGCGGCGGTGGGCGGCGCCGGCGCAGAAGGAGACGACCGAGCGGCCGGCCGGCGCGAAGCGGGCGAGCACGACCAGCGCGCCGCCACCCCGGGCCAGGGCCTCGCCGAGACGTTCCTGCGCGGTGGTCAGGCGCCGGGACCGGGCTATCGCCCGGTCCAGCCGCTCGCCGCCCCGCCAGGCCAGGCGGTAGGCCACCAGATCGCCGAGGACCGAGGCGGCCGCCGCGGAGAGGACCAGGGCCAGCAGGTCCGGCACGGCGTGCACGACCCGGCCGGCCGCGCCCGACCCCGCCGCCGCTGCCGTAGCCGCCGTGATGACGAGCACCCCGCTCGGCAGCACCGGCACGAACACGTCGAGCAGAACGGAAACGACCACCGCGGCGTAGATCCACGGCCCGGCGGCCAGTGACCCCACACTCTCGAACACGACGACTCCCGATGTTCCCCCGTTGACAGACAGCCGTACAGCGTACGCCGAGGATGTGACAGCAGCGCCGAGGGGGGCCTGAGCGGCGCACGGAGGGTCATGTGTCCGCCGGGGCATGCCCTCACCCGATCGGCCGCGCCCCGGCGGCACAGCCGTTGCCCGCCCTTTGCAATAGGAGTGGCCTGTCCACGGGATCAGGCAGACCGGCAGGCATCCGGCAGACATCCAACGAGACGGCGCATGAGCGCAGAAGATAGGTGGACATCATGGTGGCAGCCGTATACGCGGGCGCCCTCGCCGCAGCCCTGTTGGCGAGCGGGAGCGGAAGCGCCCACGACTTCTCACTGGAGCGCGTCGGCGTGTTCGCCCCGCCGACCCCGCTCGTGAAGTCGTCGGCGGTGACGTACGACCGGAACCTGGTCCCGGCGTCCTCCTGGATCCGCGTCCGACAGCACACCGAGCGGAACGGCACCACGACCGTCGACCTGCACCTGGCCGGCGTCCGGCCCGACCATGTCTTCGGCGTCCACATCCACCAGAAGGCCTGCGGCACCGACCCCGCCGCCGCCGGCAAGCACTACCAGAACAAGCCCGGCACGAGCACCCACCACGTCAACGACAAGAACGAGGTCTGGCTGGACTTCAAGTCCGACGGTGCCGGCATGGGCCACGCCAGTTCCAAGCACACCTGGGCGTTCCGCAAGGGCCAGGCGTCCTCCGTGGTGATCCACAGCGAGCCCGGCATGAAGGGCGCCCGGGTGGCCTGCTTCACCGTGCCGTTCGGCGGAGCGTCGTAGGCGGGGCCGGCCGCACACGGGACGACGCCGCCCTTCCCCCAGGAGCGGGGAAGGGCGCCGTACCCGCCGGCAGAGCGCCGTACGTGTCAGGCGGCTATCACGGTCCGCTCGGCGGCGGCATCTTCGTCCTCGGCCGCGCGGCGGGCGACGAGCCGGTCGAGGCCGAAGGCGCCGGAGCCGGTGAAGACCAGCAGGAAGAACGCCCAGCAGAACTGGACCGACAGTTCGCCGCCGTTCTGGATGGGCCACAGCGCGGCCTGCTGGTGGACGTCGAAGTAGGCGAACGCCATCGAGCCCGAGGCGATCAGCGCGGCCCCGCGGGTGCCGAGCCCCAGGAGCACCAGGACACCGGCGACCAACTGGATCACGGCCGCGTACCAGCCGGGCCAGGTGCCGGACGGGATGGTGCCGCCCCGGGTGCCCGCCGCACCGCCGAGGACGCCGAAGAGGGAGGCGGCGCCGTGCACGGTGAACAGCAGGCCCACGACGATGCGGAAGAGCCCGAGGGCATAGGGCTGAGCGGCGTTGAGACGTGCGGTCATGAGGGGTTCTCCTCTTCGGTGTCGGTCGGGCCGGCCGGGGACGTGTGGTGCGGATGGCCGGTCGTGGGGGCGGCGGTACCGAATGGAGCACCAGGTTAGGGCTGCCTAATCAATGCTTGCAAGTTCAACATTTGGCCACGGCTGGACCTCCGCTCGCGGCCCCGTTCCGGACGTAGCCGCACGCAGAGCGGCCCGCGCGACCGCGTCGGCATCCGAAAGCGTGACCGAATCCACTCCCGGCCGGGCCCCCGCCGCCGTCACCCAGTGCACGCCCTCCGTGGGCACCCCGAACGCGAACCGCCGTGGGTGTGCCATGCCTTGACGATTGATCAGGTGATACGGCCGCTGGGTCACATCCAGCCCCCCGGTCTCGTAACCGCCCACCGTGTGCGGCCGGCAGCCGCCCTCCGCGAGCAGCCCGGCGAGCAACTCGTCCGCCGTGCGCCGTAGATCGGGCTCCGGGAGACGGGCCTCTATGAGAGTCGTCACACGGACGCCGGAGCCCGGCACGTCCGGAGAGGACGCCAGCCAGGCCCGCGCCTCGGCCCGCACCCGCAGGCGCGGGCCCAGCACCTCCACCACGCCCGCCTCCAGCAGGGCCGCGAGCTCCTCGATGCGACGCCGGGGCGGCCCGATGGACAGAAAGGCGTTGAGGGGGGTGTACCAGCGGTCCAGGTGCGCCTGCCGGGAGGCACCGCTCACACCTCCGTGGTCGACCACCAGCCGTATCTCGTTGCGCAGGTCGCGCAGCACGTCGAGGGCCGCCTTGAGCGGGCCGCGCACATTGCCGAGAGCGGCCTGCGCGGCATCCTCGCGCAGATGCCCCAGCAACCACGCCCGCCACTCCCCCGGACCCGTGAACTCCCGCTCCCCGTAAGGCCGCGAGACCCGCTCCCAGCACCACCGCTCCTGCGTTCCGACCCCGAACTCGTCCAGCAGCAGAGCCTCTCCAGGGTCTCCGTGGGGGACGGCGAGGAACCGCTCGGCGAAGTCGGTACGGCCGGTACGGCGCATCAGGGCCCGGTAGTAGACCGTCTCCACCTCCTTGGCGACCAACGGCCATACCTCCGCGAGGAAGTCGGGCGCCTCACCGGAAGCGGCGCGTCTGCGGAAGCCCGCGATCACCCCCGGCGTCAGCAGCAGCGGGGTGTGCCTGCCGTACGGGCCCTTGGCGTTGTCGCCGCGCGCCTGGTACGGCAGGCCGCGCCGCGAGCCGGCGTACAGGCGCGGCTCCCGGCCGGAGGGCAGATAGCGCAGGGCGCCGACGTCCCGGCCATCGTCGTCCCCGTCGCCGTCGCCATCCCCGCTTCCGCCTCCGCGTGGGACGAAGCGGCCGCCCCGGCCGCTGGTGAACAGGGCCAGGTAGTCGAAGAAGTTGAGCCCCAGCCCGCGCAACAGCACCGGCTCACCGGGCCGGACGGCGTCGAGTTCCACGTCCGCCGGATTGGCGGGTGGTATGTGGCCGAGGCCGTGCCGGGCGGCGTACGCGGCGGTGCTCCCCTCCTGCGCGCTCTCGGCGGTGGGCAGATGCCCCTGGGCCAGAACCACCGCGGCCAGGCCGGACAGCGCCCGGCCGTCGTCGAGGGTGAGCATCTGACGGCCGTCGCCGGCGGGATCGTCGTCCAGCCGTACGGCACGGGCCCGGTGGACCTTCACGCGGATCGCCTCCGGCGCCTCACGGACGGTCCTGGCGAACACCCACTCCAAGTAGCGGCCGTAGTGCGCGCGGGTCGGGTAGTCGTCCGGCCCCACCTCTCCGTCCGCCCACTCGTACAGGCTGGGGCCGAGGCGTACCGGGCCCGAGCAGTCGACACTGTCGTCCGTGAACAGCGTCACCTGGCTCGCCACGGTGTTCATCAGCAGCTCGGCGGGCTGCGCGGTCCGCCAGACGCGGCCGGGGCCGGGCGGCGCCGGGTCGATCACATGGACCGTCAGCCGGACACCGGGCGGAAGCAGCTCGGGCGCGGAGGCGCAGAGACGTTCCAGCACGCTGGTTCCGCGCGGACCGGCGCCGACCAGGGCGACGGAGACCGTGGGAGGGTCCTGGGTCGGGGCGACCAATGGGAACTCCGGGGCGTCGGGGGCGTAAGGGCATCCACCGCGGGTAAGCGGAGGATGCGCTTCATCATGCCTTGAGCGACCCGACCCCCCTGCCGCACGCCCGAGTTGCCGGACATGCCCCACGGGGGCCGCGCGCCTCGGGGAGCGGCCACCTCGCCGGCGCCGGTGACCGCCCGCCCCGGCGGCCCCTACCCGGCGCTTCGCACCGACCGGCCCCGCACCTCCAGCTCCCCGAGCAACTCGGCCGTGGCCTCGGCCACCGCGGCCACCGCGCGGTCGAAGGCCTCGCGGTTGTGGGCGGCGGGGGCCCGGAACCCCGAGACCTTGCGGACGTACTGCAGCGCGGCCGCGTGGATGTCCTCCGGCGTGGCCTCACCGGGCAGCACGGGCGGACGCAGCGTCTTGATACTCCGGCACATGCCCCCAGTCTCGCGCACACCGCGCCCCGGTGGCAGGATCGCGCCGAAGGCGGCCACCGACTCCCGGGGCCGACCGTCGAGAGGAACAGTCTCATGACCACCCGACACACCGTGGCCGTCCTCGGCCCCGGCGGCACCGGCGGCCTGCTCGCCGCGCTGCTCTCCCGCTCCGGCCACCGCGTCGTCTGCCTGGCCCGGGAGGAAACGGCCGAGACCCTGCGCCGCACCGGAATCACGGTCCGCAGCGGGCAGTTCGGCGAGTTCACCGCCCCCGTGGAGGCGGACACCGAGCTGCGCGAGCCGGTGGACGCCTGCCTGATCGCCGTCAAGCACACCGCGCTCGGCGCCGCCCTCACCCGGGTGCCGCCCGAGACCCTGGGGGACGCCCTGGTCGTACCGCTCCTGAACGGCGTCGAACACCCCGCGCGGCTGCGCGCCCGCTACCGCCCCGACCGGGTCGCGCCGGCGGTGATCCGCGTGGAGTCGACGCGGGTCGCGCCGGGCGTGATCGAGCACGGCAGCCCGTTCACGGAGATCGACCTGGCCGGGGACGGCGTACCCCGCGCCCGCCTCGACGCCCTGGCGGCCGCCCTCGCCTCCGCCGGTACGGTCGCCCGCGTGGTCGAGGACGAGACGGCGGCCCTGTGGGCCAAGATGGCGTTCCTCGCCCCGTTCGCCCTGCTCACCACCCGGTACGGCCTCCCCCTCGGCGAGGCCCGCACCCGCCACCGCGAGGAACTGGAGGCCCTGGTCGCCGAGACCGCCGCGGTCGGCCGCGCGTGCGGCGCCCCCACCGATCCGGCGCGGGCCCTGGCCCGGTACGACGCCTTCCCGCCCGGCGCCAAGTCCTCCATGCAGCGCGACGCCGAGGCGGGCCGTCCGCTCGAACTCGACGCCATCGGCGGGGCGCTGCTGCGCGCGGCCGACCGGCACGGCGTTCCGGTACCGGTGACGGCCCGCCTGGTGGCCGAACTGCGCACCGCCGGCCACTGAGCGGTACCGGGTCACCGCCGTGACGGCAGGCCAACCCGTTCGCGTGAACCTCACGACCGAACTCGCCACCCAAAATCGAACAGGCGTAGCATTGCCACGTGGCTACGACCTATGAATTCCCCAGTGACCTCCTCGCCGGTCAGGAGGAGCTGCATCAGGTCCGGGCCGAGCTGTCGGCTCTGCTCAAGCGGCTGCCCTGGTCGGTCGAGCCGATCGACGGATTCAGCGACGACACCGGCTGGCGCAAGGTGGAGCGGCCCGCCTCCCCGGGCTGGACTGCGGACGAACAGGCCGAGGTGGAGAAGCTGCGCCGCCGCGAGCACGAGCTGGCGGTGTTCGTCAGCACGCACCGCTTCTGGGCCGAGGTCGCGGCGGCGGACCGCGTGGACGCCCGCACCAGGCTGAAGCACGCCCACGAACAGGACAGCGAGGAGGCATGACGAAGCCCCCGGCCGCACGGCCGGGGGCTCTCCTGGTGGGCGCGGACGGTTTCGAACCGCCGACATCCTGCTTGTAAGGCAGGCGCTCTACCCCTGAGCTACGCACCCGGCACCCGGGCTGCGCGCCCAGGACGAGTCGACAGCCTACCTTGCCGGGACCGGTGCACGGCAAACCCGTAACGCCAAGTCACGGGCCGTACCGGCGGCGCGGGCCGGGCCCGGGGGCAGGCGGCCGGGCGCCGGCGGGGGTTGACCCCACCACGGTTCCGGGAGGCTGCCGGATCGGGGCGTGGACGATGATCACCTAGGGTCGGCGCAGACCGAGTTGCTCCGGCCCGCCGTGACCCGGCGGGCCGGTACAGGGGGAGATTCGCATGGCCCGTTCCGTTCCCGTCCGCGCCGCCGCCATGGCCGTCGTCACCGGCGTCCTCGTCACGGGGCTCAGCGCCTGCGGCGCCTCCGCCGACGACGACACGCACCCCGACCACCGGTCCTTCCCCCTGCACGGCCGCACCCTCACCGTCGACTCCGACAACTCCCAGCTGGAGATCGTCGCCACCGACTCCGTCAGGGCCGGCACGGTCGAGGTGACCCGCTGGTTCCAGGGGGCGGTCGTCATCGGCCATGATCCGACGGTGCGCTGGTCCTTCAAGGACGACCGGCTGGTGCTGCGGGTGCACTGCTCGGGATTCGTCGCCGACTGCGCGGCCCGGCACCGGATCGAGGTGCCGCGCGGGATCGGCGTGCGCGTCGGCAACGGGGACGGCAGCGTGCGGGCGCGCGGGTTCCGGGACCCGCTCAGCATCGACACCAGCGACGGCGCCGTACGCGTCACCGACTCCAGCGGACCGCTCGACCTGCAGTCGGACGACGGGTCCGTACGCGCGGATGTCTCCTCGCGCCGGGTGAAGGCGGACTCCAGCGACGGCACGGTGCACGTGACGCTGTCCGGCGTGCCCGACCTGGTGGACGTCTCCAGCGACGACGGCGCGGTCACGGTCGACCTGCCCAGGAGCGCCTACCGGGTGTCGGCCGGCTCCGACGACGGCGCGGTGTCGGTGTCCGTGCCCCGCGACGACAGCAGCCCGCACCGGATCGCGGCCCACTCCCCCGACGGGAACGTGAGCGTCCGAACGGGAAAGTGACGGTGCGCACCGCGAACTGACCGGCCCGTGTGTTCGTCTACAACGGGTGGGAGAATGACACCACCCACGGCGGAGCACAGCACGGGAGAGGGATGTGACGGCGACACCGGGCACGCCAGCGACGCGGTCGTACCCGCCGTCGACCGTCCGGGCCCGGTACGGGGCCACGGCACTGCGGGACACCCTCACCCTGATGAGCCTGCCGGTGCTGGCGGCGCTGGCCCTGCCCGCCGCGTTCGCCGGCGGCGGCACCCGGCGCTGGTTCGGCGGCCGGGCGGAGAGCCAGCGGGCCGAGGCGCAGGCCGCGAAGGACGCCGCGGCGGCCGCCTTCTACGAACTGGACACCGCCCAGCGGGACCTCAGGATCTCCGTCGAGACCATCGCGGCCGTGGACGACTCCCCCGCCGCCAGGCGTGCCGCCACCGACTTCACGGCCCTCGGACAGCGCATCGACGAGGTCAGCCAGCGGTACATCCAGGCCGTCGACGCCCATGACCTGGACCGGGACGACCTGGAGGCCGCGGCAGCCACCCGGGCTCGCTCGGAACTGACGTCCGCCAAGGACGAACTGGTCCGGGTCAAGCAGGAGCTGGACCGTTTCAGCAGCTCGCTCGGGCCGCTGCTCGGCAAGGCCGAGACCCAGCTGGCCCGGCTCGCGCCCGCCGTGGAGCGGGCCCGGCAGGCCCTGCTGGGCGCGAGCAACGCCCTCGACGCCGTGCGGGACCAGGGATTGCGCGCCGATGACCTGGCCGGCCGGCTCGCCGCGCTGTCCCCGGAGCTGACCAAGCTGAACCAGGGCGCCGGGCAGCACGGCGCGGCACAGACGCTGGAGCGGGCCGAGCGGGTCCAGCGGGAGGCCGGGGCGATCCGCGCCGAGGCCGAGCGTCTGCCGGAGAAGGCCGCCGAGATCGATCACCGGCTGGTCAGCCTGCGTACCCGGGCCCAGGCGCTGACCACCCGGGCCGGGCAGGTGGACCCGGTGCTGAGCGAGCTGCGCCGCCGGTTCGCTGCCGCCTGCTGGCAGGACCTGCAGCAGGTGCCCGCGCAGGCCGGGGAGAACGTACGGCAGGCCGAGCAGAAGCTCCGCGAGGCCCAGACCGCGCGGGACGCCCAGCGCTGGCCGGACGCCACCTCGCTGCTGTCGACGGTCCGGGCGCTGCTGAACACCACCGACGAGGCCGTCTCGGCCGCGGGTGAGCGGCTGCGGCGGCTGAACCAGGTGCAGAAGGATCCACAGGCGGAGATCGAGCGGACCCGGTTCGCGATCCGGGACGCCCAGCGGCTGGCCATGACCGGCCGTACGACCCCCGATCCCCGGCATGCCGGGCCGCTGGACGACGCGGTGGGGCGGCTGGAGCGGGCGATCGGCACGCTGGGGGCCGGGCGGCATCCTGACTACTGGCACTTCCTGACCGAGACGGACGCGGTGCGGCAGACGGTCGCCCGGGTGGTGGCGCAGATTCGTGAGGAGCGCGGGGGGCACTGAGCACCCCTGGGGGCGCGCCGCGGTGCCGCCGGTTGCACGGCGCCGTGGGCTCGGCGGATATTGGATGGACGGATGGCCTCCGCTAGCGCACGAGGGAGGCGGACATGGCCACACACGCAGTGCACACGAGGCCGCGGCGGCGGATCGAGTTCGACAAGCACCTGCCCGTCGACCACCGGCTGAACCTGGTCTACCGGATCGGCGCGGCGCTGATCGGCGCGTTCCTCGTCACCTTCGGCATCCTGGGTCTGATCAACCACATCGGGTTCTTCGACACCGGCGGCAACACGGTCGCCGGGCTGAACACCAACGGCACGCTGAGCGTGCTGTCCATCGTCGTCGGGGCGATCCTGCTCGCCGGCATGGTGATCGGCGGGAACGTGGCGTCCACGCTGAACATGGTGTTCGGGGTGCTGTTCCTGCTGGCCGGCTTCCTGACGCTCGGCCTGCTGGACAGCAACTACAACTTCCTGGCGTTCAAGATCCAGAACGTGTTCTTCAGCTTCATCGTGGGCCTGCTGCTGATGACCTTCGGCATGTACGGCCGGGTCGGCACGACCCTGCCGCACGACAACCCCTACTGGCGGGCCCGCCATCCCGACCCGGCCACCGAGCCGCCGGGACGTGAGCACGAGACCGGCACCCCGCCGGCGACCATGCCGCTGCCCGGCAAGGGGGAAGAGCACTAACCTGTGCGCATGCCTCGCTACGAGTACCGGTGCCGCACCTGCGGCGACACGTTCGAACTGAGCCGGCCCATGGCCGAGTCCGCCGCCCCCGCCACGTGCCCCACGGGGCACGACGACACGGTGAAGCTGTTGTCGACGGTGGCGGTGGGCGGCAAGGCCGTCGCCTCCGCCCCCGCGCCGAGTGGGGGCGGAGGCTGCTGCGGTGGAGGCTGCTGCGGTTAGACGGAGCCGCATGTCGAACGCGGCCCCCACGCCCCTCAGGGCGCTTGCCGTGCCGCCCGTAGGAACTCCCGTACGATCCGCTCCCCCGCCAGCACCCCCCGCTCCGGCAGCGCGCTGATCTCCGGCGCGGTCCAGCCCGTGTCGGCCAGCTCTCCGTGCCCCGGGCGCCAGCCCCGGTCGGCCGCGAGGAGCAGGTCGGCGTCCAGGAGGGAGTCACCCGCCGCCAGAGTCAGCTCCGCGCCCGTGCGGCGGGCGACCTCACGGACGGCCGCGCTCTTGGTGAGCGGCTGCGGGACGGCGTAGATCTTGCGGCCCTGGAGCGAGACGGTCCAGCCCCGGATCTCCGCCCACACCGCCAGCTCCTTCACCCAGTCCTCGGGCAGCAGCTCGCGCTCGACCACGAGGTAGGCGAACAGGTCCTCGGCGACCCGGTGCTTGCGCACCCAGACCGGGTCGGCCGCGCGCAGCAGATGCTCGCCGACCTCCGCCAGCGGCGCGCACTCGTCGGCGAGCCGCGCCTGCACGCCCGCGTGCCAGTCGGGGTCGGTGACCCCGTCGACCAGCAGATGGCCGCCGTTGGCGCAGATCGCGTACTTCGGGGGCGGGCCGGGCAGGTTGATCCGCTGGTACTGCTTGCGGGTGCGGGTCGTCGTCGGCACGAAGACGGCCGTGTCGCCGAGATCGGTCAGCAGCTGGGCCGCGGTCTCCGTCATGTAGGAGAGCGGCTTGGCCTCGTGCACCTCCACGCACAGCAGCCGGGGCGCCCGCGCGTCCGGCATGGTCAGCGCGAGGGCCGCCGAGGAGTAGATCAGCGTACGGTCGAGGTCGCTCGCCACCAGCGCCGGCATCAGGCGTTCACCGCCTTGCCGTCGGCACCGGTGGCCCCGCGCGTGTACTTGGGGTGGATCAACCCGACGCACGTGTACGGCAGTTCGCCGACCTCCTCGACCGGGACACCCCGCTGTTCGGCGAGCAGGCGGACGTGGTCGAGGTCGGCGCCGGCCCCGGCGCGGGCCAGGATCTTCCAGGGCACCCGGCGCAGCAGCACCCGGGTGGTCTCGCCGACACCGGGCTTGACGAGGTTCACGTCGTGGATGCCGTACTCCTCGCTGATCCGCTCCACGGCCCGCCAGCCGGCCCAGGTCGGGGTGCGGTCCTCGGCCATCAGCTCCTTGATCGCCGTGCCGACGGTGTCGGCGACCTCGGGGAAGCGGGCGGAGACGGCGTCGAGGAAGGCCACGGAGACGTCGGCGCCGGCGAGTTCCCGGTAGAACTTCGCGCCGTGGAAGTCGTCGGGGCCGACCAGGTCGGCGCGCAGTACCGTTCGCGAGATCAGGCCGGAGACCGTCGAGTTGAGGCAGGCGGAGGGTATGAGGAAGTCCTCGCGGGTGCCGTAGGTGCGCACACACGAGCCCGGGTCGGCGAGTACGGCGATCTCCGGGTCGAAGCCGGTGACGCCCTCCTTCTCCTCGAACTCCTCCACGGCTTGGGCGAGTTCGCGGGTGATGGCACCCTTGCCGGTCCAGCCGTCGACGAAGACGACGTCCCGGGGGTCGTGGTGGGCGGCGAGCCAGCGCAGCGCGTTGGCGTCGATGCCCCGGCCGCGCACGATCGACACGGCGTAGTGCGGGAGGTCGAGGCCGTGCCGGTACCGCGCCCAGCGACGCATGAGGACGCCGACCGGCGTGCCCGCGCGGGCGAGCGAGACCAGCACCGGGCGCGGTGACCGCTCGGCGATGACGGCCTCGGTCACCACGCCGACCGCCTGGGCGAGCCGGGCGGCCGAGGCGTCGAGGGCCGTGTGGAACAGCTCCTGGTACTGCTCGCTGGGCTGGTACTCCACCGGCAGCGACTCGGCGTAGTGGGCGCCGCCGCTCTGGATGGCCTCCTCCCGCTCCTCGGTCGGCGCCTCCAGCGTGACGTCGGAGAGGTCCTGGAGCAGCCAGCCGACCTCGTCGGGCGCGTAGGAGGAGAATGCGGGGCCGCGGAGGGGCTCGGGCAGCATGGCCGGCCTTTCGGAAGCGTGCGGTGCGTACGACGGGACGACCGCGAGCAGGACGTGCGGGGTGTGCGCGGCGAGGCGGGCCAGCAGGCCGTCGGGCGCGTGCAGCGCGGGGGTGTCGGCGACGGAGTCGACCACGGCGACGACGGCGTCGAAGCCGCCGCCCGCGACGTTGTAGGCGTAACGCTCGCCGGGACCGTCGGCCGGTGTGTCATGGGCGGGGAAGACCAGCCGGGTGCGGATCGCATAGCCGGGGTCGTCCACGGCCAGCACGGGCGAACGGGTGGTGGTGGAGAAGCGCACCTCGGCCGGGATCAGGTGTTCCAGCTCACGGGCGAGGCGCAGGGGGGCGTACATCAGCTCCTCGAAGCCGAGGACCAGGACGCGCCCGGCGCCGGGGGGCAGGGCGCCGGCCATCCGGGCGGCCATGGCGGGCAGCACGGCCTCGAGTCGGGCGCGGTGGGCGGGGGTGAAGCCGTGCCGGCCGCCGTCGGGCAGGCCGTGAGGCCAGCGGAGGTCCACCCGGACGACCTGGCTCGGCTGGTGCGCCCCATGGGGCGCGCGGGGAACCGCGCGACCGGCCACGGCGGACCCGCCCACGGCGACGTCATGCCGCGCCACCAGCCGCTGCCCCTTCTCCAGCACGTCCGACGGCAGCCGCACGCCCCCGGACGCGGCAGCGACGAGATCCACCCGCGCCCCGATCTCGTCGGCGAACCGTGCCATCCGAGCCGCGTCCCCAGCGGAACGCATATCCACCAGCGCAACCACGACATACCGCCGCCGCGGATAACGTTCGTGCAGGTCACGGATGGTGTTCAGCACGGTGTTGCCGGTGGAGAACTCATCGTCGACCAAGACCAGCGGACCGTCCCCCGCCAGCAGCCCGGCATCCTCCGGCAGCAAGAGATGCGAGGTGGCATGGGAGTGCGACTCCTCGAAGCCGCCCGCCCGGGCGACCCCGGCGACCTGCCGCCGCGTGGAGTGCAGATACGGCGCCGTACCGAGCCCGTCGGCCACCGCGTGCCCCAGCCCCGTCGCGGTCTCCGCATAGCCCAGGACCACGGCGCCGGCGGCCTCCTCTTCGCCGAGCAACGCACCGACCCGTCGGCCCAGGCGGTGGCCGTACTCGTACACCACCGTCGGCGACTGCGGCACATGCTTGCCGAGGACGTTGGACACCAGCAGATGGGCCCGCTTGGGGTTGCGCCGCAGGGCGAGCCCCAGCAGGGCCGGCAGGCCGTCGTCCCCCACGAGTTCGACCCCGAGCCGCTCGGCGACCCAGCTGCCGGACCAGACCCCGTCGTTCACTGCGTTCTTCATGCGTTCCTTGGAGAGGTGGAGAAAGGTTCAGCCGGGTATACCGGCGGCGAGCAGCTCCACGAAGCCGACGTCCTCGTGGGCCACGCCGAAGGCCTCGGCGCGCAGCAGGGTCCGCTCGGCCCAGGCGCGGTGCGGCTTCACCTCGTTCATCTTGTTCGTATAGGCCGACCGGAGTACACCCCCGCCGCCGCGTTCCGGCCGCAGGATGTCCTGGGCGTCGCTGTACTCCTCGTGACTGACCACGGACAGCGTGTGGACGGGCAGCACATGGGAGGGGTGGATGCAGGTCTTGCCGAGCAGGCCGTTGGCCTGGTCGAGGGAGATCTCCCGCAGCAGACCGTCCATGGCGTGCTCGATCAGCTTCTCGCGCAGCTCGACGGCCTGCACCTCCAGGAAGGGGCTCTGCCTGAGCTGCGGCTTGAACATGCGCTCGGAGACGCGGAAGTACTCCCACACCGGACCGGTCACGGTGAAGCCCGTGCCGTCCGCCCTGCCCAGCATGTTCACGACGTCGGCGATGACGGAGGCGACGATCTGCACGTCGTAGGCGGTCATGTCGGGGGCGCGGCGCAGGCCGTAGCTGGAGCAGAAGTCGGTCACGCCGAGGCGGAGCGCCAGGACCCGGTCGCGGAATTTGTCGACGGCGCGGGCGATGCCTTCCAGGGTGTCCACGCGGGACTCGCGGTAGAGCAGCTCGGGGGACTCCAGGACGGGCATGGCGAACAGCCGGCGCCCGCTCGCGGCCTCGGCGGCCGTCAGGGCCTCCAGGAAGGGGATGCCGCGCTCCTCGGTGAACTTCGGCAGCACGAATCCGGACAGCAGCCGCACGGTCGGGCCGAGGCGTCGCACGAGGTCGGGGATCTGCCCGGGGGTGCGGACCCGGATGAAGAGCAGCGGCAGCTCGGCTCCGGGCCGGGCCGCCAGGTCGGCGAACTGCCGGACGAGGTTCTCCTCGCCCGCCAGGACGTCCGCGTCGTCGATCGAGTCCTCCAGGCACAGCACCATCGAGACCACGCCGTTCCCGGCCTGTTTGACGATGTCGTCGGCGAGCCGCGGCCGCGTGGCCGGGCTGTACAGGGTGGCGCCGAGAGCGGCGGCAAGCAGCCGGGCCGGAGAGTCGGCGGTGAACGCGCACGGCTCCCGGTGGAAGAGGCGCTGCCGCACCTCGGGGGCGATGTGCCCGAAATGACGCATCGGACTCCTTCAGGGCGCGGCCCGCGTCTCAGTGTTGGGTAAAGGGTGGCCGGTAATAGTACGTAGGGATCCGTGTCGAGGGTTCCCTGCGGGCATGAATTTCCGGTAACCCGCCCGTGTCGGCGGCAGTCCGGAGACCGCCCCCCGCATTGTCGTGGCCAGGACCGAGAAGGCAGGATGACCGCATGACGCACACGATGCTGAAGGGGTCGAACGTCCCGCTGGAAGCCACCACGGTGCGCGCCGTGCTGCGCTGGACGCCCGGGCAGGATGTCCCGGACGTGGACGCCTCGGCGCTGCTTTTGGGGCCCGACGGCCGTGTGCGCTCCGACGAGGACTTCGTCTTCTACAACCAGCCCCGGCACCCCTCCGGAAAGGTGTGGCGGCTGGGCAAGAAGCGGGTCGCCGAGGGGCTGACCGACACGATCCAGTCGGAGCTGACCGGCGTCGAGCCGGACGTCGGCCGGATCCTGCTGGTCGCGTCCGCGGACGGGATCACCTTCGACCGGGTGCCGGCGCTGTGCATCCTGCTGTACGACGCCTCGGCCGCCGGCACCGAGCCGCTGGCCCGGTTCGAGATCAGACCGGAGACCGGTGCGGAGACCGCGCTGATCTGCGGTGAGCTGTACCGGCGCGGGGAGGGTTGGAAGTTCCGCGCGCTGGGCGAGGGGTACTCCAACGGGCTGAGGGGGCTGGCGACGGACTTCGGCATCTCGGTGGACGAGTCGGAGGCGGAGGAGCCGAGCTCCTCGCAGCCGTTGCCGCCCGCGCAGCCGACGTCCGCCGTGCCGCAGCAGCCGCCCGCCTACGGCTATCCGCAGCCGACCTCGGCCCCACCGGTGTACGGCTACCCGCAGCCGGTGCCGGTGACCGTGGGACCGGTGGATCCGAACTTCCGGCTGCCTCCGCAGGGGCCGCAGTTCATCGGGCGGTAGCCCGGCAGGCGGGTCACCGCTCCACCTTGGTCTTGTAGCCCCTGCCCCACTGCAGTCCCCACCCGTACAGCCGGTCCAGCTCGCCCTGGAACCCGTACACGAACTTGACCTCGCGGCGGACGACGAGCTCGCCCTTGACGTTCTCGATCATCACCACCGCGCAGGAGCGGGCCTGGGGATGGCGCTCGTCGAGGCCTATCTCGATGCGGGGGCCGTTGCTGGGGTAGAGCGTGACGATGGCGTGGGTGCGGTCGAAGGCCGGGGTCTGGTCGTAGATGTAGACGAAGACCAGCAGGCGTTTGAAGGCGTCGAGGTGGTCGAGGTTGACGTACATCGTCTCGCCGGACGCCGAGCCGAACCGGTCGTCGCCGCTGAGCTTGATGTACGGCGGTGCGTTGACGTCGCCGAGATAGCCGCCGAGGGGCTGGACGACCCCCTTGGTGCCGTCGGCCAGCTCGTACAGGCACCCCAGGTCGAGGTCGACGTTGACCATGCTCTGTCCGTGGCCGAGGACCTCCGGCGGCTTGAGGGCCTTGAAGGGGTGCCGGAAGAGGCTGGTGCGCTGGTTGCCGTCGAAGTCGGAGGTGCGCATCCGCCAGGTGAGGTTGATGCGCAGGTGGCCGGTGGACGCGCCCTGTTTGGTGAGGGACACCGTCTGGTGCCGCCTGGTGAGTTCGATGGAGTTGGTCGCGGCGCTGCCCGAGTCGAACTCGGCGGCGCCGGCGCCTCGCAGCCCGTCGAAGAAACCCATTCCCGCCCCCTGGTCGTCATCTGAACGCGTCGGGGGCGGCCGACCGTGTCGGCCGCCCCGATTCAGAGCGTTCCTCGCCGGACGGGGTGGCACACCCCGTCACGGCCCGGATCTGTCCCGTACGGGAGCGACGATCACACCCCTGAGGAGACCTCGGCCTTCTCGTCGGTGCCCTCGCCGGTGGCACCCAGCGCGCGGTTACGGCGGACGGAGGACCAGAAGGACAACGCGATCAGGACGACGCCGACGAGACCGGTGATGACCTCGTTGATCTCGTACTGGATGGTGACCATGAGGATCACGGCCAGCGCGCCGATGGCGTAGTGGGCGCCGTGCTCCAGGTAGACGTAGTCGTCGAGGGTGCCCTGGCGGACCAGGTAGACCGTGAGGGACCGGACGTACATGGCGCCGATGCCGAGGCCGAGGGCCATCATCACGATGTCGTTGGTGATGGCGAAGGCGCCGATCACACCGTCGAAGGAGAAGGACGCGTCCAGGACCTCGAGGTAGAGGAACATGAAGAACGCGGCCTGCCCGGCCAGCAGCACCGCCGACTTCTTCTTTCCGGTGCGGGCGGCCTCTTCCTCCTCCTCGTGCTCGCGCTCCTCCTCTTCCTCCAGCCGGTCCTCGAAGTAGCCGGACAGGCCGCCGACGATCATGTAGGTGATCAGGCCGGCGATACCGGCGATCAGGACCGTCTGGGCCTTGTCGGCGTGGGCGCCGCCGTGCTGGTGGGCGTGGGTGGCGAAGGTGAAGGAGGTGATCAGCAGGACGATCAGCGAGATGCAGACGGCCAGCATGTCGACCTTGCCGAGCTTGGCCAGGGGGCGCTCGATCCAGCGCAGCCACTGGATGTCCCGGTCCTCGAAGATGAAGTCCAGGAAGATCATCAGCAGGAACATCCCGCCGAAGGCGGCGATCGCCGGGTGGGCGTCGGTGACCAGCTGCTGGTAGCGGTCCTTGTCGGTGAGGGCCAGGTGGACCGCGTCGTAGGGGTTGAGCTTGGCGGTGATGGCCACGATGACGACCGGGAAGACCAGCCGCATGCCGAAGACCGCGATGAGGACGCCGACCGTGAGGAAGATCTTCTGCCAGAAGGCGTTCATCTTCTTCAGGATGCCGGCGTTGACCACCGCGTTGTCGAACGACAGCGAGATCTCGAGGACGGCGAGGATCGCCACCACGCCGAAGGCCTCCCACCCCCCGTAGAAGACCGCGGCGACCAGGCCGAGGGCGGTGATCGCGAACGACCAGCCGAAGGTTTTCAGAAGCACTGGCTACCCAATCGTGTCAGTACGGGGCTCCCCCGCGCCGTACTCGGCTTTGCTAAACGTTGACCCCGAGTCTAGAGGTGCACCCTACCGGCGGTACCGGCCAGGGCAACCCTCACCGAACAGACACAGCCCAGGCCCCTGGAGGCGTGCTGGGCTACGAGACGTTCACCCCGAAGTCGAGGGCGATGCCGCGCAGGCCCGACGCGTACCCCTGGCCGACGGCGCGGAACTTCCATTCGCCCTGGTAGCGATAGAGCTCGCCGAAGATCATGGCGGTCTCGGTGGAGGCGTCCTCGCTCAGGTCGTAGCGGGCCAGTTCCTGGCCGTCGGCCTGGTTGACGACCCGGATGAAGGCGTTGGAGACCTGGCCGAAGGTCTGGGCGCGCTCGTCCGCCATGTGGATGGAGACCGGGAAGACGATCTTCTCGCAGTGCGCGGGAACCTTCGCGAGGTCGACCAGGATCGACTCGTCGTCGCCCTCACCCTCACCGGTGAGGTTGTCGCCGGTGTGCTCGACCGAGCCGTCGGGGCTCTTGAGCTGGTTGTAGAAGACGAACCACTCGTCGCCCAGGACACGGTTGCCGGCGCCGCAGAGCAGCGCGCTGGCGTCCAGGTCGAAGGGGGCGCCGGTGGTCGACCGCGCGTCCCAGCCGAGCCCGACCATGACGTTGGTGAGGTTCGGTGCGGCTTTGGAGAGGGAGACATTGCCTCCCTTGGCGAGCGTGACGCCCATGATGCTGGTCCTCCCCTAGTGGTGCTTCCCTGGTTGTCCTGCGCGTCCGGCGCCGACCGTAAACGGTGCGGCGCCGGACGGGTTGCGCAGGCTGTCGTACGTCAGACGTTGACGCCGAAGTCCTGTGCGATGCCGCGCAGACCGGAGGCGTAGCCCTGACCGATGGCGCGGAACTTCCACTCCGCTCCGTGCCGGTACAGCTCACCGAAGACCATGGCGGTCTCGGTGGAGGCGTCCTCGCTGAGGTCGTAGCGGGCGATCTCCTGCTCGCCCGCCTGGTTCACGACGCGGATGAACGCGTTGCGGACCTGACCGAAGGACTGCTGGCGGTTCTCGGCGTCGTAGATCGACACCGGGAAGACGATCTTCTCGATGTCGGCCGGGACGCCGGCCAGGTTGATCTTGATCTGTTCGTCGTCGCCCTCGCCCTCACCGGTGATGTTGTCACCGGTGTGCTCGACCGAGCCGTCGGGGCTCTTGAGGTTGTTGAAGAAGACGAAGTGCTGGTCGCTCGCGACCTTGCCGGTGTTGTTCAGCAGCAGCGCGCTCGCGTCGAGGTCGAAGTCGGAGCCGGTCGTGGTCCGCACGTCCCACCCCAGACCGACGATGACGGCGGTCAGGCCCGGGGCCTCCTTCGTCAGCGATACGTTGCCGCCCTTGCTGAGGCTGACTCCCACGGGTCCTCCATGTGGTGTCCAGGGGCGGGGAGCCCCGTCGTGCTTCGGATACGGGATCAACGAGCCGATCCTAGTGACGGGTTCCCGCCCCCCGCAGACCCTGGACCTGAAGAATCACAGGTGTCGGCCACGGTCGGCCTACAGGGTGTCGAGGGCCTTCACGTAGTCGCTCAGGTCGCGCGCGTCCGGCAGGCCGTTGACCACGGTCCACCGCACGACGCCCTCCTTGTCGATGATGAAGGTGCCCCGTACGGCGCATCCCTTGTCCTCGTCGAAGACGCCGTACGCGCGCGAGACGTTGCCGTGCGGCCAGAAGTCGCTGAGCAGGGGGTACTCCAGGCCCTCCTGCTCGGCGAAGACGCGCAGGGTGTGGATGGAGTCGTTGGAGACGGCGAGCACCTGCGTCTCACGGTCCGCGAACCTCGGCAGGTTGTCCCGCACCTCGCACAGCTCGCCGGTGCAGACACCGGTGAAGGCGAAGGGGTAGAAGAGCAGGACCACGTTCTTCTCACCGCGGAAGTCCGAGAGCTTCACGGTGCGGCCGTGGTTGTCCTTGAGCTCGAAGTCGGGCGCCTTGTCGCCGACCTGGATCGCCATCGTCGTGCATCCCTTCGGTGGGCTGTTCGGGTGAGCGCGAACCACACGCTCGACTCCACCCTACGCAGCGGGCACCGGGGCCTTCCGGACGGGCTGGGCCGAAGACCAGCCCGTCCGGTGCTCGTGGACGAGGCGTCTACTTCTTGCCGGACTTGGCCGCCTTGGGCGTCGCCAGACGCGAGCCGCTCCAGTCCTTGCCGACACTGACGCTCTTGGACGCCGTCAGGCCGGCGGTCGTAGCGGCTTCCGAGATGTCACTCGGCTCCACGTACCCCGAACGGCCGGTCTTCGGCGTGAGGAGCAGGATCGCGCCGCCCTCTTCGATGTACGTGGTGGCATCGACCAGCGCATCCGTCAGGTCGCCGTCGTCATCACGGAACCACAGCACAACGGCGTCGGCCACGTCGTCGTAGTCCTCGTCCATCAGGTCGCCTTCGACGGCTTCCTCAATGGCCTCGCGGAGCTCCTGATCGACGTCGTCGTCGTAGCCGATCTCCTGGACCACCTGCCCGGGCTGGAACCCCAGCCTGGCGGCAGGGTTCGTCCGCTCCTCCGCGTGGTCCGCGGTCGCGCTCACGGGTTGCCTCCTGATCATGTCTTGGTGAATATCTCAGCCACGCGCGTGCGCGAAGCATTGGCCGTAGTCCACACGGGCGGGACGGATCGCGCAAGTACCCGGCCGTTTGGACCGCCGAAACGGTGACGATCCCGGCCGTGTCGCCGCAACTCCTGGCACCGTATCCCGATTCCGGGTGCGCCACATCACACCGATGTGCCCGGTTTACCCCATTCGAAATCATCTCAGGATCATCCAGTGATACGCCCCTCGAACACCTTTGCCAAGCCTGTCACACCCCGGGCGTATCGTTGCGTTTTGACCGCTGCACGTACCGATGTGGACACCGAGGAGATGACGTACGCCTTCCCGAGGTACACGATGGGGAACGGTGTAGGCACGAGCAAAAAATCGGCCCTCTGACAGGTAAGGAACAGCGTGGCTTCCGGATCCGATCGCAATCCGATCATCATTGGCGGCCTTCCGAGTCAGGTTCCTGACTTCGATCCCGAAGAGACCCAGGAGTGGCTCGACTCCCTCGACGCCGCCGTGGACGAGCGCGGCCGGGAGAGGGCCCGCTACCTCATGCTCCGGCTGATCGAGCGGGCCCGCGAGCGGCGCGTGGCCGTGCCCGAGATGCGCAGCACGGACTACGTCAACACGATCCCGACCAAGAGCGAGCCGTTCTTCCCGGGCAACGAGGAGATCGAGCGCAAGATCCTCAACGCGACCCGCTGGAACGCGGCCGTGATGGTCTCGCGGGCCCAGCGCCCCGGCATCGGCGTCGGCGGCCACATCGCCACCTTCGCCTCCTCCGCCTCGCTGTACGACGTCGGCTTCAACCACTTCTTCCGCGGCAAGGACCACGGCGACGGCGGCGACCAGGTCTTCTTCCAGGGCCACGCCTCCCCGGGCATCTACGCGCGCGCGTACCTGCTCGACCGGCTCACCGAGAACCAGCTGGACGGCTTCCGCCAGGAGAAGTCGAAATACCCCGACGGCCTGTCCAGCTACCCGCACCCGCGCTCGATGCCGGACTTCTGGGAGTTCCCGACGGTCTCCATGGGCCTCGGCCCCCTCGGCGCGATCTACCAGGCGCGGATGAACCGCTACATGGAGGCGCGCGGCATCGCGGACACCTCCAGGTCGCACGTGTGGGCCTTCCTCGGGGACGGGGAGATGGACGAGCCGGAGTCGCTCGGCCAGCTGTCCATCGCGGCCCGTGAGGGCCTGGACAACCTGACCTTCGTGGTCAACTGCAACCTGCAGCGACTCGACGGCCCGGTGCGCGGCAACGGCAAGATCATCCAGGAGCTGGAGTCGATCTTCCGGGGCGCCGGCTGGAACGTGATCAAGCTGATCTGGGACCGCACCTGGGACCCGCTGCTCGCGCAGGACCGGGACGGCATCCTCGTCAACAAGATGAACACGACCCCGGACGGCCAGTTCCAGACGTACGCCACGGAGTCGGGCGCCTACATCCGTGAACACTTCTTCGGCGACGACCACCGGCTGCGCGCGATGGTCGAGAACATGACCGACGACCAGATCCTGCACCTGGGCCGCGGCGGTCACGACCACCGCAAGATCTACGCGGCGTTCAAGGCGGCCAAGGAGCACAAGGGCCAGCCGACGGTCATCCTCGCGAAGACGATCAAGGGCTGGACGCTGGGCCCGAACTTCGAGGGCCGCAACGCCACGCACCAGATGAAGAAGCTGACGGTCGACGACCTCAAGCGCTTCCGGGACCGGCTGCACCTGCCGATCTCCGACAGGGAGCTGGAGTCCGGCCTGCCGCCGTACTACCACCCGGGCCGGAACACCGACGAGATCCAGTACATGCACGACATGCGCATGCAGTGCGGCGGCTACGTGCCCACGCGCGTCGTGCGCTCCGAGCCGCTGCCCCTGCCGGACGACAAGGCGTACGCGACGGTGAAGAAGGGCACGGGTCAGCAGTCCATCGCGACGACGATGGCCTTCGTGCGCCTCCTGAAGGACCTCATGCGGGACAAGGAGATCGGCAAGCGGTTCGTGCTGATCGCGCCGGACGAGTACCGCACGTTCGGCATGGACTCCTTCTTCCCGAGCGCGAAGATCTACAACCCGCTCGGCCAGCAGTACGAGTCGGTGGACCGTGAGCTGCTGCTCGCCTACAAGGAGTCGCCGACCGGCCAGATGCTGCACGACGGCATCTCGGAGGCGGGCTGCACGGCTTCGCTGATCGCGGCGGGCTCGGCCTACGCGACGCACGGCGAGCCGCTGATCCCGGTGTACGTCTTCTACTCGATGTTCGGTTTCCAGCGCACGGGTGACCAGTTCTGGCAGATGGCCGACCAGCTGGCGCGCGGTTTCGTACTGGGTGCGACCGCCGGCCGTACGACACTGACCGGTGAGGGCCTGCAGCACGCGGACGGCCACTCGCAGCTGCTCGCCTCGACGAACCCGGCCTGCGTGGCCTACGACCCGGCGTACGCCTACGAGATCGCGCACATCGTCCAGGACGGCCTGCGCCGCATGTACGGCGCCGACGCCGAGCACCCGCACGGCGAGGACGTCTTCTACTACCTGACCGTGTACAACGAGCCCATCCAGCACCCCGCCGAGCCGGCGAACGTGGACGTCGAGGGCATCCTCAAGGGCGTCCACCGGGTGAGCGCGGGCACCACGGGCTCGATCCCGGCGCAGATCATGGCGTCGGGCGTGGCGGTTCCGTGGGCGCTCGAGGCGCAGAGGATCCTCGCCGAGGAGTGGAACGTACGCGCCGACGTCTGGTCGGCCACCTCCTGGAACGAACTGCGCCGCGAGGCGGTGGCCTGCGAGCAGCACAACCTGCTGCATCCGGAGGAGGAGCAGCGGGTGCCGTACGTGACCCGGAAGCTCAGCGGCGCCGAAGGTCCGTTCGTGGCCGTGTCCGACTGGATGCGATCGGTCCCGGACCAGATCGCGCGGTGGGTGCCGGGCACGTACCAGTCGCTCGGCGCGGACGGCTTCGGCTTCGCCGACACCCGGGGCGCGGCGCGCCGGTTCTTCCACATCGACGCGCAGTCGATCGTCGTCGCGGTGCTGACCGAGCTGGCCCGGGACGGGAGGATCGACCGCTCCGCGCTGAAGCAGGCCATCGACCGGTACCAGCTCCTGGAGGTGTCGGCGGCCGACCCGGGCGTCGCAGGTGGCGACGCGTAAGCCCGGCTCGGCCTGCTGAACGAGGGCGGCGCCCGGGGCGCCGCCCTCGTTGCTTTTTCTTTACGATGCGGACATGAACGATCTGTCGGCGCAGGCGCGTTGGGAACGGCATACCCAGCGGCCTCTGCTGGCGCTCGCGGTGGCGTTCGCCGCCGCCTATGCCGTGCCGATCGTGGACAACCCCGCGAGCCGGTCCCTGACGGTCGTCTGCACCGCCACGGAGTGGGTGGTGTGGGGGGCGTTCGCGGTGGACTACCTGATGCGGCTGGCGTTCGCCCCGCGGCGCCGGGAGTTCGTCCGGACGCACTGGATGGACCTCTGCGCGGTGGTGCTGCCGCTGCTGCAGCCGCTGCGGTTGCTGCGCATGGTGTCGACGCTGCTGCTGGTCGGTCGGCGGGCGCGGATGGCCTCGCAGATCCGGCTCACGACGTATGTCGGCGGGGCGGTGGTCGGGCTGCTGATGTTCGGGTCGCTGGCGGTGCTGTCCGTGGAGCGGAACTCGCCGAACGGGAACATCCGCACGCTGGGTGACGCCGTGTGGTGGTCGTTCACGACGATGACGACCGTGGGGTACGGGGACCACGCGCCGACGACCGGGCTGGGGCGGTTGATCGCCGTGGGGCTGATGCTGTCCGGGATCGCACTGCTCGGTGTGGTGACCGCGAACATCGCGGCGTGGTTCATCGCCCGTTTCGAGAAGGACGACGTGGAGGAGCGGCGGCAGACGCAGGCGATCGCCGATCTGGCCGAGGAGGTGCGGTTGCTGCGGGACGAGGTGGCTCGTTTGGCCGACGAGCGTCAGGAGCAGCGGAGCTGACCGGCGCGGATGGGCCGGGGCCGGCGCGGGGCTCGCCCACCGGCGCCGGGGGTCCCCCTGAGGGGCGCGGGGACCTGCGCGACCGGCCCCCGCGCGCCCGCAGGTAGCCCCATGCCCCATCCCGAGGAACCGTCGGCGAAAAGGGAACCGCCGGCTAGAGCAGCCCGTGACCCCACGTCGCCGCGCCCGCCAGGGCGATGACGGCGAGCAGCGTGTCTATCGCGCCCAGGATCAACGCCACCAGCGCCGGGACGCTGCGGTCGTTGGACCACCTGCGGCCCATGGACTGCCAGCCGCAGAACATCGCCACCGGGCCCAGGACGATGCCCAGCGCGAAGAAGCCGGCCACGGCACAGATCGTGCCGATGATGCCGAGCGTCGCGCGGTCCGGCCCGGTCCGTTGCCACGTCCGGCCGCGTGACCGGGGGTACCCGCGCGTTCCGTGCCCGAAGCCTGCCATCATCAACTCCCTGAGGGTCGTGGTCAGTTCGGCTTCAGTGTGCGGGTACCCCGGTTCCGGACCGCCAGACCTGCGCGCGCCGCCCCCCTCCGGCAGCGCGCGCCGCGGCCAGGCCGTCCTCCCATGTCCTGCGGAGGACTTGACCCACTGTGACCTGCGGCACGCGCCCAGTGCGAGGGATCTTTAGCGGAGTCACCCTGATAGGCGAACTCCGCCGGCGAATCCGCCGGGTGGCGAGCCCTCAGATGTGGCCCACACCCGCGCCGGCCTCCGCGTTCGCGCCCCGCTTGGTGAGCAGCGCGACGAGGACGGCGACCGCTGCCACGCCCGCCGCGACCAGGGAGGCGAGGCTCATGCCGGAGATGAAGGTGTGGTGCGCCACCTCGGTGATCTTCGCGGCGACCTGCTCCGGGACGCCCTTCGGCACCGGGGCCACGCCGACCTGCACCGCCTCGGAGGCCTGGTCCAGCTGCCCCGGGGTCAGCCGCGGAAGTCCGGCCCCGGTCCAGTTGCCCGGCAGGTCGCTGTCGACCTTGGACGCCATCACGGCGCCCAGCACCGCCGTACCGAGGCTGCCGCCGATCTGCATGGCGGCCTGCTGGAGACCGCCGGCGACACCGGACAGCTCCATGGGGGCGTTGCCGACGATGACCTCGGTGGCGCCGACCATGACCGGCGCGAGGCCGAGGCCGAGCAGCGCGAACCAGAGGGACATCACTCCGCTGCCGGTGTCGGCCTCGAGCGTCGACATGCCGTACATGGCGACGGCTGTCACGGCCATGCCGCCCGCGAGCGGGATGCGCGGGCCGAGCTTGGTGATCGCGGCGCCGGCCAGCGGCGAGCCGACGATCATCATGCCGGTGAGCGGCAGCAGGTGCAGGCCGGCGTTGATCGGGGTCATGCCGTGGACGTTCTGGAGGTAGAACGTCACGAAGAACAGGCCGCCCATGAAGGCGATGGCCATCAGGACCATCAGCACGACGCCCGCCGACAGCGGCACCGAGCGGAACAGGCCCAGCGGGATCAGCGGCTCCCCGACTCTCGTCTCCCAGAAGGAGAACCCGGCGAAGAGCGCCACCGACGCGGCGATGAAGATCCATGTCCTGCCGTCGCCCCAGCCCCACGTCGGCGCCTTGATGAGCGCCCACACCAGGCAGAACATCGCGCCGGAGAGCAGGGCGATGCCGAGGACGTCGAAGGAGCGCGGGGCGTTCTCGGCGCGGTGGTCGAGCAGGATCAGCAGGCCCAGGATCAGCGCCAGGGCGCCGACCGGCACGTTGATGAAGAACACCGACTGCCAGTCGACGTGCTCGACGAGGACGCCGCCGAGGATCGGCCCTCCCGCGGTGGACGCGCCGATGACCATGCCCCAGATGCCGATGGCCATGTTGAGCTTCTCGGCCGGGAAGGTGGCCCGCAGCAGGCCGAGCGCGGCAGGCATCAGCAGCGCGCCGAACAGGCCCTGGAACACGCGGAAGGTGACGACCGCGGCGATGCTGTTGGAGAGGCCGATGGCGCCCGAGGCGGCGGCGAAGCCGGTGACGCCGATGAGGAAGGTCTGCCGGTGGCCGAAGCGGTCACCGAGCTTGCCGGCTGTGATCAGGGAGACCGCGAGGGCGAGGAAGTAGCCGTTGGTGATCCACTGCACCTGGGCGAAGGTGGCCCCGAGGTCCTTCTGGATCGCGGGGTTGGCGATGGCCACGATGGTGCCGTCGAGGGCCACCATCATGACGCCCACGGCGACGGTGATCAGGGTGAGCCACGGATGGCCGCGCAGCCCCGCGGCCGAGGACGACGCGGGCGGGGCTCCGGGGCCCGCGTCCCCCGGCCCCGTCGCGTCGATGATGGTCTGACTAGTCATACGTTCGAGGCTAGTGACAGCCTCTGACATTTGACAAACAATTTCATGCGTTAGTAACTGACACCTATGGAAACGCTGCGCGAACGGAAGAAACAGCGCACCCGGGAGGCGCTGCTGCGGGCCGCTCTGGAGCTCTTCACGACCCAGGGGTACGAGCAGACGACCGTGGACGAGATCGTCGAGGCAGTCGACGTCTCGCAGCGCACCTTCTTCCGCTACTTCGCCGGCAAGGAGGACGTGGCCTTCGCGGTCCAGAGCGTGACCGAGGAGCACTTCGTGGCCGCCGTACGGGCGCGGCCCGCCCGCGAGGCGCCGCTGGAGGCCCTGCGGCAGGCGGTCCTGGAGGGCTGGGACGGGATCCGCGAGACCGTCGAGTCGGCCGTTCCGGTCGAGCTGTATCTGCGCATGTACCGGACGATCGAGTCGACGCCCGCGCTGCTCGCCGCCCACCTGCTGCGCTCGGCGGCCACGGAGGAGCGCATCGCGCGGCTGCTGGCCGAGCGCGAGGGCGTGGACGTGGACGCCGACCCGCGGCCGCGGCTGGCCGTGGCCGTGTTCGGCGGAGTGATGAGGGTCACCGAACGGCAGTGGTGCACGGGTGACGACTTCAGCCTGGAGGCGATGCGTCAACTCACCGCGTCCTACCTCGATCAGGTGAGTTCGGCACTGACCGGGAACTGGGGCTCCGCAGAAGATCGTTGACAACGCGTTCGACGTCTGACGAAACGTGATACCTGTCACTCGGTTACCCCGAGACCCTCTCGTTCTCCTAGTGTGTCCTCCCAGTGACTTCCTTCGACACCTCCCCGCAACTGAACGTCTGGCGCGCACTACTGGCGCTGGCCGTGGTGTTCGTGATGCTCGCGACAACCGGCTGGACCGCCCTGCACGCCCACCGGGAGTCGACCGCACTGCAGGCCTCGCTCGCCAAGTGGCGGCACGGCAGCATCCACGGCCTCCACCTGCCGGACCCCGCGGCCGCACCGGCCCGGCTCAGCCGTTTCTTCACCTCCCTCAGCCCCGAGGACCAGGGCCGGCTCGCCCACCGCTACCCGCTCGCGGTCGGCAACATGAACGGCGCGCCCGTCGCCCTGCGCTACCGCGCCAACCACATCGCGCTGGACCAGCAGCGCAAGGTCGAGAAGAAGCGCATGCACGACAGCCGGCTGAGCGCGGCCGGACACCAGGACGCGGGCCGTCGTATGCACCGCTACGAGTCCCTGCTGACCCCCGGCCGCCAGATCCTCGCCTTCGACCCCGAGGGCTCGGGCCGCATCGCCGAGGTGTTCGGGAACCTGAACGAGGCACAGCGGATCTCGGTCGTCGTCCCCGGCGTCGACACCGATCTGCTCACCTTCCAGAAGACCTCCCGCCAGTACACGGCACCGGTCGGCATGGCCAAGGCGCTGTACGCGGCGGAGCGCACGCAGAGCCCCATGACCCGGACGGCCGTGATCGCCTGGGCCGACTACACCGCCCCCGACGGACTCGGCGTGGACGCGGCCACGGGGCTGCGCGCCGAGGATGGCGCCGTACGGCTGAACGCCCTGCTGGGCGGCCTGCCCGGCCGGGCCCCGGTGACGATGGTCTGCCACAGCTACGGCTCCGTGGTCTGCGGCGTCGCCGCGCACGCCATGCCCCGCCGGGTGACCGACATAGCGGTGGCCGCGAGCCCCGGCATGCGGGTCTCCAGCGCCTCCCACCTGGGCACCGGGGCCCGGGTGTGGGCCATGCGGGACGCCACCGACTGGATCCAGGACGTGCCGTACCTGGAGCTCGGCGGACTCGGGCACGGCGCCGACCCGGTGTCCTCGGCGTTCGGCGCGCGCGTGCTGTCCGCCCGGGACGCACAGGGCCATGCCGGCTATTTCCAGCCGGGCACGGACAGCCTGCGCAACCTCGCCGACGTGGCCGTCGGCGCGTACGGCGCGGTGACGTGCGCCCGCGAGAACGACACGTGCCGGGCCGGTGTGCCCGGCACTACCACGGCCGGACGCGCGTAGAAACAGCAGGAAGTGCGGTCTGCGCGGGTGGCGACGGAGGAGCACGTGCCGCATACGATGAGCCGCATGGGTGACGTACTGGCGGGATTTCATGCCGTCTGGGAGTTCGAATCCGACTCCGTGCTCATCCGTTACGAACGGGGGATTCGAACACCGAAGCTGTTCCAGGCACTTGGAGAGCGGCGGATACCGCTGTCGGCGGTGGAGGGCGTGACGCTCAGCCCGGGCAGGCGCGGCACCGTCGTGCTGCGGCTGCTGCCCCGCCCCGGCGCCGATCCGCTGATGGAGGCGGCGGCCGGGCAGCTGAAGGAGGGCTCCGATCCGTACCGGCTGGTGCTGCCGGCCGAGCGGGAGACGCTCGCCGAGTACTACGCCGACGAACTGAAGGGACTGCTGGCCGAGTCCGGGGCCGGGCCGGCCGAGCGGTTCCTGGTGCCGGTGCCCGAGGCGCCGATGTCGTTCAAGGCGTACGACGGGAAGGCGTCCTTCGACGGGGAGTCCGTGCAGTTCCGCTGGTCGTGGACGGGGGCCTCCTCGGCGAAGTGGAAGGCCGGCGACCAGAGCTTTCCGGTCTCGGAGCTGAGCGGGGTGGAGTGGCGGTCGCCGGAGGTGTTCGAGGGGCACCTCACACTGGTGCGGCGCTCCGCTGATTCCGCGCCGGCCGTACAGGCCGACCAGGACCCGGCCTCCGTCGTCTTCGGGCTGGGGTACGGGCCGGTGCACGAGTCGCTGCCGTTCGCCGCGGCGGTCCTGGCCGCCGTACGCGTGCGGGGGCCGGTGCCCGCGGCACCGGCCCCGTCACGGCGCGACCCGGCGGACATCGCCGAACGGATCCGCCATCTCGGGGAGTTGCACCAGGCCGGACTGGTCACCGATGAGGAGTTCTCCTACAAGAAGGCGGAGCTGCTGGCGGAGCTCTGACCTACTCCCTGCCCGCGGACGTGAACGACATGTCCGCGTAGCGGGTGCCCGCCACCTTGCCCGCGATCGGTTCCAGCAGGGCCAGTTCCTCGTCGGTCAGGACGATCGCCGTCGCCGCCACGTTCTCCTCCACCCGGTTCGGCTTGCGGGTGCCCGGGATCGGCACGACCGGGAGCGTGTCCAGCGTGGCGCGCTGCTGCACCCAGGCCAGGGCGATCTGGCCGAGCGTGGCGTCGTGGGCCCCGGCGATGGCGCGGAGCGGCTCCAAAAGGGCGGCGTTGGCGGCGGCGTTGGCGCCGGTGAAGCGGGGCTGCTGGCGGCGGAAGTCGTCGGCCGAGAGCTCTGTTTCGGCGTTGGTGAAGGAGCCGGTGAGGAAGCCGCGGCCGAGCGGCGAGTACGGCACCAGGGCGACGCCCAGGTCCCGCGCGGCCGGTACGACCTTCGCCTCGATGTCCCGGCTGAACAGGGACCACTCCGACTGCACCGCCGCGATCGGGTGCACCGCGTGCGCGACGCGCAGCTCGTCGGCGGTGATCTCGCTCAGCCCGAGGTGCTTGACCTTCCCCTCGCGGACCAGTTCCGCCATCGTGCCGACCGTCTCCTCGACGGGGACGTCCGGGTCGCGGCGGTGCATGTAGTAGAGGTCGATCACGTCGACGTCGAGCCGCTTCAGGCTGGCCTCGACGGCCTCGCGGATGTACGGCGCGTCGTTGCGGATGATCCGCCTGGTCGGGTCGTCCTTCGGGATCGACAGGGCGAACTTGGTGGCGATGACCACCTCGTCCCGGTGCGCCTTGAAGAACGGGGACAGGAACCGCTCGTTGTCCCCGTCACCGTAGGCGTCCGCCGTGTCGTACAGCGTCACGCCCAGCTCGAGCGCCCGCTCCAGCGCGGCGCGCGCCTGGCCGGCGTCCGTGGGGCCGTACGCGAAGCTCATGCCCATGCAGCCGAGGCCCTGTACGCCGACCTCCGGCCCTTCCTCGCCGAGCCGTACGGTCGGAATCCTGGCGTCGGTCATCGCGTGGTCCCCTCCATCGCGTAGAAACTGATCTTTCGGTCGAGTACGGCGAGCGTGTCCCGCAGTTCGGCGATCCTGTTCAGGACGTCCCGGCGGGTCGACTCCAGCAGGGCCTGCCGCTCCGCATAGGTGCTCTCGCCCTCCCGGACCAGCTCCGCGTACCGCACCATGTCCGCCACCGGCATCCCGGTCAGCCGCAGCTTGGTCACGAAGTCCAGCCAGTCCAGGTCGCGGTTGCTGTAGCGCCGCTGACCGGTGTGCGAGCGGTCGACGTGCGGCATCAGGCCGATCCGCTCGTACCAGCGCAGGGTGTGCGCGGTCAGGCCGGTGAACGCGACGACCTCGCTGATGGTGTAGCGGTCCTCGCCGTCGGGGCGCGGATGGCGTCTGGGTGGGGCGGCGCAGATGTCGGCGGGGGCCGTTCGCTCGGTGTCCGCTGGCGTGGTCTGCATCACCGTCATGGCCCCCACGCTATGGGGTTGGAGTGCACTCCAAGCAAGCGGATTCGGTAAGAAATCCGCAGACGCGGGCCGTGGCGGGTGATTAGCGTGCGGCACATGAGTCTTGCACGCCGGGCCCTGCCCGAGGATGCCGAGGAACTGCTGCGCTTGCGCCAGGTGATGATCGACGCTCTGTGGAGCCGGACCGGTGCCGCGTCGGCGGACTGGCATGCCGAGTCGCTGCCGACGCTGCGCGGGCGGCTGGCCGAGCCGGACGGGGACTTCGCCGCCTTCGTCATGGACCATCCGGACCGGCCGGGGGCGCTGGCCGCGCTGGTGGCCGGGACGCTGGAGTACCGGATCGGGAAGGCCGGCAATCCGCACGGGCGGGTCGGGCACGTGTTCAGCGTGGCGACCGCCCCGGACGCCCGGCGCCGCGGGTACGCGCGCGCGTGCATGGAGGAGCTGCTGGCCTGGTTCCGGGAGCGTGGGGCGGGGCATGTGCTGCTGAACGCCTCCCCGGAGGCCGAGCCGCTGTACGCCTCGCTCGGCTTCGAGCGGGACCCGGACCCGTCGATGCGGCTGCTGCTGTGAGCCGCATAGGCTCGGCACCATGTCGTTGAACAGCCTGGCGTCGATCGAGAACTGGCCCGTCCCCACCGCCGCGGCGGGCGTCGTACGAGCCGACGGGACCGTCCTCGGGACGCACGGCCCCGTCGGACACCGCTTTCCGCTCGCCTCGGTCACCAAGCCGCTGGCGGCGTTCGCGGCGCTGGTCGCGTACGAGGAGGGCGCGATCGAACTGGACGAGCCGGCCGGACCGCCCGGCTCGACCGTCCGCCACCTCCTCGCCCACACCTCCGGGCTGGCCTTCGACGAGCACCGGGTGACGGCACCTCCCGGGGAGCGCCGTCTGTACTCCAACGCCGGGTTCGAGCAGCTCGGGGACCACATCGCCAAGGCGACGGACATTCCGTTCGCGGAGTATGCGCGGCAGGCGGTCCTGGAGCCGCTGGGCATGACGTCGACCTCTCTGGAGGGCTCTCCCGCGAAGGACGGCGTGTCCACGGTGGCCGACCTGCTGCGGTTCGCGGCAGAGGTGCAGGCGCCGCGGCTGCTGGATCCGCGGACGGTCGCGGAGGCGATGAGCGTGCAGTACCCGGGGACGAAGGGGGTGCTGCCGGGGTACGGGCACCAGAACCCGAACGACTGGGGGCTGGGCTTCGAGATCCGGAACTCCAAGTCGCCCCACTGGACGGGACGTTCGTCGTCGCCGCGCACCTTCGGGCACTTCGGGCAGTCGGGTACGTTCCTGTGGATCGACCCGGATGCGGGGATGGCCTGTGCCGCCCTGACCGACAGGGCGTTCGGTCCCTGGGCGATCGAGGCGTGGCCGGTGTTCACGGATGCGGTGCTCGGGGAGCGACGGGGCTGAGGCCGGGCGCCGCCGCGCCCCGTCGGGGGCGGGCGGAACCGCGCGGCCGGCCACGACGGACCCGCGGACGAACGACGGCCCTCCTACGCCCCCATCTCCCACAGCAGCACCTCGGCCGACGCGACCGCCTCCGCCTCCACACCCTCCGCCCCGGTGATCCGCGCCGAGTCCCCCGCGCCCAGCTCCTCGCCGGCCAGCCGGACGGCACCACACACCACGTGCACGTACACGTACGCCGCCTCGGGCACAGCAGTCCGCTCTCCCGTCGTCAGCCGGCGTACGTGCAGCATCGCGCCGGCCTCGGGGACGGCGTACGGCGTGGAGTCGGCTATCCCCGGGATGATCTCGTACGACGGCTCCCCGCCAGGGTCCCGCGGGGCCAGCCACATCTGGAGGAAGGTGAGCGGCGACGCCCCGTCGTTGCGCTCCACGTGGCGGACGCCCGCCGCCGCGCTGAGGTGTTGGACGTCACCGGGGCGGACCTTCGTCTCGTGGCCCGTGGAGTCGCGGTGCGTCAGCTCGCCCTCGACGACCCAGGTGACGATCTCGGTGTGGCTGTGCGGGTGTTCGCCGAAACCGGCGCCGGGCGCGAGCCGCTCCTCGTTGCAGGCGATCACCGCGCCGAAGCGCAGGTTGTCGGGGTCGTAGTGCGGCCCGAAGGAAAAGGCGTGCCACGACTCGATCCCGGACTCCGGGTCGCCCCCTGGGTAGCGCTCACCGGCGCGCCGTACCTCCATCACGCGCACCACCGTAGACCGGCCGCCGGCCGCGCAGGGCCCGGACCCCCGACCCGGCGGCGCACGTCGGCGTCCGGATAAGGCAGTCTTGTCCCCGTGCCCGAACCCGAATCCCGCAACAGTGATCCGCACGCCGGTCCCCACGCACACGACATCCACCCGCACGCCGCGACCCTGAAACGGCTGGAGAAGTCCTCCGGGTCGCTCGCCGCCCAGGCCATCGCGCGGATGGACGAGACCCTGCCGTGGTACCGGGCCATGCCGCCGGAGAACCGTTCCTGGATCGGGCTCGTGGCCCAGGCGGGCATCGCCGCCTTCACCGAGTGGTTCCGGCACCCGGACGCCCCTCAGGCGATCTCCACCGACGTGTTCGGGACGGCGCCGCGCGAGCTGACCCGGGCCATCACGCTGCGGCAGACCGTGGAGATGGTGCGGACCACCATCGAGGTCATGGAGAGCGCGATCGACGAGGTCGCGGCGCCCGGGGACGAGGGGGTGCTGCGCGAGGCGCTGCTCGTGTACGCGCGGGAGATCGCCTTCGCCACCGCCCAGGTGTACGCGCAGGCGGCCGAGGCACGCGGTGCCTGGGACGCGCGGCTGGAGTCGCTGGTCGTCAACGCCGTGCTGAGCGGGGAGGCGGACGAGGGGGCCGTCAGCCGGGCCGCCGCGCTGGGGTGGAACTCGCCCGACCATGTGTGCGTCGTGCTGGGCACCGCGCCCGACGGGGACAGCGAGCTGACCGTCGAGGCCATCCGGCGGGCCGCGCGGCATGCCAAGCTCCAGGTGCTCACCGGCGTCCTCGGGGACCGGCTCGTCGTCATCGCCGGGGGCAGCCCCCATCCGCTCGCCGTCGCCAAGTCGCTGATCGGGCCCTTTGCCGCCGGACCCGTCGTCGCGGGGCCCGTCGTCTCGGATCTGCTGGCCGCCACCCGGTCCGCGCAGGCCGCCGCGGCGGGCCTGAAGGCGTGTTCCGCCTGGCAGGACGCGCCGCGTCCGGTGCTGGCGGACGATCTGCTGCCGGAGCGCGCGATCGCCGGTGATCCGAGCGCCCGCGAGCAACTGGTGGAGGAGATCTACAGACCGCTGGAGGAAGCGGGTTCCGCGCTGCTGGAAACCCTGAGTGTCTATCTCGAGCAGGCGAGCAGTCTCGAAGGCGCGGCCCGCATGCTCTTCGTTCACCCGAACACCGTGCGCTACCGGCTCCGACGTGTGACTGACGTCACCGGATGGTCACCTTCGGATGTACGATCCGCGTTCACACTGCGGATCGCGCTCATCCTGGGGCGTCTGGCCGACGGCGAGACCCCCGCATAGGGTTTTGTCGGAGGCCCACAAAAGCCCTTCGTGTTCTTCGTCCCTGTCCTCACGGGCGGCTCCGGCCGTCCCCAAGAGAGAGTGTGAGAGTGCTCGTACTCGTCGCTCCCGGCCAGGGCGCCCAGACGCCCGGCTTCCTGACTCCCTGGCTCGACCTCCCCGGTGCCGCGGACCGCGTCGCCGCGTGGTCGGACGCCATCGGGCTGGACCTGGTCCACTACGGCACCCAGGCCGACGCCGACGCCATCCGCGACACCGCGGTGGCCCAGCCGCTGCTGGTCGCCGCCGGGATCCTGTCCGCCGCGGCACTCGGTGACATCGCCGAGATCGCCCCGGGCGCCGTCGCCGGTCACAGCGTCGGCGAGATCACCGCCGCCGCCTTCGCCGGCGTCCTGGACGACACCGACGCGCTCGGCCTGGTGCGCAAGCGGGGTCTGGCGATGGCCGACGCCGCCGCGATCACCGAGACCGGCATGGCGGCGCTGCTCGGCGGCGACCCCGAGACCTCCGTGGCGCACCTGGAGAAGCTGGGCCTGACCCCGGCGAACATCAACGGCGCCGGCCAGATCGTCGCCGCGGGCACCCTGGAGCAGCTGGCCGCGCTGAACGAGGACAAGCCCGAGGGCGTCCGCAAGGTCATCGCGCTGAAGGTCGCCGGCGCCTTCCACACCCGCCACATGGCTCCCGCCGTGGAGACGCTGGCCAAGGCCGCCGCGGAGCTGGTGCCGGCCGACCCGAAGGTCCGTTACGTCTCCAACAAGGACGGCCGGGCCGTCGCGACGGGCACCGAGGTGCTCGAGCGACTGGTCGGCCAGGTCGCCAACCCCGTGCGCTGGGACCTGTGCATGGAGACCTTCAAGGAGCTGGGCGTCACCGCGCTCATCGAGGTGTGCCCGGGCGGCACGCTGACCGGCCTGGCCAAGCGGGCGCTGCCCGGCGTCACGACGCTGGCCCTGAAGACCCCCGACGACCTCGACGCGGCCCGCGAGCTCATCGCCGAGCACGCCGGCGCCGGTGCCTAAGGAGCCGTAGATGGCGAAGATCAAGCCCAGCAAGGGCGCCCCGTATGCGCGCATCCTCGGTGTCGGCGGCTACCGGCCGACGCGGGTGGTGCCCAACGAGGTGATCCTCGAGAAGATCGACTCGTCCGACGAGTGGATCCGCTCGCGGTCCGGCATCGAGACCCGGCACTGGGCCGGTCCGGACGAGACCGTGGCCGCGATGGCGATCGAGGCCTCCGGCAAGGCGATCGCGGACGCCGGCATCGGCGCCGAGCAGATCGGTGCCGTGGTCGTCTCCACGGTCTCGCACTTCAGCCAGACCCCGGCCGTCGCGACCGAGATCGCCGACAAGCTGGGCACCGACAGGGCCGCCGCCTTCGACATCTCGGCCGGCTGCGCGGGCTTCGGCTACGGCCTGACCCTCGCCAAGGGCATGGTGGTGGAGGGTTCCGCCGAGTACGTGCTCGTCATCGGCGTGGAGCGGCTCAGCGACCTGACCGACCTGGAGGACCGGGCCACGGCCTTCCTGTTCGGCGACGGCGCCGGCGCGGTCGTCGTCGGTCCCTCGCAGGAGCCGGCGATCGGCCCGACCGTGTGGGGCTCCGAGGGCGACAAGGCCGGGACCATCAAGCAGACCGTCCCGTGGGACCGGTTCCGGCTCGGTGACGTCTCAGAGCTGCCGCTGGACGCCGAGGGCAACGTCAAGTTCCCCGCGATCACGCAGGAGGGCCAGGCGGTGTTCCGCTGGGCCGTGTTCGAGATGGCGAAGGTCGCCCAGCAGGCGCTGGACGCGGCCGGGATCAGCCCGGACGACCTGGACGTCTTCATCCCGCACCAGGCCAACGTGCGGATCATCGACTCGATGGTGAAGACTCTCAAACTGCCGGAGCATGTCACGGTCGCCCGGGACATCCGCACCACCGGCAACACCTCGGCCGCCTCGATTCCGCTCGCGATGGAGCGGCTCCTGGCGACCGGGGAGGCGAAGAGCGGCGACACCGCGCTCGTCATCGGATTCGGGGCGGGTCTCGTCTACGCCGCCACGGTCGTTACCCTCCCCTAGGCACTCCGTGCCGGATCTTGCGATCGGGCACGGCAGCAATTGCCACAAACCGTCTGAACATCAAGAAGGAGCGCCGACATGGCCGCCACTCAGGAAGAGATCGTCAAGGGTCTCGCCGACATCGTTAACGAGATCGCTGGCATCCCGGTTGAGGACGTCCAGTTGGACAAGTCCTTCACCGACGACCTGGACGTCGACTCGCTGTCCATGGTCGAGGTCGTCGTCGCCGCCGAGGAGCGCTTCGACGTGAAGATCCCGGACGAGGACGTCAAGAACCTCAAGACCGTCGGTGACGCGACCGACTACATCCTCAAGCACCAGGCCTGAGCCACCCCTTAGGCCCCAGGCTGCAAGGCCCCGCCACCCGGCGGTGGCGCCGTAGAATCCCGCATCCGTTGGAGAAAGAATTCCCGTGAGCCCGACCAATCGCACCGTGGTCGTCACCGGTATCGGCGCAACCACACCGCTGGGTGGCGACGCAGCCTCGACCTGGGAAGGTCTGATCGCCGGCAAGTCCGGCGTCAAGCCCCTGGAGCAGGACTGGGCGGCCGAGCAGGCCGTCCGTATCGCGGCCCCGGTCGCCGTGGAGCCCATCGAGGTCATCCCGCGGCCGCAGGCCCGCAAGCTGGACCGTTCCGCGCAGTTCGCGCTGATCGCCGCTCAGGAGGCCTGGAAGGACGCGGGCTTCACCGGCAAGGCCGGTGAAAGCGCGACCTCAGCCGCTGACGCGGCGGGCAGCGTCGACCCGGACCGGCTGGGCGCGGTCATCGCCTCCGGCATCGGTGGCGTGACCACGCTGCTCGACCAGTACGACGTGCTCCGGGAGAAGGGCGTCCGCCGCGTCTCCCCGCACACCGTCCCCATGCTGATGCCGAACAGCCCCTCGGCCAACGTGGGCCTCCTCGTGGGTGCCCGTGCGGGCGTGCACACGCCGGTCTCCGCGTGCGCGTCGGGCGCCGAGGCCATCGGCTACGCCATCGAGATGATCCGTACCGGCCGTGCCGACGTCGTGGTCGCCGGCGGTACGGAGGCGGCCATCCACCCGCTGCCGATCGCCGCGTTCGGCAACATGATGGCGATGTCCAAGAACAACGAGAACCCGCAGGGCGCCTCGCGTCCCTACGACGTCGACCGCGACGGCTTCGTCCTCGGTGAGGGCGCCGGCGTGCTCGTCCTGGAGTCCGCCGAGCACGCCGCGAAGCGCGGGGCGCGGGTGTACGCGGAGGCCGTCGGGCAGGGCATCTCCGCCGACAGCCACGACATCGTGCAGCCGGAGCCCGAGGGCCGCGGCATCTCGCACGCGCTGCAGAACCTGCTGGACAACACCGGCCTGGACCCGGCCGAGATCGTGCACGTCAACGCGCACGCCACGTCGACGCCGGCCGGTGACATCGCCGAGCTGAAGGCGCTGCGGAAGGTGTTCGGCGACGACGCGGACCACATGGCGGTCTCCGCGACCAAGTCGATGACGGGTCACCTCCTCGGTGGCGCCGGCGGCGTGGAGTCCGTCGCGACCGTGCTCGCGCTGTACCACCGGGTGGCGCCGCCGACCATCAACATCGAGCACATCGACCCCGAGGCGGAGGCCAACGCCGACGTCGTCCGGGGCGAGGCCCGCAAGCTGCCCGTCGAGGGCCGTATCGCCGCGCTGAACGACTCGTTCGGCTTCGGTGGGCACAACGTGGTGCTGGCGTTCCGCAGCGTCTGAGAACGCGCGTGAAGGGCCCCTGCCGAACGGCAGGGGCCCTTTCCCGTGCCCGGACTCGAGCCCGGGTACGGAGACTCACACCACCTGGTGCAGCCAGCGCACCGGTGCGCCCTCTCCCGCGTACCGGAAGGGCTCCAGCTCGTCGTCCCACGGCTTGCCCAGGAGCTTGGCGATCTCGGCCTCCAGGTCGGTTTCCCCGCGCTGAGACCTGGTCAGCGCCGCGCGCAGGCGGTCCTCGGGGATGAGGATGTCGCCGTGGATGCCGGTGACGGCGTGGAAGATGCCGAGGTCGGGGGTGCAGCTGTAGCGCTCGCCCTCCGCGGTCGGGCAGGGCTCGGCGGTGACCTCGAAGCGCAGCAGGTGCCAGCCGCGCAGTGCGGAGGCGAGCTTGGAGGCCGTGCCGGCCTCGCCCTGCCAGGAGAACTCCGAGCGCCAGGTGCCGGGGGCCGCGGGCTGCCGGATCCAGTCGAGGCTGACGCGCGTGCCGAGCACCCCGGCGACGGCCCACTCGACGTGCGGGCACAGCGCGCGCGGCGCGGAGTGCACGTACAGAACTCCACGTGTCGTCACCGGAACCTCCGGGCAGAGCGGGACATCTTGCTGACTGGCTGGCGGCTGTGGCGCGACGGCCGCGTTGATGGCGAGGCTACCCTGCGGCGGTGCAAGGAGTGTGACGTACCGTCGGTCCCGCTGCCAGGAAACCTCCGCCATTCACCCAGGGGGACGCTTGTACGGGGGTGCTCCGTTCCAAGGCGCCCGGTCGGGAACCCTCGCACGTTGTTATGGAGGAAGCACCGGAAACATCGGATTCGACGACGAGCGGATCCGACGACGAGGGGATCACCAGGGGATGCGGAAGCGAAGCAGCCGGGCGCGGGCCGCTCTCGCCGTCGTGGCGGCCGCCGTGCTGGGCGTCGCCGGCTGCGACACCGGGGACGGTTCGCCCGCGCCCGAGGGCAGCAAGGCGCGCGCCGCCAGACCCGCGCCGCTGTGGAACCGCAGCCCGGAATCGATCGCCGCGGTCGGTGACTCCATCACGCGCGGCTTCGACGCGTGCACGGTGCTGTCGGACTGCCCGGAGGTGTCCTGGGCGACGGGCAGCGACTCGGAGGTCGACAGCCTGGCGGTGCGGTTGCTCGGGGCCGCGGGCGCGGCGGAGCGCAGCTGGAACTACGCGGTGACGGGCGCCCGGATGGCGGATCTGCCGGAGCAGATGTCCCAGGCGGCGGAGCGCGACCCGGCGCTGGTGACGGTGATGGTGGGCGCGAACGACGCCTGCCGGTCCTCGGCGCGGGCGATGACCTCGGTGGCCGACTTCCGCGCGGACTTCGAGGAGGCCCTGCACACGCTGCGCGCGGCCTCACCGAAGACGCAGGTGTACGTGGCGAGCGTGCCGAACCTGAAGCGGCTGTGGTCCGAGGGGCGGACCAATCCGCTGGGCAGGGAGGTGTGGAAGCTCGGCATCTGCCCGTCGATGCTGTCCGACGCGGACGACCTGACCGGCGCCGCCACGGTGCGCCGGGACCGGGTGCAGCAGCGGGTGGTGGAGTACAACAAGGTGCTGCAGGAGGTCTGCGCCAAGGACCGCCGCTGCCGCTTCGACGGCAACGCGGTCTACGACTACCGCTTCGGCACCGACCAGCTCAGCCGCTGGGACTGGTTCCACCCCAGCAAGGACGGCCAGGCGCGGCTCGCGGCGATCGCGTACCGGACGATCACCGCGGCCGATCCGGTCGCGTGAGGAACCGATCGCCTAGGGTTTTTCACATGAGCGAACTTTTCGGCACACTTTCCGACGGCACCGAGGTCCACCGCTGGACGCTGGAGCGCGCCGGGACACGGGTGGAGATCCTGACGTACGGCGGGATCGTGCGGTCGGTCGAGGTGCCGGACCGGGAGGGCCGGACGGCGAACGTGGTGCTGGGCTTCGCGGGCCTCGACGGCTATCTCGCCCACCCGGAGCCGTACTTCGGTGCCCTGGTCGGACGGTACGCCAACCGGATCGCGCAGGCCCGCTTCCCGCTGGACGGCGCGGTCTACGCCCTGGAGCGGAACAGCGGCCCGAACTCCCTGCACGGCGGGGCCCGCGGCTTCGACAAGCGGGTCTGGGCGGCGGAAGCCCTCGAAGACGCGGCGCACGGGGTGCGGCTGCACCGGGTGAGCCCGCACGGGGAGGAGGGCTTTCCCGGGCGGCTGGAGGTGTCGGCGACGTACACGCTGGACGCCTCCGGTGCGCTGCGGATCGCGTACGAGGCGGTCACGGACGCGCCGACGGTGATCAACCTCACCCACCACGGCTACTTCAACCTGGCCGGCTCGGGCCACGCGGGCGGGCAGAAACTGCGGCTCGCCGCCTCCCGCTTCACCCCGGTCGACGCGGACCTGATCCCGACGGGCGCCCGGGAGGACGTGACCGGCTCCCGGTTCGACTTCCGAGCCTCCCGCAAGGTCGGTTCGGGTTACGACCACAACTTCGTCCTGGACAAGGGCGTGACCGGCGCCCCGGAGGAGGTCGCCGAGCTCCACGACCCGGCCTCCGGCCGGACCCTGACCATCGCCACCACCGAGCCGGGCCTCCAGCTCTACACCGCCGACCATCTGCCGGAGCCGTTCGCCCCGGTCGCCGGCATCGCCCTGGAGACCCAGCACTTCCCGGACTCCCCGAACCGACCGGACTTCCCGAGTACGGTGCTGCGGCCGGGGGAGGTGTTCCGGTCGGAGACGGTGTACGGGTTCGGGCACGTCTAGGGAGTCTCGTCCCGCATCCCCTTCGCCGCCTTGCCCGGCGGGGCCATCGCCCCGCCGCAGATGAGCAGCGTCGCACCGCCGGCCACGACCGGTCCGGCCTCGTGCCCCTTGATCCCCTCCCCCGTCACCGTCGTCGCCAGCACGAAGATGATCGAGTACAGGCTCCGGCCGACCTTCGCGCCGGCCGGAATCACCTGGAGCAGCTGCGGGAAGGTCGTCACGGCGGCCAGTGCCATGCCGAAGGGCAGGGCGGCGACCGGCATCAGCGCGCCGAAGCCGAGGGAGTTGCCGTACGCGCCCCGGTCGGCGCCCTCGTAGAGCAGCCAGCCGGCCGCGGCGAGGGAGAGCAGGACCAGCAGGCCGAGCCCGGCGAGCGCGGCGACGAATCCGAGGGGCTGGCGGGTGATGCCGAAGTGGGCACCGTCGAAGGTGAGCGGGATGCCGAGGACCATCCCGTAGGCCATGGGCTCGGCCTTCGCCTGGATCTTCAGCGCCGGCTCCCGCTGGGCCGGGGTGAGGCGGGGGTCCAGCCGCATCCGTCCCTCGCCCACGTGCGGCGCGGGCGGGTGGGGGGACTGCTGCGCGGGGTAGGGCTGCTGCGGATACGGCTGCTGATACCGCGGCGGCCCGTACGGTCCCGGCGGTGGCTGCCGGCCTGGATACACGATGTCTGTCTCTCCCCCGTGCTGTGCCCGTGTATACGCAGCGGGAGACGACGAGCCCCGGTCCAGGGGTCAGGTCCCGGACCGGGGCTGCTCGTGGGGGACTTGTCCCGGATCAGACGTTAATCGGCGTGGTGAGCCTGCGGTCCGTGATCGAGCGTCCGACAGCGATCTCGTACGAACCCTTCACAAACGCCCACCCGTTCGCCTTCTCGTCCCAGATCTCGAAGGCCCGGCGCGGCAGGGCGATGGTCACCTCTACGCTCTCGCCGGGACCGGCCTCGGCGGCGGCGAAGCCGGCGAGCAGGCGGGCCGGGCGCTGGGGGTCGGGCTGGGCCGGGCAGACGTAGACCTGGACGACCTCGCGGCCGGGTCGCCCGCCCGTGTTGCTCAGGCGGATGCGCACGGTGGTGCCGTCGACGTCCAGGGACTCGTAGGTCCAGTCGGTGTATCCGAGGCCGTGGCCGAAGGGGTACGCCGGGGTGCGGCCCTCCTTCTCCCAGGCGCGGTAACCGATGAAGACTCCTTCGGAATAGGGAAGTTCACCGTCGATGGGGGTGACCCGGGTGACCGGGGCGTCGGCGAGGGAGCCCCAGGTGGTGGGGAGCCGGCCGCCGGGCTCGTGGGCGCCGGTGAGGACGTCGGCGAGGGCGGCGCCCCCCTCCTGGCCGGGGAACCAGCTGAGCAGGACGGCGGCGACCCGGTCGCGCCAGGGCAGCTCCACCGGCGAGCCGGAGTTGACCACGACCACGGTGTTCGGGTTGGCGGCGGCGACCGCGCGGACCAGGTCGTCCTGACGGCCGGGCAGCCTGAGGTCCGTACGGTCGAAGCCCTCGGACTCGACGCGGTCGGTGGTGGCGACCATGACGACGGCCGTGTCGGCGCTCCGTGCCGCCTCGATCGCCTCGGCGATCAGCTCGTCGGGGTCGCGCTGCGGCTCCGCGTGGGCGAGCGCGAAGGTGACGACCTTCATCGGGATGGCGTCGGGGAGCCGGACGACGTGGGTGAGGGAGACGTCGACCGGTTCGCCGGCGGTGAGTTCGGCCTGGGCGCGGGGCACGGGGGCGCCGAAGAAGGCCTCGAAGGGGTCGTCCTTGTCGGGGCGCTGCACGTCGTCGAAGTACGTCGTGCCGTCGACGGTGAGGGTGAAGGCGCCCATGCCCCTGATGCCGAGGGTGTGCGGACCGGACACGCGCGGGGTGAAGGTGCCGGTGAGCTCCACGGTGTGCAGGCGGTCGTGGGTGACGCCGTCGGGGAGGTCCGATCCCATCCACTGGATCAGTCCGTTGGGGGCGGACCGGGTGCCGATGACCTCGCCCGCCGCGTCCCGGCAGACGGCCTGGAGGCTGAAACCCCGTCCGGCCACGGCGAGTTCGGTGGCCGGGTCGGCGCCGACGGCATAGCTGAGCGTGCCCTCGGCAAGGGCGGCGGTGAGACCGTCGAGCGGGGAGACGATCCGGGCCGGGAAGACGGTGGCGGAGCCGCCGCCGAGGACGCGGGCGTCGCGGGCCGCGGCGCCGATCAGGGCCACCGTGCCGCCCGGCTTCAGGGGCAGGGCGGCGTTCTCGTTGCGGACGAGGACGAAGGAGCGGCGGGCGATCTCGCGGGCCAGCGCCTCGCCGTCCACCGGGGCCGGGGGTTCCGGCACGACGGGTTCGGCTCCCTCCAGGATGCCGACGCGGGCCGCCAGCCGCAGCACGCGCCGTACGGCCGCGTCGACGGTGGCCTCGGCGACCTCGCCGTCCCGGACGGCCTGCGCGAGGGCTTCGCCGTACACGGTCCGCGGCCCGGGCATGGCCACGTCCAGGCCGCCCTCGATGGCGCCGACCGTGTCCCGGGCGGCCATCCAGTCGGAGACGTTGAAGCCGTCGAAGCCCCATTCGCCGCGCAGGACTTCGCCGACCAGGTGGTGGTGTTCGGTCATGGTGGTGCCGTTGACCGTGTTGTAGGCGGTCATGATGCCCCACGGGTGGGCGTTCTCGACGATGGCCTCGAAGGGGGCCAGGTACAGCTCGCGCAGGGCGCGTTCGGGGACCAGGTTGTTCACGGTGAGGCGGTCGGTCTCGGCGTCGTTGGCGACGAAGTGCTTGACGGTGGTGCCGACTCCTCCGGACTGCACGCCGCAGACGTAACCGGTGCCCATCACGCCGGTCAGGTACGGGTCCTCGCTGTAGCACTCGAAGTGCCGGCCGCCGAGCGGGGAGCGGTGCAGGTTGACCGTGGGCGCGAGCAGCACATGGACGCCCTTGCGGCGGGCCTCCTGGGCGAGCAGCACCCCTGCGCGGCGGGCGAGTTCGGGGTCCCAGGTGGCGGCGAGCGCGGTCGGCGAGGGCAGGGCGACGGAGGGGTCGTCGGCGGTCCAGCGCACGCCCCGGACGCCGATCGGACCGTCGGACATGACGAGGGACTTCAGGCCGATCTCCGGCAGGGCGGGCAGGGTCCACATGTCCTGACCGGCCAGCAGCCGCGTCTTGGCAGCCAGGTCGAGCGTGCCGAGAGCGGCCTCGACGACCGCCTCGCGGGCCGTGTCGGCCGGGGTGGGCTGGGATCCCGCCATCGCGGTGCCTCCTCGTTGTCCGGTGCTGGTGCCTCCATCGTGCATCCGGTACCTGTAGAACGGTAGGTTTCGTTATCTTGCCGTTATATTTCGGGGATGGGGATGCCGTAGGTTGAGGACATGAACGCGAGGGTCAGGAGCGAGGAGCGGCGCGCTGAGATCGTCGGGGCGGCCCTGGAGGTGATCGCCGAGCGCGGTTACCGGGGGGCGAGCCTGGCCGCGGTCGCCGAGCGCGTCGGCCTCACCCAGCAGGGCCTGCTGCACCACTTCCCCACCAAGGACGCCCTGTTGGTGGCCGTCCTGCAGGAGCGGGACCGGTGGGACGCGGTGCCGGACACCCGGTGGCGGGTGGATCTGCTGGCCTCGCTGGTGGAGTACAACGCGATGCGGCCGGCGATCATCCAGACCTTCTCGGCCCTGCTCGGGGAGAGCGTGACGGAGGGGCATCCGGCACGGGGGTATTTCACCGAGCGGTACGCCCGGGTGCGGGAGTCCATGACGACGGCCCTGCGCGCCGGGTACGGCGACCGCCTGCCGAACGGCCTCACCCCCGAGCGGTCCGCTCCGCTGCTGGTCGCGGTGATGGACGGGCTGCAGTACCAGTGGCTGCTGGACCCGGAGTCGGTGGACATGCCGGGGGCGTTCCGGGACTTCCTGCGGCTGCTGGGCGAGCCGGTGGACTGACGACGGCTCTTCTCACGCGGCTGGTACGGCCGCCACGACTTCCGCCTCCACCGGCGCCTCGGGGCGGAACAGACGCGGGACCTCGAAGGTCATGCTCGTCGGCGGTGTCCCCGTGCGGAACTCCCGCCGCACCGAACCGCGTTCGTCGAGCTTTCCGATGTCCGTCAGGTGCCGGCGACGGCGGTGAGCGCCTCGGGTCCGGCGAGCATAGTGATCACCGACCCCGGCGGCACGCGCCTTCGTGGCGGCCCTGCGAGAGGCGGCGGAAGGGATCCCACGCCGAGCGGAACCCGGACACCCGACGCCGTACGCCGGGCGCGGGGCGCTCAGTGCGACGGCGCGAGCGCGAGGCTGATGCCGAGGCCGGCCAGGACCGAGCCGATGACCTTGTTGAGGACCTTCTGGGCGCGCAGCATCAGGGCCCGCATCCGGGCCTGCGAGAAGAACGCGGCGACCACCCCGAACCACGACAGGTGGGCCAGCGACATGAACAGGCCGTAGCCGACCTGCTGATACAGCGGGGTCTCGGGGCTGACTACCTGGGCGAAGGTGGACACGACGAAGAGGGTGGTCTTCGGGTTGAGGACGTTGGTGAGGAAGCCGGTGCGCAACGCCGCGAACGGGGTCAGTTCACGCCGGTCCTCCAGGTCGATCTTCAGCTCGCCGCGGGTGCGGTAGGTGCGGATGCCGGCGTAGACGAGATAGGCCGCGCCGACCAGCTTGATCACTGTGAACAGGGCGGTGGAGGAGGCGATCAGCAGGCCGACGCCGAGCAGGGTGTAGGTGACGTGGACCAGGACGCCCGCGGCGACGCCCGTTGCGGCGAGCAGGCCGGTGCGGCGGCCGTACAGATAGCTGTTGCGGACGATCATGGCGAAGTCGGCTCCGGGCGCGACGACGGCGAGGACGGTGATGACGGCGACGGCGAGTATCTGGGTCACGGGGTGACGTCCTCCGGTCGGCGCTCCCCGTCGGGAGCGGAGTCGTCGTCGGCGGTCTCCTCGCCGAGCAGGTCGCGGGCGAGGAGCGTGGCGCCCGCGACCGCGCCCGGCATCAGGAACACCGCGACGAACGGGACCAGGAAGGCCAGGCCGAGGGGCGTACCGAAGCCCCAGGCCAGGGCCTTGCGGGAGCGGAGCAGGGCCAGCCGGGCGCGTAGTTCGACGCCCCGGCGCTGCAGGGCCACGGCGGTCAGTTCCTCGGAGAGGAAGAACCCGGTGACGAAGAAGCCGATCACGGGCACGACGGTCTGCCCGACGAACGGCAGGAAGCCCAGGGCGAAGAGCAGCACGCCCCACAGCGCGGCCCGCACCAGGACGCGCAGGCTGTCCCGGGCCGAGATCCACAGCTCGCGCCAGAAGGGCCGGTCCGGCTGCGGGGCGGTGCCGTCGGGCGAGACATCGGCGTCGACGTTCGCCGACAGGTTCTCGTAGAAGGGCTGGCCGATCAGCAGGGTGACCGCCGTGAACGTCAGCACGGCCAGCAGCAGGCCGAGCGCGAACAGGACGGCCGTCAGAAGGCCGCGGAACAGGCCCTGCCAGGGACTGGACCAGTCGTCCGCGAAGGGCGTCGCCCAGGTGACCGCGTCCTCGCCCCACACCGCGAGCGCGACCAGCGCCGCCGCGTAGAGGACCAGAGTGATCAGCCCGGGCAGCAGCCCGAAACCGTAACTGCGGCCGTGCCGGGCCATCCAGCGCTGGCCCTTCAGCAGATAACCGAGCCCCGCCCCAAGATCGCGCATGGCGGGCACTTTACCGATGATCGTACGTACGGCGCCCGGTTCTCAGTCCGTCAGCATCCGGCGCAGCAGGTCGCGCAGGGAGCGGCGTTCGGCGTCCGAGAGGCCGGCTAGGGGCTCGCGGGCGAAGTGGAGGCCCTCGCGCAGGTCACGGGCGACGGTCAGGCCCTCGCCGGTGGCGGCGGCCACCTTCACCCGGCGGTCGTCCGGGTCGGGGCGGCGCTCGACCAGACCCCGGGACTCCAGCCGGTCGACTATGCCCGTGACGTTCGACGGCTCGCACTTCAGCCTCTGCGCGAGCTTCCGCATCGGCAGCGGTTCCACCGAGAGCAGGCTGAGGAGCCGGGCCTGCGGTCCGGTCAGCGCGTGCTCGCCCGCGGCTTCCTCGTAGTCCGCGTAGAAGCGGGCCACGACGTCTCCGATGAGCTCGACGACCTCCATCGTCAGGGCGTCGGGGCGGTGGGTCTTCGGTGGTGGGGCCATACACACCAGGATACCCGCTTACTTGACATCATGAAATATTGAAGCGCATGGTTGTTTCAGGTTCTGAAGTATTCAGGAAAGGCGCTGTCATGATCAACCGCGAGTGGCATCTGCTCAGCCGTCCCGTCGGCTGGCCCAGGCCGGAGGACTTCGCTCTCGTCGAGACGCCGGTCCCGACCCCGGGCGAGGGACAGGTGCTGGTGCGGAACAAGTACCTCTCCGTGGACCCGTACATGCGCGGCCGCATGAGTGCCGCGAAGTCGTACGCCGCCCCCTACGAACTGGGCAAGGTCATGCAGGGCGGCGCGGTCGGCGAGGTGATCACCTCCCACGCCGAGGGCATCGAGGCCGGCGACCACGTCCTGCACTTCTTCGGCTGGCGCGAGTACGCGGTCGTCGACGCGAAGAACGCGGTCAAGGTGGGCCCGGCGGTCGTCCCGGCCGTCAAGGTCGACGACAAGGCCCACGACGTGCCGCTGTCGGCCTACCTGGGCGTCCTCGGCATGACGGGCCTGACCGCCTACGCGGGCCTGCTGCGCACCGCCTCCTTCAAGGAGGGCGACATCGTCTTCGTCTCCGGCGCCGCGGGTGCCGTGGGCAGCGAGGTCGGCCAGATCGCCAAGCTTCTCGGCGCCTCCCGGGTCATCGGCTCGGCCGGCTCCGACGAGAAGGTCAAGCTGCTGGTCGAGGAGTACGGTTTCAACGCCGCGTTCAACTACAGGAACGGCCCGGTGAGCGAGCAGTTGCGCGAGGCGGCGCCGGACGGCATCGACGTCTACTTCGACAACGTGGGCGGTGACCACCTGGAGGCCGCCATCGGCTCGCTCCGCGAGGGCGGCCGCATCGCCGTCTGCGGCATGATCTCGGTCTACAACAACACCGAGCCCGCGCCCGGCCCGAGGAACCTCGCCCGGCTGATCCAGACCCGGGGCCGCATCGAGGGCTTCCTGGTCGGCGACCACTACGACCTGCAGCCGGAGTTCGTCCAGAAGGTCGGCCCGTGGGTCGCCTCGGGTGATCTGAAGTACCGCGAGACGGTCGTCGAGGGCGTCGAGAACACCCTGGAGGCGTTCCTCGGGGTGCTGCGCGGCGACAACATCGGCAAGATGATCGTCAAGCTCTGAGGGCCGGACAGGCCTTCCCCACCGTTTCCGGCATGCGGTAACTTCTTTCCGAATCCCGCCGTCGATCGTGGGCGCGAGTCGGGGCGGGCCGAGGAGGAAGACAACCGCATGCCCATCACGCAGTCCGACGTCCTGTACACCGCCGTCGCCACCGCCGAGAACGGCCGGGACGGCCGGGTCGCCACGGACGACGGCCGACTCGACGTCGTCGTCAACCCGCCCAAGGAGATGGGCGGCAGCGGATCGGGGACCAACCCGGAGCAGCTGTTCGCCGCGGGATACTCCGCTTGCTTCCAGGGAGCGCTGGGCGTCGTCGCCCGGGCCGAGGGGGCCGATGTCTCCGGGTCGACCGTCACCGCGAAGGTCGGCATCGGCAAGAACGACGAGGGGTTCGGGATCATCGTGGAGATCTCGGCCCGCATTCCCCACGTGTCCGCCCAGGTGGCCCGGGAGCTGGTCGAGAAGGCCCACCAGGTGTGCCCGTACTCGAAGGCGACGCGGGGGAACATCACCGTGACGCTGGTCTGACACCGGTCGTTGCGTTATCGGCAGCCGCATCCTTGGACGTGGGGTGCGGCTGCCGCGGTGTGCGGCTGCCGGGTGCGGTGCGCCCTTCGGCCGCGGGTCTGTCCGCGGGTCCGTCGTGGCTGGACGCGCCCATGCGGCGGAGCCGCACATCGGTACGGTCCCGCGCCCCTCAGAGCGCCGTCGCCGCCCGGTGCACCACGCGCACGAACCTGTCGTTCTCCGGTGCCGCCCCGCCCGGAAACGCCATCCGCCGGCGTGTGTAGCCGTACGCCAGGCCGCTGCGCGGGTCCGCGAAGGCCTGGCTGCCGCCTGCGCCGCTGTGGCCGAAGGTGCCCGCGCCGAGGACCGGGTGCCACATGTCGGCGGTGGCCTGGAAGCCGAGGCCGTACGCCTTGTGGGCGCGGGCCACCAGGTCGTAGCCCACGGACTGGATCTGGCCCACTTCGGCGACCGTGTCCGGCTTCAGCAGCGGGGGCCGGTCGTCCAGTTCGCTGATCGCCGCCGCGTACATCGTGGCGAGTCCGCGCGCGGAGGCGACGCCGCCGGCCGACGCCGGTCCCCTGGCCCGTACGCGGCGTGAGTTGGCGTACTCGGGCAGCGTGCCCGGATCCGGGACGTGGGTGTTGAAGGCGATCGAGTTCAGCGTGTGCGGGCCGCTCGGCAGGGCGTCCAGCAGCGCCTGCTGCTCAGGGGTGGGGAGCATCGGCTGGACGGAGCGGAAGCGGGGCTCCTCGGAGACGGGCAGCCCCAGGAAGAAGTCCGTCCCGTACGGCGCGCGCACCCGCTCCTCGTACACCTCCTGAAGTGTGTGTCCCGTGGCCCGGCGGACCACCTCTCCGGTGAGCGCGCCGATCACCAGCGCGTGGTAGCCGAAGGCCGTCCCCGGGCGCCAGAACGGCTTCTGGTCGGCGAGCCGTTCGGCCATCGCCCGGTCGTCGGCGAGCTCCTCCGCGGAGAACCCGGCGTCGATCCCGACCAGTCCGGCCCGGTGCGCCAGCAGGTCCCGCAGGGTCACCGCGCCCTTGCCCTCGGCACCGAACTCGGGCCAGTAGTACGTGACCTTGCGGTCCAGCTCGAGCGTGCCCTCCTGCACCAGGAGCGCGACGACCAGGTGCGCGGCGCCCTTGGTGGACGAGAAGACTCCGTACAGCGAGTCCGCCTCCCCGCCCGCCCACAGGTCGACGACCCGCCGCCCGTGCACATACGCGCACAACTGACCTTCGTAGTCGTCCCGTTCTCCGGCGACGAAGGCGGCGAACTCCTCGCGCACCGCCTCGAAACCCTCGGCGGCCGTGCCGTGCACGCTGGTCTGCTGCGTCATCCGCTCTCCTCGACTGAGCCGCTGCTCGCTGCTCCCCCTCGGCACAACGCCCCTCCCTCGTCGGGCGTTCCCGAGACCGGTACGGCGCGATGCACCCGTTCGACTCAACCGCCGCGGGCGCCCGTGGGTGTCATCACTGCCCCGGACGGCGGATGGCGCGGGGTGGCGAGCCCCTGCGCGGCCGGGCTCAGCTGCACCACCACAGGAAACGCTTGCAGGTCTTGCTCGGCGAGGGTGTCGGCGACGGGCCCGAGGTCGTCGGGGCGCTGGTCGGGGTGCCGGCCGGCTCGGACGTGGCAGGGGGCGCCGGGGCCTTCGGGGTGGCGCCGGAGCCGGTCGTGGCGGTCTGCTGCGCCTTGTCGGTGGCCGTGGCACCGGGGGACGCGGAGTGCTTGTCCTTGGGTGACTTGGAGGCGGACGCGGAGGCCGAGGTGTCCGGCGAGGCGGAGCCGCTCGCGCCGGGGCCGGCGCCGGAGGTGTCGGAGACCGGGTCGGCCGTGGCGCCGGGGGACGCCGAGGACGTGCCGCCGTCGGCCGCGGCACCGCCGGCCGGGTCCGGCTGTCCGCTGATGAAGGGCGCGAACGGCGCGTCCGTGCCGAGTTCGGCGAGGCTCAGGCCGCCCGCGGCCAGCACGAAGCCCGCGGCGATCAGCACGGCGCGGCGACGCCGGCGCCGGTGCGCGGCGGCCTTGCGGTCACGGCGGCTGGAGTCGGCGTCGGCGGGGCTCACGATGGCACCGCCGCGCGCCCTGCGCCGGGCGGCCCGGCCACCGGGCTCGGCGTCGGCGGCGCCGTCGGCCTCGGGCTCGGCGTCGTGGCCGGGCTCGCGGTCGGCCGTGGACCCGGCCCCGGATTCCGCTTCCCACTCCTGAGGTGCGCCGCTCCCCTGGGCGGGGACGCGCGTCTCGTACCCGCCGTAACCCCCGGGAGGGGTGTCGTACCCCGCTCCAGCGGGCGACTGGCCGCCGTGGCCCGGCACCCCACCCGTGCCCGCGTGCACCTGCGCGTGCGCGTACGTCGGTTCGTCCGCCGCGCGCGCCGGAGTTCCGCATCCGGGGCAGGCCAGGGCGCCGTTGAGGTGCCGTTGGCACGGGTGGCAGTAGTCCATGACGCCGGAAGACTAGATTCCCCGCCGGTAACGTTCCTAGGGGCGCCTGTGAAGGTTTCGTGGAACAGCGAAATAATTGCCGAAAGGCTTGCCGAAACCGTTACCTGTTCGACCCATTGACACCCCGACCACCCCGTCCTTACTGTCACGCCAGCATTTCGAACGTGTGACGAAATTTCGAACAGCTGAGGGGCAACCGCTGTGCGCATCACCGGAATCAGCACACACGTGGTCGGCACGCCGTGGCGCAACCTGACCTACGTCCAGGTGCACACCGACGAGGGCATCACGGGAGTCGGTGAGACCCGGATGCTCGGTCACACCGACGCGCTGATCGGCTACTTGCGAGAGGCCGAGGCCAATCACATCCTCGGCTCGGATCCGTTCGCGGTCGAGGATCTGGTACGCCGGATGAAGTACGGCGACTACGGCCGCGCGGGCGAGATCGTGATGTCCGGCATCGCGGTCGTCGAGACGGCCTGCTGGGACATCAAGGGCAAGGCGCTGGGTGTGCCGGTGTGGCAGCTGCTCGGCGGCAAGGTGACGGACCGGGTCAAGGCGTACGCCAACGGGTGGTACACGACCGAGCGAACCCCGGAGGCCTATCACAAGGCCGCCCAGGGGGTCGTGGAGCGCGGTTACCAGGCGCTGAAGATCGACCCGTTCGGCACCGGGCACTTCGAGCTGGACCACCGGGAGACCCTTTACGCCGTCTCGCTCATCGAGGCGGTACGGGACGCGATCGGCCCCGAGGCCGAGCTGATGCTCGAGATGCACGGACGCTTCTCCCCCGCCACCGCCGTCCGGCTGGCCAAGGAGATGGCCCCCTTCAAGCCGGCCTGGCTGGAGGAACCGGTTCCGCCGGAGAACCTGAAGGCCCTGGAGAAGGTCGCGGCCAAGGTGGACGTCCCGGTCGCCACCGGTGAGCGGATCCACGACCGGATCGAGTTCCGCGAGCTGTTCGACAGCCAGGCCGTGGACATCGTCCAGCCGGACGTCGGCCACATCGGGGGCATCTGGGAGACCCGGAAGCTCGCGGCGACCGCCGAGACGCACTACATGCTGGTCGCCCCGCACAACGTGGGCGGGTCGGTGCTCACCGCCGCCTCCCTCCAGGTCGGCTTCACCTCACCCAACTTCAAGATCCTGGAGCACTTCAACGACTTCGCCGACGCGGAGATCAAGAAGGTGGTCAAGGGGGCGCCGCAGGTCGTGGACGGGTACTTCCACCTGTCCGACGCGCCCGGCCTCGGGGTCGAGCTGGACGTCGACGCCGCCGCCGAGTTCCCGCAGCAGCAGGCCCGGTTCGACCTGTGGGCCGAGGGCTGGGAGCAGCGCAGGCCGAAGGGAACCAGGTGAGCACCGCCGTCGTCGTCGAGGCCCCGGGCCGGTACCGGCCGGTGGCGCACACGCCCCGCGAGCCCGGCCCCGGAGAGGCGCTGGTGGCCGTGCACGCGGTCGGCATCTGCGGCAGCGACCGCGAGGTGTACCAGGGCAACCGGCCCGAGGGGTACGTCCGTTACCCGCTCACGCCCGGCCACGAGTGGTCGGGGACGGTGGCCGGGGTGGGTGCCGGGGTGCCGGAGGGGCTCGTGGGGCGCAAGGTCGTCGGCGAGGGTTTCCGCAACTGCCAGGTGTGCGACCGCTGCCACGCCGGCGAGACCACCCTGTGCACCCGCGGCTACGAGGAGACCGGGTTCACCCAGCCGGGCGCCATGGCCGCCACGCTGACCCTGCCGGCCCGGCTGCTGCACGTGCTGCCGGACGACGCCGACCTCACCGCCGCCGCCCTGCTGGAGCCGGCCGCCTGTATCGCGGCCGCCGCGCTGAAGGCGGGTGCCCGGCCGGGCGAGCGGGTCGCGGTGGTCGGCACCGGAACGCTCGGGATGTTCGCCGTGCAGTTCCTGAAGGCGGTGTCACCTGCGGAGCTGCTCGTCGTCGGCACCGGAGACGACCGGGAAGCGCTGTCCCGGCGGTTCGGGGCGACCGACTTCCGGCTCAAGGACCAGCGACTCCCGGACGACTTCGACGTCGTCATCGAGACGGCCGGCTCGGCCTCCGCCGCACGCACCGCCGCCGCGCTGCTCCGGCGGGGCGGACGGCTGGTCCTGACCGGGATCCCGGCGCCGGGCGCGGACGGGCTCGACCCGACCGGTCTCGTCGTACGGCAGCTCGAGGTGCGCACCGTCTTCGGGGCACCGCCGGACGCCTGGGCGCACGCCGTGCGGGTCTTCGGCGCCGGGCTGCTGCATCCGCTGCCGCTGGTCACGCACGAACTGCCGCTGACCGAGTTCCCGCAGGCCATCGAGCTGGTCGGGGCCGGCGATCCGAAGGTGGGCAAGGTGCTGCTCCGCCCCTGACGGTGTACGGCGGTCAGGGGGTGACCTGACGGCGCCCTGACCGGCGTACCCCCACGGCCGTTTTTCCCGCAGCGCCCCCAGGCCGCTTTCCGCCCAGAGCCGCGAACCTTGTCCGAAATATCGAACACGAAGGACAGCTTGTGACCGACGCTTCCGCTCCGGCAGCCCGCAGGCCCGGCGAGCAGGTGCTCGCCACGCTCGGCCTGGCCGCGCCCGCCCTCGACCCCGCCGACGCCTCCTCCCACAGCTTCCCGGGCGGTGGCCGCTGGCGCACCGAGATCCCCTCGTGCGAGGGTCCCGAAGCGCTGACGGTCGTGCTCAAGGAGGCCTCGCGCCTCGACGTGCCGATCCACCGGATCAGCCAGGGCAGCGGCGTGTGGATGCTCACCGACGCCGAGATCACCGAGATGGTCGAGGCCACCGCCGAACGCGACATCGAGCTCTGCCTGTTCACCGGCCCGCGCGGCACCTGGGACATCGGCGGCTCGGTGCGCTCCGACTCGCGGGGGGCCGGACTGCGCGCCCGGGGCCACGACGCCGTCGCCGGCTGCGTCGAGGACGCCGTGAGAGCGACGGAGTTGGGGGTGAAGTGCCTGCTGGTCGCCGACGAGGGCGTGCTGTGGACCCTGCACCGGGCCCGGGAGAACGGCATCGTCCCGGCCGACACCACGCTGAAGGTCTCGGCGCTGATCGGCCCCGTCAACCCGGCCTCGTACGCCGTCTTCGAGCGGCTCGGAGCCGACTCCGTCAACGTGCCCAGCGACCTGACACTGGATCACCTCACCGAGATCCGCCGGGTGTCCGCCGCCCCCATGGACATGTACATCGAGGCCCCCGACGACCTCGGCGGCTACGTGCGGATGTACGAGGTCGCCGAGCTGATCCGGCGCGGTGCCCCGCTCTACCTGAAGTTCGGTCTGTCCAAGGCGCCCGGCATCTACCCGTGGGGCACCCACCTGCGGGACGTGACCCTGGACACCGCCCGGGAGCGGGTGCGGCGCGGCCGGCTCGCCCTGGACCTGCTCGCCCGGCTCGGCGCGGACGGCGACATGGCGCCGCTCGGCTCGCGGCTGCCGGGGTCTCTCAACCGTTTCCCCACCGACCGTCCCGCCGGATGACCGACGGGGACCGCGGGCCGTGCGTGGCCGGTCGCGGCCACGCGGCGGAGCCGCACACGTCAGCGCCCCGCGCCCCTTCAGGGCGCTTCAGCCGACTTCGCTCGACACAACTCGACGACGAGAAGAACAGGGACCGATGACCATGCGTACTCGTAGAAGCGCCCTCGCCGCCATAGCCGGCACCGCATCGCTCGCCCTCACCCTGACCGCCTGCGGACAGAGCGGCTCGGGCGGCAGCAAGGAGAAGACGGGCGACGTCAAGGGCGCCACGATCGGCATCGCGATGCCGACCAAGTCCTCCGAGCGGTGGATCAACGACGGCAACGACATGGTCGAGAACCTCAAGGCCAAGGGCTACAAGACCAAGCTGGTCTACGGCGAGGACGACCCGAGCACCCAGGTCTCGCAGATCGAGAACATGATCACGCAGGGCGTCAAGGGCCTGATCATCGCCGCCATCGACAACAAGTCCCTGAACAACGTGCTCCAGGAGGCCGCACAGGCCAACATCCCGGTCATCGCCTACGACCGGCTCATCCTCGGCACCAAGAACGTCGACTACTACGCCTCGTTCGACAACGAGAAGGTCGGCACCCTCCAGGGCACCTACATCGTGCACAAGCTCGGCCTGGACAGCGGCAAGAAGGGCCCGTTCAACATCGAGCTGTTCGCCGGCTCCAACGACGACAACAACACCCAGTACTTCTTCGACGGCGCGATGAAGGTGCTCCAGCCGTACCTCGACAAGAAGGAACTGGTCGTCAAGTCCGGGCAGACCAAGCTCAACCAGGTCACCACCCTGCGCTGGGACGGCACCACCGCGCAGAAGCGCATGGAGGACATCCTCACCTCCTCCTACAAGAGCGGCAAGGTCGACGCGGTGCTCTCGCCCTACGACGGCATCTCCATCGGCATCATCTCCGCGCTGAAGTCCGACGGTTACGGCACCGGCAGCCAGCCGCTGCCGGTCATCACCGGCCAGGACGCCGAGCTGGCCTCGGTGAAGTCGATCATCGCGGGCCAGCAGTCCCAGACCGTCTTCAAGGACAGCCGCAAGGAGACCGCGGTCGCGGTGACCATGGTCGACGACGTCCTGCACGGCAAGAAGCCCCAGGTCAACGACACCAAGACCTACACCAACGGCGCCAAGGTCGTCCCCTCCTACCTGCTCCAGCCGGTGAGCGTGGACAAGACCAACTACGAGGACGTCCTGGTCAAGGGCGGCTACTACACCGATTCCCAGCTCCGGTAAGCCCGCCCACCTGCCCGACCCACACTGATTGGAAGGCACGACCATGGCGGGACCCGTCCTGGAAATGCGCTCGATCGTCAAGACCTTTCCCGGTGTCAAGGCGCTGTCGGACGTCACCCTGACCGTCCGGCAGGGCGAGGTCCACGCCATCTGCGGGGAGAACGGCGCCGGCAAGTCGACCCTGATGAAGGTGCTCTCCGGCGTCCATCCGCACGGCACCTACGAGGGCGAGATCCTCTTCGAGGGGGAGCTCTGCCGGTTCAAGGACATCCGGGCGAGCGAACAGCACGGCATCGTCATCATCCACCAGGAGCTGGCGCTGGTGCCGTACCTCTCACTCGCGGAGAACATCTTCCTCGGCAACGAGCACGCCAGGCGCGGGCTCATCAACTGGCGCGAAACCCTGCGCCACGCCACCGAACTGCTGCGCCGGGTCGGCCTCGACGAGCACCCGGAGACCCGCGTCGCCGACATCGGCGTGGGCAAGCAGCAGCTCGTGGAGATCGCCAAGGCGCTGTCGAAGGAGGTGAAACTGCTCATCCTCGACGAGCCGACGGCGGCGCTGAACGACGAGGACAGCGGCAAACTCCTCGACCTGATCCTGGAGCTGAAGAGCCAGGGCATCACCTCGATCATCATCTCCCACAAGCTGGGCGAGATCCGGCGGGTCGCCGACTCGGTGACGATCATCCGCGACGGGCGGTCCATCGAGACGCTCGACGTCAAGGCGGAGGGGACGTCCGAGGACCGGATCATCAGCGGCATGGTGGGCCGCGACCTCGACCACCGCTTCCCGGAGCGCACCCCGCACGAGCCGGAGGAGGGCGCGGCTCCCGCGCTGGAGATCCGCAACTGGACCGTCCACCACCCGATCGACCAGCAGCGCAAGGTCGTGGACGACGTGTCGATCAGCGTTCGGCGGGGCGAGATCGTCGGCATCGCGGGCCTGATGGGCGCCGGACGCACCGAACTCGCGATGAGCGTCTTCGGCCGCACCTACGGCCGGTACGCGGGCGGCACGGTCCTCAAGGACGGCGTCGAGATCCGTACGAAGTCCGTGGCGGAGGCGGTGGAGCACGGCCTCGCGTACGTCACCGAGGACCGCAAGCACTACGGCCTCAACCTCATCGACACCATCAACCGGAACATCTCGCTGACCGCGCTGAAGAAGGTCGCCCGACGGGGCGTGGTGGACGAGCAGGCCGAGCGGCAGGTCTCCGAGGGCTTCCGCGCGTCGATGAACATCAAGGCGCCGACCGTCTTCGAGCCGGTGGGCAAGCTGTCGGGCGGCAACCAGCAGAAGGTCGTCCTCAGCAAGTGGATCTTCGCGGGTCCGGACGTGCTGATCCTGGACGAGCCCACGCGCGGCATCGACGTGGGGGCCAAGTACGAGATCTACACGGTCATCGACCAACTGGCCGCCCAGGGCAAGGCGGTCGTCTTCATCTCCTCCGAGCTGCCGGAGCTGCTCGGCATGTGCGACCGCATCTACACGATGGCCGCCGGGCGGCTGACCGGTGAGGTGCCGCGCGCCGAGGCCACGCAGGAAGTGCTGATGCGCCATATGACGAAGGACAAAGAGGTGTCCCGATGAGCACGGATGTGACCGCCAAGACCCCGGCCCCCGCGCCGCCGGGCAAGAGCGGATCGGCCGGTGCGGACGGCCTGCTCCAGCTGGTCCTGGGCGGCCTGCGCCGCAACATGCGCCAGTACGGCATGCTGATCGCGCTCGGTCTGATCGTCGTCCTCTTCCAGGTCTGGACCGGCGGCGACCTGCTGCTGCCGCGCAACGTCTCCAACCTGGTGCTGCAGAACAGCTACATCCTGATCCTCGCGATCGGCATGATGCTGGTGATCATCGCCGGGCACATCGACCTGTCGGTCGGCTCGATCACGGCGTTCGTGGGCGCGTTCGCCGCCGTGCTGACGGTGCAGCACCATGTGGCGTGGCCCGTCGCCCTGGTGCTGTGCCTGCTGGTGGGCGCCGTGGCGGGTGCCGTACAGGGCTTCCTGATCGCGTACTTCGGCATACCGTCGTTCATCGTCACCCTGGCGGGCATGCTGCTCTTCCGCGGCCTCACCGAGATCCTGCTCAAGGGCCAGACCCTCGGCCCGTTCCCGAACGGCCTGCAGAAGATCGGCAACGGCTTCCTGCCCGAGGTCGGCCCGAACACCAACTACCACAACCTGACCCTGCTCCTCGGCATCGTCCTGATCGCCGCCGTGGTGTGGCAGGAGGTGCGCGACCGGCGCCGCCAGCAGGAGTTCTCCCTCGACGTGGTGCCCGTCAGGCTGTTCCTGCTCAAGCTGGTGGCGCTGGTCGCCGCGATCCTCGCCCTCACGCTGCTGCTCGCCAGCTACGACGGCGCACCGATCATCCTGATCGTTCTCGGTGTCCTGGTGGGCGGGTACGGCTACGTCATGCGCAACTCGGTCTTCGGCCGCCACATCTACGCCATCGGCGGCAATCTGCCGGCGGCCAAACTGTCCGGCGTGAAGGACAGGCGCATCACCTTCCAGGTGTTCCTGAACATGGGCGTGCTCGCGGCCCTGGCGGGTCTGGTGGTGGCCGCCCGCCTGAACGCGGCCTCGCCGAAGGCGGGCGACGGCTTCGAACTGGAGGCCATCGCCTCCTCGTTCATCGGCGGCGCCTCCATGAGCGGCGGTGTCGGCACCGTCCTCGGCGCCATCATCGGCGGTCTCGTCCTCGGCGTGCTGAACAACGGCATGAACCTCCTCAGCGTCGGAACCGACTGGCAGCAGGTCATCAAGGGCCTGGCCCTGTTGGCGGCGGTCGGCTTCGACGTGTGGAACAAGCGCAAGTCCGGTTCGTAGGTCAGATCGGGCCCCGCCGCTGACGGCGGGACCCCTCCTTTTACGGGAGCCGCACATGGAACTGAACAGACGCACGGTCATCGCAGGAGCAGCCGCGGCGGGCGTCGCCGCCACCGCCCTCGGCTCGGGCACCGCCCGAGCCGCGTCCGCTTCGTCAGGGGGCCGCAAGCCGGTGAAGGAGCTCTTCGGCACGCTCGCCGACGGAACCAAGGTCCACCGCTGGTCGCTGGAGAACGGCGGCACCCGCCTGAGGGTCCTCTCCTACGGCGGCATCGTCCAGTCCCTGGAGATCCCCGACCGGCACGGCCGGTACGCCAACGTCTCCCTCGGCTACGACAACCTCGACACGTACGTCAAGGGCACCACCTACTTCGGCGCGACCATCGGCCGCTACGGCAACCGCATCGCCAAGGGCCAGTTCACCCTGGACGGCAAGAAGTACCAGCTGTCCGTGAACGACGGGGTGAACAGCCTGCACGGCGGCGCCAAGGGCTTCAACACCAAGGTGTGGGACATCGAGCCCTTCACCGCCGGCTCCGACGTCGGTCTGCACCTGTACTACACGAGTGTCGACGGCGAGATGGGCTACCCCGGCACGCTGAAGACGAAGGTCACCTTCACACTGAACCGGCACGGCGACTGGCGGATCGACTACGAGGCCACCACCGACAAGCCGACCGTCGTCAACCTCACCAACCACACGTACTACAACCTCGCGGGCGAGGGCAGCGGCAGCATCTACGACCACGAACTGTGGATCGCCGCCGGCCGTTTCACCCCCACCGACCCGGGACTGATCCCCACCGGCGAACTGGCGAAGACCAAGGGCTCCCCCTTCGACTTCACCCACGCCAAGCCGATCGGCCGGGACATCCGCGTCGGCCACCCGCAGCTGGTCACCGCCAAGGGCTACGACCACAACTTCGCGCTCGACAAGGGCGTGACCGCGCGGCCCGAGCACGTGGTGACGCTGCGCGACCCCGGATCCGGCCGCACCCTGAGGATCCTCACCGACCAGCCCGGTGTGCAGTTCTACTCGGGCAACTTCCTCGACGGCACGCTCGTCGGTCAGTCCGGCCACACCTACCGGCAGGGCGACGGCCTGGCCCTGGAGACCCAGCACTTCCCGGACTCCCCGAACGAGCCGTCGTTCCCGTCGACCGTGCTGCGGCCGGGGCAGACGTACCGGACGACGACGATCCACGCGTTCGGCGCGTGAAGGTGACCGGCCGGGCGTGAACAGGCTCACGCCGCATGTGAGTTGAACGCCACTGCCGTCCCCTCCGTATCCAGGGGTGGCCCGTGCTCCCCCGCACGGGCCACCCGAAACGGAGGTCTCCTTGGCCGGCAACGTCACCTCGTTGTTCCGCGGCGGCACCGCGCACAGCCCCTCGATGGCGGCGCTGACGCGGGAGGGCGGGGACGGGACGGGACCGGTGGACTTCTGCATCCCGTGCAACCCGTACTTCCCCACGCCGGACATGTTCGAGGCGCTGTCGGCCCGGCTCCGTGAGATCGTCACCTACTACCCGAGCGGCGCCGACGCCATCACCGACGAGCTGTGCTCCCTGCTCCAGCTCCCGCCGCAGTGCGTGGCCATGGGCAACGGCTCCACGGAGCTGATCACCTGGATCGACCACCTGCTGGTCCGCGAGTCCCTCGCGATTCCCGTGCCGACCTTCGGCCGCTGGACCGACCAGCCGATGGAGACCGGCAAGCGGGTCGACATGTTCCCGCTGCAGGAGGCGAACGGCTTCGCGCTGGACCTCGCCCAGTACGCCGAGTTCATCCGCAAGCGCGGGACCCGGGTGGCGGTGATCTGCAACCCCAACAACCCCGACGGCGGCTATCTGCGCAAGCAGTCGGTGGTGCAGTTCATGGACGCGATGGCCGACCTGGACCTGGTGATCGTCGACGAGTCGTTCCTGGAGTTCGCCGACGCGGAGGCCGAGCCCAGCGTCGTCCAGGAGGCCATGCTCCGCCCCAACGTGATCGTGCTGCGCAGCCTCGGCAAGAACTTCGGCCTGCACGGCATACGCTTCGGCTACCTCGTGGCGAACCCGGCCCTGGCGGGCAAGGTCCGCTCCATGCTCCCGAAGTGGAACCTCAACGCCTTCGCCGAGCACGTGGTGTTCATGCTGAAGGAGCACGGTGCCGAGTACGCACAGAGCCTTCAGCAGGTCCGCCGCGACCGGCTGGAGATGGCCAGCCACCTGTCGGCGCTGCCGGGGCTGACGGTGTACCCCTCACAGGGGAACTTCCTCTTCGTCCGCCTTCCCGTCGGCGCCGAGGGCACCGTGGTCCGCGACCGGATGCTCACCGAGCACCGGATCCTGGTCCGCGAGTGCGGCAACAAGATCGGTTCCTCCAGCCGCTTCCTGAGACTCGTGGTGCGCCCCCAGGTCGACGTGCGTCGCCTGGTGTCCGGCCTGGAGCAGGTGCTCTACGGGTCCAGGAGGGGAGCCGCCGTACCCGAGCTGGGCACAGGGACCAGCTACAGCTCGGGTACGGCGGCGGTGGACCGGCTGATGAGCGAGACCAACGGCGGCGGCGTGCAAGGTCTGGCCGCGCAGGCCCAGGCCATGCCCGCCCCGGCCGCCGGCACCGGCATGCCGCTCCCCGCCGCCGCGCATCCCGGCGCCGGGATGCCGATGCCGGCGGCGCTTCAGCCGACTCCCGCGCCCCAGCCGATGCCGGCAGCGCCCCAGCCGGCTCCCGCCCCCCTGCCGACGGCACCCCAGCCGGTACCGGTGGCACCCCAGCCGGTACCGGTGGCACCCCAGCCGGTACCGGCAGCGCAGCCGATGGGGCCCCTGCAGCAGCCGGTGGTCCCGGTGCCGGCCCCCCAGCCCGCACCGGTGCCTGCGCCCGCGCCCCTGCCGACGCCGATGCCCGCTCCGGCCCCACTGCCGGCTCCCACCCCGGTGCCGGCTCCCGCGGCCGTCGTCGCGCCCACTCCGCCCGGCGTCCCGGCCCGCGGTGGGCTCACGGCCGCCCAGGTGCGCGGCATGACGGCGCCGGCCACGCCCGCTCCCCCGGCGGGCCTGTCACCGGCTCCGGCCACGGGGTGGCCGAATGCGCAGAGCTGGCCCAACGCGGCGGGGGCCTAGGCGGGGACGGCGTGGAATCCGGCGCGGGTCAACTGAGCATCCCTGAAGGGCAGTTCGCGCGTGGTGATCACATCGCCGGCCGGAGTGCCACGCGTCCTGCCACGGACGTAACGGGTGGCGTCCCCGGAGTACCGCTTCCCGGCGGACGGACCGATCCGGATCGTCTTGACGCCGGCTCGTGCCGGGCGGGCGGCGTGTGCCTGCGGCGACCGGGCGGGCGGCCGTATGCTGTTGGGAGGTCAACATCCTGACGGGACACCGGTGTTGGTCCTCCGTGGGAATTCCGGAGGCCCTGACCGGCGGGGGCGAGGGAAGGGCATGGACTACAGGCTTCGGCTGCCCGGCGACAAAGAAGGCGACGAACTCTCCCAGCTGTACGACTGGTTGACCCGGGACACGACACTGCGCCACGGCGCGGAGATCCGGCTGCGCACGGACACGGAACTCGACCCGGACCCGGCGCCGCCGGACGAACCGGGCGAGGGCATGAGCACCGGCTTCGACCTGGTGCAGCTCATTCTCGACGCGGGCTCCCAACTGGTGCAGCTCGCCCTGGCCATCGTCTCCTGGCGGCGCGCCCAGGCACCCGAGGCGGCCGTGGTGGTCGAGCACGACGGCATCAGGGTCACCCTCCCGCCGGGGGCGGACGTGGAGGCGGTCCTCCGCCTGCTGCGCGAGCTGGACGACCCGGAGGACGGAGAGCAGTGACCGAGGCACCCGACACCGGCACCCGGCCGGTGACCCGTCTGCCCGATCCCCGGCTGCCCAACCCCCGACGGTCCGCCGCCGTGCTCATCGGAGTGAGCGAGTACCGGCACCTGCCGAGGCTTCCCGCGGTCCGCAACAACCTCGTCCGGCTGATGGAGGCGCTGACCGACGAGGCGATGTGGGGGCTCCCGATCGACAAGTGCGTGCTGGCCGGCGATCCCACCACGTCGAAGGACCTGATCGGCCCGGTCAAGAGGGCGGCCCGGATGGCCGAGGACACCCTGGTCGTGTACTACGCCGGCCACGGCTTCGTCGACCGGCGTGGCGCCCTCCACCTCACCCTCACCGACTCGGAGCGGGGCGAGGCCGATACGACCGTCCCCTACGACTGGCTGCGCGAGGCCCTGCTCAAACACAGCAAGGCCAGGCGCCGGATCATCATCCTGGACTGCTGCTACAGCGGCCGCGCACTGGAAGGCATGTCCGACCCGGCCGCCCAGCTGTCGGTCGCGGCCGCCGTGTCGGGCAGCTACACGCTCGCCTCCGCGCCGCCGAACGAGGAGGCGCTGTCCCCCCGCGGCGAGGAGTGCACGGCGTTCACCGGGGAGCTGTTCCGGGTCCTGCGGCACGGCATCCGCGAGGACGGACAGGAGAAGGAGCCGTACCTCACCCTCGACATGATCTACGAGGAGGTCCGGCGCGCCCTGCGCGCCCGGGGGCTTCCCCTCCCGGAGGTGCAGGACCGCAACCGGATCGGCCGTCTGCCCTTCGTCCGCAACCTGGCCGGCGACGCACCCCCCTGGCGGCCCCCCCGGCGGAGATGGCCGGCCGTCGCCGCCGTCGCCACCGTGCTGGCGGCCGTCGCGACGTTCTCCGTCTACCACTGGGCCCTGGCCGATGACGCCGTCTCCCGGCGCTGCTCCGCCCAGGCCGAGCTGATCGGCCACTCCGACCGGCTGGACAAGTCGGTCCACCAGGGACGCCGGCTGTACGGACTGTCCGACCTCGCCCTGACCGACGACTCCCACGCGCTGTCCCTGTCCGACAACGCGCCGCCGGTGCTGTACGGCCTCTCGCTCGGGCAGCCCGGCGGGAAACCGGACCCCCGGGTCACCTCGGTCACGGAACTGCGCCGCAAGGACGGCACCGGTTACGCGGGCAGGAGCTTCGACGGCGAGGCGATCGCCCTGGAGCAGGGCGGCAGAACGCTGCTCGTGGCCTCCGAGGCCGGACCGTCGATCAGCCGCTTCGACATGGCGTCCGGCAGGTTCGTCACCGGCTTCCCCGTGCCGCGGCGGTTCTCGATCCCGCAGGACGGCGGCGAGGCGCTGGAGGGCCAGATCTTCGAAGCGATGGCCCTCAGCCCCGACGGCAGGTACCTGTACGTCGGCACGGAGGCCCCGCTCAGCAGCGACGGCAGCTACCAGGGCCAGTACCTCATCCGCATCCTGCGCTATCGGGGCTCCCCCGGCGGCCGGTACGTCGACGACCGGGAGTTCGCCTACCGGACCGACGCGGGCTTCACCCTGGCGGACCTCACCCCGGTGAGCGGCAACCGTTTCCTCGCGCTGGAGCACAGCTACAGCAAGGGGGTGGGCAACAACGCGCACATCTACGACATCACCTTCGACGACAAACTGCCGGACGTACGGCGGACGCCCTCGCTCGCGGGCCTGCCCGGCTCCTCGTACGTCGCCAAGAAGCCGGTCGTCGACCTGAGCCGGTGCCCCTCCGACGGCGCCACCGCGAAACAGCGGCAGAGCAATCCGCTGCTCGACAACGTCGAGGGCATGGCCCTGGGCCGACCCCTGCCCCAGGGGCCGTACCAGGGCCTGCGTCCGCTGTATCTCGTCACGGACGACAACGACCAGGCCACGCAGACGACACGGTTCTACTCCCTGGCCGTCCGCGGGCTGTGACCGGTGGCCGTCACTGCGGGCACTCCTTCCACGCCAGGTGGTACACCGTGCTGATGTCGCCGTCCGTCGAGTCCATGGTCATGAAGCTGACCTTGTCGGCCGAGGTGGTGCCGGCGTTCACCCGCAGCTCGGTGTTGATGTTGAAGTTGCGCAGGACCCCGCAGGGCGCCCAGACCAGCTGGGCCCAGTCCGTGCTGTCGGTGGCCTCCCAGTCGTCGTTGTAGGTGCCGTTGAAGGGGTGGGTCTTGGGCACGGTCTGCGAGGAGCCCTGGAAGTAGTACGAGGCCCTCTGGGTGGCGCTCGCGCCGGGCTGCAGGGACAGGAAGCCGCGGTAGTCGGCGCTGGCTATCGCGTAGGTGAAGCCCTGGGGGACGTGGACCACCAGGTTCAGCTGGCAGTTCTTGCGGAAGGCCGTGGGGTCGGAGCTGCCTCCGGCCTGGGCCAGGTAGTTGCTGTAGGTCACCGTGAAGGCGGTGTTGTCCGGCGAAACGGCGACCGCGGCCGTGCCCGCGGGGCAGCCGGAGCCGTTCACGGTCGCCACGTCGATGACGATCTTGTCCGGGGGCGGGTTGTCGAACACGCCCGAGGCGGGGGTGTGAGCGGGTAGCGCGGTGGTGAGCAGCGCCGCCACGGCGCCGCCCAGAAGGAGTCCACCAGCCATGGTTTCTCCTGGGGTCGAGGGTGTGGGGGGTCTGTGTGGAACCTGTGAAGCGCTCCGCATCGTAGGAAGCCCCCGCGCTCCCCGGGAGGTTCAACTCCGGCCATTCACAACCGGCCGTTCACACCGGGCCCTACGGGTTCTCCCAGGCCGCCGGTCCGCCCGGAGGGCGGCGATTTCCTCCGCCTTCATCGGGCCGTTACCCTGCCGTACGGCCGGCTCCAGTACCGCCCGTACCGCGTAATCCGCCCGCGCCGGGATCCTCACGGGTCCGTTGTGGGGGCGTCCCCGCATGGAGAATGGCCCTCACCCGCGCCCCGTAAGATCGCCCGGGAGGATCCACCTTGGCGCTCAGCAGACGTTCTTTCAGTGCCCTGGCCGGCTCGACCGCGCTCGGGCTCGCCCTGGGCGGCAGCGGCGGCCCCGGGGCGCCCTCGGCGTACGCGGCGCGCAGCGTGCCGACCGGCCCGGCACCCGCCCCGCCGAGCGCCGACGGCCGGCCGCACACCATCGGCTACGACCGGTACTCGCTGCTCGTCGACGGCAGGCGCCTGGTCGTGTGGTCCGGGGAGATGCACCCCTTCCGGCTGCCGAGCCCGTCCCTGTGGCGGGACGTGCTGCAGAAGATGCGGGCGCACGGCTACAACGCCGTGAGCATCTATGTGGCCTGGAACTACCACTCCCCCGCCCCGGGGACGTACGACTTCACCGGGGTCCGGGACCTGGACCTGTTCCTGCGGATGGCCGCCGAGACGGGCCTCTACGTCATCCTGCGGCCCGGCCCGTACATCAACGCCGAGGTGGACGGCGGCGGTTTCCCCGGCTGGCTGACGGCGACCGCGGGCACCGCCCGGACCGACGACCCGACCTACCTGGGGCACGTCGACGCGTGGCTGACCCAGGTGAACCGGATCGCCCGCAGGCACCTGTTCACCCAGGGCGCCGGCACGGTCCTGCTGTACCAGATCGAGAACGAGTACGACGCCCACGTCGACGCCACCGGTCGCGCGTACCTGTCCCACCTGTACAAGAAGGTCCGGGCCGACGGCATCGACGTGCCGCTGTTCCACAACGACAAGGGGCGCAACGGCTACTGGGTGCCCGGCTCGTTCGACACCGGCGGCGAGCAGGGCGGCTGGCTGTACGGCTTCGACGGCTATCCGGCGCCGTCGCAGACGCCGCCGGACTGGGGGACGTTCGGGCCCGGCGGGGCGAAGGGCGGGGCGAGTGCCTCGCCGACCACGCCCGGCTTCGTGCCCGAGTTCGGCGGCGGCTGGTTCGACCCGTGGGGCGGGGCCTTCTTCGACGGCAAGGGGTACGCCGAGTCGCGGCGCACCCGGGACGCGGCCTACGAGCGGCGCTTCTACCTCACCAACCTCGCCAACGGCCTCACCCTGCACAACGTCTACATGACCTTCGGCGGGACCTCCTGGGGCTGGCTGCCCGCACCGGTCGTCTACACGTCGTACGACTACGGCGCCGCCATCGACGAGGGCCGGAACGTCACCGACAAGATCGCGCCGATGCACCAGCTCGGCCATCTGCTGCAGCGCGTGCCCGACTTCGCCAAGCTGGACCGGGCGGCGGACGTCAAGGCGGCGGGCCTGAAGGTCTACCACCTGACCAACCCGGACACCGGCGCCCATGTCTACGTCGCCCGCAACGACGCCGCGGAGGCGGTCACCACCGACCTGCCGACCGACACCGGCCGGCTGCGGATCACCGTGCCCGGCAGGGACGCCCGGCTGTACGCGACCGGGCTGAAGCTGGGCAGGCGGACGCTGAAGTACTCCACCGCCGCGCCCATGCTGTGCCTGACGGCGGGGCGGCAGGACATCGCGGCGTTCTCCGGGCGCCTGGACGACATGGCCGAGCTGGTGCTGCAGTGCCCGGCCGAGCCGGACGTCATGCGGCTGGACCCGGAGGCCGCCTGGGTCTTCGACGACGACGAACTGCATGTGAACGTGCCGCTCGGCCGGGGCGGGCTGACCCGCGTGCTGGTGCAGAAGGGCGAGACCGAGACCCCGCTGCTGCTGCTCTTCGCCGACGACGCCACCGCCGTACGCCTCTTCCCGTACGACACCCCGTCCGGGACGCTGCTGGTGTACGGCCCGGCACTGCTGCGCCACGTCGAACTGCGTGGCTCCGAGGTCCACTTGACGGGTGACGTCACCGACACGACGACCGTGGAGGTGTGGGGGCCGCGCGGGATCGACACCCTGGTGTGGAACGGGCGCACCCTGCCCACCCGGATCACGATGTCCGGCAGCCTGATGACCACCGGCCTGCTGCCCGCCGTCCCCGAGGTGAAGCTGCCCGAGCTGGGCGGCTGGCGGATGCGGACGGAGAACCCGGAGGCCGGACCCGGCTTCGACGACTCCGGCTGGCAGGCCGCCGACAAGAAGGCGTCGTTCAGCCCCACGCCCGTCCCAGCCGGTCAGCCGGTGCTGTTCGCCGACGACTACGGCTTCCACTACGGCGACGTCTGGTACCGCGGCGCCTTCATCGACGCCACCGGCCTGGAAGAGGTCTCGCTGTCCTACAGCACGGGCACCCAGGGACTGTTGATGGCCTGGCTGGACGGCGAGCCGCTGGGCACGCACCGGATGCCGGTGCCGGACAAGAGCACCACCGTCCGCCAGGGGAGCTGGTCGGCCACGGCCGGCTTCCCGGTGCGGGAGGCACTGCGCTCGCCGGGCCGGCATGTGCTGTCCGTGCTCGTGCGACGCATGCAGCACGACCAGGACGGCAAGGGGCTCGACACCCACAAGGTGGCTCGAGGCCTGACGGCCGCCACCTTCAAGGGCGCTTCGCCCAGGGTGAGTTGGCGGATCCAGGGCGCGGCGGCCCCCGATCCCGTACGCGGCCCCCTGAACAACGGCGGCCTGTACGGCGAGCGGGAGGGCTGGCATCTGCCCGGCTTCCGGGACCACGACTGGGAGAGGGCGACCTTCCCGCGGGCCGCCCGGTACCAGGGCGTGACCTGGTACCGGACCGCGTTCCGGCTCTCGGTGCCGGCCGACATCGACGCCTCGATCGGCCTGACCCTTCAGGACGACCCGTACCGCGCCTACCGCGCCCAGATCTTCCTCAACGGCTGGAACCTCGGCCAGTACATCAACAACGTGGGCCCGCAGCACACCTTCGTCCTGCCGAACGGCATCCTGCGCACCCGGGGCACCAACACCCTCGCGCTGGCGGTCCTCTCGGAGTTCACCACACTGTCGGGCCCCGGGTCGGTACGGCTGACACTGCTCGGCAGGGCGACGGGCGGGCTACCGGTCACGCCAGTCTGATCACGTTCCAGGACAGCGGTTCCAGTACGGCGGTGAGGGTGCCGTCCGCAAGGGCGGTGCCCTCGACCGGGTGCGGGACGACCCGCCCGGGGTCGTCGAGGGTGTTACGGGCGTCGGGGTCGGCGTCCGCGAGCGCGCTGTGCTCGATGACGTTCGTCGGTCCCATTCCGTTGAGGGCGACTTCGACGGGCAGGGCGTCCGTACGGCTGCGGTTGACGGCGAACACGGTGACCGAGCCGTCGGCCGCGCGGACGGCCGTGGCGTGGAGCAGGTCCGTCTCGCCGTACTTCTTCGTGTCGTACGTCGGCGAGTCCACGCGCACGTCGAGGACCTCGCCCCGGCCGTACCTCGACGCCTGCGCGAACGGGAAGAACGTCGTCTGCCGCCAGGCCGGGCCGCCCGGCTCGGTCATGATCGGGGCGATCACGTTGACCAACTGGGCCAGGCAGGCGACGGTGACGCGGTCGGCGTGCCGGAGCAGGGCGATGAGGAGCGAGCCCAGGACGACGGCGTCCGTGACGCTGTAGTTGTCCTCCAGCAGTCGCGGGGCCTCGGGCCAGTCGTGCCGCTCGAACGTCTTCGCGTGTTCCTCCCAGCGGGAGAGGTACCAGACGTTCCACTCGTCGAAGGAGAGGTTGATCCTCTTCTTGGACTTGAGCTTCGCGCCGATGTGGTCGGCGGTGGCGACCACGTTCCCGATGAAGGACTCCATGTCGACGGCGGAGGCGAGGAAGGAGTCCAGGTCGCCGTCGACCGGCTCGTAGTAGGCGTGCAGGGAGATGTGGTCGACCAGGTCGTACGCCTCCTCAAGGACGGTCGCCTCCCACGCGGCGAAGGTGGGCATGGCCTGGTTGGAGGAGCCGCAGGCGACCAGTTCGACGGCGGGGTCGGCCTGGCGCATGGCCCGCGCGGTCTCGGCGGCGAGCCGGCCGTACTCGTGGGCGGTCTTGTGCCCGGTCTGCCAGGGACCGTCCATCTCGTTGCCGAGGCACCACAGCCTGATGCCGAAGGGTTCCTTGTCACCGTGGGCGGCACGGAGGTCGGAGAGGGCGGTGCCGGCGGGGTGGTTGGCGTACTCCTGGAGTTCGAGGGCTTCCGCCACGCCGCGGGTGCCGAGGTTCACCGCCATCATCGGCTCGGCCTCGGGGCCGAGTTTCTTGAGGAAGGCGATGAATTCGGAGAGGCCGAAACGGTTCGTCTCGGTGGAGTGCCAGGCGAGGTCGAGGCGCCGGGGGCGGTCCTCGACGGGGCCGACCGAGTCCTCCCACCTGTAGCCGGAGACGAAGTTGCCGCCGGGGTAGCGGATGGCGGTGACGCCGAGTTCCCGGACCAGTTCCAGGACGTCGGTGCGCAGTCCGGCTTCGTCCGCGCGGGGGTGCCCGGGTTCGTGGATGCCCGTGTGGACACAGCGGCCCAGGTGTTCCACGAAGGAGCCGAAGATGCGGGGGTTCACCTGGCCGATGGTGAAAGCGGGGTCCAGCGTGAAGCGGGCGGTGTCCATGGGCGCCTTTCGGGGTGGTTGGCCTGTGTTTCGTCGGCGAGTGCGAGTGCTTCGTGGCTCGTCACGCAGTTCCCGGCGCTTGCCGGAGTCCCGGCCGGCCGTGCTTCCAGGTGGGCTGGTCCAGGCGCGGCTTCGGGGTGGCGGGGAGGACGGCGGCGAGCACCGCCGCCGGTCCGAGGCGCTTCGGCTGCACGGCTCCTTCGGGTGCGTCACGGGCCCGGGAGGCCGGTGTGGGCGAGACCCGTCACGATCCGGCGCTGGAAGAGGACGAAGACGACGATCAACGGCAGGCCCGCCCGCCATGAGGCATCCGGCCACGGCCGGGCCGCCCACCGCTGTCAGAAGTCGCCTGCGAGTCAGGCCAGGTCGTCCCACACCTTGCCCCATTGTTCGACAGATCGAATACTGTCCGTAACTTCGAACGTGACCGTAGAGTCGAAGCGCTTGCGCGTCAATGGGGGCGGCGGATTCGTCCCGCGGTGCCCCCCGAACCGTGTCGACCGCATGACGCGGACACGTCCTTCCGCGTAGTCTCGGACCTGCCGTCGTTCGGCGGCGAGGAGGGGGGACGATGGGCATCGCGGGCGCGCTGAGGAGGGCGGCCCGGTGTGCCGGGAGGCTGCGACAGCGCTCGCGGACCGATGTGACGATGCGTCGGCTGACGGCCCACTTCGCCGCGGCGGTGCGAGACCGTCCCCACCCTCCCGCCGACGCACGCGAGTTGTGCCGGGCGCTGTGCGCGGCGATGAGCACCCTGCGCGGAGGGCGGCCCGTCCAGCTGCGGTTCGAGCGCTTCCCCGACGAGCTCGCGGTCACGGGCCTGTGGGTGGAGTTCCACGACTTCGACCTCGTCATCGTCGAGGAGCGGGCCGAAGGGGTCCAGCAACTGGTCATCCTCGGGCATGAGCTGTGGCACATGCACGCCGGACACTGTCAGCACCCCGGCGCCGACGCAGCCGCGTCCCGCGTGCTGGCCGAGGAGCCCGACCTGTGTGCCGCCGCACTCGCCGTCGCCGCCCGCGACGGCTCCCGGGAGCGCGACGAGGCCGACGCCGATGCGTTCGGGCACCGGCTCGCCACCGCCTTCCGGCCCCACCTGTTGCACGGCACGGGCCGGCCCCTCGACCCCCTCCAGCGGTCCCTCGGCCACCGCGGGCGCGCGGAGGGTCCACGGTGACGTGCGCCTACCAGGCGGCCGCCCTGACCGGCCGGCCGGCCTCCGCGGACATGCTCAGCGAGTCCTCCATCGCGTTCTGGATCGCGACCGCGGTGCTGGCCACCGCCCTGGCGATCAAGCTGCCCACGATCATCCGGCTGTGGAAGGACCCGCTGCTGCGCGCGGTGGGCGGTCTGCTGCTGCTCGCCTGTGCGGTGTTCGTGTTCGTGACGCCGTCGACGATCGCCTGGACCAACCGGGTCACCGGCGTCCCCAACATCTCGGCGCCGCTGGTCTATTCGCTGCTCACCGCGTTCTGCGCGTCCTGTCTGCTGCTGATCATCGCCTGGCGCGACGGACTGTCCGACCGCTCTGCCGTCACCCGGCGCGCACAGCGCTGGGTGATCACCGTGTACTCCGGTGTGATCGTCGCGCTGTGGGTGCTGTTCGTACTCGCGGACGTCCCTGTCGAGCGGCGCATCGACCTGGACACGTACTACGCCAACACCCCGTACATGCGCGAGGAGATCCTGCTGTACCTGCTCGCGCACTGCGCCACGGCCCTCATCACGTCCCGGTTGATCTGGAACTGGGTGCGCGCCGACGGGCTGCTCGACTCCTGGCTGTGCTGGGGGCTGATGTCGCTGGGCGCCGGCTACGGGATGAACCTGGTGTTCGACGCCGTCAAGCTCACCGCCGTCACGGCCCGCTGGACCGGACACGACCTGGACTGGCTGAGCACCGATGTCGCGCCGCCGGTGGCCTGTCTGTCGGCCATCCTGATCGCGGTCGGCTTCATCCTGCCGCACGTCGGCCAGTACCTGCACGACCGCTGGCGGGTCCGGCTCGCCCACAACCAACTGCGCCCTCTGTACCTGCTGATGCGCAGCGTCAACGGCGAGGGGGTGCCTCTGCTGCTGCGGGCCCGCCCGGAGTTGCGGCTGACGCGCCGCGAGACGTTCATCCGGGACGTCCTGCTGCCCCTCGGCCGCCGCATCGACGACGACCTGCGCCGTCGGTCGTACGACGCCGCGCTCGACCTCGGCCACCCACCGGACAGGGCCAAGGCACTGGCCTCGGCGGTGACGATCCTGGACGCCGTGGAGAAGCGCGCACGGCCGCGGTCCGACGACGGCATGGAGGACACCGACGCGACGGACCTCCTGCGGGAGATCGGCCCGGTCTCCTGCGCGCTGCGCCGCCCCGACGTCGTCGAGGCCGTCCGCGCGACGGCGGAAGGCCGCGGCGATCCGCACACCGGGCCCCGGGTAAACGACGGCTTGGCTTCGGCGTGAGACGTAGGCACGGATTTCCGGCACAGGGTGGCTGAGACGGGCCGAGTGTTGGCATATTGCACGGATGACGGCGACGAGATGACGGAGAGCAGGGTGCGTACGACCAGGGAGATGCGGCGGCTCGCCGACACCCTCATCGGTCCCATCCGCGTGCCGGTCCCGGCGGACCCGGAGGCTCTCTTCGACGCCCTGGTCGCCTCCGTCAGCGCCTGGCGCGGCCGCGAGGTCGTCGTCCACAAGGAGGTCTTCCCCCCGCACACCGCCAGCGGGCTGTGGCTGGAACGGGAGACGCACGACGACGTGGTCGTCGACCGGCGAGCCGCCGTGTGGCACCAGATCGTCATCTTCTGTCACGAGGTGTGGCACATGAGCCAGGGTGGTGCCGGTGCGGCGCGCACCGACTTCAACCTGGTCGAGGAGCAGGCGGCCGACCAGTTCGGCATGTTGATGGGCCGGCGGCTGCGCCCGTGGCTGGAGGCCTCCGCGGACTCGGTGTTCGCCGAGCCCGGCGACGGCACTCAGGGCCTGGCCGGCCGTATCGGCGCCGCTCTCAACTACCGTGGAACCAAACCATGAGCGGCCCGATCAACTACGTCAGCTGCGCGGTGCTGTGGCTCGGGCTCGCGGTGAAGGCGCCGGACCTGGCCCGCCACTGGAGGGATCCGTACCTGCGGGCGATCTGCGCGGTGCTGGCCCTGGCCGGGCTGTGCTTCCTCCTCGGGGCCCCTCCGACGGTGGGCGCCGTCAACCGGCTCAGCGGCATCCCCAACCTCGCGGCCCCGCTCACCTACGCCTCGATCACGGCGTACAGCGCCGCCTCGCAGCTCCTCGTCGTCTACTGGCGGGGCGGACCGCAGGTGCACCGGACCGCCTGCCGGTGGATCGCCGCCTACACAGGCGTCCTCCTCGGCGTCGCCGTCATGTTCGCGCTGGGCGACGCGCCGGTGGAACGCCGTACCGACCTGGACACCTACTACGCGACCACCCCGTTCCTCGCCGAGATGATCGTGCTGTACCTGGCCGGGCACCTCGCCGCCGCCGGCGTCACCGCGGTGTCGTCGCTGCGCTGGGCACGCCAGGTCGACGGCCGTCTGCGGGTGGGGCTGACCATGTTGGGCACCGGGGCGCTGTGCAGCGCCGGGTACAGCGTCTCCAAGCTCACCGCCGTGACGGCCCGATGGTGCGGGGCCGACTGGTCGCGGCTCGGGACGACGGTGTCCCCGGTGGCCGCCGGGCTCGGCGCGCTCCTCACCGTCACGGGCATCCTGATCCCGCTGGCCTGGCCGCGCGTGACGGAGTGGCGGCGGTCCCGACGGACGTACGCGCGGCTGAGCCCCCTGGAGCGCGAACTGGACGAACTGCTCACCCGCCGGTCGCTCCGGCTGCCGCGGCCCCGCTGGGCCACCCCCGCCACCCGGCTGGTGTGGCTGCGGACCAGCATCCACAACGCGCTCGGCCATTTGGACGCCTACTTCGACCGGGACCTGTACGAGCAGGTCCGCGAGAGCGCCTTGCGGGAGACGGACGACGCGGGACGCGCGGAGTCGGTCGCGTGGGCGGCGGTGGTCGCGGCGGCGGTCGAGGCGGAACGCCGCCGGGAGCGGCCCCTGGAACCCCTGGAACCGTGCGACGAGATCGACCTGCTGTCGGTCCGCGCCCTCGGCCCGGCGACCCTGGTCGACATCGCCGACGCCCTGGCCACCTCGGCGCTGGTCGCGTCCGCCCGCGTCCGCGGCAGGACGACGCACACGGGCACCGCATGAGGCGGACCAGGATGCGTACGCCCCGCGGGGCCGCACTGCGGACGGACGGGGGGGCGCGGCCGTGAATCTCGTCGTCTACCTGGCGGCGGGGGCTCTTGTGCTGTCCTCCGCTCTCCTGGCCCGCCGGCCCCGCACCGCGCCGTGGAATCCGCTCACCCTGTCGACGTGCGCGGCGATCGCGCTGGGCGCCCTCGTCTTCGTCTGCTCGGCCCCGTTGACCCTGGCCACGGTCAACGAGCTCACCGGCATACCGAACTTCGGTGCTCCGCTCACCTACGGAATGCTCTCCGCGTACAGCTGCTCGCTGCTCGTCCTGCTGATCCACTGGCGGGGCGGCCCACGCGAGCGCCTGCGGCGGGCGGTGCTGCGCTGTGTGGCCGCCTACGGAGCGCTGATCGTCGCCATCGTCGTGCTGTTCGCACTCGCGGACGCGCACACGGAGCGGCTGCGCGACCTCGACACGTACTACGCGAACACGCCCGGCATGCGGGAGATGATCCTGCTCTATCTGTTCGGGCACACCGCGGCGATTCTGGTGATGTGCGCGCTGTGTGTGAAATGGGGGCGCGAGGTCACCGGCCTGCTGCGGACCGGCCTGCGGCTGATCCTCGTCGGCTCGCTGCTGGACGTCACCGGTTTTCAGCTCACCAAGTACACGGCGGTCGTGGCTCGTTGGACGGGACACGACCTCGACTTCCTGTCCACCGACCTCGCCCCTCCGGCGGCGTCGCTCGCCGCCCTGCTGTGTTCCGCGGGCTTCGCCCTGCCCAGACTGCTGCCCGCGGTCCTCACCCAGTGGCACGGTCTCGGCGACTACCGCCGGCTCGGACCGCTGTGGTCACGGCTGCGGTTCGCGTCCATCGCGCCCAAGCCTCCCAGCTCGTGGTGGCAGCTGCCCCACGAGCGGCTGCACTGGCGCGAGGTGTCCATCCACGACGCCCTGCTGGCGCTCGCCCCGTACTTCGACGACCGCGTCCGCGAGAAGGCACGCGAGGCGGCACTGCGGGCGGGACGCGGGGCGCACGAGGCGCGGGTCGCGGCGGAGGCCGCCATGGTCGCGGACGCCGCACGCCGCGCCGCCGCCGGCGAGGAGCCGCCACAGGCGCCGAGCGGAAACCGCCTGTACGCGACGGAGGTGTCCGGGCCGAGCGGCTTGGTGGAGCTGGCGCGGGCCCTGGAGACCGTGCACGCCGCGGAACCGTGGGTGAAGGTACGGTGAGGACCTGCCATGGCTGAACTTGCGCGGCCCGCTTCGGGCTTGGCCGGTTCATGCCCGGATGATTCGAGGAGCCCCATGCCGCGCAGAGCTGTCGTGATCGGTGCCGGACTGGCCGGCATGCTGGCCGCCGCGGCGCTGTCCGCCTCCGTGGAGGAGGTGATCGTGCTGGAGCGCGACGACCTGCCCGACGGCCCCCGGCACCGCCGTGGGCTCCCTCAGGGGCGCCATGCTCATCTCCTCATGGCCGGTGGCCTGGCCGCCATGGACGATCTGGTGCCCGGGACGCGCATGCGCGAGCGGCTGCTCGCCGCCGGCGCCCACGAGGTGGCCCTCGGCCAGGGGCTGGTGGCCCTCACCCCGGAGGGCTGGTTCCGCCGCTGGCGCCACGAGGGGCCACACATGCTCACCTGCAGCCGGGCGCTGCTGGACTGGGTCGTACGGGCCGCGGTGCTGGCCGGCACGAACGTGCGCATACGCAAGGCGCAGGCTCTCGAACTGACCGGGGACGCCAGGCGTGTTCGGGGGGTGCGGGTGTCGACGCCCGACGGCGAGCACGCACTCGAAGCCGACTTCGTGGTCGACGCCGGCGGGCGGGGGTCCCGGGTCCTGACGTGGCTGAAGGAGCTCGGCCTTTCGGGCATCGAGGAGAAGACCGTGGACGCCGGTCTCGTCAATGCCACCCGCATCTACCGCAGACCCGCCGGGGCCGAGCTGTTCCCGGTGACGCTCGTGCAGGCCGATCCCTACCGAGGGCGGCCGGGGCGCAGTGGGATGATCCTGCCCATCGAGGGCGGCCGCTGGATGGTGAGTCTCGCCGGCACCCGGGGCGGCGAACCACCGGCCGACCCCGATGGCTTCCTGCGCTACACACTCGATCTTCCCGACCCCATCGTCGGCCGCCTGATCTCCGGCGCCGAGCCCCTCACCGAAGTGCGCATCAACCGCAGCACCAGCAACGTACGGCGCTACCTGGAGAAGGCCCGCCACTGGCCGGACGGCTTCGTCGTCCTCGGTGACGCGGTGGCCACGTTCAACCCCGCCTACGGACAGGGCATGTCGGTGGCCGCGCTCGGCGCCGGGGTGCTGGGCGCGGAACTGCGGCGCGGCGGTGTCCTCGCGCCCGGACTCGGGCGGCGGGTGCAGCGGGGGGTCGCCCGGTCGGTCACCGCGGCGTGGGCGATGGCCGTGGGTCAGGACGTCTGGTTCCCCCAGGTGCGGGGTGCGCGACCGGGCGTCGCTGATCACCTCGTCACCCGGTACTCGCGCCGTATGACGAAGGCGGCCACCGGTTCGTACCGGGCGGCCGCCGCTCTCTGGGACGTGACGAGCCTCGCGGCGGGACCCACCCGTCTGCTGCGCCCGGACGCCGTGCTCGCGGCCCTGGCGGGCCCGCTCCTTCCGGCCCTGCCGGAGCCGCCGCTGACGGCACGGGAGTGGAAGATCGTGCGGGAGCTGGACCGCACGGGAGCGTGAATCGGTCAGCCCGCGAACGCCGGCTGAGCAACGCCCCGGCCCGCGCCGGGCACCACCAGCAGCGAACCCGCCACCGGATGCGGCGCCCGGAGCCCCGTCCGCGCCGTCGTCACGTACAGGTCGGTCAAGTCGTCACCGCCGAACGCGCAGGCGGTCGTACGCGGCGTCGGCAGTGGGATCACCCGGTCCAACGCACCGGCCGGCGTGTACCGCCGCACCGCTCCCCCGTCCCACAGCGCCACCCACACGCATCCGTCCGCGTCGACCGTCAGCCCGTCCGGGAAACCCGCCCCCTCCTCGATCTCCACCAGCGGCCGCCGGCCGTGGACCCGTTCGCCGTCGTAGTCGAAGACGTCCACCCGGCGGGTCGGGGAGTCGACGTAGTACATCAGGCGGCCGTCGGGGCTCCAGCCCGTGCCGTTGCTGACCGCGACGTCGGACAGCACCGGTTCCGCCGTACCGTCGCCGGTCAGCCGGGTCAGCGTGCCGCCGCCCGGCGCCTCGTCGTAGCGCATGGTGCCCGCCCACAGCGAGCCGTCGGGCGCCACGGCGGCGTCGTTCGCGCGGCGGCCCGCGACCGGCTCGTGGTGCAGCCAGCGGAACGTGCCGTCGGGGTCCAGCAGGCCCACGCCGTCCCGGAGGTTGAGGACCAGGCCGCCGCCCGCGCGGGGCTTGACCGCACCCACGTGCTGCTCGGTCGTCCGCACCGTACGCCGGCCCGACGCCGGGTCGTACGTGTGGACGCGCATCCCGAGGATGTCGAGCCAGATCAGCCGGCCCGTCGCCGGGTCCCAGGTCGGCCCCTCGCCCAGCTCCGACTCCGCCCGCACGGCGACCTCGTACGCGGCGCTCATGCCGCGCTCCGGTGGCCCAGCCGCTCGGACAGCTCCGCCGCGCCCTTCACCGCCAGCTGCTCCAGCTCGGCCCGGCGCTCGTCGCTCCAGCGGATCATCGGCACGGAGATGGACAGCGCGGCGACGACCTGGCCGGTGCGATCGCGGACCGGGGCGGCCACACAGCTCACGTCCGGGTTGGACTCGCGGCTCTCCGCCGCGATGCCCCGCTGCCGGATCTCCGCCAGCGCCTCGCGCAGCGCGCCGGGGTCGGTGATGCTGTTGGGGGTCATCGCGGACAGCTCGGCGTCGTCCGGGATCCGCGCGGTCAGCTCCTGCTCCGGCAGCGCGGCCAGCAGCATCTTGCCGACCGAGGTGCAGTGGGCGGGCAGGCGCCGGCCGGCCGCGGAGACCATGCGGACGGCGTGCGTGGAGTCGACCTTGGCGATGTAGATGACGTCGGTGCCCTCGAGGATCGCCACGTGGACGGTCTCGTCGCAGGTCTCGGCGACCGAGCGGGCCACCTGCTGGCCCTCGGCGGCGAGGTCGAGCTGCTCGGCGTAGCGGCTGCCGAGCTGGTACGGGCGTACGCCGAGCCGGTAGCGTCCGGGCTGCCCCGGCACGGGCACGATGTACGAGCGTGCGGCGAGCGTGGTGACCAGCTCGTGCACGGTGGTGCGCGGCAGCTGCAGCCTGCGCACGATGTCGGGGGCGGAGAGCGTCCCGTCCCCGTCGAGGAACAGCTCAAGAATGTCGAGAGCCCGGGTCACGGCAGGCACGAGGCGTCCCACGTCCGGCCCCCTCCCTTGGGTCTAGGCGCCCGTCCGACACAGCGACACGGAGATGTTCGAGATATCAACAGGCGATCGGCATGACGAACACAGGCTAGTCATGGAGGGTTTCCCGGGCAATGGCCCGGCGGCAGACCGTGCACCATGGAGGCATGGATCTGGACTTCCAGCTGGTGCTGCTGCGCCGCATGGCCGACCACAACCCGGATCTGGTCGAGGACGCCCGCCGCACGCTGGGCGCGTCGATCGCGGACATGCGGGAGACCAACAAGCGCTGGCAGGCGATGGTCCGCTCCCCGAGATCCCGCTCCGCCGCGTCCCGTTACCGCTCGGTCCTCGGCGAGCCCGAGTCCGTCGCCCCGCGCCGGCTCGGTGACGTCGACTGCGAGGCCCGGCGCTGGGCCCTGCCCCTCTGGCCCGACCTGCGGTTCGAGGTGCTGGTCGGGCCGGACGGCGCGGTCTGGAACGAGTGGCTGGTGCGGGCGCCGGGTGCCCCCGCGCCGCGGCTGGAGACCGTGCAGGACCTGGTCCCCTGGTCCTGCACGGTCGACGAGGCCGCCCGCGCCTTCGCCCCGGCCCGCCCGCTGGAGGGCACCGCACCGACTCGCTGGGGCCTCGCCTTCACCGCACCCGGCCCGGACGGCGTACGGCACGAGGTGGTCACCGAGTTCACCTGGGGGCTGCTGCAGCGGACGGCGGTCGTCCCCTGATCCCGCTCAGTCGTCGAAACCGGTGGCCCGGGTCCGCTTCTCCCAGGTGGTGACGTCCTGGCGGACCTGGTCGAGGTGGTCCAGCACGGCGCTCACCCCGTCGTCGCCGAGCGGCAGCCGCAGCGGGGTGTGCTCCGCCTCCAGGGCGGCCAGGATCAGCGCCGCCGCCCTGGCCGGGTCACCGGGCTGACTGCCGCGACCACCGGCGACCGCACCCCGGGTCTCCCCGACCCTGGTGTACACCCCGGTGTCGGAGCTGGCCCCGGCCCGGTCGACCTCGAACAGCGCGGTCCGGAAGGCGCCCGGCTCGACGATCAGCACCTTGACCCCGTACTCCCGCACCTCGTCCGCGAGCGCCTCGGACAGTCCCTCCAGAGCGAACTTCGTCGCGCTGTACGCCCCGAAGCCCGCGAAGGACATCTGACCGCCCATGCTGCTCATCTGCACGATCGCACCCGAGCGCCGCTCCCGCAGGTGCGGCAGCACGGCCCGGACGAGGGCCGCCGGTCCGAAGAAGTGCAGGTCGAACAGGTCGCGCAGTTCGGCGTCGGTGGTCTCTTCGACGGCGCCGACGTGAGTGCGGCCGGCGTTGTTGACCAGCACGTCGATCCGCCCGTACCGGGCCACGACATCCCCTACGGCCTGCTCGATCGCGGCGGTGTCCGTCACATCCAGCCGGAGCGCCTCCACCTGGTCGGGGTGGGCGGCCACCACGTCGTCCAGGGCCTCCGGGCGCCGGGCCGCGCCGACCACCACGTCCCCCGCGGCGACGGCCGCCTCGGTGATCGCCCGCCCGAAACCGCTGGTCGCGCCGGTCACCAGCCATACCTTGTTCATCGCAACTCCCCGCGCCGCTCGATCCGTTCGACACACACAAGACTGCTGCCGCATGCCGTTGCCCGTCCAAGACCCGAGGTGATAACCAACGGCTATGGCCATCGACGTCCACGCCCGGGACCTGCGCTACTTCGTCGCGGTCGCCGGGGAACTGCACTTCACCCGGGCCGCCGAGAAGCTGTACGTCTCACAGCCCGCGCTCAGCAAGCAGATCCGGGCGCTGGAGCGGCGGTTGGGGGCGGAGCTGTTCCGGCGCGATCGGCACGGGGTGGCGCTGACGGCGGCGGGCGAGGCGCTGCTGCCGCACGCGCGCGAGGCGCTGGCCGCGTGGGAGGCGGGCGCGGCGGCCGTTGAGGCGGCCAAGGCGGCACAGCGCAGCACGCTGGTGGTGGGCATGAGCACCAGTCCGGGCCGGGGCGGCCTGCTGCCCGCGATCCGCTCCCGCTTCACCGCCGCGCACCCGGAGACGACGGTCCGGCTGCGCCAGATGAGCTGGGACGATCCGACGGCGGGCCTGGCCGACGGTTCCGCGGACGTCGCGTTCGTCTGGCTGCCGCTGCCCGACGAGGAGCGCTACGCCTGGACGGTGGTCGCCGAGGAACCCCGGCTGCTGGCCCTCCCCGCCTCGCATCCGCTCGCCGCCCACGCCGAGATCGACTTCGCGGACCTGCTGGACGAGCCGTTCCTGGCCCTTCCGGCAAGCGCAGGCCGGCTGCGGGACCACTGGCTCGCGCTGGACGCCCGCACCGGCCGCCCGCCCCGGATCGGCGCGGAGATCTCCGGGACGGAGGAGACGTACGAGGCGCTGGTCGCGGGCCTCGGCGTCTGCCTGGTCGCCGCGGGCAACGCCCCGCTGATCAGCCTGGGCGGGGTCGTCACCCGTCCGGTCCGGGGCATCGGCCCGAGCCGCTATGTGCTGGCGTGGCGGCGGGAGGACGGCCGGCGGCCGCTGGTGCGGGCGTATGCGGAGGCATGCCGGGAGACGGTCCGCTGATGGCCCCGAAGGGGAGCGGGGAACTGCGCGACATGTCACGGCGCGGCCGCAGCCGCACGACGACACGTCGCGGCACCCCAGGGGCGTCAGTCGATGGCGGCCGCGGTCAGGATCGCTTCCGTCACACGCTCCAGGGAACCGGGATGCAGCCACAGAAACAGGTTCGGCTCGACCAGTTCGAGCTCCATCAGCCGGGGCTCCCCATCCTCGCCGTCCACGAGGTCCACACGCGCGTACAGCAACCCGTCCGCGCCGGGCACCGCCGCCAACGCCTGCTCCGCGACCGCCAGTTCCGCCGCCGTCGGCTGCCACCGCTCCAGGTCCGGATGCGCCACCTTGTCGGCGTCGTACGGGGTGCCGGGCGCGAGGACGGCGCCCTTGCGGCTGGCGTGCAGCGGCCGGCCGCCGAAGAACTGCAGCGCCCGCTCGCCGCTGACGTCGATGCCCCGCACATACGGCTGGACCATCGCGGTGAAGCCCTCGGCGTGCATCCGGGCGAGGTGCCGTACGGCCTGCTCGTGCCCGTCGGGCGTGTAGCGGGCGGCGAACCGGGCACCGGCGCCCGAGGTCGGCTTGATCACGTACTCGTGGTCGACGGGCAGGTCGGCCGGCTCGCCCGGTGCGATGTAACTCGTGGGGACGGTGGGCACGCCGGCCGCCGCGAGCTCGCCCAGGTAGCGCTTGTCGGTGTTCCAGCGCACCACGGGCGCCGGATTGGCGAGCCGGGTCAGCGCGCCGACCCGCTCCACCCAGGCCCCGAACTCCTCGGCGCGCCAGCTGTAGTCCCAGGTGGAGCGGATGACGACGAGGTCGTAGCCGCCCCAGTCGGCGTCCGGGTCGTCCCAGTGGCGGGCCTCGGCCTCGGCTCCGGCGTCGCTCAGCGCCCGCACCAGCTCCGGCAGGTCGGTGTCCTTGCCGGGCTCGGCGCCGGGGTCGTAGGTGGCGAGGGCGATGCGGGGCACGGCGGACTCCCTGTCGTACGGTTCGATCACGGCGAGGCTAACAACCGGCGCTGTCCGGTATGAAGTGACCATGGCCATCGACGGGACCGACGCGTACGCCGGCGTGCCCGGGCTTCCCGCCCTCGTCCGGGCCGCGCTCGCCGTCGCCCGCAGCCACGGTTTCCGGCACTCCTGCCGCCCCGAGCAGGGCCGGCTGCTGCACGCGCCGGCGGGCGGCGCCCGGGTCCGCATCGGGGAGACCGGGACGGGGCTCGGGGTGGGCCTGGCGTGGCCGGCGTCGGGCACGGCTCCGGGGGTGCGGTCGTACAGCGTGGAGCGGGACCCGGAGCGGGCGCGGGCCGCCGCGGGAGTGTTCGCCGGGCGGGCCGAGGTCACCGTGCTCGGCGGCGACTGGCGGCGGATCGAGGAGTACGGGCCCTTCGACCTGCTCGTGCTCGACGGGGGCGGGCAGGGCAAGGTGCCCGGGGCTCCGCCCGCGGACGTCGAGCGGCTGCTGGTGCCCGGCGGGACGCTCGTCGTCGACGACCTCACCCCGGCGACCGGCTGGCCGCCGCTGCACGAGGGCGCGCCGGACCGGCCCCGGCTGCACTGGCTGGAGCATCCCGCGCTGCGCGCGACCGAGCTGAGGCTCGCGGCGGACCTGAGCGCGGTCGTCGGGACAAGCCTCCTGGGGTAGGAAGGTGCCGACGGTCCACCGACAGTTAGGAGTGCCCCGCGTGTCCTCCCTCTTCCCCGCCCTGACGGACGGTCCGGGCGAGCGGATCGCCCTGCGGTTCGGCGAACGGTCGTTGACGTACGGCGAGCTGGCCGGGGCCGCGGGCGCGCTCGCCGCCCGGCTGCGGGGCGCCGGCCGGGTGGCCGTGTGGGCCACGCCGGAGCTGGAGACCGCCGTCGCCGTGACGGGCGCGCTGCTCGCCGGCGTGGCCGCGGTGCCGCTGAACCCCAAGTCGGGCGAGAAAGAACTCGCGCACATCCTCTCCGACAGCGCGCCGACCCTCGTACTGGCCACTCCTGGCGCCGAACTCCCCAGCGTGGTCGGCGAGTTGGAGCGGATCGACGTCGACGCGTCCGCCTCCGGCGTCGTACCCGACGACACGGCCCCGGGCGGGGACCCGGCGCTGGTCGTGTACACCTCCGGCACCACGGGCCCGCCCAAGGGCGCCGTCCTGCCCCGCCGGGCCCTCGCCACCACCCTGGACGCGCTCGCCGACGCCTGGCAGTGGACCGGGGACGACGTGCTGGTGCACGGGCTGCCCCTGTTCCATGTGCACGGGCTCGTGCTCGGCACCCTCGGCCCGCTGCGGCGCGGCGGCAGCGTCCGGCACCTGGGCCGGTTCAGCACCGAGGGCGTGGCACGGGAGCTGAACGCCGGCGCGACCATGCTGTTCGGGGTGCCGACGATGTACCACCGCATCGCCGAGGCCCTGCCCGAGGACCCGGAGCTGGCCAAGGCGCTCGCCCGGGCCCGGCTGCTGGTCTCGGGCTCGGCCGCGCTGCCCGTGCACGACCACGAGCGGATCGCGGCGGCGACCGGACGCCGGGTGATCGAGCGGTACGGCATGACCGAGACGCTGATGAACACCAGCGTGCGGGCCGACGGCGAACCGCGCGCGGGCACCGTGGGCGTGCCGCTGCCCGGCGTCGAGCTGCGGCTGGTGGAGGAGGACGGGACGCCGATCACCGCGTACGACGGGGAGAGCGTCGGCGAGATCCAGGTGCGCGGGCCGAACCTGTTCACCGAGTATCTCAACCGGCCCGACGCCACGGCCGCCGCGTACACCGCCGACGGCTGGTTCCGCACCGGGGACATGGCGGTGCGGGAGAGCGACGGGTACGTGCGGATCGTCGGGCGCAAGGCCACGGACCTGATCAAGAGCGGCGGGTACAAGATCGGGGCCGGGGAGATCGAGAACGCGCTGCTGGAGCATCCGGGGGTGCGGGAGGCGGCGGTCACCGGGGAGCCGGACGCGGACCTCGGCGAGCGGATCGTGGCCTGGATCGTCCCGGCCGACCCGGAGTCGCCGCCCCCCGCGAAGGAGCTGGCGGACCACGTGGCCCGGCGCCTCGCCCCCCACAAGCGCCCCCGCGTGGTCCACTACCTGGACGCGCTTCCCCGCAACGACATGGGGAAGATCATGAAGCGGGCGCTGGCCGATGCCTGAGCGGCGCTCGGCCCGGGAGATCCTGACGCTGGTCACGGACCCCGGCACCTTCGCCGGACTCCCGGCACCGACAGGGGGGCCCGGGCGGGACGGCCCCCTCGGCTGGCAGGGCTACGACGCCATGCGCGCCCGTGCCGCCGAACGCACCGGTGAGGAGGAGTCGGTCGTCTGCGGCACGGCGAGCGTCGAAGGCACCCGGGCCGTGCTGCTCGCCTTCGAGTTCGGCTTCCTGGGCGGCTCCCTCGGCGAGCGCACCGGGGACCGGCTGGAGGCGGCGTACCACCACGCCCGCGCCCACCGGCTCCCGGTCGTGCCGTTGGTCGCCACCGGCGGCAGCCGGATGCAGGAGGGCATGCTCGCACTGAGCCAACTGCAGCGGGTGGCCCGCGAGTCGGCGCTCACGCGGGAGGCGGGCCTGCCGCAGATCGCGGTCCTGCGGGACCCCACGACCGGCGGCGGCTGGGCCACCCTCGGCGCCGGAGCCGACGTGATCCTGGCCCTGCCGGGCGCCCAGGTGGGCTTCGCGGGTTCCCGGGTCCGGCCCCCGGACGCCGACCCGGCGGCCTACACCGCGGAGGGGCAGCTGGCGGCGGGGGCGGCGGACGCGGTGGTACCGCCCGAGGAGCTGCGGGAGACGCTGGGCCGGTGGCTCCGGCTCCTCACCACCCCGGCGCAGGAAGCCCCCGTACCGGCCGCGCTCGGCACCGCCGGCCTCCCGGCGACCGGCTGGGCGGCCGTCCAGCGCGCCCGCGCGCGCGAACGCCCCCGGGCGCAGGACTACTTGGACGCCTACTTCACCCACCGCCGTGACATCAGCGGCGACCGGTGCGGGGGTACGGATCCCGACGGCGTCCTCTGCGGGTTCGGTGAGCGGGACGGTCGTACCGTGGCCTACGCGGCACAGACCGGGGCGGCGACCCGGCCCGCCGGTTACCGGTCCGCCGCCCGGCTGATCCGGCTGGCGGACCGGCTCGGCATCCCGGTCCTGACGCTGGTGGACACGCCGGGCGCGGCCAATGACGCCGAGGCGGAGCGGCAGGGGGCCGGGGCCGCGATCGCCGAGGTGTTCGGGGCGGTGGCGGCCGCCCGGGTCCCGATCACCACGCTCGTCATCGGCGAGGGCGGCTCCGGCGGGGCGCTGGCACTGGCGGCACCGGGCAACACCTGGGCCACGCCCGACAGTTACTTCTCGGTGATCGCCCCGGAACTGGCGGCGGCCATCCTCAAACGGCCGCCGGAGCAGTCGGAGGCGACGGCCGACCAGCTCCGCATCCGGCCGCAGGACCTGGTGGAGCTGGGGGTGATCAGAGGGATCGTGGACCACCCCCGGCCCCGGGTCACTTCACGGCCACCGCCTGAATGATCTCCTGCGTCACCGATCCCCCCCTGTCGTCGTGGGCCGAGGCCCGCAGCGAAACGGAGGTCGCGGCGCGCGGCACACTCAGCGCGCCGCGCCAGGACGCGCCCGCGCCCTTCAGCGGAACGGCGCGCCAGCTCGCCCCCTCGTCGTAGGACACCTCCAGCCGCCCCCCGCTCAAGGCCCCGGTGCCGGCGGCCCCGGCCACGTACGGCGCGCCGAGCCCCACCGGGATGCGCGAGCCACCCCGCACGGTCCCCGCGAGATCGGTCTCGATGCCGTACGCGAGGTTGATCAGCGGCAGACAGGTCCAGTGGTCCTCCGGAGTGGCGGCCGACCGGAACGTCCATTCGGAGTGTCCCCGCGAGGCCAGCGGCCAGCGCCCCGCGTCGAGCGCAGTGTCGGTGACGACCTTGTAGGTGTGCTCGTCGGCCGGCGCGTCCCAGACGTACGCGGCGGAGCCGTTGCCCTGGTCGACGAGCGTGCCGTCGAGGTACACGGCGGTGGTCTGGCTCATGCCGCCGTCCGTGCTCCACACGTCGCCGAACCCGGTGTGGTCGGGACCGGAGTCGCCCCAGCCCGGGGTGTTCAACTGGATCTCGTTCCCGGCGCGTTGCTGCCCCCAGCCGAGCCCGGTGCCGAGCCATGGGTGCCACACCGGCCCGAACCAGTTCAGCACCGGATGCGAGCCACCCTCGTACCGCACCAGCCCGCTGCGCTCCTCCAGGGTGCCGTCGCCGATCGCGACGGACTCGTGCCACAGCTGGCCGGGGCCGGTGGAGACGTGGTCGGTGCGCTCGGCGGGCAGGTGGACCCGCTCCTGGAAGCCGAGGCCGATGGGGAAGGTGTCGGTGAGGGAGTACCGGAACTCGCCGCCGTCCGCGGGCCGCGCCGCGTGGAACTTCACGTGTACGTCGGCCAGTTGGCGGCCCGTGGGCCGATAGGTGAGGTCCCGGTCGGGGATCGCGCCACGGTGCCCCTCGGACAGGTCGTACACGTACGGGGAGTCGGCGGTGCCGGTCATGTCGACCCGGCCGGCCGCGCGCAGCCGGGCCGCGTCCGCCGCGTTCACCGTGGCGATCTGCAGCGGCCGGTCGGCGTCGTCGTCGGTGCCCCACCAGGCCATCAGCCGGCCGGGCGCGTCGTCCGTCACGAACAGCGCCTTGGCGCCCGCGTCCTGCGCGGCCCGGGCGAGTGCGGCCGGATCGGCGCCGTCGGCCAGGTGCGCGAGCACCGCCTCGCCGGACACCCCGGTGAAGGGGCCGTCGCCGGCGTCCACCAGCGGCAGCCTGGTGCGGCCCTCGACCAGGGTGCCGCCCGGCTGGACGGTCGCCTCGCCGACGCCCTGCACCTGCAGCTGCGGCATGGCCAGCCGCCACACGGTCCGGTACTCGAAGCCGCCCTGGGTGACCTCGGCCGTGGGCGCGGCGAAGACGCTGTCGTAGGTGAGGGGCACCTGGACCGCGCCGAAGAGATCGGCGCCGTTCGCCTGCCGGTCGTACTCCATCACGAGCTGGTGGGTCTCGGTGCGCCGGTCGACGTCGGCCCTGAGCTCGCGCAGCGTGCGGCCGTCCAGGGTGACGTCCTGGTCGTGGTCGAGGGTGATCTCGGGCGCCGCGAGGAAGCCGAGGCCGAGGGAGTCGGCGCCATGGCTGCCGCGCACGTCGAGGAAGGTGGCGAGGGAGTAGGTGCCGGGCTTCAGGCGCAGCCGGAGGGTGCCGGAGTCGCCGACGTGGGCGGGCTGGGCGTCCTCGCCCGCCGCGAGCCGCTGCAGGGTGAGGTCGGCGGCGGTGGGCGCGCCCGCGCGGTCCTTGACGTGGACGGTGAGCGTGTCCCGCTCCTCCTCCTTGACCAGCCCGAACGCGGTGTGTGCGACGACGTCGCCGGAGGGACTCGTGGCCACGATCTGCCCGCCGGTCTCGCCGACCGGCGCCTTGGAGGCGTCGCCGGTGACCGTGGTGGAGGCGGTGCCGTGGGCCGGGACGGTGAGGGAGGTGTCGGCGAGGGTGGCCACACCGTCCGGGGCGCCTGTCACGGACAGCTTCAACTCGACCGCCTCGTCGGAGGAGTTGGCGTAGGTGACGATACGGGTGACCGGCTTGTCCTGGTCGTACGGCCAGCTGTGGAAGCCGAGGTCGGCGCTGCCGGTGGCGGTGACCCGGGCCCTGACGGCGTCCGGCACGCTGACCCGCCCCGCACCCAGCAGGTAGGCGGATGCGTCCAGTTCTCTCGAGCTCGACATCAGCGCGTCCTTCAGCTGCGCGCCGGTCCAGCCGGGATGCTCCTGGGCGAGCAGGGCGGCTACCCCGGCGACGTGCGGGGTCGCCATGGACGTACCGCTCATGGAGGCGTAGTAGCCGCTGCCGTCGGTGAGTTGGGAGCGGGCGGCGAGGATGTCGACGCCGGGTGCCGATATGTCGGGCTTGAGGGCGTTGTCGCCGTACCGGGGTCCGGCGCTGGTGAAGTAGGCCGCCTGGTCGGCGGAGTCGACCGCGCCGACGGTGAGGGCCGCGTCGGCGGCGCCGGGCGAGCCGATGGAGGACGGTGCGCCGGTGTTGCCCGCGGCGACGACGAAGAGCGCGCCGGTCTCCCTGGAGAGGGTGTTCACCGCCTCGGCCATCGGGTCGGTGCCGTCGCTCGGCTCGGTGGAGCCGAGGCTCATGGAGACGATCCGGGCGTGCAGGTCCCTCGCGGCCCACTCCATCCCGGCGATGATCTGCGACTCGCTGCCCGAGCCCTGGTCGCTGAGCACCTTGCCGACGGCGAGGGTGGCCTCGGGCGCGACGCCCTTCTCCTTGCCGTCGGAGGCGGCGCCGCTGCCGCCGACGGTGGAGGTGACGTGGGTGCCGTGGCCGTTGCGGTCGGCGGCGTCCTGTCCGTCGACGAAGCTCTTGGTGGTGGTGACCCGGTCCTCGAGGTCGGGGTGGCTCAGGTCGACTCCCGTGTCGAGGACGGCGACGGTGACCCCCCTGCCCGTCAGTCCCGCGTCCCAGGCCGCCTGCGTGCCGATCTGCGCGTTGCTCTCGGCCATGCCGGCCTTGACCCTGCCGTCCAGCCACACCTCGGCGACGCCGTCGCGGTGGGTGAACGACCGCCAGAAGGTACGCCCCAGCCCCTTGCCGGCCTCGACGGCGGCCCCGCGAAGACTGGGCAGGCTGCGGGTGCGCTCGGTCCCGGCCGGGGCGGCGGCCCGCGCGCCCTTGCGGTAGGTCACGATCAGAGGGGTCGCGGCGGCCTTGGCGTCGGTCAGCCCCTGCCGGATCAGCCCGCTCACGTCGAACAGCCGCCGGTCCAGCGTCCCGGCCCGCAGATACGGCAGCGCCTCGTCCGGTACGACGCTGATCTCGCCGCCGCTCTCCTGCGTCCGCACGGCTCCGGTGGCGCCCTCGGGCCGCCGCACGGTGACCGTCTTCTTCCCGTGCCCGAGGTCGGTGACGGTCACCTTGTCGCCGGTGACGAGGGTGACGCTGGTGGCGGTGGCGGCCGTGGTCGCGGGGCCCGGTGAGTGCGGCGCGGTGTGTCCCGCCGCCGCTGCGGATCCCGCCGGGAGCAGGGCACCCACCAGTCCCGCCGCCAGCAGTACCGCTCCGCGTCCGACTGGTCCTCTGGTCATCCACGCCTCTTCTCGTCGGAGGTGTCGGTCCGAGTGGCTCGCGTGCTGGGACGAGTGTCATGTGCCGCCTGGTGCAAGGGGGTTGACCGTCGGCGGCGGGAACGCGCCCTGGCGGGTATCCGCCAGGGCGGACGACCCGGTCCGGCGCAGGCCGAGACACCGTCAGGGACCTTCCGTCACAATGGACTTGGCCGTAGACGGAGCGCACGGGGGCGATGGACACCATGGGCAGACTGCTGGAGTTCACCACGGACGACGGCGCCGTGGTCGTCGTGGAGAGCGTGGAGCCCGGAACCGGGACCCGCCTGGTCGGCCGCGGCGACGGTGGCCCGGCGGCCCAGGCGTCCAGCACCTTCGAGGGCGCCCTGGACGGGGTGCGCTCGGCGGCCCAGTCCGCGCTGCGGGTGTTCCGCGACGGCAGCCTGTGTCCCGACTCGGTGGAGCTGGAGTTCGGCGTGAAGCTGACCGCGGAGGCCGGTGCGGTCATCGCCAAGGGGGCGGCGGAGGGACAGCTGGTGGTGCGCCTCGGGTGGTCGTCGCAGCGTCCGGGCGCCGGGCCGGCCGAGGGGACGCCCTCGTCTGCGGCGAGCATCCCGGAGCCGACGCCCCTGCCATGAGAGGCGCTTCCTGGCACGCCCGGATCGAGTGCAGGGGCATGGTGGTGGGGGCGGGCTTCCTCGTCACCCCCCGCACGGTGCTGACCTGTGCCCACGTCATACAGGGCGATCCGGCGGTGACGGTGAGCTTCCCGAACCGGCCGGAGCTGGCCGGGCTGCCCGCGACCGTGACCGTCCCCGGCGGCTGGGCGGGCGGCGCGACCGACCCCGGGGACCTAGCCGTACTGGAACTGGACCGCGACGTACCCGTGGCGCCCGCCAGGTTCGCGCCGCCCGGTGCGGAGCAGGGCAGCGCGTCCCTGCTCGCGTACGGCTTCCCCGAGGGCTACGACGAGGGTGTGCTGGCCCGGTACCGTGCCGTGTCCCGGACCCTCATCGCCGACCAGTGGGTGCAGTTGGAGGCGACCTCCGGACACGGGCAGCCGCTTGCGGGCGGGTTCAGCGGGGCGGCGGTGACCCTGCCCGACGATCGGGTGGTCGGCATGGTGGCGCAGGTCGCGGGGGAGCCGGACGTGCGGGTCGGGCGGATGCTGCCCACGGAGGTCATGGCCCGCTACTGGTACGGCCTGGGCTCCCTGGTCCCCGGCCCCGGCGCCGGCACCCCCGAGGCCACCGGGCGGCTGCACGCGCTGGTGCGGCGCGCGGAGGCCACCGGCCTGGACTGCGATCCGAACCGGCTGTACGGGCATGCCGTGGGCCCCTTCGGCCCGGACCTGCCGCCGGGCGGGTTCGCCTCGCTGCGGGCGTCAGCGGCCTACGTGCAGTGGCAGGTCGACGATCCCGAGGCGGTGCCCCGGTTCGCCGACCGGCTGGCGGAGCTGCTCGCGGGTCCGCCCGCGCCCGAGGCCGCCGCCTGGTCCCCCATCGTCGTGGAGCTGGAGCGCAGCGGCGAGGATCAGGACCAGGTCACCGTGCGGGTGTCGGCCTACCGCGACGGGCAGCGGCGCCCGGTGGACACCGGCCGGCTGCCGCGCGGTGAGGTACGGGCCTATGTGCAGCAGCGCGTCGACCGCGCCTTCGTCCACCTGGCCGAGGGCGCCGAGGCGCTGCTCGCGTTCGTGCTGCCCCGTGAGTGGCTCAACGAGCCGGTCGCGCAGTGGGAGTGCGGCCCGGAGGACTCCACTCCGCTCGGCTGCGCCCACCCGCTCGTCGTCGCCGACCGCTCCCGGCACCGCAGCCCCCGGCTGCGCCACCACCTGGCCAAGAAGTGGCGGAGGCTGGAGACCGGGCCGGGGACCACGACGCTGCACCGGGTCGACTGCGCGAGCCCGGAGCGCCCGCCCAGCCTGCGCAAGCGCCTCCGCGACGAGCACGCCGACCTGGTGGGCTTCGCCGCCCCGCCCAGCGCCCTGCCCGGCCATTTCGAGGCCGGCCTCAACGTCCCGGTGCCGGTGCTGCTGTGGCCGCGCACCGGCTGCGCCGGCCTCGGTCACGACCCCGGCGGTCCGTGTCCGGGAGCGGCCTTCCTGGACGCGCTCGGGCTGGCCCTGGGCGCCGTCCCACCCACCGAGCTCCCGCGCCACATCCGGTCTCTGCGCGAGGAGGCAGCCGCGGACGACGACCCCGACCGGCACTGGGCGAAAGACATCCAGGTCCTGTGGGACGCCCCCCACTGCTTCCCCGAGCCGGCCGCCGGCCTCCGCTCCCCCGTCGCCTGAACCCAGCACCGCACCCGATGGAGAAGAAGGACCCCATGCCCCTGTGGCCCGTCTACACCGGCACCAAGGAGCCGCACGACGGCATCGGACTGCTGCCCCCGCCCCCGCCCTGGCGGGCCTTCGACGGCGGCCCGGAGCTCCCGACGCCCGCCGACGCCGACGACGCCTCGGCCACCTCCCCCGACCGCACCCATCGCGCCGCCACCTACCAGGCGACCGACCGGACCGTCCAACTGGTCAACGCGGCACTCTACTTGCGCCGCCCGCTGCTCGTGACGGGGCCGCCCGGCACCGGCAAGTCGTCGCTCGCCTACGCGGTGGCCCGGGAGCTGAGGCTGGGCCCGGTGCTGCGCTGGAACATCACCAGCCGCAGCACCCTCCACGACGGCCTCTACCAGTACGACCCCCTCTCCCGCCTCTACGCGGCCGGCCAGGAGGCGGCGACGCGGGACCCGGACACGTCCGTCGCGCCCGCCCCGGCGTCCGGCATCGAGGACCATCTGCGCCTCGGCCCCCTGGGTACCGCGCTCCTGCCGTACGCCCGTCCCCGCGTCCTGCTGATCGACGAGATCGACAAGAGCGATCTGGATCTGCCGAACGACCTGCTCAACGTGCTGGAGGAAGGGCAGTACGAGATCCCGGAGCTGGTCCGCGCCGCCCGCCACACCCCGGTCGCCGAGGTGATGGTCGACGGCACCCACGACCGCGTCCCCGTGACACGCGGCCGGGTCCGCTGCCGCGCCTTCCCGTTCGTGGTGCTGACCAGCAACGGTGAACGGGAGTTCCCGCCGGCGTTCCTGCGCCGCTGCGTGAGCCTGCGGCTGCGGCAGCCCGACGACCGTCACCTCGCCGGGATCGTCCGCGCCCATCTGGGCGAACCGGACGCCTACGCCCAGTCGTTGATCAACCGATTCCTGTCCCGGGCCGGTCACGGCGACCTGGCCACCGACCAGCTCCTCAACGCCATCTACCTGTCCCGCTCCGCCGACCTGGGCGCCGAGTCCCTGGACGAACTGGCCGAACTGCTCATGCCGTACCTCGGCGAGGCCCCGCAGGCAGATGCCTTCTGACCACCCCGCCACGGCGGCCGCCGCCCCCTACGCCCGCCTCGCCGACGTCCTGGCCAAGGCGACGGGCGGCACCCGCCCGACCCCGCTGGAACTGGCCGAACTCCTGTGGCTGGCCCGGCAGCTGGGACCGGCGGACGGCACGGGCGAGCACTCCGGACCGCCGGCGCCGGCGGAGGAACCGGGCGCCGCGCCGCAGAAGCCCGTCCAGGAGCCCGCCGGCCCTGCCCCCGCCCCGGACCGCGCCGAAGGTGTCGAACCCCCCGGCCAGGCGCCCCCGCGTGCCCCGCTCCACCTGCCCTCACCCACCGCCGCGGCGGGGCCGTACACCGCCCTGCACGCCCCCGCACCCCCGATGCTGCGGCACCCCCTGGGCCTCCAGCGGGCCCTGCGCCCGCTCAAACGACACACCGACGCCCCGGTCGGCCACCGCCTCGACGAGCAGGCCACCGCCGACCGCATCGCCCGGCTCGGCGCGGGACCGCAGTGGTGGCTGCCGGTGCTGCGCCCGGCCCGGGAGCGCTGGCTGCGGCTGCACCTGGTGTACGACGCCGGTCCGACGATGCCCGTCTGGCGACCCCTGATCCGCGAACTGCACCAGGCGCTGTCCCAGTCAGGCGTGTTCCGCACGGTGACCGTGCACCGCGCCGGCCCCGACGGCACAGTGGGCGGCGACGGACCGCACGGTCCCGGCGACGGCCGTACCGTCACGCTGCTGATCAGCGACTGCATGGGCCCGCAGTGGTGGCAGGGCGGGGCGGGCGGCCGCTGGTACGGCACCCTGCGCCGGTGGGCGCACCGGATGCCGCTGGCGGTGGTCCAGCCGCTGCCCGAACACCTGTGGCGCGGCACCGCGCTGCCCGCCGCGCCGGGGGTGTTCTCGGCTCCGTTCCCGGCCGCGCCGACGGCCACGCTCGGGTTCACGCCGTACGAGGAATGGGAGACCGAGGCACCACGGGAGACGGTGGCGCTGCCCGTGCTCGAAGCCGGTCCGCGATGGCTCGCGCACTGGGCCGGGCTGGTGGCGTCCATGGGCGGATCCGCGTTTCCGGGCTCGGCCGCCCTGCTGGGCCCGCCGCCTGGGCCGGAGGAGTCCGGGGAGCGCACCGACCTCGCCGGGCTCACCGCCGGGGAACTGGTGCTGCGCTTCAGGGCGACGGCCTCCCCGGAGGCCTTCCGGCTGGCCGGCCACCTCGCCCTCGGCCGCCCCGACCTGCCCGTGATGCGACTGGTGCAGCGGGCCGTCGAACCGGTCCCGCGCCCGCAGCATCTGGCCGAGGTGATCCTCAGCGGCGTCCTCACGACCGTCCCGGGACCGCCGGGGTCGTACGCCTTCCGCCCGGGGGTGCGCGAACTGCTCCTGCGCGGCCTGCCCCGCTCCGCGCGTGGCACCACGGTCGAACTGCTCGCCCGCGTGGGCGGGTTGATCGAGGAGCGGGCCGGGACGGCGCCCGGTGAGTTCCGCGCGGTGACGCCCACGGCCGGCGGTGCGGGGGCGGCTGCGGACGGGGAGGCGTTCGCGACCGTACGGCCGGAGAGCGTCCGGCGGTTGACCGGGGGCGGGGCGGGGGCGGGGGCGGGGGCGGCGCTGGACCAGGTCGGCCGTTACCGGCTGCTGCGGCGCCTCGACCCTGCCGGGCGGGCCGTGTGGCTGGCCGAGGCCCCGGAGACGGACCGCCAGGTGGCGGTGCGGCTGTACCGGCCGTTTCGCGACAGCGCGCGGCGCGAGGCGTTCCTGCGGGATGCCCGGCGCCTGCGGGACCTCGCACACCGGAACGTCGCGGGCATCCACGACTTCGGCATCGAGGACGGAACACCGTACATCGTCATGGAGTATGTGAGCGGCGTCGGTCTCCACGCCCTCGCCGCCCCCTCCGATCACCTCGTTCCGGCTCCCCTGCTGGCGTCGGTCGCGGCCCAGCTGGCGCACGCGATCGAAGCCGTACACGAGGCGGGCGTCACACACGGCGATCTCGGCCTGTCCCGGGTGATGCTCCTGCCCAACGGCATGCTCAGGCTCACCGGCTTCCTCCCCGGCCGGACCTCCGGGGCGAGCGGGCGCGCGCACGATCTGTCGGCGCTCGGCAGGATGCTGCTGCGCCTGGCCTCGGGAACCACCCGACTGGCGCCCCCCTTCCCTCCGGACCGGCTGCGGCACCTTCCGCACAGCCTGCGGGAGCCGTATGCGCGCGCCCTCGGCCTCCTGGTCTCCGAATCGCCCCAGGACCAGCTGCGGGGCAGGGACCTGCTCATGGACGGGGAGCTGCTGCGGCTCGCCCAGGAGGGGTACGACCAGCAGCGTTCCTACCGCATCCTGGGCCCGGTGACCGTGCGGGTGGGCAGCGGCAACGTGGACCTGGCTCCCGAGGAGGCCGCGGTACTCGCCATGCTGGTGCTGCGGGACGGCCGCGAGGTGACCCGCGCCGACCTGCGGGCCGGTCTGTGGGCCCGGCACGAGGAGCCGGAGGACGCCGCGGCGGCCATGGACCGGATCGCGTCGCGGCTGCGCGCCCGCCTGGGTCCCGGCGTGCTGGCAGTGCTCCCCACCGGGTACGCCCTCCACACCAGCGCCGACTTCGTGGACCTGGCCCGCCACGAGCACTTCGAGCGGACGGCCACGGAGCGGGCCAGGACGGGCCACCACCAGGAGGCGGTCGCGCTCCTCGACCTGGCGCTCGTCCTGTGGCGCGGGGAGGGCCCGCTCGCCGGCGTCCCCGGCCCTGCGGCCCGCAAGGCGCGCAGTCGGCTCCTCGAGCTCCGCCTCGTGCTGCATCGCAAGATCGCCGAACTGCACCTGGATCTCGGCGAGTACCACCGCGCGGGCGCACAACTCACCGACCTGGTCCGGCAGTACCCGTCCCGGGAGGACTTCCGCCTCCTGCTGATGATCACACTGCGCCGCCTGGGCCGTACCGAGGAGGCCCTGGAGGTGTACGAGGAGTACGAACTCTCCGGCGGCCGGAACCCGGAGCTGATCGCCCTGGGGCACGAACTGCGCGGGGAGTACGACGACCCCTCGCACGACAGTGGTGCCGTCCTCGACGGCTACGACGCCACCCCGCTCTCGCAGAACCCGGTGCCGGAGCCCGACGGACTGCCGGAGGGCAGCTTCCCCACCGAGGAGTCGCTGCCGTCGATCTTCGAGATGCAGGAGCGGGAGTCGGCCGTGGAGGCGCCACTGCCGCAGAACGTGGTACCGGAGAGTCTGTTCGCCGTGGACGACCCGCTCGCCGAGGAGCCCGACGGGCTGTACGACGAGCGGCCTCACGAGGACGACGACGGCTACGACGATCTGTACGACGACCTGGGCGACGAGCCGCCCCCGCCCACCTACCGCACCATGGCCACCTACGAGTTCGCCGACGGCCCCCCGCACCCGGACACCGTGGCGGCGCTCGGCCGGGCGGTGACCCGGCTGCTGACGGCGAGCGGGTGGACCGGCTGCTCCCTGAAACCCACCGCGCGGGACACCGGCTGGACGGTGGTGACGGCGCGGGACGTGCCCGGCCTGCCACTGCTGCACGCCACGATGCGGCACTTCGAGGACGAGGTGGTCGGACTGGGCGGGCTCCGCTGGCTGGTGACGTTCGAGTGTCTGGTGTCCGAAGGCCAGGCGGAGAGACCGAACGCGGTGGCCGTCCGCCGGACGCTGGACGCCGCCGAGGACCGGCGGGGCATCGTGGCGGTGCCGCGGACGCTCCGGGACGAACTCGACGACGACTCCGGCCTGGCCCCCTGGTTGCGGTCCCTGCGGCCGGGGACCGACGCGGGCTGGTACCGGCTGTGCCGGCTGGCCCGCCCGCTCTTCGACGGCACGCACGCACCTCCGCCCGTCATCGGCCCCCACCCGCTGCCGCCCGGCGACGTCTTCCCCGAGGGGACCGGCGAGACCAGGACCGTCGTCTACCGGACCGGCGCGGGCGAACCCAGCCGCACCCGGCGCCCGGGAGTGACGGAGTACTTCGAGGTCGACCTCACCGAGCGCCGCCTGGGGCTGGACGAGACGGAGTCGTCCCTCCGGGCCACCGGCACGGCGATCTGGCGCGTCAGCGACCCGCTCCAGGCCGTGGCGCACCCGGACGCCGCGTCGTTCCCCGAACTCATCAGGGAGGCCGTGCGCGGGCGGCTGCGGGACCTGGCGAGCACCCACCCGGACGCCACGGCGGGGCCTCGCGTGTCACTCCCACCCCTCCGGCCGGGGGACGTACCCGGCTGCACCGTCCGCTGCGAGCTGCGCATCACGCGGACCCGGGCCTGACCAGGCGACACACCGCGCCGCCACCGGAAACCCCCCGTTCGGCCGCACCCCGCCCGGCCCCCTCCAGAAGGCGCACGCCCCCGGGACCCGCGCAGGATGCAGTGAGAGCAGGACACCCGCCGAGCGGCGGGCGCCCAAGGCCCGCGCACTCGGGAGGATCCGCCGTGACCGTCAGTCTGGAGCAGTTGCGTCGCTGCCACTTCGCCGTCGACCTCGGCGCGGCCCGCACCCGCGTGTATGTGAAGGGTGCCGGTCTCGTCGTCGACCAGCCCTCGGTCGCCGCGGTGAACACCCGCAGCGGGGCGCTCATAGCCGTGGGCGAGTTCGCGGAGAAGATGATGGGCCGGACGCCGGGTTACATCCGGGTCGTCCGGCCCATCTCCGGGGGTACGGTCGTCGACATCGAGATGGCCCAGCGCATGCTGCGTCAGCTGCTCGGCGACAAGACGCGCCGGGCCCTGCGCCGTAATCTCCGGCTGCGGGCGGCGGCCTGCACCCCGCACGACGCCGATCCGCTGGCCCAGCGGGCGACCATCGAGACGCTGGTCGGGCTGGGTGCCAGAAAGGTCGAGCTGGTGGACACGCTGATCGCTGCCGCCGTCGGCTGCGGGCTGCCCGTCGAACGCCCCGAGGCCACCATGATCATGGTGTGCGGGGCGGCGGCCACCCAGGTCGCGGTGCTCTCGCTGGGCTCCATCGTCACCGCCGAGCGGATCCCGGTGGGCGGCGAGGCCGTGGACCACGCGATCGTGCAGCACCTGCGGCACGAGCACGAGCTCATGCTGCCCAGCCAGTCGGTACGGCCGCTGCAACTGGCCCTGTCCGGCAACGGGCTGACCCCGCACGGCCCGGCCGTCACGGAGATCCACGGACGGGACGTGGCCACCGGTCTCGCCCGCAGTGTGCGCGTCGACACCGCCGCCGTACGGGACGCGATCCAGACCCCGCTGACCGCCGTCCTGGACGGCATCGGCAAGGTGCTGCGGGACTGCCCGCCCGACCTGGTGGCCGACCTCGCCGACAGCGGGATCATCATGGTCGGCGGCTCGGCGCTGCTGCCCGGCTTCGACGAGATGCTCCGGGAGGCCACCGGAATGCCGGTGCACATCGCCGAGCGGCCCGACATCTGCGCCGCCCAGGGCCTGGGCGCCATGCTGGAGGGCCGGATCGAGCCACTCGTCCTGAACCCGCTGGCCGCCTGAGCCGCGCCCGAAGGGGCGCGGGGCCGTGCTCGAACATGCGGCTCCGCCGCGACGGCACCCGGGCCGGACAGCGGGCCGGGTGCCGGCCGGCGTTCCGCGGCCACGGTCGGGACCGTAGCGTGCCTGGCCGACCGGTCACGAACGGCATCGCACACCGGGACGGTCGCGAACGTCCTCGGCAGGGCGGCGAGACCGGCGTCGAACGGCGTCAGGCGGCAGGTGTGCTGGAGCCATGCGGCGAGCTGGTACACGCCGCCGGAGCAGGCGAAGCAACTCATTTGCTTGAAGCCATACTTGGTCGTGAGCGTGCCGGTGCGGGCGGGCACGGGGCGGGCTCACCGAGGCAGGTGCCCGGCTGCCGCCGTACACGCGCGAGTCGCTGGAGCCGGAGGTGCGGATGCGCCGGGCGGTCCACGGCGACCGGACCCGCCCGCGGATCGGGGCGCAGGAGTCACCGGCCTCTCGTCGGGTGCCCGAACGGGCATTCACAGACGGCGAGTTGGGCCTCGTGGTCCCGTACGGCCACGGGGTCCGTGCGGTCCACGCGCACCCAATCGTGGGTCATGACCCTACGGTGCTCGTGGCGGCGCCGGCCGCCCCCCGTGCGGGCGAGGCCGAACGCGCCGTACGGACCCGACCCGGCCCGGCCCACCGCACAGGTCCACCACCGGAGGTGACGGAGGCGCAGCGCGCGTCCTGACGCGCGTCTCGCGACCCGAAAGGGCGCGGGGAACCGCGCCCGGACACAACGGACCCGCACCCACCGCCGACGGCGAAGAGCCCCACGGAGATGAGCCGGACACGGCCCTCAGTACGGCAGTACCCGCCCCGACGGCGTCCTGCGGTCGATCTCCCGGTCACGCGGGGCGGCGGGGCGTCGGCTGACGCGTACCCGGATGCGACGGTCCATGACGCCCTCCCTCTTCCGAAGTGGTTCGGCGATCGACGCCGGTAGGAGGTGGGTGCCCAAGACACGAGCCGTTCAAGCATGTACGGGTCAAGCAGTCAGCCGGATACCGCTGTCGGCGAACAGGGTGGCCGGGACGCTACCGCGGGGCGTAAAGGCCGAGGACGTGGTCGAGCCGGGCCAGCCACTCGCCGAGCCGGGCGGACCGCCGGGCGTTCAGCTCGCAGTCGTAGACACCGCCGTCCCACAGCCGTACGACCACCGTGAGGTGATGGCCGCGCCGGACGCGCCCGACGTGCGCGATCTCCGCCCACTCGAAGTCCGCGGCGGCGTCCGCCACTTCGAGAACGATCCCGGTGGCGTTCACGACGGCACGGGCGTCTCCGTCGGCGAGTTCGACCTCCGGGACGACGTACGGGACCGGCGGGCCGAACCCCGGGACGGCCTGCCGCGGGGGCGTGGCCGGGTAGGGCGGGAGCGGGGCCGGGACGGGCGCGGGCCGCGGCAGGGGGATCGGCTGCGGGGATGCGGTCAGGGTCGGGACGTACGGCGTCCGGGCCGGGGCCGGCCGCGGTGTCTCCTCGGTGAGCAGGTCCAGCAGTTCGGCGGCGGTCGGCCGGGCCGCCGGGTCCTTGGCCAGGCAGCGCGCGACCGGGCCGGCCAGCGGGGCGGGTACGGCGGCCAGGTTCGGCGGTTCGTGCACGGACCGGTACATCAGCCCCATCGGCGTGCCCTCGCCCCAGGCGCTGCCGCCCGCCGCCGCGACCAGCACCGCGCCCAGCGCGAACACGTCGGCGGCGCCGGTCACATCGTGGCCCAGGGCCTGCTCGGGCGCGAGGAAGCCGGGCGTGCCGAAGGCGGTGCCGGTGGCGGTGAGCCGGGTGGACTCGACGGCCCGGGCGATGCCGAAGTCGAGGACGCGCGGTCCGTCGGCGGCCATGATGATGTTGCCGGGCTTGAGATCGCGGTGCACCAGACCGCAGGAGTGGATGGACTCCAGCGCCTCGGCGAGCGCGGCGGCCAGCGCCCGTAGCCGCGGCTCGTCCATCGCGCCCTCGGTGGCGAGCCGCGCCGCGAGGGTCGGTCCGGGTATGTAGGCCGTGGCCAGCCACGGCGGGTCGCCGTCGAGGTCCGCGTCCACGACCGGCGCCGTGTGGAAGCCGCCGACCCGGCGGGCCGCCTCGACCTCGCTGCGGAACCGCTCGCGGAAGACCGGGTCGGCGGCCAGCTCCGTCTTGGCGACCTTCACGGCCACGGCCCGCCCGCCGCGCGTCCGCGCGAGATACACGGTGCCCATCCCGCCCTCGCCGAGCCGCCGCTCGACGAGGTATCCCCCGATGCGTTCCATGCGCACAGTATGGCGTTACCGGCGCCACCACAGGTCGCATCGTTTCTGCACCTGCGGCGCCTGGTGGGGCGGGTGGGACTCGAACCCACGGCCGACGGATTATGAGTCCGCTGCTCTAACCGGCTGAGCTACCGCCCCATAGCGGCGTGTCGCGTACATGTGTGCGCGCCTGCTGCCGCAGCATAGCCGCTCATACGATCTCCTGCTTCGGATGGTCGGCATCTGCGCTGCTCATGACCTTGAGGACAGCGGCCCGGGTGCGGCGGTTCCCGCGGGCATGAAAAAGGACCCCCAAGGGGTCCTCGTTCACTGCGCTCCCCCGACTGGACTCGAACCAGTAACCTGCCGGTTAACAGCCGGCTGCTCTGCCAATTGAGCTACGGAGGACCGAAGCTCCCCCGACTGGACTCGAACCAGTAACCTGCCGGTTAACAGCCGGCTGCTCTGCCAATTGAGCTACGGAGGATTGCCTCGATTGCATCGAACGTACCTACCTGGGTATTCGCCAGGGGGCGGGCGTTCGCTGCGACACATACATTAGCGCAAGCAGGGGGGTGCTCCGCCAATCGGTTCCCCTCGGCGCCCCGCGTCGCACCAGCAGACCCAGATAAGGGAAGGGTGGCAGCCATGCGCTACCGGCTCACGTTCGTCGCCGGACTGGCCCTCGGTTACGTGCTCGGCACGAGGGCCGGACGCGAGCGGTACGAGCAGCTGAAGAAGTCCGCTCAGCGGATCGCGCAGAACCCGGCCGTGCGCAACACTGCCGAGACCGCCGCCCAGCAGGGCCGCCAGTACGCCGGCAAGGCCTTCCACACGGTCGGCCACAAGGTCGGCGACCGGGTCCCCGAGACGGTTGCCCAGCGGGTGCGCTCCCTCCGGGAGCGGAACCTGAACGGCACGCCGGAGGACGACTGGGGCACGAGCAACACGTAGGGACACCCGCGCCCGGTCGCAGCCGTCCCCGCACCCCTTCGGTGCCCTCGGCCACCGCACTCGCAGGAATGCTGCAAAATTCAGGGCATGGGGATAGTCGCCGGCTTGGACAGCTCACCGGACTTCACACGCATCGTGGTCTGCGACACGGACACCGGTGCCGTACTACGGCAGGGATATGCCCCCCACCCGATGGAGGGCCGGCCCAGCGACGTGGACCCGCAGGCGTGGCTGCTGTCCCTCGGCGAGGCCGCGGGCGGGGGCCTGCTCGAGGGCGTCCAGGCCATCGGCGTGTCGGCCCAGCAGAACGCGCTGGTCCCGCTGGACGCGCAGGGCAACACCGTGCGCCCGGCGCTGGTCGGCGGCGACAAGCGGGCGCAGGTCGCGGCGGCGGATCTCGTCGACGCTCTCGGCGGCCGGGAGGCCTGGGCGCAGGCGGTCGGCTGTGTGCCGCAGGCCGCCCAGCCCGTCACCAAGCTGCGCTGGCTCGCGAAGAACGAGCCCGAGAACGCCCGCCGGACGGCCGTACTGCTCCAGGCGCACGACTGGCTGGTGTGGCAGCTGCTCGGGCGGCCGGTGAGGAGGACCACCGATCGCGGCGGGGCCTCCGGGACCGGCTACTGGTCGGCCGCGACCGGCGGCTACCGGCCCGACCTGGTCGAGCTGGCACTCGGCCACCAGGCGATGCTGCCCGAGGTGATCGGCCCCTCGGACGCGGCCGGTACGACCCCGGAGGGGCTGCTGATCTCCGCCGGGACCGGGGAGACCATGGCCGCCGCTTTCGGGCTCGGGATCGGACTGGGGGACGCGGTCGTGTCCCTCGGTGCCTCCGGGTCCGTGATGGCAGTGCATCCCGAGGCGCTCGCGGACCAGTCCGGGATGATCACCTCCCTCGCCGACGCCACCGGCATGCATCTGCCGGTCGTGACCACGCTCAACGCCGTACGGACCCTGCGCGGCACCGCCGAACTGCTCGGGCTGTCGGACCTGGAGAGCCTGTCCGAGCTGGCGATGAAGTCCACGCCGGGCTCCCACGGCCTGGTGCTGCTCCCCTACCTGGAGGGTGAACGGACGCCGCATCTGCCGCACACCGCCGGGACGATCGCCGGGCTGCGCCGCGAGTCGATGAAGCCCGAGCACCTGGCGCGGGCCGCGTTCGAGGGCATGCTGTGCGGGCTCGCCGACGCGCTGGACGTGCTGCGCGGCCGGGGCGTGGACGTGCGGCGGATCTTCCTGCTCGGCCCGGCCGCCGAGCTGCCCGCCGTGCAGGCCTCCGCGCCCTCGCTGTTCGGCGCGCAGGTCGTCGTACCGCAGCCCGCGGACTACGCGGCGATCGGCGCGGCGCGGCAGGCGGCCTGGGCGCTCGGCGTGTCGCAGGGCACCCTCGATCCGCGGAACCCGCCGGCCTGGCAGGGCGCGGCGGCCCAGGTCCTGGAGCCGGGCGACGAGCTGGCCGTCGGGCAGGCGGTACGGCAGCAGTTCGTGGCGGTGCGGGAACAGACCCATCCGGGGGCGTTCCGCTCTTAGCTCAAGTGGGCCGTCCGCCGGGTTAATCGGTTGAGGTAACGCGGGTGGAGTGTCCGACGATAGGGGCCAAGGGCACACCGACCAGCCCCCGTCGCCGACCCCGAGAGACCTAGCGTGCTCATACGACTTCTGCGGACCCATCTCGGTCCGTACAAGAAACCCATCGCCGTACTGGTGCTGCTGCAGTTCCTGCAGACCTGCGCCACTCTCTATCTGCCCACACTGAACGCGCACATCATCGACAACGGTGTCGTGAAGGGTGACACGGGTTACATCCTGTCCTTCGGCGCCCTGATGATCGGCATCTCGCTGGCCCAGGTCGTGTGCAACATCGGTGCCGTGTACTACGGGGCGCGGACCGCCTCCGCGCTCGGCCGGGACGTGCGCGCGGCCGTCTTCGACCGGGTGCAGTCCTTCTCGGCGCGTGAGGTGGGTCACTTCGGAGCGCCCTCGCTCATCACGCGTACGACGAACGACGTACAACAGGTCCAGATGCTGGTCCTGATGACGTTCACCCTGATGGTGTCGGCGCCCATCATGTGCGTGGGCGGCATCGTGCTGGCGCTCGGACTGGATGTTCCGCTGTCCGGGGTGCTGGTCGCGGTGGTTCCGGTGCTCGGCATCTCCGTGACGCTGATCGTGCGCCGGCTGCGGCCGCTGTTCCGGTCCATGCAGGTCCGCCTCGACACGGTGAACCGGGTGCTGCGCGAGCAGATCGCCGGCAACCGGGTGATCCGCGCCTTCGTCCGGGACGAGTACGAGATCGGCCGGTTCGGAAAGGCGAACGGCGACCTGACGGAGATGCAGCTGGCCACCGGTCGGATGCTCGCGCTGATGTTCCCGATCGTCATGACGGTCGTGAACGTGTCGTCGATCGCGGTGGTGTGGTTCGGCGCCCACCGCATCGACAGCGGCGGCATGCAGATCGGCGACCTGACCGCGTTCCTCGCCTATCTGATGCAGATCGTCATGTCCGTGATGATGGCCACCTTCATGTTCATGATGGTGCCGCGCGCGGAGGTGTGCGCCGAGCGCATCCAGGAGGTCCTCGGCACCGATTCGAGCGTGGTGCCGCCGGTGGCGCCCGTCAGCGAGCTGCGCGCCCACGGCCACCTGGAGATCCGGGGCGCGGGCTTCCGCTATCCGGGCGCCGAGGAGCCGGTGCTGAAGTCCATCGACCTGGTGGCCCGGCCGGGTGAGACGACCGCCGTGATCGGCTCCACCGGCAGCGGCAAGTCGACGCTGCTCGGGCTGGTCCCGCGGCTGTTCGACGCCACCGAGGGGCAAGTCCTCGTGAACGGCGTGGACGTCCAGGAGGTCGAACCGAAGCTGCTCGCGAACACGGTCGGACTCGTCCCGCAGAAGCCGTACCTGTTCGCCGGGACGGTCGCCACGAACCTGCGCTACGGCAATCCGGACGCCACCGACGAGGAACTGTGGCACGCGCTGGAGGTGGCGCAGGCCAAGGACTTCGTGAGCAAGCTGGAGGGCGGCCTGGACGCGCCGATCGCGCAGGGCGGCACCAACGTCTCCGGCGGCCAGCGCCAGCGCCTGGCCATCGCCCGCACCCTGGTCCAGCGCCCGGAGATCTACCTCTTCGACGACTCCTTCTCCGCGCTCGACTACGCCACCGACGCGGCCCTGCGCCGCGCGCTCTCCCGCGAGACCGCCGAGGCGACCGTCGTCATCGTCGCCCAGCGGGTGGCCACCATCCGGGACGCCGACCGGATCATCGTGCTGGACGAGGGCCGGGTCGTCGGCTCCGGCCGGCACCGGGAACTGATGGCGGACAACGAGACCTACCGGGAGATCGTGCTCTCCCAGCTGACGGAAGCGGAGGCTGCCTGATGGCCGGGCCCATGGGACGCATGATGAACGGGGCCGGTCCCGACCAGCGCTCGATGGACTTCAAGGGGTCGGGCAAGCGGCTCGTCTCCCAGTTCCGACCTGAACGGCTCACGATCTACGGCCTGCTGCTGTGCGTGGTCGTCAGCGTGACCCTGAACGTCATCGGCCCGAAGATCCTGGGCAGGGCCACGGACCTGGTCTTCGCCGGCATCATCGGCCGGAAGATGCCCGCCGGGGCGACCAAGGAGCAGGTCCTCGACCAGATGCGGGCCCACGGCCAGGGCACCGTCGCGGACATGCTCAAGAGCACCGACTTCACGCCCGGCAAGGGCATCGACTTCGACGCCGTCGGGAACGTCCTGCTGTTCGCGCTCGTCACGTTCCTGGTCGCCGGTCTGCTGATGGCGGTGGCTACCAGGCTGGTCAACCGGGCCGTGAACCGCACGATGTACCGGCTGCGGGGCGAGGTGCAGGCGAAGCTGTCGCGGCTGCCGCTGTCGTACTTCGACAAGCGGCAGCGCGGCGAGGTGCTCTCGCGCGCGACCAACGACATCGACAACATCGGCCAGACCCTGCAGCAGTCGATGGGCCAGCTGATCAACTCGGTGCTGAGCATCATCGGTGTGCTCGCGATGATGTTCTACGTGTCCTGGATCCTCGCGCTGGTCGCGCTGGTCACCGTGCCGCTGTCGTTCCTGGTGGCGACCCGGATCGGCAAGCGGTCGCAGCCGCACTTCGTGCAGCAGTGGCGCTCCACCGGCAAGCTGAACGCCCATGTCGAGGAGATGTACACCGGGCACACCCTGGTGAAGGTGTTCGGCCGGCAGGAGGAGTCGGCGAAGCAGTTCGCCGAGCAGAACGAGGCGCTGTACCAGGCGGCGTTCAGGGCGCAGTTCAACAGCGGTGTGATGCAGCCGCTGATGATGTTCGTGTCGAACCTCAACTACGTCCTGGTCGCGGTCGTCGGCGGTCTGCGCGTCGCGTCCGGCGCGCTCTCCATCGGTGACGTCCAGGCCTTCATCCAGTACTCGCGGCAGTTCTCGATGCCGCTGACGCAGGTCGCGTCGATGGCGAACCTGGTGCAGTCCGGTGTCGCCTCGGCCGAGCGGGTCTTCGAACTCCTGGACGCGGAGGAGCAGGAGGCGGACCCGGTGCCGGGCGAGCGGCCGGCCGAGCTGCGCGGCCGGGTGCGGCTGGAGCAGGTGTCCTTCCGGTACGACCCCGAGAAGCCGCTGATCGAGGACCTGTCGCTGACCGTCGAGCCGGGCCACACGGTGGCGATCGTCGGCCCGACCGGGGCGGGCAAGACCACACTGGTCAACCTGCTGATGCGGTTCTACGACGTCTCCGGCGGCCGGATCACCCTCGACGGCGTCGACATCCGGAGGATGAACCGGGACGAACTGCGCTCCGGGATCGGCATGGTGCTGCAGGACACCTGGCTGTTCGGCGGCACGATCGCGGAGAACATCGCCTACGGTGCCGCACGCGAGGTGACCCGGGGCGAGATCGAGGAGGCGGCACGGGCGGCCCACGCGGACCGGTTCATCCGTACGCTCCCCGACGGCTACGACACCGTGATCGACGACGAGGGCACCGGGGTCAGCGCGGGTGAGAAGCAGCTCGTCACCATCGCGCGGGCGTTCCTGTCCGACCCGACGATCCTGGTGCTGGACGAGGCGACGAGTTCGGTCGACACCCGGACCGAGGTGCTGATCCAGAAGGCGATGGCCAAACTGGCGGCGGGACGCACGTCGTTCGTGATCGCGCACCGGCTGTCGACGATCCGGGACGCCGACACGATTCTCGTGATGGAGAACGGCTCGATCGTGGAACAGGGCGCGCATGCCGAGCTGTTGGCCGCGGACGGCGCGTATGCCCGCCTCTACAAGGCCCAGTTCGCGCAGGCGGTGGCCGAGGTCGACTAGGCACGAGGGGGGCGCCGCCCGGCGCCCCCTTCAGTCCAGGTATCCCCTCAGCTGATCCGCGAAGGCATGGTCCCGGAGCTTGTTGAGGGTCTTGGACTCGATCTGCCGTATCCGCTCCCGGGTCACCCCGAACAGCCGGCCTATCTCCTCCAGCGTGCGCGGGCGGCCGTCGATGAGGCCGTAGCGGAGCTGGACGACCTTGCGCTCCCGCTCACCGAGGGTGGACAGGACGGCCTCCAGGTGCTCCCGCAGCAGCAGGAACGCCGCCGATTCCACGGGGCTCGCCGCGTCGCCGTCCTCGATCAGGTCGCCGAGCGCGACGTCGTCCTCCTCGCCGACCGGCGCGTGCAGTGACACCGGTTCCTGGGCCAGGCGCAGCACCTCGGAGACCCGCTCGGGCGGCAGCTCGAGGTAGGCGGCGACCTCTTCGGGCGTCGGCTCGTAGCCCCGCTCCTGGAGCATGCGCCGCTGCACCCGGACGACGCGGTTGATCAGTTCGACCACGTGGACCGGGACGCGGATGGTGCGGGCCTGGTCGGCCAGGGCCCGGGACATGGCCTGACGGATCCACCAGGTGGCGTACGTCGAGAACTTGTAGCCGCGGGCGTAGTCGAACTTCTCCACCGCCCGGATCAGGCCGAGGTTTCCCTCCTGGACCAGGTCGAGCATGGTCAGCCCGCGGCCGACGTACCTCTTCGCCACCGACACCACGAGCCGCAGATTGGCCTCGATCAGCCGGCGCTTGGCCATCCGCCCCATGACCACGAGCCGGTCCAGATCCAGGGCCAACTCACTGTCCAGGTCGGGGGTGTTGCCCAGCTTCTCCTCGGCGAACAGGCCGGCCTCGACGCGGCGGGCGAGTTCGACCTCCTCGGCGGCGGTCAGCAACGGGACACGGCCGATCTCGCGCAGGTACTGGCGGAACAGGTCGGCGGAGGGGCCGGCGGTGTCGGCTCGGGCGGCGACGGGTGTCTCGGCGGGCTCCAGTGGTTCAACGGCCTCCTCGGGCTCGTCCGTGAGCTCTTCCGCCGGCGGTTCCGCCGACTCGGCGGACGCCGCCTCCGGGTGCAGGGCGGCACGGCTCTGCGGGGGCACGGCCGCGAGGACGTCCGGCTCCGCGTCCGGCTCGTCCGCGGTGGTACCGGTGGCGCTGTCGGTCTGGGTGAGGGTCTGGGTCTGCACGGGGGCGACCTCCAGGATGATCGCTGCTGAAGGAGTGCGGCAGCGGTACTTCGGGGGCGGAGAGTCGACGGCCTGCGCTCCGAGGACTCGGGCACCGCCCCCAGTGTGGAGTACGACACATCCCCGCCACGAGGGGCTTGCGGTGACTTTTTGCGTCCGGTCCGTGACCGCGCGGTTATGCGGCTCGTCGGACTATGCGACTGGCAACTGCGGCCGCTGAGCTGCGTCGACTTGGGGCACAGGACGCAGCGGCGGGCCGACGTGCGGCTCATGCAGGCTGCGACAGACTCAGCCGGAGCACAGCAAGGTGCCCGAGGCGCACAGCAAGACGCTGGAGCAGCACGGCAGGCTGCGCGGCGCCCTGGTGACCGGGCAAGTGGCGATCACGGAGCACCTCGGCATCGCCGCGCCGCACCAGTCCCCCGGGGACCGGCCTCGCCGAGGCACCCCTACAGCGCCTCCGCTCCCCGCTCCCGCAACGCCTGGTCGTACTGCTGGAGCACCCACATCTCGTTCTGCACGGCGGCCAGCTGGGCGGGGTCGCCGCCGGTGGCGAGGCGGGTCATCTGGGACTGGATGTCACGGATGCGGCGTTCCACGGCGCGGCGGCGGATCTGTACGAGGACCGTGCCGGCGTACACCTCGTCGACCGTGCGGCGCAGGATCGGCTCGACGGCCAGCTCGGTGACCATCGCGCGCACCGTGTCGTCGGGCGCGGCCTCGCGGACCCGGACCAGATACTCCTGCGGGTCCGGGACGCCGTACTCGGCGCCGCCCGCCTCCGCGATCGCCTGGCGCACGGCCGCGTACGGCGGCGCGGTGAACTCGTCCAGGCCGTAGGCGTCGAAGGCCGGGGAGACCAGCTCCGGGCGCTGGAGGGCGAGTTTGAGCAGTTCGCGTTCGGCGGCGTAGACCGGGTTGCGCAGGGTCAGTGCCGGGCCGCCGTTCGCCGGGCGCGGTGCCGCCGCCCACTGCGGGTCGGCGCCGCGCTGCCGGTCCTGCTGCGGGGCCTTCCCGCCACGGTCCCGCGCCCAGCGGGCCAGTTGGGCCACGCGCCGGACGACGAACTGGGTGTCGAGGATGCCGAGCATGCCGGCCAGTTCGACGGCGACCTCGTGCTGGGCCCCGCTGTTCTTGATCCGGGCGACGACCGGCGCGGCCTCGTCGAGCGCGGCCGCACGCCCTGCCGGGGTGTCCAGGTCGTAGCGGCCGACGATCTGCCGCAGCGCGAACTCGAAGAGCGGGGTGCGGGGTTCGGCCAGGTCGGCGACCGCCTCGTCGCCCTTGGCCAGGCGGAGCTCGCAGGGGTCCATGCCGTCGGGCGCGATCGCGATGTAGGTCTCGGCGGCGAACTTCTGGTCGTCCTCGAAGGCGCGCAGGGCGGCCTTCTGCCCGGCCGCGTCACCGTCGAAGGTGAAGATCACGCGGGCCGAGCCGTTGTCCATCAGCAGCCGGCGGAGGATCTTGATGTGCTCCCCGCCGAAGGCCGTACCGCAGGTGGCGATGGCCGTCGTCACCCCGGCGAGGTGGCAGGCCATCACGTCGGTGTAGCCCTCGACCACGACCGCGCGGCTGGACTTGGCGATCTCCTTCTTCGCCAGGTCGATGCCGTACAGCACCTGGCTCTTCTTGTAGATCGCCGTGTCGGGGGTGTTCAGGTACTTCGGACCGTTGTCCGCCTCGTAGAGCTTTCTGGCGCCGAAGCCGACGACCTCGCCGCCGATGTCCCGGATCGGCCACATCAGGCGGCCCCGGAACCGGTCGATGGGGCCCCGGCGGCCCTCCTGGGACAGCCCGGAGAGGATCAGCTCCTTGTCGGTGAAGCCCTTGCCGCGCAGATGGCGGGTGAGGTGGTCCCAGCCCTGGGGGCTGTAGCCGACGCCGAAGTGGACGGCGGCGGCCTGGTCGAAACCGCGCTCGGCGAGGAAGACCCGGCCCGTCTCGGCCTCGGGGCTGGCGGCGAGCTGCTCGGCGTACCACTGCGCGGCGATCTTGTGCGCCTCGACCAGGCGGATGCGCTCGCCCCGCTGGTGGGCCGGGTTGTACCCGCCCTCCTCGTAGCGCAGCGTGATGCCGGCCTGGGCGGCCAGCCGCTCCACCGCCTCGGAGAAGGAGAGGTGGTCCACCTTCATCACGAAGGTGATGGTGTCGCCGCCCTCCTGGCAGCCGAAGCAGTGGAAGAGCCCCTTGCTCGGGCTGACCTGGAAGGACGGCGACTTCTCGTCGTGGAACGGGCACAGCCCCTTCAGGTTGCCGCCGCCCGCGTTGCGCAGCTGGAGGTACTCGGAGACCACGGCGTCGATCGGGACCGCGTCCCGTACCGCCTTCACGTCCTCGTCGTTGATCCGTCCTGCCACGAGGTGATTCTACGGGGCAGTGCCGACATCCCCGGCGGCGCCGACCGGCCCCCGGCCGGGGGTCCGGGGGGCCGGGGTCCGCCGGGAATCACAGCACGGGGGCGCCGGGCGGTCCCGGTCCTCAGGGCACGAGGCTGTCCAGGGGGACGTGCGGGTCGGCCAGGGCCTCGAGGTCCACCGGCGCGCCCGCACGGATCAGTTTCTGGATCTTGTCTGTGACATCCCACACATTCACGTTCATCCCGGCCAGCACGCGCCCCTCCTTCACCCAGAACGCGATGAACTCCCGCTTCCCGGCGTCGCCCCGGATCACCACCTGGTCGTACGACCCGGCCGGCGCCCATCCGCTGTACTCCATGCCCAGGTCGTACTGGTCGGTGAAGAAGTACGGCACACGGTCGTACACGACGTCCTGCCCGAGCATGGCGCGCGCGGCGGCCGGGCCGCCGTTCAGCGCGTTGGCCCAGTGCTCCACCCGGACCCTCGTCCCGAAGAGATCGAGCGGGACGGCCGCCACGTCGCCGGCCGCGTAGATGTCGGGGTCGGACGTGCGCAACCGCTCGTCCACCACCACACCGCCGCCCCGTGCCCGGTCGACCAGCTCCAATCCCGCCGCCTCGGCCAGGCCCGTGCGCGGCATCGCGCCGATCGCGGCGAGGACGTCGTGCGCCGGGTGCTCCTCGCCGTCGTCGGTGCGGACCGCGAGGACCATGCCGTCCTGGCCGACGATCTCGGTCAGCTCCCGCCCGAACTGGAAGCGGACGCCGTGCTCGCGGTGCAGCTCGGCGAAGACGTTGCCCAGCTCGGGGCCGAGGACGGTGTGCAGCGGCGTCGGCCCGTGCTCGATCACCGTGACCTCCGCGCCGTACTCGCGGGCGGCCGCCGCGACCTCCAGGCCGATCCAGCCGGCGCCCGCGATGACCAGGTGTCCGTTGTCCCGGCCGAGGGCCGTGAGGACGCCCTTGAGGCGCTCGGCGTGGGCGAGGCGGCGCAGGTGGTGCACGCCCGCCAGGTCGGTGCCCGGGATGTCCAGGCGGCGCGGCTCGGCGCCGGTGACGAGCAGCAGCTTGTCGTAGCGGACGAGGGTGCCGTCGTCGCCGTAGCGGACCGTCTTCGCCGTACGGTCGACGCGGTCGACGAACTGGCCGAGGTGCAGCTCGATGTCGTTCTGCGCGTACCAGGCCGGCTCGTGCACGAAGACGCTGTCGCGCTCCTTCTTGCCGAGCAGGTAGCCCTTGGACAGCGGCGGGCGTTCGTAGGGGTGGTCGCGCTCGTCACTGATCAGTATCACCCGGCCGGTGAAGCCCTCCGCCCGGAGCGTCTCGGCCGCCTTCGCGCCGGCGAGACCGCCTCCGACGATGACGAATGTCTGATCCGCGTCGACCACTTGATGCCTCCTCGTAAGGGTGCCGCCACATGCGAGCGTCCCGCACCGGGCGTGCTGCGGGAAGAGGGAGTGACCCGATCAGGCCAGGGCCGGTCATGTTCCGCTCACATATGCCCCGTCAGTCTCGCGTGCAGCGAGCGCGCGGAGGCGTCGGTGAGGGAGGCGATCTGGTCGACGATCACCCGCTTGCGTGCGTGGTCGTCGTCTGCCCCGTCGAACAGTGCCCGAAACTGTGGATCCAGCCCGTCCGGCGCCCGGGCGGTGAGCGCCTCCGCCAGCTCCGCCACGACGACCCGCTGGTCCGCGCGCAGCCGCTCCTGCTCGGCGCGCTGCATCACATACCGGTCCGCGACCGCCTTGAGCACCGCGCACTCCATGCGGGCCTCGCGGGGTACGACGAGTTCCGCCGCGTAGCGGGTGAGCCGGCCGGCGCCGTACGCGGCGCGCGTGGCGCCCTCGGCGGCCAGGCAGAACCGGCCGATGAGCTGGCTGGTGGCGTCCTTCAGCCGGGCCTGGGCGACCGCCGTGCCGTCGTAGCCGTGCGGCCACCACTCCTCGTCCTGGAGCCGGTCGAGGGCGGCGGCCAGCTCGGCCGGGTCGGTGTCCGCGGGCACGTACCGGCCGACGGCGACCTCGAACACCGCCTGCCGCTCGGGCTCGGCGTGCAGGCAGTTGGGGTCGATGTGGCCGGCGTGCAGGCCGTCCTCGACGTCGTGCACCGAGTACGCCACGTCGTCCGACCAGTCCATGACCTGGGCCTCGAAGCAGGTGCGGGTGCCGGGGGCGTGCGCTCTGACCCAGTCGAACACGGGGCGGTCGTCCTCGTACACACCGAACTTCCGCGACGCCGGGTCGCTGGGGTGGGCGCCCCGGGGCCAGGGGTACTTGGTGGCGGCGTCGAGAGTGGCGCGGGTGAGGTTGAGCCCGACGGAGCGTTCCTCGGTGAACCGTTTGGGTTCGATGCGCGTGAGGAGTCTCAGCGACTGGGCGTTGCCCTCGAAGCCGCCGCAGTCGTCCGCGAAGGCGTTCAGCGCCTGTTCGCCGTTGTGGCCGAAGGGCGGATGGCCGAGGTCGTGGGCCAGGCAGGCGGCTTCCACCAGGTCGGGGTCACAGCCGAGGGCCGCGCCGAGCTCCCGGCCCACCTGGGCGCACTCCAGGGAGTGGGTCAGGCGTGTCCGCGGGCTGGCGTCCCACGCCTGGCTGCGGGTTCCCGGGGTGACGACCTGGGTCTTGCCGGCCAGGCGTCGCAGGGCGGCGGAGTGGAGGATGCGGGCGCGGTCGCGCTGGAAGGCGGTGCGGCCGGGGCGTTTGTCGGGCTCGGGGGCCCAACGCTCCGCTGAGGTCGGGCCGTAGGTTCCGTCGGGTGTGCCTTCCATGGTTCGACAGTAAGCGTCGGCAGTGACAAAAGGGGGTTGGCGGTGCGTCCGGTTCCCCGCGCCCCCAGGTGTGCTGTTCGGACAGACTGGTGACGCGGCCGGCCGGGTGGTGGCCGCCGACGCCTAGGCAGCCTCGGTCGACCGTGTGGCGAGGCTCTCGTCGTACCGGTGCAGGATCAGGCGGGCCATGGCCGGGTGGGCACCCAGGGGGGCCGACGCCCACCACGGTGCCGCCTGCGCGCACTGCGTCGCGAAACGCCCCGGTGCCGTGAAGTACGACGCGACGGCCACCCTGTGCCGGCCCCTCGCCGCCAGTGCCCGTACCGCCGCCGGGACCGTAGGACTCGCCGCCGAGGCGTACGCCGGGACGACCGGGACGCCCAGACGGTCCGCCAGGAGGCGGGCCGTGCGGCGGGTGTCGGTGGTCGAGTCGGGGTCGCGGGATCCCGCGGCCGCCAGGACGACCGCGGTCGAACGGCGGGTGCCCGCATCCACGCCGGCGGGCCAGCCGGCCTCGACCAGCCGGTCGTAGAGGGCCTCCACCAGCAGCGGGTGCGGGCCGAGCGGGGCGGCCAGGCGGGTGGGGGGCGGGGCGGCGGCGGCCATCTCGGGGAGGTCCTGCCCGACGTGGTAGCCGCGGGAGAGGAGCAGCGGGACCAGGACGGCGAGGGTGTCGCCGAGGGCGGCGAGGGTGTCCGGGAGGAGGGGCTCGTTCAGCTCGATGTGGCCCAGGTGGACGGGGAGGCCCGGGCGCAGCTCGCGCACCCTGTCCCGCAGGGCTCGTACGGTGTCCAGGGCGCGCGGGTCGCGGCTGCCGTGGGCGACCAGGACGAGGGCGGGGCGGGCCGGGCGGCGGTGGCCGAGCGGGGAGACCAGCCGGAGCTGGCCGGCGAGCTCGTGGCTGATGCTGTTCATGAGGTGCGCCGTGCTGTCGAGGTGGATGTCGGACTCGGAGCGGGGTGGGTGCGACGCCGTCATGGAAGGATCCTGGCGGGGGCGCGTTGCGCTGCCGTTGCCGGGTCGTCACGAGCGTTTTCCGCTGCTTCACGTCGTACAGTCGCGCGATGTGAGGCGAACCGGATCGGTGCCGGTGGCGTCCTCCATGGTCGACAACAGATCCGTGGGGGGCGTATGAAGATCCGTCGACCGCGGCTGCCGCGCACCCGCAAGGGGCAGCGGCGGCTGCTGCAGGCCGTGATGGCCGCATGTGTGCTGGCGCTGCTGCCGGCGACCTGGTTGTTCGTGTCCACGGCGGACCGGCTGCGCACCGCGGCGGACGCACCACGGGCGCAGGTGGCCGTGGTGTTCGGGGCCGGGCTGTGGAACGGGGAGCCCTCGCCGTATCTCGCGCACCGGCTGGACGCGGCGGCCGAGCTGTACCGGGCGGGACGGGTCGAGGTCGTCCTGGTCACGGGGGACAACAGCCGCAGGGACTACGACGAGCCCGACGCCATGCGCGCCTATCTGAAGAAGCACGGGGTGCCGGACAAGCGGATCGTCAGCGACTACGCGGGGTTCGACACCTGGGACTCCTGTGTGCGGGCCAGGAGGATCTTCGGTGTGGACCGGGCCGTGCTGATCAGCCAGGGTTTCCACATCCGGCGGGCGGTGGCGCTGTGCGAGGCGGCGGGGGTGGACTCGTACGGGGTCGGGGTCGACGCCAAGCACGACGTGACCTGGTACTACGGCGGTACGCGGGAGGTGTTCGCGGCGGGCAAGGCGGTGCTGGACGCGGTGTTCCGTCCGGATCCGACGTTCCTCGGGCCGAAGGAGCCGGGCGTGGCGCGGGCGCTGGCCGCCGGGCGGTGACCGGCGGCCCACGGCGGTTCCCTCACGGCGGCCGGAGCGGCACGGGGAGGGCGCCGTGCCGGGCGTGTAACCGCAGGCGGTCGGAGCCGTAACACGCCCGGCGCACGCTGGCGGCATGCAGAGGATCGCCGCGACGCCCACCCACTGCCCGTACTGCGCCCTGCAGTGCGGGATGAACGTCACGCCCCGGGCGGAGGGGGGCGTCGAGGTCTCCGAGCGGGCGGACTTCCCGGTGAACCGGGGCATGCTGTGCGGCAAGGGCCGTACGGCGGCCGAGGTGCTCTCGCCCGCGGTGCGGCTGACCTCGCCGCTGGTGCGGTCCGGGGGCCGGCTGGTCGAGGCGAGCTGGGCGCACGCGCTGGGTCTGGTCGCCGAGCGGCTCGGCTGGACGCGCGAGCGGTACGGCGCCGACGCGCTGGGCGTGTTCGGCGGGGGCGGCCTGACGAACGAGAAGGCGTACGCGCTCGGGAAGTTCGCCCGGGTGGTGCTCGGGACCTCGCAGATCGACTACAACGGCCGGTTCTGCATGTCGTCGGCCGCGGCGGCCGGGACGAAGGCCTTCGGGCTCGACCGGGGGCTGCCGTTCCCGCTGGAGGACATACCGAGGACGGGGTGCGTGATCCTCGTCGGCTCCAATCTCGCCGAGACCATGCCGCCGTCCCTGCGGTTCTTCCGCGAACTGCGCGAGAACGGCGGCACGTTGATCGTGGTCGACCCGCGCCGGACGAGGACGGCCGAGCATGCGGACCTGCACCTGGCTCCCCGGCCCGGCACCGATCTCGCCCTCGCCCTGGGCCTGTTGCACCTGGTGGTGGCCGAGGGACGGACGGACGAGGAGTACATCCGGGAGCGGACGACGGGCTGGGAGGAGGCACGGGCGGCGGCGATGGCGCACTGGCCGGAGTACGTGGAGCGGATCACGGGGGTGTCCGTTCCCCGACTCCGGGAGACCGTACGGCTGTTCTGCGCACCGGAGTCGGCGATGGTACTCACCGCGCGCGGGCCGGAACAGCAGTCCAAGGGTACGGACACGGTGGGCGCGTGGATCAACCTGTGCCTGGCGACCGGCCGGGCGGGCCGCCCAATGTCCGGGTACGGCTGTCTGACCGGGCAGGGCAACGGGCAGGGCGGACGCGAACACGGCCAGAAGGCCGACCAGTTGCCCGGCTACCGCAGGCTGGACGACCCGGAGGCGCGGCGGCACGTGGCCGCGGTGTGGGGCGTGGACCCGGACGGCCTGCCCGGGCCGGGACGCAGCGCCTACGAGCTCCTCGACGCCCTCGGCACGGACGTGAGGGCGCTGCTGCTGATGGGCTCCAACCCGGTGGTGTCGGCGCCGCGCGCGGCCCATGTCGAGGAGCGGCTGCGCTCGCTGGACTTCCTCGCGGTGGCCGACGTCGTGCTCTCCGAGACGGCTGAGCTGGCGGACGTCGTCCTGCCGGTCACCCAGTGGGCGGAGGAGACGGGCACCACGACCAGCCTGGAGGGCAGGGTACTGCTGCGCGGCCGGGCGGTCGCCCCGCCGCCCGGTGTGCGCAGCGACCTGTACGTGCTGCACGAGCTGGCAGCCAGGCTGGGGGTGGAGAAGGGCTTCCCGACGGACCCCGAGGAGGTCTTCGAGGAACTGCGCCGGGCGAGCGCGGGCGGACCAGCCGACTACTCGGGCATCACCTACCGCCGCCTGGCCGAGGAGAACGGCGTGTTCTGGCCCTGCCCGTCACCCGAGGCCGAGCGCGCCGACGGCGGAGCCGGGCGGGCTGCCCGGGGGAAGGGCGGAATCGGCGCGGACGCGGTCGGCCGTCCGGCCGGAACCGCCGTCACCGCAACCGCGGGCGGCCGAGACACGGCCGGAACCGACAACACCGACACACACGGCCACCCGCCGACCGAACCCCCCACTACCGCGACCGCCGACAGCCCAGCCACAGCCGGAACCGACCACACGAACACGCACGGCCGTCCGGCGGCCGGATCCGCCGTCACCGCGAGCGCCGACAGCCGCGCGACGGCCGGGACCGACGACGGTGAGGGCGTGCTGTCCGGCGCCCGGGGCGGTGGGCCGGTCCAGGTCGCCGCGCCGCCTCCTCGCCTCCTGCCCCCGGTCCACCCCGGGACCCCCCGCCTCTTCCTCGACCGTTTCGCCACAGCGGACGGCCGGGCCCGGTTCGTCGCCGTGACGCACCGGGCGACAGCGGAGGAGCCGGACGACGAGTATCCACTCCTGCTGACCACCGGCCGGGTGGTGTCGCAGTACCAGTCGGGGGCGCAGACACGGCGGGTCCCGGAGCTGAACGCGGCCGCTCCCGGCCCCTTCGTGGAACTGCACCCTCGCCTCGCGGCCCGGATCGGCGCGGCCGAGGGCGATCCGGTCAGCGTGGTCTCCCGGCGCGGCCGTGCCGTGGCCCCTGCCCGCATCACCCCGGCCATCCGTCCCGACACCGTCTTCATGCCCTTCCACTGGCCGGGCGAGGGCCGCGCCAACACGCTCACCAATCCGGCGCTCGACCCGACGTCCAGGATGCCGGAGTTCAAGTCGTGCGCGGTGCGGGTCGAGGTCCTAGGGCCACCGGAGTAGCGCGGACCGGTCCGAAGGCCCCCGCGGGAAGCGGCCGGGGCGCGTAGGTTCGACGCATGTCCGACTTCGAGCACTTCGGCCTCGACGCCTATCTGGACCGCATCGGCTGGAAGGGCGGCCGGCGGGCCGACCTGGAGACGCTGCGGGGTGTGCATCTGGCGCACGCGCTGTCGCTGCCCTTCGAGAACCTGGACGCCGTGTCCGGCCGGGCCCCCTCGCTCGCCCCGGCCGATCTGATGGCCAAGATGATCCACGGCCGGCGCGGCGGTTACTGTTACGAGCACAACACGCTGCTCAGGCTGGCGCTGCGGGCGCTGGGGTTCGGGGTGACTGCGCTGGCCGGGCGGGTGGTGCTGGGCGCCGAGACGCCCGAGAGCCGGCCGCGCACCCACGCGATGCTGCGGGTCTCGGTGCCCGGCGAGCCGCGGACGTATCTCGCGGACGTCGGCTTCGGCGCCGAGGGCGCGCTGCTGGTACCGGTGCCGCTGGTCACGGGCGAGGAGTCCGAGGGCGCGGGACGCCGCCACCGACTGGTGCCGCTGCCGCACGAAGGACCGCTGGAGCTGTGGGAGTTGCAGGCATACGACGGCCGGGGGCGGGAGTGGGTCGGTCAGTACGCCTTCACTCTCGAGCCGTTCGCCGCGCCGGACTTCGAGGTGTTCAACTGGTACGTCGGCACCAGCCCGCGTTCGCCCTTCACCCGTCGCCCCTATCTGCAGCGGACGACCGCCGGGCGCCATCTCTCCCTGGACGGCGCCCGGTTGACCGAGTCCCGGGCCGACGGCACGGTGACCGAGCGCAAGCTGACGGACGAAGACCAGGCGCGGCGCGTGGTGGCGGAGGAGTTCGGGATCGTCGTGCCCGAGGGGCTGCGGCTGCTCGGCTGACTCAGCGCCGGGACAGCCAGTCGCCGCCCTCGATGGGGGTGCCGGTGGCGCGCAGGCCGGCGGCGACCCGGGGGGCGGCCAGATAGACCCAGGCCCGCACGGAGGTGCCGTCGGTGGTGCGTACGACGTCCCGGGCGACGCGTTCGTAGAGGTTGCGCCGGTCGCCCGGTGCGTACTCCTCCAGCCGGTCCAGGGCGGCGAGCAGGGTGTCGTACGTCTCCGGCCGGGCGGTGACCAGTTCGCCCCGGACCTCGCCGCCCGGCCGCTCGACGGCATAGGGGTAGCCGGGGCCGTCGTAGAGCGCCGCGCCGGGCAGCCGGGCCGGTTCCTCCGCCGCGGTGCGGCCGTGCAGGAAGAGGTCGTGGTTGGCCTCGCCGGGGCGGAGGGTGCCGTAGACGAAGAAGGGCAGCGGGGTCCCCGGTTCCGAAGTGATCACGGAAACGATTCTGTACCCCCTTCGGCTCCTCACACATCTCCATGGAGGGCCTATGGACATGACATGTCATGGCCCCTTAAATCTCTGAGGACATCAGCGCCGTCCCCACGCCTAGCCGGGCGCTTCCCCGAGGAGACAGATGAGCCGGATACGCCAGCACGTCCGAGGATCCCGTCGTCTCACCACCACCGCCGGCGTCGCCGTCACCACCGCGACCCTGCTGACCATGGCCCTCTCCCCCGCCGCCCACGCCGACCCGAGACCGACCCGGGCCACCGCGGTCCAGAACGCCGCGTCGGCGCTCCTGGCCCACGCCACCAGCCTGGGCCTCACCTCCGCCGAGCACACCAGCGTCCGCGACGTGATCGTGGACAAGGACGGCACCCAGCACGTCCGCTACGACCGCACATACCACGGACTGCCCGTGCTGGGCGGCGACTTCGTGGTCCACCTGGCCCCCGACGGCGCCTACCGCAGCGCCGACCGGGCGACCCGCGGCACGGTCTCCCTCACCTCGATCCTCCCGAAGATCGCCGCCACCAAGGCCGCCGACCTCGCCGTGAACGCCCTGCGCGCGGTCAACCTCGGCAACACGCTGAAGCAGGTCAAGGCCAAGCCCGAGCTGATCGTCGACGCCCTGCACGGCGCCCCGAGGCTCGCCTGGCGCACCAACGCCGTCGGTCTGGACTCGCTCGGCAACCCGGTCGCCCGGACCGTGCTGACCGACGCCCGCACCGGCCACCAGATCGACGCCTGGGACAGCATCGAGACCGCCGCCGGCGACGGCAAGTCCCTCTACAGCGGGACGGTGCCGCTGGAGACGACGCAGTCGGGATCGTCGTACCAGCTCAAGGACCCCACGCGGGGCAACACCTACACCGGTGACGCCGAGGGCAAGACGGACCTGTGCTTCTTCGGCATCTGCTTCAGCCGGGCGCCCGCGGACCTGTTCACCGACGCCGACAACCACTGGGGCACCGGCACCACCTCCGACCGCGCCTCGGCCGCCGTCGACGCCCAGTACGGCACGAACACGACCTGGGACTACTACAAGAACGTCCAGGGCCGCAACGGCATCGGCGGCGACGGCAAGGGCTCCTACAACCGCGTCCACTACGGCAGCAACTACGACAACGCCTTCTGGGACGACAGTTGCTTCTGCATGACCTACGGCGACGGTGACGGGACCACCTTCGGCCCGCTGGTCGCCCTCGACGTCGCCGGGCACGAGATGACCCACGGCGTCACCTCCAAGACGGCCGCGCTGACCTACTCGGGCGAGTCCGGCGGGCTCAACGAGGCCACCTCGGACATCCTCGGCACGATGGTGGAGTGGTACGCCGACAACCCCTCCGACCCCGGTGACTACCTCATCGGCGAGAAGATCGTGAAGCCCGGCTTCGGCCACACCGCGCTGCGCTACATGGACAAGCCGTCGAAGGACGGCAACTCGGCGGACTACTGGAGCAGTTCGGTCGGCAACCTCGACGTCCACTACTCCTCCGGAGTCGCCAACCACTTCGCCTATCTGCTGGCGGAGGGCAGCGGCCCGAAGACCATCAACGGCGTCAGCTACGACTCCCCCACGTACAACGGCTCGACGGTCACCGGGATCGGCCGGGACAAGGTCGGCAAGATCTGGTACCGGGCACTGACGGTCTACATGACCTCCTCGACGAACTACTCCGGGGCCCGCACGGCGACGCTGAACGCCGCCAAGGACCTGTACGGCGCGGGCAGCACCGAGTACAGCGCGGTGGCGGCGGCCTGGAGCGCCGTGAACGTGAACTGACGCGCCGTCGAGCCAACCACCAGCGGCCGCCACGATCGACGCATCGGGGCGGCCGCTGCGCACACCCGCTCCGGCCGGATGCCACGGCCCACTCGGCGCACGAGCCGGCGGGCCCCTCCGTGAGCGGCTCGCCGCAGCGCCGCCTTCGAGGGCCACGACACGGTCGCCGTCGAGGGCTACCGTCACTCGTTCAACGGTGGCCGTCGCTCCATTCGTGTTCTCTTCGCACAGTCGGCATGTACGGCGGTCCGCACGCCCCGTGACCTGCCGGAACTCCGCGACGGCTAGGCCGAGTGGGTGCCGGCCCCGACACCCGTTCACCGCATTCCTGACGACCTGTCAGAGAGCGGGCCCCGGCGAATGCCCTTTACCTCGGTAGTGCAGGGGACACACCCGTCGGACAAGCTGTGGGGAGCACCACCATGCGACGCATCGCCCGTCTGCTGGCCGGTACCGCGCTCGCCGTGGCGGCCGCGGTACCCGCCTGGGCCGGCACCGGCAGCCTCGACGTGTACCCCTCCACCGCGGCTCCCGGCGGCCAGGTCACGGTGAACACCGCCGCGTGCGGCGACAAGGGCTCGGCCACCGGGGACGCGGGTGCGGTCGGCGCCGGCACCTTCACGCTGGCGCCCAGTGCGCACGAGGGCGAGGCGATCGGCCAGTTCCAGGTGCCGGAGAGCGCGCAGCCGGGGACGTACGAGATCGTCGCCAAGTGCGCCGAGGGCAACCGGCAGGTGACGGGCGACCTGGTGATCGCATTGACCGCGGCGCACGAGCAGGTGCAGCCGCGAGGAAGCATGAGGACGGGGGTCGGCGGCGCACTCGGCACCGACCCCGTACAGACCGCGGCGGGTGTGACGGCGCTGGCCATCGCCGCCGCGGGCGGTACCTGGCTCCTGCATCGCCGGGCGAGAGGCGACGGGATCTGACGGACACCCTCCGCTGTCCGTCCGCCGGTACCGCACATCCCGCCCCCTCCGGGCCCGATGCCCCTCGTGGCCCGGAGGGGGAGGGGGTCTTCGGGGATCCGCCTCCGGATCTTCGGGGGTCCGTCTCCGGGTCCGCCGGGACACGCCCGCGGGTCCAGGGGGCCGCCTGAAGGGAGAGGGGTTCGTATGCGCAGGAGAGCCAGGAGTGACAGGCTCGGCGACACCGCGATAGCCGCGGTCACCGTCGTGGCCCTCGGTTCCGGGGTGTGGCTGCTCGGCGGCGCCTCCGGGACGCACACGCCCCCGCAGCCTGCCGCCGCCGAGGGCCGCCCCGATCCGGCCGGCCCGGGACGCGCCGCCCGCGCCCTCGTCCCGTCGGCGCCGACCCGCATCCGCATCCCCGCGATCCACGTGGACGCCCCGCTGATGGGCCTGTCCCTCACCCGCTCCGGCAGCCTGGACGTGCCGCCCGCCCAGAACAAGAACCTGGCCGGCTGGTACGAGGCCGGCACCATGCCCGGCGAGACGGGCACCGCGATCGTCGCCGGCCACGTCGACAACACCGAGGGCCCGGCCGTCTTCTACGACCTCGGCGCGCTCAAGCGGGGCGCCCGCATCGAGGTGGACCGCCGGGACGGCACCGTGGCCGTGTTCACCGTGGACGCGGTGGAGGTGTACGCGGCGAACAACTTCCCCGACGCGAAGGTGTACGGCGCGGCGCGGCGCCCCGAGCTCCGCGTCATCACCTGCGGCGGCGGTTACTCCCAGGGCACGGGCTATCTGGGCAACGTGGTGGTGTTCGCGCACCTCACGGGGAGCCGCTGACGCTCCGCTGTCGCGCCGTTCCCCGCGCCCCCGCGGGTTGCGACCGGACGAGCGGGGTGGTGTCCACCCTGGCCGTGCAGGTGGCGGGCGCCGGGACCCTGCTGCGGACGGCGGAGGAGCAGGGAATGAGCGCGGAGCTGCTCACCCCGTTCCTGGACCTGACGGCCCGGCGCCTGGCGGCCGGGCACGGCCAGGAGGACATCGCCGGCCTGGCCCGCCGGATACGGCACCGTGTGCCACCTCCCGCGTTGAGCTTCCCTCGCGAACCGAGCCAGCGCCGGATCGCCGCGAGAGAGAGACCGTTCCGTCAACGACGAAGGCCCGTTTGCCTGAAGCTCGCCCGCCGCAGAATCGTCGCGCAGTGGGCACCAGGAACGCACCGACGACCAGGAGGATGCCCTGGATCACCAAACGGTGCCCAAGACGTCCCGAGGGAGGAGTTTGTCACCCGTCCGAACGCGGTCTGCGCCGGACCGGTCCGGCCGAGGTGGCTGCCCCGCTCATAGAGGGGCGGGTACGGCGGGCTCCGCCATGCGGCGGCGGTGATGAACTCGGGGCTCCGGCGCGGGCGGCCGCGCCGGAGCGGATGATGGGGTTCATGACAGGGCCATACCGGGGACGCGCCTGCGGATGGCCTCCAGTTCGGCCTCGTCGGAGACGCCCTGCCAGTCGTAGCGCGGCGTATATGGCGCTTCCAGGGCGCGCACCTCGTCGTCGGAGAGCTCGATGGCGAGGGAGGCCACGGCCTCGTCGATCTGCCGGATTGAATTGGCCCCGACCAGCGGCGCGGTCACGACCGGCTGGTGGCGCAGCCAGGCGAGGGCGACCTGCGCGCGGCTGACGCCGTGGGCGTCCGCCACCTGGCCGACCGCGTCGATGATCGCCCGGTTGGACGCCTCCTGCGCGGGCGAGTAGAGCAGGTCCGCGTAGGCGCCGTCCGTCCCGGAGCGCACCGTCGAGCGGGCGTCGTCCCAGGCGCGGGCGAGGCGGCCGCGGGCCAGCGGGGACCAGATGATCGTGCCGACCCCCTCGTCCAGGCACAGCGGGATCATCTCCCGCTCCTCCTCACGGGCCAGCAGGTTGTAGTGGTTCTGCATGGACACGAAGCGCGCCCAGCCGTTTCGCTTCTGCAGGTGCAGTGCCTTGGCGAACTCCCAGGCGTGCATCGACGACGCGCCGAGGTAGCGGACCTTGCCGGCCTTCACGAGGTCACTGAGCGCCTCCAGCGTCTCCTCCCACGGGGTCGCGTGGTCGTTGCGGTGAATCTGGTACAGGTCGATGTAATCCGTACCGAGGCGGCGCAGCGAATGATCGACCTCGGTCATGATCGCCTTACGCGACAGTCCCCGGCCGTTCGGTCCCAACCGCATCGGATGGCGCAGCTTGGTGGCGATCACTACGGCATCGCGGTCGGCGAAGTCCTTGAGGGCGCGGCCGAGTACTTCCTCGCTGGACCCGTTCGAGTACAGGTTGGCGGTGTCGAAGAAGTTGATCCCCGCCTCCAGTGCGTGCTTGATGAGCGGGCGCGCCTCCTCCTCGCCCTTCGACCAGACGGGATGGCCCCGGTCGGGGTCGCCGTAGGTCATGGCGCCGATCGCGATCGATGACACGTCCAGGCCGGTGGCGCCGAGCTTGATGTACCGCATGATGCTCCTCTAAAGTAAGCGGAGAGGTCTCCGGATAACGTAGTGGAGAGCTCTCCGCTTATCAAGGTGAGGTCCCGTGGTCCGTTCAGACGCCCGTGAGAACAGGGCGCGCATCCTGGCGGCCGCCCGCGAGGCGCTCTCGGCGGACGGCGGCGCGTCGATGAACCAGATCGCCCAGCGCGCGGGCGTCGGCGCAGGCACCCTCTACCGCAACTTCCCCACCCGCGAGGCCCTGGCGCTGGCCGTCTACCAGGACGAGGTGGCACGCATCACGGGCGCCGTGCCCGACCTGCTGGCCCGGATGCCGCCACTCGAAGCGCTCCGCCACTGGACGGCCGACCTGGTCGAAGCGATGCGCCGGAAGCACGGCCTCGGCGACGCACTCAGTCCCGGCGCGCACCAGGCGATCAGCGAGCAGAGCTACGGACCGGTCGTCGCCGCGATCACGGCGATCCTCAACGCCGGCAAGAAGGACGGAACCATCCGTGCGGACGCCGACCCCGGCGACTTCCTCCAGCTCACGGGGGCGCTGTGGCGCGCCGCATCCGGGCCCGAAGACCGGTCGCCGCGGATGCTCGCACTCATCCTCGACGGACTGCGCACACCACCGCAGCGCTAGCCCCGTCCGGTGGATTCGTGCCGGAATCGCGGGACCTCACAGGCCCCTCCCCCGCCCACCCGGACCCCTCACACCCCCCGGCCGCCCCTGCTGAGGGCAGCGTTCCTCATGGGAAACAGACGTGATGCGGCCGGGTAACGTCCCGGCCGCACGCTCAAGGGCATGACCTCGAATACGCGTGTGGTGGTGATCGGCGCCGGCCTCGCGGGCGCACGGCTCGCCCGGCGGCTCGGCGAGCTGGGCATGCCCGCGCTGCTCGTCGGCGAGGAGGAGCACCCGCCGTACAACCGGGTGCTGCTCGCCGAGGTGCTGGCCGGCCGGTACGCCCCCGAGGTGATCGGCCTGCCGGCGCCCGAGGGCCTGCTGCGCGCCCGGGTCACCGGTGTCGACCGGTCCGCCCGGACCGTCGCGTGTGCCGACGGCTCGTCGGTCGCATACGACACGCTGGTCCTGGCCACCGGATCCAATCCGGTGCTGCCCCCGCTGCGCGGACTGTTCACCGCCGGCCGCCAGCTCCCCGAGGGCGTCCACGCGTTCCGCACGATGGACGACTGCCTGGGGCTGGCCAAGGCGGTCCGGCCGGGCGTGCGCGCGGTCGTCGTCGGGGGCGGCCTGCTCGGGGTGTCCGCCGCCCGCGCACTCGCCGTGCGCGGGGCGCAGGTGGTCCTCGCCCAGCAGGCCGAGCGGCTCATGGAACGCCAGCTCGACCCGGACGCCTCCCGGCTGGTGCTCCGGCACCTCACCGAGCTGGGCGTCGAGGTGCACACCGAGTGCCGGGTGCGGGACGTGCGCTCGGTCGCGGGCGCGGTCCGCTCGGTGGAGCTGGCCGACGGATACGCCCTGGACGCCGACCTCGTCGTGGTCGCCTGCGGGGTGCGCCCGCGCACCGGACTCGCCGAACAGGCCGGTCTCGCCGTGCACCAGGGCATCCTCGTCGACGACGAACTGCGCACCTCCGACCCGCGCATCCACGCCGTCGGCGACTGCGTCCAGCACGACGGCACGGTCTACGGCCTGGCCGCTCCCGCTCTCGAACAGGCCGACGCGCTCGCCGAGTTGCTCGCCGGGGACGGCGGGTCGCGCTATCGAGGCACCCGTTCCCTGACCCGGCTGACCCTCACCGGCCCGGGTTCCCCCTTCGACCTGGCCGCGTTCGGCGAGACCGAGGCGCGCCCCGGCGACGACGTCGTACGGCTGGCCGACGCCACCCGTGGCACCTACCGCAAGGTCGTCGTCCGCGACGACCGCCTGGTCGGCGGGGTCCTCGTCGGCGAACTCGGCACCGTCGGCGCGCTCGCCCGCGCCTGGGAGGGAACGGAACCGCTCCCCGACGACGGCCCCCTGCTCCACCTGCTCACCAACGACGGAGGCTCCCGATGACCACCGCCCCCACGATCGTGCTCGTCGGCCACGGCATGGTCGGCCAGCGCTTCCTCGAAGCGCTCGCCGAGCGCGGCCTGACCGCCACGCACCGCGTGGTCGTGCTGTGTGAGGAGCCGCGCCCGGCGTACGACCGCGTCGCCCTCACCTCGTACTTCTCGGGCAGGACCGCCGAGGAGCTCTCCCTGACCGACATCGGGTTCATCGACGCGCACGGCATCGAGCTGTACCTCGGCGACCCGGCGGAGACGGTCGACCGCGAGGCGAGGACGGTGACGGCCAGGTCCGGCAGGGTGTTCGCCTACGACACGCTCGTCCTTGCCACCGGCTCGTACCCCTTCGTGCCGCCCGTCCCGAACAAGGACGCCGAGGGCTGTTTCGTCTACCGCACGATCGAGGACCTCCTCGCGATCGAGGAGTACGCGAAGGCGAGGGCGACCGTGGGTGCCGTGGTCGGCGGCGGTCTGCTCGGCCTCGAGGCGGCCGGCGCGCTGAAGGGCCTCGGACTCACCTCCCACATCGTGGAGTTCGCGCCGCGCCTGATGCCGGTACAGGTCGACGAGGGCGGTGGCGCGGCACTGCTGCGGACCATCGAGGGCATGGGCCTGACCGTGCACACGGGCGTGGGCACGCAGGAGATCCTGACGGACGCCGCGGGTGCCGTCACCGGTATGAAGCTGTCCGACGGCGGCGAACTGGCCACCGACATGGTGGTGTTCAGCGCCGGTGTACGGCCGAGGGACCAACTCGCCCGGGACTGCGGCCTTTCCGTCGGGGAGCGCGGCGGCATCACGGTCGACGAACAGTGCCGTACGGTCACCGACCCGCACGTCTTCGCGATCGGCGAGTGCGCGCTGGCGGCGGACGGCCGGGTGTACGGCCTGGTGGCGCCCGGCTATGAGCAGGCGGAGACGGCGGCCGCGACGATCGCCCGGGACGAGGCGGCCTTCACCGGTGCCGATCTGTCGACCAAGCTGAAGCTGCTCGGCGTGGACGTGGCGTCCTTCGGCGACGCGCACGGCACGACCGGGGACTGCCTGGACGTCGTCTACTCCGACTCCCGCGCCGGCCTGTACAAGAAGCTGGTCATCGGTGCGGACGGGACGCTGCTCGGCGGCATCCTGGTCGGTGACGCGGAGGCCTACGGCACCCTGCGCGCCCTGACCGGTTCGGTGCCGCCCGTCTCCCCCGAGTCGCTCGTCCTGCCCGCCGGAGCCGACGCGGGGGCCCGGCTCGGCCCGTCCGCGCTGCCGGACGAGGCGATCATCTGCTCCTGCCACAACGTGAGCAAGGGCGCGATCCGCGGGGCGGTGACGGAGCACTCGTGCGCCACCGTGCCCGAGGTGAAGAAGTGCACCAAGGCCGGCACCGGCTGCGGCTCCTGCGTCAAGGTGCTCGGCCAGCTGGTCGACGCCGAGCTGGAGGCGTCCGGCGTCGAGGTCGACAAGGGCCTGTGCGGCTGCTTCTCCCAGACCCGCGAGGAGCTGTACGAGATCGTCCTCGCCCTGCGCGTCACGTCGTACCAGGCGCTGCTGGACCGGCACGGCCGCGAGGGCGCCCGGGGCGGCGACGGCTGCGAGACCTGCAAGCCGGCCGTCGGCTCGATCATCGCCTCCCTCGCCCCGGCGATCGGCGCGAGCGGCTATGTCCTGGACGGCGAGCAGGCGGCCCTGCAGGACACCAACGACCACTTCCTGGCCAACCTGCAGAAGAACGGCTCGTACTCGGTGGTGCCGCGCATCCCGGGCGGTGAGATCGCGCCCGAGAAGCTGATCGTGATCGGCGAGATCGCCCGGGACTTCGGCCTCTACACGAAGATCACCGGCGGCCAGCGGATCGACATGTTCGGCGCGCGGGTCGAGCAACTGCCGCTCATCTGGGCGCGGTTGGTGGACGCGGGCTTCGAGTCGGGCCACGCCTACGGCAAGGCGCTGCGCACGGTGAAGTCCTGCGTGGGCTCCACCTGGTGCCGGTACGGCGTCCAGGACTCGGTCAGGATGGCGATCGACCTGGAGCTGCGCTACCGGGGCCTGCGCTCCCCGCACAAGCTGAAGTCGGCGGTCTCCGGCTGTCAGCGCGAGTGCGCCGAGGCCCGGTCGAAGGACTTCGGCGTGATCGCCACCGCCGGCGGCTGGAACCTGTACGTCGGCGGCAACGGCGGCGCCACCCCGCGCCACGCCGACCTGCTGGCCCAGGACCTGTCCGACGCCGAACTGGTCCGTCTGATCGACCGGTTCCTGATGTTCTACATCCGCACCGCCGACCGCCTGGAGCGCACCTCGGCCTGGCTGGAGCGGATCCCGGGCGGCCTGGACCACGTACGGGACGTCGTCGTGCACGACTCGCTCGGCATCTGCGACGAGCTGGAGCAGCTGATGCGAGCACATGTCGCGCACTACCGCGACGAGTGGGCCGAGACCATCAACGACCCGGAGAAGCTCGCCCGGTTCGTGTCCTTCGTGAACGCCCCGGACACCCCGGACCCGGTCGTCGCCTTCGTCCCCGAGCGCGACCAGATCAAGCCCGACCTGCCGCTGCTGTCCATCGGCATGCGGCCCGCCGACGACGTCCTGGAAGGAAGCGCCCGATGACCCTGGCTCTGGAGACCACCGATCTGAAGGTCCAGCTCCGGCTGGCCGAAGGCTGGTTCACCGCCTGCGACCTGAGCGCGCTCACGCCGGGCCGCGGGGTGGCCGCCCTACTGCCGGACGGCCGCCAGGTGGCCCTCTTCCGGGACCGCGCCGACCGGCTGTACGCCGTCGACAACCGCGATCCCTTCACCGGCGCGGCCGTCCTCTCCCGCGGCCTGACCGGCACCCACCAGGAGCGCCCGTTCGTGGCCTCGCCCCTGCTGAAGCAGCGCTTCGACCTGGTCAGCGGGGAGTGCCTGGACGACGGGGAGGTGCGGGTGACGGCGTACGAGGTGCGGACCCAGCAGTTTTCTTGACTGATCGTTTCAGTAAGGCCTAGGCTGCCAGGCATGGCCCGGACCAAGGAATTCGACCCGGACGCCGCGCTGCAGGCGGCCCTGGAGCTGTTCTGGCGGCGCGGCTACGAGGCGACGTCGATGGCCGACCTGGTCGCGCACCTGGGGATCGGCAGGGCGAGCCTGTACGCGACGTTCGGCAGCAAGCACGAGCTGTACCTGCGGGCGCTGGACCGGTACGGGCAGGCCCAGAACCCCCTGCTCACCCGGGAGCTGTCCCGGCCGGGCCCGGTGCTGCCGGCCGTGCGCGCACTGGTGCTGCGGTTCGCCGCCGAGGCCGCCTCCGAGGCGCGGCGCGAGCAGGGCTGCCTGGTCACCAACACGGCCGTCGAGCTGGCCCCGCACGACCGGGCCGCGGCCCGCCGGGTGGAGCAGAGCTGGGACCACCTGGAGACACTGCTGCACTCGGCGCTGGTCCGCGCCCAGGAGCAGGGCGAGCTGGCCGGGGACCGCGCCCCGCAGGCGCTGGCCCGCATGCTGCTCGTCCTGCTGCAGGGGCTGCGCGTGGTCGGCAAGGCCTGCGCGGACCCGGCCCGGGTGCGGGACGCGGCGGAACAGGCACTGGCGCTGCTCGACTGAGCCACACGGTCGGCGGCGCCGTCTTTGTACCTCTTACTGGATCGATCGGTCAAAAAATGGGGAACACCATGAAGCATCGCTTCACCGGGCGTACGGCCCTGGTCACCGGCGCGGGCACCGGCATCGGACGCGGCATCGCACTCGCCTTCGCCCGCGAGGGCGCGAACGTGGTCGTCGCCGGACGGCGCGGGGGGCCGCTGGAGGAGACGGTGGCGCTGATCGAACGGGCCGGGGGCAAGGCGCTGGCCGTCACCGCCGACGTGACCCGCGCCGACGACCTGCGGGCCCTGGTGTCCGCCGCCGTGGACCGGTTCGGCTCCCTCGACGTGGCGGTGAACAACGCCGGTGTCATGACGGGGCGCGGCCGGCCCGCGGCGGACCTGTCCGAGGAGGACTGGCGGACCATGCTCGACATCAACGTCACCGGCGTCCTCCTCGCCCTCCAGGCCGAGGTCGCCCAGATGCGGACCCAGCCGAACGGCGGCGCCGTCGTGAACATCGCCTCCCGGATCGGCGTCCACAGCAGGCTGCGCGGCACCACCGGCTACGCCGTCACCAAGGCGGCCGTGTCGGTCCTCAGCCGCGCTGCGGCTCTCGACCACATCGGCGACGGTGTCCGCATCAACGCCGTCAGCCCCGGCCCCACGGCCACGCACATGTCCTTCAGGCCCGGCGAGACGGAGGCCGACCGGGCCGCCCGGATGCGCACCGAGGTCCCGCTCGGCCGGGTCTGCACCATCGAGGAGATCGCCGCGGCCGTGCTCTACCTCGCCTCGGACGACGCGGCGTCCGTCGTCGGCACCGACCTGGTGGTGGACGGCGGCTCCACGGCCTGACCGGGACACCGGTCGGCTCAGTCGATCCCGGACCGCTCCACGCCGGCCACGATCCACCGCTGGAAGCACAGGAACACCAGCAGCAGCGGAAGGATCGACACGACGGCCGCGACGAACAACTCGTGCAGCCGGATCACCTGGGACGTGGTGAACGACGACAGCGCCACCTGGACGGTCCAGGCGCTCTGGTCCTGCCCGATCACCAGTGGCCACAGGAAGGAGTTCCACGCGCCGAGGAAGACGATCGTGCCGACCGCCGCGAACACCGGCCGCGCGTTCGGCACGACCACCAGCCAGTACGTGCGCCAGTACCCGAGCCCGTCGACCTGCGCCGCGTCCTCGAGTTCCCGCGGGAACCCGAGGAAGTACTGGCGGAAGACGAAACAGGCGAACGCGGAGAACAGCGTCGGGATGATCAGCCCGCGCAGGGTGGAGATCCAGCCCAGCGTCGACACCAGCACGAAGCTCGGTACGAAGGTGACGGCGGCCGGGACCAGCAGGGTGCCGAGGATGCCGTAGAAGACCTTGCTCGCGTGCCGGTAGGGGATGCGGGCGAGGCCGTAGCCGGCGAGGGACGCGAGGACCAGGGTGCCCAGCGTGGTGGCGACGGCGATCAGCGCCGAGTTGAGCAGCGAGCGCGCGAACGGAACGGACGGATCGTCGAACAGCTCCCGGACGTTCCCCCACCTCACCTCTTGTGGAAAGAAGGTCCATTCGGGTGAGGTGATGTCCTGCTCGCTGGACAGCCCGTTGCGCACGAGCAGATAGAACGGGATCAGGAAGATCAGCGCGAGCACGACGAGCAGCACCAGCCTGAGCGCCCGTCCGGCCCGTACCAGGGCGTCATCCATCGGCGTCCGTCCTTCCCAGCCGCAGCCACCGCGCCTGCCCCACCGTGACGACCGCGATGACCAGCGCGAGGATCACCGCACCCGCGCTGCCGAGTCCCAGGTTCTGCCCCTGCCCGAGGGCCACGTAGTACAGGTAGACCAGCGGCGGCCGTGCGTACGGCGGATACCCCCGGGCGTCGGACAGCAGGTTGTAGAACTCGTCGAAGGCCTGGAAGGCGTTGATGACGAGCAGCAGCACCACCGCGACGGAGGTGGCTCGCAGCTGGGGCAGAGTGATGTGCCGCAGCACCGTCCAGCCGGGCCGGGCCCCGTCCACGGCCGCCGCCTCGTAGAGCACCGGGTCGATCCGCTGCAGCCCGGCAAGGAAGAGGATCATGTAGAAACCGGCCTGCAGCCACAGCCTTACGGTCACGATGACCAGCCAGTACCACGGCGGATCGGTGGTCGACAGCCAGGCGACGGGATCACCGCCGAACCACCCCAGCACGGTGTTGGCCAGCCCGAACCGCACCCCGCTGAAGACCGACATCTTCCACACCAGGGCGGCGACGACGTAACTGCACGCGGCAGGAAGGAAGAAGACCGACCGGAAGAACGCCCGAGCGCGTTCCAGGCGGTTCACCATCAGGGCGAGGGCGAGGGAGAACACGTACGTCGCCGGCACGATGAAGGCGGTGAAGACGAGGAAGGTCTCCAGGCTGCCGACGAACGCGTCGTCCCGCAGCATCTCCGTGTAGTTGTCCAGCCCGACGAAGTGCGTGGGCGTGACGGTGTTGTGGGCGTCGAAGAAACTGAGACCCACGCTCCACACCAGCGGAACATAGGTGAACAGCGCGAGCCCGAGCGCGAACGGCCCGACGAACACCCAGAACCAGAGGGTCCTGCGGCGCCTCACGACGTCTTCTGCGCCTTCTTCACACGGTCGAGCTCGCCGGCCACCTTCCGTACGACGGCCCGCAGTTCGCTCTCCGGACCGGCTCCGCTCCTGATGATCCGGCTGAGCGCGTCCTGGTAGGCGGTCTGGCTCGCCGGTGTCCACAGCAGGGGCTGGGCGTAGCCGTGCTCGGTGGTGAAGCGCACGGCGTCGGCGGCCGCGCCCGACCGCAGCTTGGCCGCCTTCTTGGCGAGGGAGATCCGGGCCGGGATGTGGAAGCCGTAGGACAACGCGAAGTCCTCCTGGTAGGCGGTCCGTTGGACCCACAGCCACCGCACGAACTCCTTGGCGGCCTCCCTGTGCCTGCTGCGCGCGCTGACGGCGGCACCGTAGGCCCCGACGGGAACGGAGGGCCTGCCCCCACTGCCGTCCCCGGGGAACGGCAGCACCCCGAAGTCGTCGCCGAGTCCCTTCTGCACCTGCGGCAGCGCCCACAGCCCGGACCACTGCATCGCGGTCAGCCCCTGGACGAAGGCGGACGGATCGGACCAGTCGGTGGGCGCACCGAGCAGGAGGGACTTGTCGGCGTACAGCTGGTGCAGCTTGCCGAGGGCGCGGGCGGCGGCGGGATCGTCGAACCCGACCTTGCCGTCCTCGGTGACGAGGGAGAACCCGGCGGCATACAGGGGCGTACCGCCGAGCACACCGGCGCCCCCGTCGTTGCCCAGGAACAGCCCCTTGACCTTGCTGGTGGTGAGCTTGCGGGCCGCGTCCACGAGGGCGTCGAGCGTGGTGGGCGGCTCGACCCCGGCGTCCTTCAGCAGGCTCTTTCGGTAGTAGAGCATCTGCATGTCGACGACCTGCGGGACGCCCCAGATCCGTCCGTCGTACGTCTTGGGCGTGAGGACGGCCGGATTGAAGTCGTCCCTGACGCCTTCCAGCAGATCGGTGAGGTCGACGACCTGACCGCCCTGGATCTGGTCGAGCGTAGGCCCGTTGACCTCGAAGACGTCCGGCCCCGAGTCGGTCAGCAGGGCGGCGGCGGTCTGCTGGTCGTAGTTCCCCGGCCGCCACTGCACCCTGACGTGCGCCTTCTTGTAGGCGGCGGCGTACCGCTCGACGGCCTGCTCGGTGCCGGCCTCACCGTACTGGTGATACCACTGCGCCAGTTCGACCCCGGAACTCCCGCCGCCTCGCCCGGTGTTGGCCCCACACCCAGCGAGCAGCCCGGCACCCGCACCGGCTCCCACGGCCAGCAGCGCCCTGCGGCTCATCCTCATCGTCTGTGCCCCCTGACGTTCGTCATCGATGCACGGCCCAACGATCAACCATGCGCGACGATTACGAAAGAGGGGTTGCGGCCGTGTGTCAGGGGCGAGGGCGTCGCGACCGGCCTCTGGGCTCAGCTGGCTTCGGTGCGCTTCCCCAGTCAGAGCCATGCCGGCGCGTGATCGACACAGGCCGCTCGGAGCGTCCAGTTCGAGGCGGTGCAGGTGGCCGCGCGGCACGACCACGGCAGTGCCGGCAGTCAGCCGCCCCATCTCGGTGGACCTCCTCACCGCTGACGACCTCATGTCCACGTCCGCGCTGGGGTTGGTCGGGCAGATCGTGGACGGTCTGACGGAGTGCGGGCCGGCCGCGGAGGATGCCCTGCCCAGGCCCCCCACGCCGGGCACCACTCCGACGACTCCTGCGCTCCCTCAGTCCCGCCGGATCAACTCCGGGTCGACCCGCCGCCCTACCAGCGGCAACGAGCCGAGAGCGGCGACGACAACGGCCCAGAGCGCGCAGGCGAGCAGCAGCGGCACGCCGTGCCCGTCCCAGAAGATCGCACCGCCGCCGGTGACGAGGTAACTCGACTCGGCGGCCTTCCCGGTGACGACGGCCAACACCAGCCCCAGGGTCAACGGCATCACAACCTGAGCAACTTGCGCGGCCCGCTGGGTGCGGGAACGCGCACCCAGCAAGGCCAGTGCCGTGACCTGCGGCTTGCGTTCCATAGCCCGGTCCGTGGCTGCGACCAGGTAGGCGGCCACGCCGATGACCAGGCCGAGGACCATACCGATGGCCAGCAGCGTCTTGACGACAGCGATCTGCTGCAGGGCGGTTACGTTGATCCCGTAGGGGTCCACTGCGATCGTGGGATCGACGCCGCCGATCCCGTCCAACACGGCTCGCACGGTTGCGGGGTCGGAGTCACTGACCAGGACCAGAGTGCCACTGTCGGGACGGTATCCGGCGGGGAGGAAGGAGGGCGGCAGGAGGACATCAGCGTCCATCGCCTGGATGTCGTCCCAGTCGCGGTACCGAAGGATGCCTTGCGGCACTTTCAGTCGCTGGACGCGGCGCTGTCCGTCCTTCCAGAAATGGAACCGGAAGGTCGCTCCCGGCTTGACGTCGTCGTGAGGATATCCGTTGACCACGTCCAGCAGCCGGACGGGACGGCCGTCTACGCAGCCGTCGACCTTCGGCACCGACTCACGCAGCTGGCTGCACGTGGTGATCACCGCGTCGATAACGGGTTGGTACGCGTCGACGCGCAGATCCGACCATGAGTGGATTCGAAGGGCATGCCCTCGAACGCCTCTGATGCTCTCCAAAGCGTGCTGTTGCTCGGCCGTCACACCGTCGAGCCCCACGCTGTAGACCTGCGCCGGTGAGTTGTGCTTGGAAATCTGGTCGAGTTCGATGAGCACGCCTTGGACGAGCGAGGTCGCGTACACCACCAGGACCAGGCCGGTCGCCACGCGGAGGGCACCGCCCGTTTCCGCCTGGTTGCGGCGCATGGCCAGGCACAAGGGCAGCGAGCTGCTGGACCGGGCCACCCTGCGGGCAAGGACTTGTGAGAGGAGTGGGAGTGTCCATACGAGACCTGCACCGACCAGTACGACGGCCAGGGGCATGAGGACGGCGGAAAGTCGAGTGTCCCGCGGCGCATGGCCCGTGGCGCCCGCCACGCAGTACCCGGTGACGATACCCAGCCCGGGAACGAGCGGAAGCAGCCCCCACTTGGCCGGTGTTTTCTGCACGGCACTGCGCCGTACGGCAAGCGGATCCGCCGCCGCCGTCCGGGCACTCGCCCGACCCACGAACCATGCGAGGGCGGGACAGCCCAGCAGACAGACGAGGATCGTCGACAGGCTGAGGGCGCCGTCGCCCGGATACCACTTGAAGCCGGGAAGCCCCGCACGGCTGATCATTTGATTGACCAACCCGTAGATTCCGAGGCCGAGCACGGCGCCGAGCAGTACGGCAGCTACCGTCTCGGCCGCATTGACCCGCTGAACAGCCTTCGTGCTCATGCCGAGAAGTCGTAGTGCGGCCAGCCGCCGTACACGGACGGCCGCGGAGAGCCTGGCACACACCGAGAGGAAGACCGCCAGTGGCAGCAGTACGACACCCGCGAGGGTGAACCGCACGATGTCGAGGGTCGAGTTCTCCACTGTGGGGGTCGGCGGGTAGGGCTCACCGAAGAGCGTGACAACGTCGGCGTGCCTGAGTTTGTCCGGGGAGACGCCGATGTACGCGTACAACTCGTCGGGGTGCGCGAGGCCCTGGGCGCCGATGAGTCCCCGCTCCCGCCCTGGCAGGAGCCGGGCGAGCCCTGGCTCCTGATGAAGCGCCTCATGCAACCGGGGAGACAGGACGAGCTCGCCCTGGCGCGGAAGTGCTGCCAGGCCCGGTGGCGGTTCGATGTGTTTGGTACCGACCCCGATGAAGACACGGGTCATGGGACGGGATCCGAGCGGGTCCGTCCTGATCAGTCGCCGCGGAGCCCCCCTGGTGCCGATGCAGTGCCCCTGTGAGTCCCTGGCGCAGGTCGGCTCGCGTGCCGCCATGCGGGCGTCCTGGGCTGCCAGGATCCCCGGGATGGTCAGGACTGCGGCCAGGCAGCTCACACCGATCGCACTGCCCAGGCTCATGAGGAGGAACCTCACCCGGTTCCCCCGCCCGCTGCCCAGGAGCAGGCGCAGCCCCAAAAGCAGTTCTCTCACGTCGCCTCCCGGGTGTGGGCTGCGAGCGCCCCGTCGGACATCGTGTAGTGGGTGTCCGCTCGTGCTGCCACCTGCTGGTCATGCGTGACAAGCACCACGGCCGTCCTCTGGGACCGCGCGAGCTCCAGGAACTCATCCAGTACGGCAGTGGCGTTGGCACTGTCGAGGGAGCCGGTGGGCTCGTCGGCAAACACGACGGCCGGCTGGTGGACCAGCGCGCGAGCCACGGCCACGCGCTGGTTCTGACCTCCGGACACCTGTGAGGGCCGGCGGCGGCGCAGGTCCGCGAGGCCGAGCCGGTCGAGTACCTCGCCCGCGGCGGCGAGCGCGGGAGCCTTGCGTTGTCCGGCGAGGCGAAGAGGTAGGGCTGTGTTCTCCTCGATGGTCAGCTCCGGGAGCAGTTCGCCGTACTGGAAGACGAACCCGAACCGCTCGCGACGGAGGGCGCTAAGTTGCTCGTCCGACAGCTCGGCGAGGACGCGCCCCTCGAATCGGACCTCGCCACGGGCGACAGGAAGGACTCCGGCCAGGCAGTACAGCAGCGACGACTTGCCCGAGCCGCTCTGCCCGGTGATCGCCGCGACCTCGCCGCGACGCAGGGAGATTTCCGCGTTCCGGACCGCGGGGGTGTCGCCGTAGAAGAGGTCGACGCCCGCGGCGGACAGGACTTCTGGCGTATTGATGGCTTCCCCTAGGGAGAGTGCGAGCCCGGATGCGGGGATCCGGGCTCTGGCTGTCGGTACGTCCTAGTGGTTGGCGAAGTGCTGCCCGGGAGAGCAGTTGTCCGGACGCAGGCTTCCCCGGTCCCGACACGCGCGCATGTACGCGTTGATGGTGTAGCGCTGAGCCCCGTCCCAGTTGGAGTGGTGCATCCACACCGACCGCTTCTGCTTGCCGTTGTACCGGACCCAGTCGTGCCCCTCGACGCGGACCTGCATGTAGACGTTGTGGCCGTCACCGCCATTCGCGTCGCGGAGCCTGCCGGCCCACTCGAAGGCACCGTGGTTCACTCCCGCGGGGTTGAACTTGTACTGGCCCTCCGCGAACTCGACGCCGCCTGATGTCAGTGCAGGAATCGATGCGGACCAAGCCGCGGCCGCCGTCCCCCCAGCCGTGAGGATCAAACCGGCCGCTGCCAAGCCCGCCAACGCCTTCTTCATCTTGATGCCTCCGTCATCACCGGCAGCTCCGACAGCCACCGCGTGATCACGGAATGTAACTCTATGAAAGCGCAAAGAAACGATCTGCCCTACCCATCACCACCACATCAGGTGATCGACAACCAGACACCGGCCGAAAGCCGCCGGTCCTCCTTGCCATGTCCAACTGAGCGGCTGTACCTGCCGCATGAAGTCGATCACGAGCGCGAGCCCCTGAAGGCCGAAGCGCGGCCCAGGCTGCCCTGTGAGGGGCGGCAGATGGCGAGTTCCCAGCTCAGGCTGTTGGCCTTACACCTTGTGCGGGTGCCGCCTCTGTGCAGAACGTCAACGGACCGGAACTCGTGCCTGTGGTCGGCCGGGTGCCGCCGGAGGTGCGGGCCGGGAAGTCGGCCTTCCCGTCGCCGCTCATTTCGCCGACCGCGTCGAAGGCGTCGTAGCCGGTCCAGGCGCTGCGCACCTTGATCCGCGAGGAGAAGGCCTCGGAGCCGGACTTGCCGGTGTCCTTGTACAGGTACAGGTACAGGTACAGGTCGCCGGTGCTGGACTGTGGCGGGCGAGCAGGTCGGCCCTGCCGTCCCGGTGAGATCGCCCTGGCCGCGCACGGAGTTGTACTGGTTCCAGCCGGTGCGGACCGAGAAGCGGGAGCCGAAGGTGCCGTTGCCCTTGCCCGGGTAGATCCACAGTGTCCCGCCGGAGTCCACCGAGAGGATGTCGGGCAGGTTATCGCCGGTGACGTCACCCGGCGCGATGATCCGGGTGCGGGTCTTCCCGCCGGTGAAGATCTTCGTTTCGGTCCAGGAGCCGTCCGTACGGGCGCTGTTGAGTACGAAGTGCTCCCAGTACACGTCACCGGTGGAGCTGACCCGGTAGATCAGGTCCTGGTAGCCGTCCCGGTTGAGGTCCGTCAGGTGTCACCTGGGGACGGCTGACGCGTTGACATAGCGAGCGGGCAACGCCTCCCGTCGGGCATGGCGTGCCAGAAACCTCAGCAAAGGATCGAGTGACGCAAATGATCGAAATCTCGCGGATTGCGGCTGTCGCGCTTCTCGCTGTCGGCGGGCTCGGCGTGACCGCCTCCACTGCCTCGGCGGCCGCGCCTCTCGCCGGCCCTCAGCCAGTGGGTCTGAATGTTGGGGGACTCCTTCAGTTCCCGCCACCGGCCCAAGGCACCAACCCGGACGGGTCGCCCACCGGCGGGGTGCTGTACCAGCTGGCGGGGGCCATCCCATCGGCGGCGGGCGCGCTGTAGGGGCAAACCCAGCTAGGGCATCCATCGTCCTTCCAGCCGTGCCCGAGGGCAACGAGGGCACCACACCCTCGCGCGGGTTCATCGACAGCCAACGCCAGCAAACGCCATTTTGCCTTGTCAGCGACTTAAGTTGACAGTCTCCGCAGAGAGATGCCCGGAGAGGCGGCACCCCCGCACAGGGTGCCGCCTCTCCTCTTTCGTGCGCCGGAGCCGCCGCCGATCGGTGAGGGTCGGGGACCAGCGGCGGCTCCGGGGTCAAGTGGCCCGCCAGGGCCTAGCGGTGGTCGCTGCCCGCCGACTGCGTCGCCGCGCGGCCCGCCTCCAGGCGGGCGACCGGGATGCGGAAGGGGGAGCAGGAGACGTAGTCCAGGCCGACCTCGTGGAAGAAGTGGACGGACTCGGGGTCACCACCGTGCTCGCCGCAGACGCCGAGCTTGAGGTCGGGGCGGGTGCGGCGGCCGGCCTCGGCGGCGGCCTTCACCAGGGAGCCGACGCCGTCCTTGTCGATCGTCTCGAAGGGGGACACGCCGAAGATGCCCTTCTCCAGGTACGCCGTGAAGAAGGAGGCCTCGACGTCGTCGCGGCTGAAACCCCACACCGTCTGCGTCAGGTCGTTCGTGCCGAAGGAGAAGAACTGCGCCGCCTCGGCGATCTGGCCGGCGGTCAGCGCGGCGCGCGGCAGTTCGATCATCGTGCCGATGGCGAGCTTGAGCTGCGTACCCGTCGCCGCCTCGACCTCCGCGACGACCTTGTCGGCCTCCTCGCGGACAATCTCCAGCTCCTGGACCGTACCGACGAGCGGGATCATGATCTCCGCACGCGGGTCGCCCTTCGCGGCCTTGCGTTCCGCCGCCGCCTCGGCGATCGCCCGAACCTGCATGGTGAACAGGCCGGGGATGACCAGGCCGAGCCGCACGCCGCGCAGGCCCAGCATCGGGTTCTGCTCGTGCAGGCGGTGTACCGCCTGGAGCAGGCGGAGGTCGTTCTCGTGCGGCTCCTGGCGGGACTCGGCCAGGGCCACGCGGACCGAGAGCTCCGTGATGTCAGGCAGGAACTCGTGCAGCGGGGGGTCCAGGAGACGAATCGTCACCGGGAGGCCGTCCATCGCCTCGAAGAGCTCCACGAAGTCCTTCTTCTGGAGGGGCAGAAGGGCCTTCAGGGACTCCTCGCGCTCGCTCTGCGTGTCCGCCAGGATCAGGCGCTCGACCAGCTCACGGCGGTCGCCGAGGAACATGTGCTCCGTGCGGCACAGCCCGATGCCCTGGGCGCCGAAGCGGCGGGCCCGCAACGCGTCCTCGGCGTTGTCGGCGTTGGCCCGCACGCGCAGGCGGCGCTTGCGGTCGGCGAAGGCCATCATGCGGTGGACCGCCTCGACCAGCTCGTCCGCGTCGTCGGCGCCGGGGTGCATCCGGCCCTCGAAGTACTCCACGACCGGGGAGGGGACCACGGGGACTTCGCCCAGGTAGACCTTGCCGGACGAGCCGTCGATGGAGATCAGGTCGCCTTCCTCGACGACGTGACCGCCGGGGACCGTCATGCGGCGGCGCTTGGTGTCGACCTCCAGCTCCTCCGCGCCGCAGACACAGGTCTTGCCCATGCCGCGCGCGACCACCGCCGCGTGGGAGGTCTTGCCGCCGCGCGACGTGAGGATGCCCTCCGCCGCGATCATGCCGTCCAGGTCGTCGGGGTTCGTCTCACGGCGGACCAGGATGACCTTCTCGCCCGAGCGGGACCACTTGACGGCCGTGTAGGAGTCGAAGACCGCCTTGCCGACCGCCGCGCCCGGCGACGCCGCGATGCCGCGCGCCACCTGGTCGACCTTCGCGTGCTCGTCGAAGCGCGGGAACATCAGCTGGGCCAGCTGGGCGCCGGTGACCCGCTGGAGGGCCTCCGTCTCGTCGATCAGGCCCTGGTCCACCAGCTGGGTCGCGATGCGGAAGGCCGCGCCCGCCGTGCGCTTGCCGACGCGGGTCTGGAGCATCCACAGCTGACCGCGCTCGATCGTGAACTCGATGTCGCAGAGGTCCTTGTAGTGGTTCTCCAGGGTCTCCATGATCTGCATCAGCTGGTCGTACGACTTCTTGTCGATCGACTCCAGCTCCGCCAGGGGGACGGTGTTGCGGATGCCCGCGACCACGTCCTCGCCCTGGGCGTTCTGCAGGTAGTCGCCGTAGACGCCCTGGTGGCCGGAGGCGGGGTCACGGGTGAAGGCGACGCCCGTGCCGGAGTCGGGGCCCAGGTTGCCGAAGACCATCGAGCAGACGTTGACGGCCGTACCGAGGTCGTGCGGGATGCGCTCCTGACGGCGGTACAGCTTCGCGCGGTCGCCGTTCCACGAGTCGAAGACCGCCTTGATGGCGAGGTCCATCTGCTCGCGCGGGTCCTGCGGGAAGTCCCGGCCGGCCTCCTTCTTGACGATCTTCTTGAAGGTGGTGACCAGCTTCTTCAGGTCGGCGGCCTCCAGGTCGGTGTCGACCGTGACCTTCTTGGCCTCCTTGGCCGTCTCGAGGGCCTCCTCGAAGAGGTCGCCGTCGACGCCGAGGACGGTCTTGCCGAACATCTGGATCAGACGGCGGTAGGAGTCCCAGGCGAACCGGTCGTCGCCGGCCTGCTTGGCCAGGCCCTGCACCGACTTGTCGGAGAGGCCGATGTTCAGGACCGTGTCCATCATGCCGGGCATGGAGAACTTGGCGCCCGAGCGGACGGAGACCAGGAGAGGGTTGTCGGCCTGGCCGAGCTTCTTGCCCATGCGGGTCTCGAGGGCGTCGAGGTGCGCACTCACCTCGTCACGCAGTGCCGCGGGCTCCTCACCACTCTCCAGGTAGACCTTGCAGGCCTCGGTGGTGATCGTGAAGCCGGGAGGGACCGGCAGACCGAGGTTGGTCATCTCGGCGAGGTTGGCGCCCTTGCCACCGAGGAGGTCCTTGAGGTCCTTGTTGCCCTCGGTGAAGTCGTAAACGAACTTCGCTACGTGGGGTTCTTTGTTTTCCGACACGGGTCTCGACTCCTTGAGGCCACGGTGGCTGCCCTGACGGCGAGGAACATACCCAGATCGAAGGCGCATGGGTACGTCCACTCGTGCGTCATGCGCCCGTAACCAGCCGTCCGCCACTGGATCGAAAGTCAAGGCTTGGCAAGCCAGCACGCCGGGATGCCTTCATTTCTTGAACGCAATACCTCCCTGGAGTCGGGTTTTCCGCTCAGATGAGCAGGTGTATCGCACGTCTGAGTTCGATCGATGAACGATCAAGGGGTGGCACCCAGTGCCACCCCTTGGAGAAGTGCAGTCGCCCATGATCCGCTCATCTGAGCGCAACCCTTATCAAGGGTGGCGAGAATCACGCTCCCACAGCTCGCCGGATTTCACCATGCGGACCGCTTTCCGATCTGGAAACACCCACGTCACACCGGTCCCTCAGACACCCAGCACCCGCAGCCGCTCCTCCACCCGCTCCGGCGCGTAGAGGTGTTCCACCACCAGCGCCCCCGCTCCGATGAGCGCGGCCCGCTCCCCCAGGCGGGAGGTCACGACGTCGAGGTGGGCCGTGGAGCGCGGCAGCGCCCGCTGGTACAGCAGTTCACGCACACCGGTGAGGAAGGGCGTCCCGGCGAGGTCGCCCGCGATCATCAGCACGCCGGGGTTGAGGAGGGTGACCACCGTGGCCAGTACGTCCCCGACCCGGCGGCCCGCCTCCCGGGCCAGCGCCGCCGCCTGCGGATGCCCGGCGGCCAGCAGGTCCCGCACGTCCGAGCCGGAGGCGGCCGGCACCCCGCTCTCCGCCAGCCGCCGGGCCACGGCGCCCCCGCTCGCGACGGCGGCGAGACAGCCGTACGAGCCGCACCGGCACAGCGCGTCCGCGCCGACCCGGATGTGGCCGATGTCGCCCGCGCCGCCGTCGATCCCCCGGTAGACGGCGCCGTCCACGACCACCCCGGCGCCGATTCCCGTGGACACCTTGACCAGCACGAAGGCCGCGCAGTCGGGGTGTCCGGCGCGCTGTTCGCCGTAGGCCATGAGGTTCGCGTCGTTGTCCACCAGGACAGGCACGGCCGGGGCGCCGGCGCGTTCGGTGAAGGCGCGGGAGAGGCGGCCCGTTATGTCGTAGCCGTCCCAGCCGGGCATCATCGGCGGCTGCACCACCCGGCCGGTTCCCGTGTCCACCGGGCCGGGCACGGCGAGCCCGATGCCGCCGACGTCCGCCGCCGGGCGCCCGGTCTTCTCCAGCAGCCGGGCGAACCAGTCGCCGAGTTCGCCGAGCACGGCCTCCGGTCCGTCCTCGACGACCAGGGTGCCCGAGTGCTCGGCGAGGATCTCGCCGGTCAGGGAGAGTACGGCCGCGCGGGCGTGCCGGGTGTCCAGGTCGGCGGCGAGGACGACCGCGTGGGAGTCCTCGAACTCCAGGGTGATGGAGGGGCGGCCGCCGAGGGGCGAGTCGACCGGGCCGCCGGCACCCTCGCGCAGCCAGCCCGCCCGGAACAGCCGGTCCAGGCGCTGGCCGACGGTCGCCCGGGACAGCCCGGTCGCCTGCTGGAGCGCACCGCGTGTCACGGCCCGTCCGCTGCGCACCAGTTCGAGCAGTTCTCCGGCGCCGGCCTGACCGCCGGCTCTGACAGCCCTTCCCTGACGTCCGGTCATGCGCACCCCCTTGTGCTTCCCAAGCCTGCATTACATAGTGAGTTTTGCGTGTTAAATAGACGTAACTCTACGACGGTTACCACCAAACCCGGCCGGCCCGGCCGGGTGCCATCGTCTTCGGGGAGCCCCGAGTGGACCGCAGCACGCAGCTCACCGTCCGTCCCGCAGCGTGCGAGACCGCATACGATCCCCCGGCCTCCGGTATGTCCTTGCACATCAGAGCGGCCCAGGTGCTCGACGCGAACTGGACGGGCGGCTCGACGGTCCCCTCCCGGAGCCTGTATCCGCACCAGTGGTCCTGGGACTCGGCGTTCATCGCGATCGGCCTGAGGCACGTCTCGCCGCTGCGGGCCCAGACCGAGCTGGAGACGCTGCTGGCGGCCCAGTGGGCCGACGGGCGCGTCCCCCACATCGTCTTCAACCCCTCCGTACCGCTCGACGCCTACTTCCCGAGCCCCGACTTCTGGCGCTCCAGCAGCGCGGGGCGTGCCGCGGGCGCCCCGCGCACCGTACAGACCTCGGGGATCGTGCAGCCACCGGCGCACGCGCTCGCGGCCTGGCTGGTGCACCGCGCCGACCCCGGCCTGTCCCGGGCGCGCGGCTTCCTGGCCCGGATGTACCCGCGCCTGGCCGCCTGGCACCGCTATCTGCTGCACCGCCGGGACCTGGGCGGCGCGGGGCTGGCGTCCGTGGTCCATCCGTGGGAGCAGGGCATGGACAACAGCCCCTGCTGGGACGCCCCGCTCGCCCGGATCGCCCCGGCCCCCGCCCGCTCCTTCCGCCGCGCCGACCTCGCCCACGGCGCGGCCGAGGACCGGCCGACGGATCTGGACTACGGGCGGTACGTGCGGCTGGCCGCCGACTACCGGGACAGCGGATACCGCGACGGCGGACACCGGGGCGGTACGGGCGGGAAAGGAGGGGCCGGGGGCGGGGAGTTCGCCGTCGAGGACCCTTCCTTCAACGCCCTGCTCATCGCCTCCGAGCACGCGCTGGCCCGGATCGCCGAGGAGCTGGGCGCCTCCGGCACCGCGCGGCACGAGCGCGCCGAGCGGCTGACGGCGGCGCTGGCGGAGCGGCTGTGGGACCCGGCGGCCGGCATGTTCCTGTGCCGGGACCTCAGGGGCGGCGGGCTGATCCGCGAGCGGGGCGTGTCCGGGCTGATCCCCCTGCTGCTGCCCGGCCTGCCCCACGGCATCGCCGCCGAGCTGGTCCGCACCCTGCGGGGCCCCCACTTCTCGCTCGGCGACCGTACCCGGCTCGTCCCCAGCTACGACCTCCTCGGCGAGGCTTTCGACCCGCACCGGTACTGGCGCGGTCCGGCCTGGTTCAACACCAGCTGGCTGCTGGAGCGGGGCCTGCGCGTGCACGGCGAGCGGGAGCGGGCCGACGCGCTGCGCGCGGCCGTGCTGCACCTCGCCGAGACCACCGGTTTCGCGGAGTACGTCGACCCCCACACCGGCGAGGGCTGCGGCGCGACCGGCTTCGGCTGGACCGCCGCGCTCGCCCTCGACCTGCACCACGAGCTGCACAAAGACCTTCTCAAGGGCGCCCGCGAGGGCGTGACCGAGGCGGCCACCGGCACGTTCGACAGGAATGACGAAGGAGGCGACCGGGCATGACGGACCGGCATCATCTGCTCGTGCACGGGGCGACGTTCGCCGCCGTGGGCGACCGGGGCGACATCAGCGGGGTCCGGGGCAGCGGCTCTCCGGACGGGTTCTTCGTACGGGACGCCCGGCACCTCAGCCGCTGGCAGCTCACCGTCGACGGGGCCGTGCCCGAGGTGCTCACCCCGGTCACCGACGGTGACGCGGCCCGCTGTGTACTGGTCCCCCGCGGCGGGAGGCAGGAGCCCCCGGCGCACACCCTCTTCCGCCGGCAGGCCGTCGGCGACAGCTCGTTCGTCGAATCGCTCAGGGTGACCAGCAACCGCCCGGTGCCCACCACCGTCCGGCTCGCCCTCACCGCCGACGCCGACTTCACCGACCAGTTCGAACTCCGCTCCGACCACCGCACCTACGCCAAGCCCGGCGCCGTACGCTCGCGCGAAGTCCTCGACGACGGCATCGAGTTCACCTACCGGCGCGCCGAATGGCGGTCCCGTACGACCATCACGGCCGACCCCGCCCCCGACGCCGTGGAGGAGACCGGCACCGGCGCCCGCCGCCTGGTGTGGACCCTCGACCTGGCGCCGCACGGCACGACCGAGCTGGTGCTCCGCGTGATCGCCCGCCCGCACGGCGAGAAGCGCGCCCTGCGCGTGCCCCGTGACCCGGCCTCCGTGCACGAGCAACTCCTGGCCGAGGAAGAGCAGTTCGTGGAGGGCGTGGCCTTCCCGACCGGCTGGCCGGAACTGGCGGCGGCCTGCGCACGAGGCCTCGCCGACCTGGCCGCGCTGCAGGTGCCGGCGCGCGGCCCCGACGGCGAGGAACTGCGTGTCCCGGCCGGCGGCGCCCCCTGGTTCCTCACCCTGCTCGGCCGGGACGCCCTGCTCACCTCCCTGTTCGCGCTGCCGTACCGCCCGGAACTGGCCGCCGCCACGCTCCCCGCGCTGGCCGCGACCCAGGCGACCGGAACCGGACCGTTCCCGGTCGCCCAGCCCGGCAAGATCGTGCACGAGGTACGGCACGGCGAACTGGCCCACTTCGGGCAGGTGCCGTTCGGGCGGTACTACGGCTCGGTCGACGCGACCCCGCTGTTCCTTGTCCTGCTGGGCGCGTACGTCGAGCAGACCGGGGACACCGGTCCGGCCCGGCGCCTGGCGGAGCACGCGCGTGCCGCCGTCGGCTGGATGCTGGACCACGGCGGCCTGACCTCGCGCGGCTATCTCGTCTACCGAGCCGACGAGGGCGGCCTCGCCAACCAGAACTGGAAGGACTCCCCCGGCGCCATGTGCTGCGCCGACGGCACCCGGCCCACCGGCGCGGTGATGGCGGCGGGCGCGCAGGGCTACGCGTACGACGCGCTGCGCCGCACGGCATGGCTGGCGCGCACGGTGTGGGACGACGAGACGTACGGGGCGCTGCTCGAGCAGGCCGCCGCCGATCTCCGGGACCGTTTCCAGCGGGACTTCTGGATGCGGGAGCACTCCTTCCCGGCGGTCGCGCTGGACGGCGCGGGCCGGCAGATCGACGCGCTGGCGTCCGACGCGGGGCATCTGCTGTGGTCCGGGCTGCTGGACAAGGAGTACGGCGAGGTGGTGGGCCGGCGGCTGCTGGAGGAGGACTTCTTCTCCGGCTGGGGTGTCCGGACGCTGGCCGCCGGGCAGGCGGCGTACCACCCGCTGTCCTATCACCGCGGCTCCGTCTGGCCCCATGACAATGCGCTGATCACGTTGGGTCTGGCGCGGTACGGACTGCACGACGAGGCCCGTGCGGTGGCACACGCGCTGGTCGACGCGGCGGTGGTGGCGGGGTACCGGCTGCCGGAGGTCCTCGCGGGGTACGGGCGGGACACGCATCCGGAGCCGGTGCCGTATCCGCATGCCTGCGTACGGGAGTCGCGGTCGGCCGCGGCACCGCTTGCGCTGCTGACAGCGGTAGGGGGCGTGTAGCACCGTCGTCGGCCGCGGGTCCGTGCCGGCCGGCCGGGCCCGCGCGGCGGAGCGCGTGTCGCTCACGGCCCGCGCCCCTGCGGGGGGTGCGGCCGGCGTTTGCCAGGTGTTTGCCCCGCGCTGTGAACGAGCGTCCTGAGGTGGTCGTACGGGAGGGCGGATCGGTCTCGCAGGGAAGGACGCCGGGTTGTCTCAGGACATGAGCACGCGCGAATCAGCCGTAGAGGCAGCCGAGGGGGCTGTGCCGGAGGAGTCGTCCCCCGCACCCGTCCCCGTGCCGGGGTCCGCCCGACGCCCGTGGACCGCCTGGCTCCGCCGCCCGCGGGCCGCCTGGCGGGCCCGCACGCGGCGCTGGCGGGAGCGGTATCCCACGGCCGCCCGGGCCCTGTCCGTCACGGTCACCGTGCTCGCCGCCGCCCTGGTCGTCGCCGCGCTCGTGATGCCGAACTCCGTCGTGCGGCTCGGGCCCTCGACGTTTCTGCGGATCCCGGCGGAAGGGGTGATCGGGGCCGCCGTGATGCTCGCCCTGCCGCGCCGGCCGCGGGTGGTGCTGGCCGCCGTGTCCGGGGTGGCGCTGGCCGCGCTGACCATGCTGAACGCGCTCGACATGGGCTTCAACCAGTATCTGGGCCGCGGCTTCAACCCCGTCCTCGACTGGAGCCTGCTCGGTGACGCCGAGTCGTATCTGGAGGACTCGCTCGGCCGTACGGCCACGCTCGCCGCCACGGCCGGCGTGATCGTCCTCGTGCTGCTGCTGTTCGTGCTGCTGGCGCTGTCGACCGTGCGGCTCGGCAATCTGCTCGCCCGGCACCCGGGCACCGCGACCCGGGGCACCCTGATCGCCGGTGTCGTCTGGATCACCTGCTCCTCGCTCGGCCTGCAGATGTCCGGCGTGCCGATCGCCGCCGACCGCACCGCGACCGCGCTGAAGTGGCAGGTCCGGCAGGCACGCAACACCTTGCGGGACGAGGCGGCGTTCCAGAAGGTGGCCAAGGTGGACGCCTTCGGGAACACACCGGGCAGCCAGCTCGTCCCGGATCTGCGCGGCAAGGACATGATCTTCACGTTCATCGAGAGCTACGGCCGCAGCGCGATCGAGGACCCGATCATGGCACCCGGTGTGGACACCACGCTGGACGCCCGGACCAAGGCCCTGGCCAAGGCCGGCTTCCACGCCAAGAGCGGCTGGCTGACCTCGGCGACCTACGGCGGCAGCAGCTGGCTCGGCCACTCCACCACCATGTCGGGGCTGTGGATCAGCAACCAGCAGCGCTACCGCACGGTGATGGCCAGCGACCACATGAGCCTGACGGACGCGTTCAAGAAGACCGGGGCCTTCGACACGGTCGGTGTCATGCCGGGCGTGCAGAAGGGATGGCCGGAGCAGAAGTGGTACGGCCTCGACAAGGTCTACAACGCCTTCCAACTCGGCTACAAGGGGCCGAAGTTCAGCTGGTCGACCATGCCCGACCAGTACGCGCTGCAGCAGTACCAGGACCGGGTGCACAGCAAGAAGCCCGCCGACGGCAGGTCGCGGATGTCGCTGCTGATCCTCACCTCCAGCCATCAGCCCTGGGCGCCGATCCCGAAGATGGTGGGTTGGGACCAGCTGGGCGACGGCTCGATCTTCAAGGGCATCCAGGCGGCGGGCAACAAGCCGGCCGACGTGATCGCCGACACCACCAAGTCCCGCCAGGAGTACGGCAAGTCGATCCAGTACTCGGTGACCGCGCTGACCGAGTGGCTCACGCGCTACGGCAGCAAGGACACTGTCCTGGTGTTCCTCGGCGACCACCAGCCGATCGCCCGGGTCAGCGGGAACCACGCCAGCCGTGACGTGCCGATCTCGATCGTCGCCAAGGACCCGGAGATCCTCGACAAGATCGACTCCTGGGGCTGGACGGACGGCCTGCGTCCCGCGCACAACGCCCCGGTGTGGAAGATGAGCGCGTTCCGGGACCGCTTCCTGACGGCGTACGGCTCGACCCCGCACCCCAAGAAGAACTGAGGGAGCGGGGCGGGAGCCCCGGGGACGGTCAGCCGCCGGACGTGTCCAGTTCGGCGTCCTCGCCCACGCCCGCGCAGTCGTAGGGGTCCTTCAGCCATCCGTCCGGCAGCACCACCCGGTTGTTGCCGGACGTACGGCCGCGAGGCCCGTCCGCGCCGGCCGGCCACGGCTGGTCCAGGTCCAGCTCGTCCAGCCCGGCCCGCAGCTCCTGCAGGGACGACGTGATCGCGAGCCGCTTGCGCATCTCGGAGCCCACCGCGAAGCCCTTCAGGTACCAGGCGACGTGCTTGCGGAAGTCGACGACGCCCTTGGACTCGTCCCCGATCCACTCCCCGAGCAGGGTCGCGTGCCGGACCATGACGTCGGCGACCTCACGCAGCGTCGGCCGGGCGAACGACGTCCGCCCCTCGAAGGCGGCGACCAGGTCCGCGAACAGCCACGGCCGCCCCAGGCACCCGCGCCCGACCACGACCCCGTCGCAGCCTGTCTCCCGCACCATCCGCAGCGCGTCCCCGGCCGACCAGATGTCGCCGTTGCCGAGCACCGGGATCTCCGGGACGTGCTCCTTCAGGCGGGCGATGGCGTCCCAGTCGGCGGTGCCGCCGTAGTGCTGGGCGGCCGTACGGCCGTGCAGTGCGATCGCCGTGACGCCCTCCTCGACGGCGATGCGGCCCGCGTCGAGGTAGGTGATGTGATCGTCGTCGATGCCCTTGCGCATCTTCATGGTGACGGGGAGGTCACCGGCGCCGGAGACCGCCTCGCGCACGATGGCGCGCAGCAGGTTCCGCTTGTAGGGCAGGGCCGACCCGCCGCCCTTTCGCGTGACCTTCGGCACCGGGCAGCCGAAGTTCAGGTCGATGTGGTCGGCCAGGTCCTCCTCCGCGATCATGCGGACGGCCTTGCCCACGGTCGCCGGGTCGACGCCGTACAGCTGGATCGAGCGGGGCTGCTCGCTCGCGTCGAACCTGATCAGCTGCATGGTCTTCTCGTTGCGCTCGACCAGCGCCCGGGTCGTGATCATCTCGCTGACGAACAGGCCCTTGCCGCCGCTGAACTCCCTGCACAGGGTGCGGAACGGCGCGTTGGTGATGCCCGCCATGGGTGCGAGCACAACGGGCGGCGCCACGGCGTGCGGGCCGATGGAGAGCGGGTGGGTCATCAGACGGCTCCGGGACGGACGTACGGCAGGAGACAAGGAACCATTGTCCCTCACCGCTCGACCGGCTCCGCCCGCGTGCTGCGGTTGGACCGGGCCGGCGCGGGTACTGGGGGAAGCCGGTGCGCACGCTGCGTGATCACCAGGATCATGTAACAGTCATTAGTTAGACGCACTATTGAAATTGGTTTACGATGGAATCATGCCCGAGTTGAGCCCCCGCCGCCGTCTCCTCGTGCTCGCGATCTGCTGTATGAGCCTGCTGATCGTGAGCCTGGACAACACCGTGCTGAACGTGGCGCTGCCGTCCATGCAGCGCGATCTGCACGCCACCACCTCCGGCCTGCAGTGGACGATCGATGCCTACACGCTGGTGCTCGCCTCGCTGCTGATGCTCGCGGGCTCCACGGCCGACCGGATCGGCCGCAAGCGGGTCTTCATGGCCGGCCTGGTGGTCTTCTCCATCGGCTCGCTGCTCTGCTCGCTCGCGCCGAACCTGTCCCTGCTGGTGGTGTTCCGGATGGTGCAGGCGATCGGCGGCTCCATGCTCAACCCGGTCGCCATGTCGATCATCACCAACACCTTCACCGACGCCCGCGAGCGGGCCCGCGCGATCGGTGTGTGGGGCGCGGTCGTCGGCATATCCATGGCGGCGGGTCCGCTGGTCGGAGGCCTGCTGGTCCAGTCGGTCAGCTGGCGCTCGATCTTCTGGATCAACCTCCCGGTCGGCCTCGCGGCCCTCCTGCTCACCCTCCGCTTCGTCCCCGAGTCCCGCGCGCCCAAGGCCCGCCGGCCCGACCCGGTCGGCCAGCTCCTCGTCATCGCCCTGTTCGGCTCGCTGACGTACGCGATCATCGAGGCCCCGGACTCGGGCGCGTCCTCGGTGCTCCCGTTCGCGGCGATCGCCCTCGCGGCCCTCCTGGCCCTGCTCTGGTACGAGCCCCGCCGCGCCGAACCCCTCATCGACCTGCGCTTCTTCCGCTCGGCTCCGTTCAGCGGGGCCACCGTGATCGCGATCAGCGCGTTCGCGGCGCTGGGCGGCTTCCTGTTCCTGTCCACGCTGTACCTGCAGAACGTCCGCGGACTCGACGCCCTGCACGCCGGCCTCTGGATGCTGCCGATGGCCGCGCCGACCTTCCTGTGCGCCCCGCTGTCCGGCCGCCTGGTGGGCAGCCGGGGTCCCCGCGTCCCCCTCCTGGTCGCCGGTACGGCCATGACCGCGAGCGGTGTCCTCTTCGCGGCCTTCGAGGCGGAGACGTCGAACACCACCCTGTTCATCGGGTACGTCCTGTTCGGCATCGGCTTCGGCTTCGTGAACGCGCCGATCACCAACACGGCCGTCTCCGGCATGCCGCGCGCCCAGGCCGGGGTCGCCGCCGCCGTCGCCTCAACGAGCCGGCAGCTGGGCCAGACGCTCGGCGTCGCGGTGGTCGGCGCGGTCCTGGTCTCCGGGATCTCCTCGTCGGCGTACCGCGACACCTTCGTCTCCGCGGCCCGCCCCGGCTGGTGGATCCTCACCGCCTGCGGCCTGGCCGTCCTCGCCCTCGGCCTCCTCACCAGCGGCCGCTGGGCCCACGCCACGGCGCAACGCACGGCCGAGACCCTGCAGTCCCCGGAGGTACGGCAGACGGTGGGGGCCTAGGTCAGCCACGGCTAGCCCGCTCCACCGGAGTGACGGGTGCCTGCTCTCAGCCCGTCGGAGGGACATCGTCCAGGGCGTCGAGGCGGAACGCGGACCCGGGTTTCACCGGGATCCAGCCTTCCCGCAGGGCCCGCCGGACGGCCCCGGCCACCTCGGCGGGACGGATCGGGGCGGCGGGCAGGCCGAGGTGATTGCCCGGGTGGGGCGGGGCCGTGGTGACGACGAGCGTGCTGCCCGGGGTGTCGGCGTGTTCGACCGCGGCGGTGCCCGGGGTCCAGCCCAGGGCCTGGGCGTAGGTCGGCCGGTGACGCAGACGCCGGCGGTGGGTCAGGCCGTCGACCACGATGCGGCGGGCTCCCTTGCGGGGCAGCGCCATCGGTCCCCCTGCTGCCTCGGCTCGCTCAGGTCCGGGCGGTGGCCCCGAGGGCGATGTCGTACAGCCTTTCCAGCCGCTCCCGGCCCTCCTCGTCGACCGGGGTGTACGTCACCATACGGGCGCCCGGTTCGGGGCCCAGCCAGAGGTCGGTGTGCTCCAGCTTGAGGTGGCCCACGTGGGCGTTGAGGAACTCCTTGGTCTTGGAGCGGGAGCCCACGACCTCGTAACGCTCCCAGTTCTCACGGAACTTGGGGGATTCCGTCTCCAGGCGCTTCAGAAGCATCTTCCACGCCGGCTCGCCGAGGTGGCCGGCGAACGAGGCACGCAGGCGGGCGGCCATCAGCCGCTGGGTCTCCTCCAGGTGGACGACGGACGCCTGCCACTCCTTGTTGGTGTAGACGAGGAGCATGCAGTTGTGGTCCTCGGGCGGGATCGCGTCCAGGTCGCCCAGGAGATGGGCGTAGGTGCGGTTGTAGGCGACGATGTCGTACCGGCTGTTCTGGATGAGGGCCGGAATGGGCTCCAGCCCGCGCAGCATCTGGCGCAGCGCCGGGGTCACGCTCGGGCAACTCGTCGCGGGCGTCGGATCGGTGGCGCCGGCCAGCTGGAAGAGGTGGGCGCGCTCGCTGGCGTCCAGCATCAGGGCGCGGGCGAGAGCGTCCAGGACCTGGACGGAGACCTGGATGTCACGGGCCTGTTCGAGCCAGGTGTACCAGGTGACGCCGACCGCGGAGAGCTGCGCGACCTCCTCGCGGCGCAGTCCCGGGGTGCGGCGCCGGGCCCCGCGCGGCAGGCCCACCTGCTCGGGGCTGATGCGCTCACGGCGGCTGCGCAGGAACGCGGCCAGCTCGTACCGCCGGATCTCCGCGCCGCCGCGGTCGGTCTGCACGGCGGCGGTCTCCTGGGCCATCATCGTCATGGTTCCAGGGTGCCGCCTCCGTCATCCTGTTGCCAGGTACTTCTTCTACCAGGATCAGAACACTCTGGTACCAGTCTGGGCGGCGGCGCAGGCTCGGGGGCATGAGTGAAACCGTCACCACCCGGACCGTCCGCACGACGGTCGCACCGCCCGCGCTCGGCGGGCTCGGGCTGTTCACCGTTCTGCTGGCCGCGGCGCTGCCGCTGGTCGACTTCTTCATCGTCAACGTCGCCCTGCCGGCCATCGGCGGCGATCTCGCCGCGGGCGAGGCCGTGCTGGAGCTTGTCGTGGCCGGGTACGGCGTCGCCTATGCCGTGCTGCTGGTGCTCGGCGGGCGCCTCGGGGACCTGTTCGGGCGGCGCCGGCTGTTCCTCGGCGGGATGGCCGCCTTCGGCCTGACCTCCCTGGCCTGCGGGCTGGCGCCCGACGCCTGGAGCCTGGTCGCGGCGCGGGTCGCGCAGGGCGCCTCGGCCGCCGCGATGCTGCCGCAGGTGCTCGCCACCATCCAGGCCACCACCCGCGGCGCCCGCCGCGCGAAGGCCATGAGCCTGTACGGCGCCACCGCCGGGCTGTCCATGGTCGCCGGGCAGATACTCGGCGGCGTGCTCGTCGCCGCCGATGTCGCGGGCACCGGCTGGCGGGCCGTTTTCCTCGTCAACGTGCCCGTGGTCGCCATGGGCCTGGTGCTCGCCGTGCGGGTCGTGCCCGAGACCCGCTCGCAGCACCCCGAGCCCGTCGACGTGCCCGGCACCGTGCTGCTCGCGGTGTCGCTGCTGACGCTGCTCGCCCCGCTCACCGAGGGACGGGCGGCGGGCTGGCCGCTGTGGACGTGGTTGTCGCTGGCCGCGTTCCCGTTCGCCGCCGGCGCGTTCTGGGCCGTGGAGCGGCGGGCCGACCGGGCGGGGCGAACCCCGCTGGTGCCGCCGAGCCTGCTGGCGCTGGCCTCGCTGCGGCGGGGTCTGCTGCTGATCCTGCCGTTCTCCATCGGCTTCAGCGGGTTCATGTTCGTCATCGCGCTGGCGCTGCAGCAGGGCGCCGGCCTGGGTCCGGTGCCGGCCGGCCTCGCGCTCGCGCCGATGGCCGTGGTGTTCCTGTTCGTCTCCCTCGCCGGACCGAGGCTGATCGGCCGGTACGGCACCCGGGTCGTCACCGCGGGCTCGGTGCTTCAGGGTGTGGGCGTGCTGCTGATCGTGCTGGCGGCGTGGCGCGACTGGCCGCACCTGGACCTCGGCTCGCTGCTGCCGGGCGCCGCCGTGGCCGGTGCCGGGCAGGCGCTCCAACTTCCCAATGTCTTCCGGATCGTGATGTCCGAGGTGCCGACCGCCCGGGCCGGTGTCGGCAGCGGTGTGATGGTCACCACCCAGCAGTCCGCACTGGCGCTCGGGGTGGCCACGCTCGGCACCCTGTTCCTCACCCTCGTGCCACGCCTGGGGATGCGGGACGCGCTGGTCACCACCCTGCTGGTGCAGTTGGCCGGGGTCGTGCTGACCGGGCTGCTCAGCCTGCGGCTGCCCCGCGAGATCGGCTGAACCGTGCCCGGGACGGCCGGCTCCGGGCACGGCTTGGACAACTCCGGGTGAAGCTCCCCCTGTTGATGTTCGTCTTGCTGCACACTCCTGTCCCGGCCGGATGTTGCGGACGCGAGGAGACGTGAGGGCCATGCCACAGGGCAACAGCACGAGCAAGGTCAGCCGCTGGGACCAGCACGGCCGGGAGCACGTCGTACGGGTCCAACGCACGGGAGTGCAGCGCACGATCAGATGCGACACGTGCGGCTGGCGCAGAGGCGCCCAGTTCCTGCCGTGGCTGAAGGCGGAGGAGCATCTGGCCGAGGCCCATCAGGCGACGGTCGATCCGGCGGCCCGACAGCCGTCGAGGTAGCGACGCCAGGCCCCCATACGCCACTTGACCTGCGCTCTTACCCGCTCGAGTGGCCGGTTCCGGAAAGCCGGGCCAGCCTTGTAGAGGTTCATCGAGCGAACAGGAGACAGATATGACCTCGGTACTCCGCCATCGCTACGGCCTCGCGCTCGGAGCGAGTGCACTCTCCGTGGCACTGCTCTCCGGCGGAACGGCCGGAGCCCTCGCCGCCACTGGCACCCCCTCACCCATGACTTCCCCCACGGTCAGCCCGGCGACCGGGATGGCTTCGATCACCCTCACAGCCAAACCCACCTCGGTGAAGGCCGGACACTCCGTGGTGTTCACCGGCCGCACCAAGGGGCTGAAGGTCGGCTCCCCGCTGGTGCTCCAGCAGCAGACGAACGGCAAGTGGATGCCCCTGCGCGCCACCGGCAAGGTGAAGACGGGCAGCTCGTACGCGATCACGACCAAGCTCAGCAAGAAGGGCACGCACACGCTGCGGGTTGCGAGCGCGACGAAGTCCGGGAAGGTCTACTCGCCGACCGTCACGGTGACGGTGAGCTGAGTCCCCGTATCAGCAGGTCCACGACGGCCGTGAACTCCTCGTCGACGCCGGGAGCGAACCACTCCCGGGCGTAACAGGGGTCGTGGAAACGGCCGGTGGCCTGGAAAACGGCTCGGGCCGCGGCGGCCGGGTCGGACACCGGGAAGGTGCCCGACCCGGCCCCTTCCGTGATGATCCGGGTCAGCTGCGCGGTCAGGTCGGCGATGTGGTCGCCGACCGCCGTGCCGTTCTCGCCGGTCAGCACCGTGTAGGTGGCGAACAGTTCGGGGTCGTCGCCCGCCTTGTGGCGCTTGGCCTGGAACAGGGCCGCGAGCCAGGCCCGCAGCCGCTCTTCGGGTCCGCCGCCGCCGGCGACGATGACGGCGAGCCGCTGGGACGTGCGGTCCAGCCAGCGCTTGGTGACCGCCTCGCGCAGCGCGGCCTTGGTGCGGAAGTGCCGGTAGACGCTGCCGTGGCTGACGCCGAGCGCACGGGCGACGTCGACCACGGTGGCCTTGGCCGGGCCGTGGCGGCGCAGCACCTCCTCGGTCGCTTCGAGGATGCGCTCGGCGGTCAGGGTCTCGGTGGGCGGTGCCATGCCTTAGACCGTACCCGGCGTCATGGTCAGCGCTCGCTGTCGAGGTGTGCCATCTGCGCCGTCGGGTAGCGGTCGCCGGCCGCCGCGTCCGCCGGTACGGCCTCCTCGATCGCCGCCAGGTCGGCCGCGTCCAGGGTGACGTCCAGAGCGCCCAGCGACTCGGTGAGCCGCGCGCGGGTGCGGGCGCCGACCAGCGGCACGATGTCCTCACCCCGGGAGAGCACCCAGGCGATGGCGGTCTGCGCGACCGTGACGCCCTTCCCTTCGGCGATCCTGCGCAGGGCCTCGACCAGGTCCAGGTTGTGCTGGAGGTTCTCGCCCTGGAAGCGGGGCGAGTGGGCGCGGAAGTCGGTGGGGGCCAGCTGCCGGTCGCGGGAGAAGTGACCGGAGATCAGACCGCGGGAGAGCACGCCGTACGCCGTGATCGAGATGCCCAGTTCGCGGGTGGTGGGCAGGATGTCCCGCTCGATGCCCCGGCTGATCAGCGAGTACTCGATCTGGAGGTCGGCGATCGGGGCGGTGGCGGCGGCCCGCCGGACGGTCTCGGCGCCGACCTCGCTCAGTCCGACGTGCCGGACGTATCCCTTCTCGATCAGTTCCGCGATCGCGCCGACGGTCTCCTCGATCGGTACGTCCGGGTCGAGGCGGGCGATCCGGTAGACGTCGATGTGGTCGACGCCGAGGCGCTGCAGGGAGTAGGCGGCGAAGTTCTTCACGGCGGCCGGACGGCCGTCGTAGCCGCTCCAGTTGCCCGCCGGATCGCGCAGGGCGCCGAACTTCACGCTGGTCAGGGCCTGCTCGCGGAGGGCGGCCGGGGCGGTGCGCAGGGCCTCGCCGATCAGCATCTCGTTGTGCCCCATGGCGTAGAAGTCGCCGGTGTCGAGCAGGGTGACGCCTGCCTCCAGGGCGGCGTGGATGGTCGCGACGGACTCCGCGCGGTCGGCCTCGCCGTAGAGCGCGGACATGCCCATGCAGCCGAGGCCCAGGGCGGAGGTCCGGGGGCCGGTGGTTCCGAGGGTTCGGGTTCGCATCGTCATGCCTTCACGATGCCATGACAGCTGACAGATTTCAATATCTGTCAGTCCAACTTTGAAAGCAGCGGCGGGGCAACTGGTCCAGACCTCTTGACGAAAGGTCTGGACCAGAGCACTGTCAGAGGCGCGAAATGTCATGCCTACGACACCTCACCGCACCCCCACCGGGAGGCCCGCATGCTCCGCCGCACGCTGTCCCTGCTCGCCGCCGCACTGGCGACCGCCTGTCTCACCCAGCTGCCGGGCGCCCCCACCGCCTCCGCCGCCGACACCTGCGCGGTGAAGTCCCGCCCCGCCGGCAAGGTGCTGCAGGGCTACTGGGAGAACTGGGACGGCTCCGCCAACGGCGTCCACCCGCCGTTCGGCTGGACCCCGATCACCGACTCCCGCATCCCCGCGCACGGTTACAACGTGATCAACGCGGCCTTCCCGGTCATCCGCTCCGACGGCACGGCGCTGTGGGAGGACGGCATGGACACGGGAGTGAAGGTGGCGACGCCCGCGGAGATGTGCGCGGCGAAGGCGTCGGGCCGGACGATCCTGCTCTCCATCGGCGGCGCGGCGGCCGGCATCGACCTCAACTCCACCGCCGTGGCGGACAGGTTCGTCTCGACGATCGTCCCGATCCTGAAGAAGTACGACTTCGACGGCATCGACATCGACATCGAGACGGGCCTGACGAACAGCGGGAACATCACCCGACTGTCCACGTCCCAGGCGAACCTGATCCGCATCATCGACGGCATCCTCGCCCAGATGCCGTCGAACTTCGGCCTGACGATGGCTCCCGAGACCGCGTACGTCACCGGCGGCAGCATCACCTACGGCTCGATCTGGGGCGCGTATCTGCCGATCATCAAGAAGTACGCCGACAACGGCCGGCTGTGGTGGCTGAACATGCAGTACTACAACGGCAGCATGTACGGCTGCTCCGGCGACTCCTACGAGGCGGGCACGGTCGCTGGCTTCACCGCCCAGACCGACTGCCTGAACAAGGGCCTGGTGGTCCAGGGCACGACCATCAAGGTGCCGTACGACAAGCAGGTCCCGGGCCTGCCGGCCCAGACCGGCGCGGGCGGCGGCTACATGTCCCCGTCCCTGGTCTCCCAGGCCTGGAAGCACTACGGCACCTCGCTCAAGGGCCTGATGACCTGGTCGATCAACTGGGACGGCGCGAAGAACTGGACCTTCGGCGACAACGTGAAGGCGCTGCAAGGGCGTTGACCGGCGCCGGATTCGGCCGGCCGGCTCCGCGAGGCGGTGACGAGCAGTGCGGCGCGCCGCTCTCGTCAGGGTCGGGCGCGCACTCACTCTGCAACCGTCGACCTACGAGACCGTGGAGCCGGGAGTGATCGTCGCCGAGCAGGCGGTGCTGGGCACCCCGCCGTCCGCCGGCACCTCCTTCAGCGAGCGCGGGGGGGGGCGGCGGCCCGGTCGTGAGCACAGGGCTCCGGCGGCAAAAGGCCCACCCACCGGCCGAAGGGTTTCGGGCGGTGGGTGGGCGAGCGCAGCCGAAGCGCCGCGGGCCTCAGCAGCCGAGCAGGCGCCCGGCGAGGTAGCCCTCGATCTGGTCCAGCGACACACGCTCCTGCTTCATCGAGTCGCGCTCACGCACCGTGACCGCGTTGTCCTCGAGCGTGTCGAAGTCGACGGTCACGCAGTACGGCGTACCGATCTCGTCCTGGCGGCGGTAGCGGCGGCCGATGGCACCGGCGTCGTCGAACTCGATGTTCCAGTGCTGGCGCAGCGCCTGGGCGAGCCCCTTGGCCTTCGGGGACAGCTCGGGGTTGCGGGACAGCGGGAGGACGGCCACCTTCACCGGGGCGAGGCGGTGGTCCAGGCGCAGCACCGTGCGCTTCTCCATCTTGCCCTTGGCGTTCGGCGCCTCGTCCTCGACGTAGGCGTCGAGGAGGAAGGCCAGCATCGCGCGGCCGACACCGGCCGCGGGCTCGATGACGTACGGCGTCCAGCGCTCGCCGGCCTCCTGGTCGAAGTAGGAGAGGTCCTGGCCGGAGGCCTTGGAGTGGGCGCCGAGGTCGTAGTCGGTGCGGTTGGCGACACCCTCCAGCTCGCCCCACTCGCTACCGCCGAACTGGAAGCGGTACTCGATGTCGGCGGTGCGCTTGGAGTAGTGGGAGAGCTTCTCCTTCGGGTGCTCGTACCAGCGCATGTTCTCCGTACGCAGGCCGAGGCCCGTGTACCAGTTCCAGCGCTGCTCCATCCAGTACTCCTGCCACTTCTCGTCCTCGCCCGGCTTGACGAAGAACTCCATCTCCATCTGCTCGAACTCGCGGGTGCGGAAGATGAAGTTGCCCGGCGTGATCTCGTTGCGGAACGACTTGCCCATCTGGGCGATGCCGAACGGCGGCTTGCGGCGCGAGGTGGTCTGCACCTGGGCGAAGTTGGTGAAGATGCCCTGGGCGGTCTCCGGGCGCAGGTACGCGACGGAACCGCTGTCCTGGGTCGGGCCGAGGTGCGTCGACAGCAGACCCGAGAACTGCTTGGGCTCGGTGAACTGGCCCTTGTTGCCGCAGTTCGGGCAGTTGATGTCGGCGAGGCCGTTCGCCGGGGCGTGGCCCTTCTTCTCCTCGTACGCCTCCTCCAGGTGGTCGGCGCGGAACCGCTTGTGACACGCGGTGCACTCGGTCAGCGGGTCCGTGAAGGTGGCGACGTGGCCGGACGCGACCCAGACCTCGGAGGCCAGGATGACGGACGAGTCGATACCGACCACGTCCTCGCGCGACGTCACCATGTAGCGCCACCACTGGCGCTTGATGTTCTCCTTGAGCTCGACACCCAGCGGTCCGTAGTCCCAGGCGGCACGCTGTCCGCCGTAGATCTCACTGCAGGGGAAAACGAAGCCACGGCGCTTGCTCAGGCTGACGATGGTGTCGATCTTGTCGGCGGCCACGGTGCTCTCTTCATTACGACGACGGGCGTTGAAGCGAGATGCTTCCAGCGAATGATTCAGGTTACCGGCGCAGGCTCCCCCACGGCCAAATCGCCCCCCACCTGAAGGCCCGCCCCAGGACCCTCACCGGGCCCTTACCGGCGATTGTTGACAACGGTTTCCATGTTTGTTGAAAATGACTGTCATGAACGTACGACGACGCCTCATACCCGCCGCCGCGCTCACCGCGGTCACCGCCCTCGGGACCGGCACGCTCTCCGCCTGCTCCAGCGACCGGGCGGAGGCGGCGAACACGGGCAAGTTCGACGTCGTCGCGTCCTTCTATCCCATGGCCTTCCTGGCCGAGCGGATCGGCGGCAGCCACGTCCACGTCACCAGTCTCACCTCCCCCGGCCAGGAACCGCACGACCTGGAGATCAGCCCCCGGCAGATCGCGCGGCTCCAGGACTCCGACGCGGTGCTGTACCTGAAGAACCTCCAGCCCTCCGTGGACGACGCGGTGGCCCAGTCCCCGGTGAGGACGAAGATCGACGCGGCCTCCCTGACCACGCTGGAGGTGCACGGCAACGAGGTCGGCGGGCACGCCGCCGCGCACGACACCCACCAGGGCGAGGAGGCCGGCGCCGAGGACCCGCACATCTGGCTCGACCCCGTGCGCTACGCCCAGGTCGCCGAGGGTGTCGGCAGGGCCTTCGAGAAGGCCGACCCGAAACACACCGGCGACTACGAGAAGAACACCGCCACCCTGGTCAAGCAGCTGAACGGCCTGGACAAGCAGTTCAGGGACGGCCTGGCGGACACGAAGACCAAGGTCTTCATCACCACCCACGCCGCCTTCGGCTACCTCGCCGAGCGCTACGGCCTCACCGAGGAGGCCGTCAACGGCCTCGACCCCGAGTCGGAGCCCAGCGCCGCGCGCGTGCGGGACCTGGAGACGATGGCCAGGGCGGACGGCGTCTCCACCGTCTTCTACGAGACGCTCGTCAGCGACAAGACCGCGAAGACCATCGCGCACGACGCGGGCCTGAAGACCGACGTGCTGGACCCGATCGAGGGCATCACGGCCAAGTCCCGCGGCAAGGACTACTTCTCCGTCCAGGAGGCCAACCTCAAGGCCCTCCAGCAGGCGCTGGGCGCCAAGTGACCCGTACGGGAGACGACATGACCAGTGAGCCCGTGATAGCCCTGCGCGGGGTGACCGCCGAACTCGGCGGACGTCCCGTGCTGCGCGGCATCGACCTCACCGTCGGCCGCGGCGAGGTCGTCGCGCTGCTCGGCGCCAACGGCTCGGGCAAGTCCACGGCGATCCGCACGATCGTCGGCCAGGTCGCGCCCGCAGGCGGCACCATCGAGCTGTTCGGCACCCCGCGCCGCGCCTTCCGCGACTGGGCACGCGTGGGCTACGTACCGCAGCGCACGACGGCCGCGGGGGGCGTACCCGCGACGGTCACCGAGATCGTCTCGTCCGGCCGGCTCTCCCGCACCCGCTTCGGCGTCTTCCGCAGGGCCGACCGGGACGCCGTGCACCGGGCCCTGGAGCTGGTCGGGATGGCCGACCGGGCGAAGGACTCGGTGAACGCCCTCTCCGGCGGCCAGCACCAGCGCGTCCTGATCGCCCGCGCCCTCGTCGCCGAGCCCGAACTGCTGATCATGGACGAGCCGATGGCGGGCGTCGACCTGGCCAGCCAGGAGGTGCTCGCCCGCACGCTGGAACAGCAGGTCGACGCCGGTACGACGGTCCTGCTCGTGCTGCACGAACTGGGTCCTCTGGAGCCCCTGATCGACCGGGCGGTCGTCCTGCGCGACGGCTGCGTCCTGCACGACGGCCCGCCCCCGCGCGCCGTGGGACAGCACGCCCTCCCCGGCCACGACCACGTACACCCGCACGCACCGGCGGGCGCCGAACCTCTGCGGACGGGACTGCTGAGCTGATGGACTTCCTGAACTACGCCTTCATGCAGCGGGCGCTGCTCGCCGCCGTCCTGGTCGGCATCACCGCGCCCGCGGTCGGCATCTACCTGGTCCAGCGCCGCCAGGCCCTGATGGGCGACGGCATCGGACATGTGGCGATGACCGGCGTCGGCCTCGGCTTCCTCCTGTCCACCTCCCCGGTGTGGATGGCCACGGCCGTCTCGGTGCTCGGCGCGGTCCTGATGGAGCTGATCCGCTGGTACGGCAGGACCCGCGGCGACATCGCCCTCGCCATGCTCTTCTACGGCGGCATGGCCGGCGGCGTGATGTTCATCAACCTCGCGCCGACGGGCTCCAACGCGAACCTGACGACGTACCTGTTCGGCTCGCTGTCGACGGTGTCGCAGTCGGACGTCGTCTCCATCTGCCTGCTGGCCGCGTTCGTCGTCCTGGTCACGCTCGGCCTGCGCCGCCAGCTGTTCGCGGTCAGCCAGGACGAGGAGTTCGCGCGGGTCACGGGCCTGCCCGTGCGTGCGCTGAACCTGCTCACGGCGGTGACGGCGGCGGTCACGGTGACGGTCGCCATGCGGGTGGTCGGCCTGCTGCTGGTGTCCGCGCTGATGGTGGTGCCGGTGGCGGCGGCACAGCAGCTCACCCGCAGCTTCGCGGCCACGTTCGTGATCGCCGTCGTGATCGGGGTGGCGGTGACCGTCAGCGGCACGGTCACCTCGTACTACCAGGACGTTCCGCCCGGCGCGACCATCGTCCTGCTGACCATCGCCGCGTTCGTCGCGCTGTCGGCCCTGGCCACGCCGCTGGCCCGCCGACGCGCCCGCGCGGCCGCCGCGGCACAGCCCGCCGGGGACCCGGCGGAGTGCTCGGTTCCGGCCACGAGAGCGGCCGGGGACAAGATCGGCGTCTGACCGCTGACAGCCCGGGCTGGCACAATGGCGGCCCAGGCAGAAGCGAGACGTGAGGAGGCAACGGTGACGACCGCTGGACCGCCCGTGAAGGGCCGCGCGACCCGCCAGCGTGCAGCCGTGGCCGCGGCCCTGGACGAGGTCGAGGAGTTCCGCAGCGCGCAGGAACTGCACGACATGCTCAAGCACAAGGGCGACGCGGTCGGGCTCACCACCGTCTACCGCACGCTGCAGTCCCTCGCCGAGGCCGGCGAGGTCGACGTCCTGCGCACGTCCGAGGGCGAGTCCGTGTACCGCCGCTGCTCCAGCGGCGAGCACCACCACCACCTGGTCTGCCGCAGCTGCGGCAAGGCGGTGGAGGTGGAGGGCCCGGCGGTGGAGAAGTGGGCGGAGGCCATCGCCGCGGAGCACGGCTACGTCAACGTGGCCCACACGGTGGAGATCTTCGGCACGTGCGCGGACTGCGCCTGCGCCGGAGAGTGACGCTCAGGCCCGGGTCAGGTTGCGGTCGAGGATCTTCCGCAGCCTGTCCGCGTCGGCCGGGTTCCGCAGAGCACGCTTGGGCAGCACGGTGAAGCAGGTGGCGTTCTTGTCGTCGCTGAAGGTGAGGAAGGCGTCCCTGGTCTCCCGGTAGCGCGGCTGCGCGGCCCAGTTGGCGGACGCCGTGCTGTTGTCGGTGGTCATCGAGATCCCGGCGTCCGTGACGGTCACGTGGTGCACCCCGTTACGGCCGACGACCTTCATGAGCCGGCGGGCCTGCAACCGGGGCACGCAGAGCAGCAGTAGGGCGAGCAGGGGCAGGTAGACCAGCAGGAACCAGTCGGCGTCTCCCCCGGACACCGCGGCCGCCGCGACCAGCACCCAGGCGACGGCCAGCAGGACCAGGGCCGCCTTGGAGATCCGCCCGGCCCGGTTGAACCGCCTGCGCTCCCGCAGTGCCCCCGCGAAATCCCCCGCGACCGGCTCGAAGGCCAGCTCCACCACGCCCTGTTCGGCGTCCCGCCCCATGTTCATGACCATGAGGCGGGATCGTACCGGCAGCCGTCAGCCACGGCCGAAGCAGCGCTCCAGTTCGTCCAGGTCGTAGAACGCGCTGCCCCTGGAGATCGGACGGCACCCGGCCTTGAACGCCGTCTCCTTCTCGTTGTAGAGCATGCGGACCAGATAGCGGTCGCCCCGGTGGAAGACGTCCCACTGGATGTTGGCACCGAGCGGAGCGACGGAAGCGCCCCGCCAGGGGTCGTCGGCGTACGCGTACGGCTCCCCCGGTGCTGCCGGCTGCGTGCTGCCCGGCAGGCCCATCAGCGCGGCCAGCGGGATGATCTCCTCGGCGTGGGTGAAGCGCAGCTCCGCGCCGAGGTCGCCGGTGCCGGCGCGCCGGGCCTCGGCCTGCCTGAAGAAGTCGTCGAGGAGGACGCCCGCCATCTTGTACGTGATGTCGCTGTCGGAGAAGCCGGGGCCCTTCTCGTAGAAGTCCTCCGCGTCCCCGAGGTAGCCGAACCAGGCGGCGTCCGAGCGGGAGAGGTAGCGGTCCAGGCCCCAGCCCCTGCCGTCGGGGCTCTCCTGGATCATCGCGGGCGCGATGGCGTACAGGTCGTAGATCGCCTGCGCCGCGCCGACCTGGTCGGAGATCCCGTCGACGAAGGACTTCTCGAAGATCCGCCGCAGCACGCTCCGCGCGGCCTGGTGTGTCCTCGGCTGGTCGGTGATCGCGTTCAGGGTGCCCTTGAGGCGCTGGTCGTTCGCGATGTAGTCGCGGTACGCCGCGCCGCCGGCCGCCTTGTGGAAGTACAGCAGGTCCTTGTCGGTACGGGTCGCCCCGATCAGCGGCTTCAGCGCGGGGTCGGCGGCGGCGAGGGCGCCGGTGTACTCGGCGGCGCTGTCCACGGCCCGCCCCTGCCCGGAGCTGACCACGTCGATCTTCTCGCCCTCGTCGGCGATCTTCGCGAACAGGGTGGGCAGGCGCTGTTCCATGCGCGTCGCGGTGTCCCGCATCTCCTGCCGGCCGCGTCCGCTGAGGTTGCCGTACCCGACCTTGTCCATGGCGGCCATGAGCGCCCGCACGGTCGGACCGAACTCCTCGCCCTCTTCGGTGAGTCGGCCGTCCTCCTGCGCCTGGTCCCACAGGCCGAGGACCAGGTCGCCGTCCTCGCTGCCGGTCGCCGCACGGGAGCCGTGCCGGGAGACGTTCTCGGTGAGGACGGGCTCGAAGCCGGCCGGCGGCCGCTGGTAGGCGTGGGCACCCTGCCGGGACTCGTACGGCGCCTTGGTGCCGTAGCTCTCGCGGTGCGCGGGGCCGTCGGCGGCGTGCGCGGGCAGCGTGGTGAGGAGCAGGGCGCCGAGGGCGAGGACAGGAGTGAGACGTCTCATGAGTCCCTCATGCTCGGCGGCCCCGATGAACCGCCGATGGCTACGAGGTGGACTCGCCCTTCATCGCGGCCTCCATGGCGAGGAGTTCCTCGTTCGGGACGGCGCCGCCGAACCGCCGGTCGCGGGAGGCGAATTCGAGGCAGGCCCGCCACAGGTCACGGCGGTCGAAGTCGGGCCACAGCACGTCCTGGAAGACCATCTCGGCGTACGCGCTCTGCCAGAGCAGGTAGTTGGAGGTGCGCTGCTCGCCACTGGGGCGCAGGAACAGGTCCACGTCCGGCATGTCGGGGTAGTACAGGTACTTCTGGATGGTCTTCTCGCTGACCTTCGCGGGGTCCAGGCGCCCCGCCACCACGTCCTCGGCCAGCGCCTTCGCCGCGTCGGCGAGCTCGGCCCGGCCGCCGTAGTTCATGCAGAAGTACAGCGTCAGCAGATCATTGTCCTTGGTCTGCTCCTGGGCGACCTGCAGCTCCTTGGCGACCGACTTCCACAGCCTGGGCATCCGGCCCACCCAGCGCACCCGGATGCCGAGTTCGTCGAGCTGGTCGCGGGTCTTCCGGATGAAGTCGCGGTTGAAGTTCATCAGGAAGCGGACCTCGTCGGGCGAACGCTTCCAGTTCTCGGTGGAGAAGGCGTACAGGGAGATGTTGCGCACACCGACCTCGATGGAGCCCTGGAGCACGTCGAGCACCCGCTCCGCACCGACCTTGTGCCCCTCGGTGCGGGGCAGCCCGCGCTCCTTGGCCCACCGGCCGTTGCCGTCCATGACGATCGCCACGTGATGGGGGACGAGTTCACCCGGCAGCTTCGGCGCGCGCGCACCGGAGGGGTGCGGCTCCGGCGCCTTGTACTCGCGCCGCTGGCGCCCCAGGATCCCGCGTACCACCATGTGCTCTCGTCTCCTCGACCGTGCCGTGCTTACTTCTCTACGTACCGCAGGGAGCGCAGGCCGCGCTCCAGATGCCAGTGCAGGTAGGCGGACACCAGCCCGCTGCCCTCGCGGACGTACCGCGCCTCGCACGCGTCCGCCGTCTCCCAGTCTCCCGTAAGCAGCGCACCGAGGAGCACCAGGGTCTGCGGCGACGGTACGACACTGCCGGGCACCCGGCAGTCGACGCAGACGGAGCCGCCGGAGGCGACCGAGAAGAACCGGTTCGGGCCGGGCATTCCGCACTTCGCGCAGTCGCCGAAACTTGGCGCGTATCCGTTGACGGCCAGGGAGCGGAGCAGAAAGGCGTCCAGGACGAGATGGGGCGCGTGCTCCCCGCGAGCGAGCGTCCGCAGGGCGCCCACCAGCAGCAGATACTGCTGTACGGCCGGCTCGCCCTCATGGTCGGTGAACCGCTCGGCGGTCTCCAGCATGGCCGTCCCGGCGGTGTACCGCCCGTAGTCGGTCACGATACCGCCACCGTACGGCGCGATGGTCTCACTCTGCGTGCACAACGGCAGCCCGCGCCCGACCAGTTCGCTCCCCCGCGCGAAGAACTGCACGTCGACGTGGGAGAAGGGCTCCAGCCGGGCCCCGAACTTCGACTTGGTCCGCCGCACCCCGCGCGCCACGGCCCGTACCCGGCCGTGACCGCGCGTGAGCAAGGTGATGATGCGATCCGCCTCACCCAGTTTCTGGGTGCGCAGCACGATGCCGTCGTCCCGGAACAGACTCATGACCGACCCCGGCCTTCGCTCGGCCGGGGGTCCGGGGGTCGCCCCCCGGGCAGCCACGGCATGCCGCGATCCGCCTCACCCAGCTTCTGGGTGCGCGGCACGATGCCGTCGTCCCGGAACAGACTCATGGCACCCATTCTCACCCAAGCGCTGTCCCGCCGATGCCGTTGAACAATATGTTGAAGGCGGGCGCGCACACGACTGTCACATCGGAGTGGGAAGCAGGTGTCCGGCAGGGCGGAGGGGCTGCTGACCGCCACCCGCCTCGACGACCCGCGGGAGGTGGTGCTCACGACACAGGGCCGACCCGTCTCCCCGGCCGACGAGATCCGTATCGACGCCCCCGCGGGCGAGGCCGGTGAACTCCTCGCCCACGGCCCCTGCACCCCGCGCGGCTCCTACCGGTCCCCCGAGTACAACGCCCGCGCCTTCACCTCGGACGGCTTCCTCCGCACCGGCGACCTCGCCCGGCTGACGCCGGAGGGCAACCTCGTCGTGGAGGGCCGCACGGACTGACCGGGCCGCCGCTCACGGAGGCCGGGCGGAGCCGCGGGCGCCCGGCCCAACTTTCCGCCGCCTTCCGGCTTTTCCCGCCGCCATTGGTACGTCCTGTGGCGGCTAGGCCATTCGTGTGCGCCGTCTTGACCACCCCCACGCCCCCTCCTATGGTCGCGCTACCGACCGGACGTAGGACGTAGGACGTCGTATCTCCCACCCCCTCCCTCCCCCCGACGACTTGCTGGAGGACCCGTGCGCGACGACGTGAGCCCCGACGTACCGGCACCGCGCCGCCGGTCGTTCCTGAAGTACACGGGTGCGCTGGGCGCGGCCGCCGTACTGCCGCCCGTGCTGGCGGGCTGCTCAGCGGGACCGGAGTCCACGAACGACACCGGGAGCGGCGGCAGCGGCAAGGACCGGACACTGACCGCGGTGATCGGCTACGGCAACGACGGCAGCTGGGACCCGACGCAGACGGCGTCGGCGTTCTGCATGGCCGCCAACAACCACATCTACGAGGGGCTGCTGGACACCGATCCGATCACCCGGGTGCCGTATCCGGCCCTCGCGACGGCGATCCCCGGCAACCCGAACGCCACCACCTGGCGGTTCACACTGCGCTCGGGCGCGACCTTCCACGACGGCGAGCCCGTCACCGCCGAGGACGTCGTGTTCGTCTTCGACCGGATCCTCGACCCCAAGACCCAGACCCTCGCCAAGGGGTTCTTCGCGAGCTGGCTGGGCAGCGTGCGCCAGGTCGACGCCCGCACCGTCGAGCTCGTGCTCAAGTTCCCCTTCCCCGACGGGCTTTCCCGGCTCACCCTTGCCAAGATCATGCCGAAGCACGTCTTCTCCAGGCCCGGCGCCTGGGACGACGCCGTCAAGGGGCTGGCCGTGGGCTCGGGGCCGTACCGGCAGACCGCGCACCACCCGAAGTCCAACACCACCTTCGAGGCGTTCGCCGCCTACAACGGACCCCGCAAGCCCGCCTTCAAGCGGATGAACTGGCTGACCATCGTGGACGCCGCCCCGCGGGTCGCGAAGATCTCCGGGTCCGACGCCGGGGCGCAGATCGCGGACAACATCCCGTACGCCAACATCGCGCGGCTGGAGCAGGGCGGGCTGAAGGTCGCCGGTGGGGCCGGGATGAACAACCTGTTCCTGATGTTCAACACCCAGCACAAGCCCTTCGACGACGTGCGGGTGCGGCAGGCGCTGCACTACGCCATCGACACCGAGAAGATGGTGCAGGTCGCCCTGAAGGGACACGGGAAGCCCGCCTCCTCCTTCCTCAACGAGGGCAACCCCGCCTACCGGCGCGCCAAGACCGTCTACGACTACGACCCCGACAAGGCGAAGGCGCTGCTGAAGGCGGCCGGCGTCACGGGCCTCAGGGTCAACATCCTCGCGGTGAACGTCAGTTGGATCGTGGACTGCCTGCCGACCATCAAGTCCTCCTGGGACGCGGTCGGCGTGCACACGACCCTGGCGCCGCAGGAAACCACGGCCGTCTTCACCAAGATGGACCAGAAGCAGGACTACCAGGTCGTCGCCGCCGCGTCCAACCCCAATCAGTTCGGGCTCGACGCCGACCTGATCATGCACTACAACTACGGGCCCCAGAACCTGTGGATGGGATACACCCGGTGGGCCGGCGACCCCGTCGCCCAGCAGCTCTTCAAGGACATGGACCGGGCGACCCGGGAGCCGGACCCGGCGAAGAAGAAGGCCGTCATCCAGGACTACATCGACGTCGTCGCCGAGCAGGCCGTGCTGTATCCGGTGGTGCACAACGAGCTGATGACCGCCTGGGACCCGCGCAGACTCACCGGCATAAGGGCCCAGCCGTATCCGGGGATCAACCTGCTCCAGGCCAAGTGGGTCTGACGGCATGACGGCTGTCGTACGGATCCTGCTCCGCCGTGTCGCCCTGCTCGTGCCGCTGATGCTCGGGATCGTGCTGTTCGTGTTCCTGGTGATGCGGTTCTCGGACGTCGACCCGGCGTCCGCGTTCTTCCAGGGGGCCAACCCGACCCCGCAGCAGCTGCACGACTTCCGGGAGCGCAACGGACTGCTCGACCCGCTCCCGGTGCGGTACGTCCACTTCGTCGGCGCTCTGCTCCACGGCGACCTCGGCACCAGCGCCCTGACCCGGGCCCCGGTCGTCGACCAGGTCACCACCGCGCTGCCGCTCACCCTCCAGCTGACCTTCCTCGGTCTCGGCATCGCGGTGGTGCTGGCGCTGGCGGGCGGGGTCACGGCGGCCGTGTACCGGGACCGGCTGCCGGACCAGGTCATCCGGGTCGTCTCGCTGATCGGGGTGGCCGCGCCCGGGTTCTGGCTGGCGCTGCTGATGATCCAGTACCTGGCCGTCGACCGGGGCTGGTTCCCGACCGGCGGCTACATCAACCCGGCCGACTCGGTCACCGGCTGGCTGAAGACCATGGCCCTGCCCGCCTTCGCCCTCTCCCTGCCGGTCGCCGCGCAGCTGACGAGGATCGTGCGCACCTCGGTCGTGGAGGAGCTGGACAAGGACTACGTCCGCACGGCCGTCGGGAGCGGACTGCCGCCCCGCGTCGTCGTCGGCCGCAACGTCCTGCGCAACGCCCTGGTCAACCCGCTGACCGTGCTCGGGCTGCGGGTCGGCTATCTCCTCGGCGGTGCCGTCGTCATCGAGACCATCTTCTCCCTGCCCGGCATGGGCAAGCTGATGATCGACGCCGTGCAGAACGGCGACCCGGCGGTGGTGCAGGGAGTGGTGCTGACGACCGCCACCGGGTTCGTCGTCGTCAACCTCGTCATCGACATCCTCTATCTGCTGGTCAACCCACGTCTGAGGGCGGCCTGATGGTCACGCGCGCGCATCTTGCCGAACGGCTCTCCCGACCCGGCGTCCGGCTGCGCGGCTGGCGCCGGCTGCCGCTGCTGTCCAAGATCGCCGTCTGCCTGCTGGTCGTGGTGGTGCTGGTCGCCGTACTCGCCCCGGTCCTCGCCCCGGACGATCCGCTGGACCAGCAGGACCCGGTCGGCGGCAGCGGGCACCCCTCCGCCGCGCACTGGCTCGGGCAGGACAGCCTCGGGCGGGACATCCTCAGCCGGCTGATGTACGGCGCACGGTGGTCGCTGGCGATCGGGCTGGGCGCGACCGCGCTCGCCCTGGTCGTGGGTGCCGTCATCGGGGCGCTGGCCGCCACCTCCCGCAAGGCGGTCGACGAGACGCTGATGCGCTGCCTGGACGTGGTGATGGCGTTCCCGGGGATCGCGCTGGCGGCCGTGCTGGTCGCCGTGTTCGGCGGCGGCATCGGCGTGCTGATCTGTGCCATCGCCTTCCTGTTCACACCCCCCGTCGCGCGGGTCGTGCGGGCGAACGTCCTCGACCAGTACGGCGAGGACTACGTCACGGCGGAACGGCTGATCGGCGCCCGCACCCCGCACATCGTCCTGCGGCACGTGGCCGTCAACTGCGCGGCCCCCGTCCTGGTGTTCTGCACGGTCCAGGTCGCCGAGGCGATCGTCTTCGAGGCGTCGCTGTCCTTCATCGGCGCCGGGGTACGGCCGCCGGACCCGTCCTGGGGCAGTGTCATCGCCGACGGCAAGAACATGGTGCTCACCGGCGGCTGGTGGGCGACCGTCTTCCCCGGGCTGCTGATCCTGCTGACCGTGCTGGCGCTGAACATCCTCTCCGAGGGCGTGTCCGACGCGTGGGCGGCACCGGCGCCGAGGGAGGTGGAGACGCCACGGGACCGGCTGGAGGCGCCGGAGCCCGGCGGCGGTGAGGTGCTGCGGCTGCCCGGACTGGCCGAGGCCGCCCGTCGGCTGCGGTCCCGGGCCCGGCCGCTGCCGGACCGGAGCGGGCAGCCGGTGCTCGCCGTGGAGAACCTCACCATCGGCTTCCCGGACCGGCACCGGGGCGTGGACGTCGTCGCCGGGGTCAGCTTCGAGGTGTACCCCGGTGAAGTGCTCGGGCTGGTGGGCGAGTCGGGGTGCGGGAAGTCGCTGACCGCGCTCACCGTCATGGGCCTCCAGCCGCAAGGCGCGCGCATCGGCGGCCAGGTCCGCTTCCGTCAGCGGGACCTGCTCGCCGAGCCGATGCGGGTGCGGCGGCGGCTGCTCGGGCACGAGATGGCGATGGTCTACCAGGACGCCCTGTCCTCGCTGAACCCGGCGATGACCGTCCGCGCCCAGCTGAAACAGCTCGTCCGGCGCGGCGGCCGGCGCGGTCCGCGCGAGCTCCTGGAACTGGTCGGCCTGGACCCCGACCGGACCCTGCGCAGCTATCCGCACGAACTCTCCGGCGGCCAGCGCCAGCGCGTGCTCATCGCCATGGCCCTCTCCCGCGAACCACGGCTGATCGTCGCCGACGAACCGACGACCGCCCTCGACGTCACCGTGCAGGCCCAGGTGATGGAGCTGCTGCTGCGGCTGCGCGAGGAGCTGGGGTTCGCGCTGATCCTCGTCTCGCACGATCTGGCGCTGGTCGCCGACACCACCGACCGGGTGGTGGTGATGTACGGCGGGCAGATCGTGGAGAGCGGGGTCACCGCCGACCTGGTGGCGGCGCCGGCCCACCACTACACACGCGGCCTGCTCGGCAGCGTGCTGTCGCTGGAGTCGGCCGAGGAGCGGATGACGCAGATCAAGGGGGTCGTCCCGGCCCCGGCGGACTTCCCGGCGGGCTGCCGCTTCGCCGACCGCTGCCCGCTGGCGACCCGGGTGTGCCACGACGGCGCGCCCGTCCTCACCGGAACGGCCACGCACACGGCCGCCTGCCACCATCCTGCGGTGCGCCTTGCGTCGGCGGAGAACGAGGAGGCGCTGCAGTGACCCCTGTCGTCGAGGTCCGGGACGCGCATGTGGTGCACAAGGCCCGCAGCGGCGGCCTGCTGAGGCGCGACCGGGTGTACGCCCTGACCGGCGCCGACCTCACCGTGGCCGCCGGGGAGACGGTGGGCGTGGTCGGCGAGTCGGGGTGCGGGAAGTCGACGCTGGCGCGGGTGCTGGTGGGGATCCAGCGGCCGTCCTCCGGGACGGTGGCGTTCCAGGCCCGGGACCTGTGGACGATGCCGCCCGCCGAGCGCCGGGCCACAATCGGCGCGGGCGTCGGGATGGTCTTCCAGGACCCGTCGACCGCGCTGAACCGGCGGCTGACCGTACGCCGGATCCTGCGCGACCCGCTGGACGTCCACGGCCGCGGGTCCAGGGGCGAACGGGAGGAGCGGGTCAAGGAGTTGATGGTCCTGGTCGGCCTCCCCCGGGCGCTCTCCGACGCGCTGCCCGGGCAGCTCTCCGGCGGGCAGCGGCAGCGCGTCGCCATCGCCCGCGCGCTCGCCCTGGACCCGGCCCTGGTCGTCGCCGACGAGCCGACCAGCGCCCTGGACGTGTCGGTCCGCGCGCAGATCCTCAACCTGCTGCTGGACCTGAAGGAACGCCTCGGGCTGGCCCTGGTGTTCGTCTCGCACGACATCCAGACGGTACGGCGGATGAGCGACCGGGTGATCACCATGTACCTGGGCCGGATCGTGGAGGAGACCCCGGCCGACCGGGTCACCGACGCGGCCCGGCACCCGTACACCCGGGCCCTGTTCTCCGCCACGCCCGGACTGCTGGACCCGATCGACCCGATCCCGCTGACCGGGCCGGTGCCCTCGGCGACCCGGCCGCCGAGCGGCTGCCCGTTCCGCACCCGCTGCTGGAAGGCGGATCACCTGTGTGCCGAGGCGATGCCGGACTTCTCGGCCGCGTCACGACCCGGACACCGCTACCGGTGCCACCATCCTGTTGAGGAGGAGGAATCGACCCGCGACCTAGCACGCCAGGAGCCCTGACATGCCCTTCCCCACCCCGCTCACCGGTGTCGTCCCGCCCGTCTGCACGCCCCTGACACCGGACCGCGAGGTGGACGTCCCCTCGCTGCTCGGGCTGGTCGGCCATCTGGTGGAGGGCGGGGTGCACGGGCTGTTCCTGCTCGGGTCCACGTCCGAGGCCGCGTTCCTCACGGACCGGCAGCGCCGGCAGGTGGTGGAGGCGGTCGTGGCCCATGTCGGCGGGCAGCTGCCGGTCCTCGCCGGCGCCATCGACATGACCACCCCGCGCGTCCTGGAGCATGTCGCGGCGGTGACGGCGGCCGGAGCGGAGGCCGTGGTCGTCACCGCCCCGTTCTACGCCCGCACCCACCGCTCCGAGATCGTCCACCACTACCGCCGCATCGCCGCCGCGTCCGAGGTGCCGGTCATCGCCTACGACATCCCCGTCGCCGTGCACACCAAGCTCCCCGCCGACGTGGTGCTGGGGCTGGCCGCCGACGGGGTGCTGGCCGGGATCAAGGACTCCAGCGGGGACCTGGGCGCCTTCCGCGAGATCGTCACCGGCGCCCGTACGCACCCCGGGTTCAGTGCGCTCACCGGCTCCGAGCTGTTCGTGGACTCCGCGCTGGCGCTGGGCGCCGACGGGGCGGTGCCGGGGCTGGCCAACGTCGACCCGCACGGGTACGTCCGGCTGTACCGGATGTGCCGGTCCGGGGACTGGGAGGGCGCCCGCGCCGAACAGGAGCGGCTGTGCGCGCTGTTCGGGATGGTGACGGTCGGTGATCCGGCGCGGATGGGCGCCAGCTCGTCGGCGCTGGGCGCGTTCAAGGCCGCGCTGCATCTGCGCGGGGTCATCGCCTGCCCGGTGACGGCCGAGCCGCAGGTGCCGCTGTCCGGCGACGAGACGGAGCGGGTCGGCAAGTTCCTGGCGGCGGCCGGACTGCTCTAGGTGTGCCGTCCCGGCACGCGTGTCACCCACGTGCCGGGACCGCACACCTAGGCCCTGTCTAGGGCCCCTCGGTCAGGGTCAGTCTGCGGAACTCCAGGGTGTCGTAGCTGTGCGCGGCGCCCGTCTCGTACAGGACGCCGAAGGTGTCGTAGCCGAGCTGCACGAGGTCGGAGTAGGCGGCGGGGCGGTTGGAGAGGGTGAGCAACCGGGAGAAGGTGTGCCCGGAGTCCGTGCTGGACCAGATCGCCAGGGCGCGGCGGGCGGTCGGCACGGAGGGCGCGGAGAAGAGCAACGGGGCACCGGGGCCGCGGAGTTGGAGAAGACTTCCCTGGACCACCGGGACGTCGTTCAGGGTGGGCTGGGTCGCGTAGGGCCGGTCGAGGGTCTGTCCGCCGTCGCCGGAGTAGGCGTCGAGGCGATTGCCGGGCGCGGTGCCGTACTGGTCGCGGGCGTTGAAGTAGAGCCTGCCGTCCGGGAGTTGTGCGGCGGTCGTCTCATTGGCGTTGGTCACGCCGTCGTGGGTCTCGGCCACGAAACCGAGCCGCCAGGTGCGGCCGCCGTCGTCACTGTAGAGCGCGTGTCCGCCCTCGTACCGGGATCCGGGTCCGGAGGAACCGGCGGGCGGGGCGACGGAGTGGTCGGCGGGGACGAGCAGGCGGCCGGCGTACGGGCCCCGGGCGAGGGCAACCGCATGGCCGGGACCGGTGGCGTACCAGCGCCAGCCGGGCCGCTTCACCTCCGCCGTGATGTCCGCCGGGGAGGAGAAGTGCCGGCCGTCGTCCCAGCTGCGCTGCACGAAGACCCGGCGGTCCCCCTCCCCGCGCCGGACCTGGTCCTCCGTCACCTTCCCGCTGTTGGCGCAGGTCACGAGGACGACGGCATCGGTTCGCGGGTCCACGACCGGCGCCGGGTTGCCCCGGGTGTCCCCGTCTCCCGCGGCCACCACCGTCAGCGGACCCCAGGTGCAGCCGCCGTCGGTGGAGCGGCGCAGCACGACATCGATGTCCCCGGTGTCCCCCGCACCGTCGCGCCGGCCCTCGGCGAAGGCCAGCACGGTGCCGTGCCGGGTCTTCACGACCGCCGGAATGCGGTAGGTGGCGTAGCCGCCCCGGCCCGAGACGTACGGGACGGAGGACGCGCAGCCGGGGTACGCGCGCGCCGACGCCGGTGCGGCGTGTGCGCGGACCGCCCGACCCGGGCTCCCGAGTGCGGTGTTCGCACGGACGGGCGCCGCCCGGCCGCTCGCGGGGCTCGCCTGGGCGGAGGCCGCCGTGCACAGGGGGGCGCTGAGCGAGGTGAGGAGCGCGAGGGCGGTGAGCAGGGTGCGGCGCTTCGGTGTCACCCACTCATGGTCCCCGGAATCACCAGTCCGGATTCGTAGCCGACGATCACCAGCTGGGCGCGGTCGCGGGCACCGAGCTTGCCCATGATCCGGCTGACGTGTGTCTTGGCGGTGAGCGGACTCAGGCCCAACACCTCGGCGATCTCCGTGTTGTTGAGGCCGCGCGCGACCAGGGTCAGCACTTCCCGCTCGCGGTCCGAAAGGCACTCGGGGCCGCCGGTGACGGGTGCCGAGGGGCTGCGCAGGAACCGCTCGATCAGGCGTGCCGTGGGCCCCGGCGAGAGCAGTGCCTCACCCGCCGCCACCGTGCGGATCGCCTCGAGGAGGTCGGCCGGCCGGGTGTCCTTCACCAGGAATCCGGAGGCACCGGCCCGCAGCGCCTCCACCACGTGCTCGTCGGTGTCGTAGGTGGTGAGCACCAGGACCCTGACCCCGGCGAGATCCTCGTCCGCGGCGATCAGCCGGGTCGCCTCGATGCCGTCCAGGCCGGGCATGCGGATGTCCATCAGGACCACATCGGCGCGCTCGGCCCGGGCGAGGTCGACGGCCTCGCGTCCGGTGCCCGCCTGTCCGACGACCTCCATGTCCGGCGCCGAGTCCACGAGCATCGCGAACGCGGCCCGCACCAGGGTCTGGTCGTCTGCGAGCAGCACTCCGATCATGCCGTTTCCCCCAGCGTCCGCCCCGGCCCGGTGCCCCACTCGTCCCCCGCCCGGTCCCGCAGCGGCAGCATGGCGCTCACCTCGAAGCCCGGGCCGTCGGAGCGCGGCCCGGCGTCGACCCTGCCGCCGACGCTGCGGGCCCGCTCCCGCATCCCGACGAGCCCGAACCCGGGTGGGCCGTCACCGGCGCCGCCCGTGCCGTCGTCGACGACGTGGACGCGCAGGGCGCTCTCCTCCTCGTACACGCCCACGCGCACGGTCAGGTCGGCCCGGCCGCCGTGCCGTACCGCGTTGGTCAGCGCCTCCTGCACGATCCGGTAGGCGGCGGCGCCGACGGCCGGCGGCACCCCGTCGCCCCGCACGGTCAGCTCCACCCGGGCGCCCGCCGACTTCACCAGTTCGTCGAGGCCCGCGAGGCCGGGCAGCGGGTCGCGCCCGTCCGGGGCGCCGGGGTCGCGCAGCACCTCGAGGGTCGTACGGAGTTCACCGCGGGCCGTGCGGCAGGTCTCCGCGATGTCGTCGAGGGCCTTCGCGACGGCCGTACGGTCCAGGCGCTCGGGGTCGGCCTCCAGGACGTGCGCCGCGACCGAGGTCTGCACGCCGATGAGGGTGATGGTGTGGGCGAGCAGATCGTGCAGGTCGCGGGCGATGCGCAGGCGTTCCTCGGCGACCCGGCGCCGGGCCTCCTCCTCGCGGGTGCGTTCGGCGCGCTCGGCGCGTTCCACGGCCGCGGCGGCGTTCTCCCGGTGGACGCGGATATAGCCGCCGAGGACGAGCATGGAGACGATCCAGCCGGTGATCTGGAAGCTCACCTGGACCCCGGCCATGCCGTGACGGATCTTCAGGAGCAGCATCAGCGTGACGACCGCGGCTCCGATGAAGGCCGTGCGCCGGGCGCCGCCGGTCACCGCCACCGTGTAGAGGACGACCATGGAGGCGGCGGTCGGCGCCGAGTGGTTGAAGTCGAGCTGGTGGTAGGTCGCGATCAACGTGATCATGACCGCCAGCACGGTGAGCGGGGCGCGCCGGCGCCACACCAGCGGCACGTGCAGGCCGAGCAGCAGGGCCCAGCCGAGCGCGTCCGGGTGCCGGCCGCTGCCGACGGTGACGGCGATCGCCGAGGCGAGCACGGCGAGGCCGGCGGCCAGGAGCGCGTCCTGCCGCAGGGGATCCAGGGAGGCGAGGGACCGGGCTGGCCGGGACGCGGTGATGGGTGCCTGCACGGGATTCATCTTCCGCTACGCGCCCACGGGCTCCGGCGTGCGGTCCGTGCCCGGCACCGGACGCGACAGCCGCCCCGGCCACCACACCCTGCGCCCGATCGCCACGCTCGCGCTGGTCACCAGATAGGTGCGGACGAGGAACGTGTCGAGCAGCACACCGACGGCGATGACGAAGCCCAGCTCGACCAGCGGCACCAGGCCCATGTTCGTCAGTACCGCGAAGGTGGCCGCGAGCACCAGACCGGCGGAGGCGATGACCCCGCCGGTGGTGCGCAGGGCGGTGAGGGCGGCGGCGACGGGCTCTGCCCCGCGCTGCGCCTCCTCCCGCATGCGGTGCATCAGGAAGATGCCGTAATCGACGCCGAGGGCGACCAGGAAGACGAAGGACAGCAGGCCGAGGCCGGGATCGGTGCCGTGGAAGCCGAACAGCGGCCCGAAGGCGAGCCCGCCGAGGCCGAGGGCGGCGCCCCACACCGCGACCACGGCGGCCACCAGCAGCAGCGGGGCGACGAGGGAGCGCAGCAGGACGACGAGGATCAGCAGGACGGAGGCGAGGACGAGCGGGACGACCACCCGGCGGTCGCGGGCGCCGGCGTCCCTCAGGTCGAGCTGCTGGGCGCTGGGCCCGCCCACGTGGGAGCCGGGCAGCCGGTGCCGGAGCGCCTCGATGGTGGCGGTCTCGGCGGCGGACTGGGGCGGGGCGGAAGCGGTCACCGTGATCTCGGTCCAGCCCCCGCCGGTACGGCCCTCGCGGGCGTCCGCCACTCCCCTGGTGCCCTTGGCGGCGGCGAGGGTGGCGTCGGCCCGCCCGGCCGGGGTCATGATCTCGATGGGCTGCGCGGACCGCCCCGGGTAGGCCCGGGCCACGGTCTCCGTCGCCGTGACGGACTCGGGCCGGTCCACGAAGGTGTCCGTCTGCTTGATCGCACCGGGCAGGTTCAGGGAGCCCAGCGCGAGCGCGCCGAGCAGCGCGGCGCCGGAGGCGAGGACGGTCAGCGGGCGGCGCCCGGCCGAGGAGCCCATCGCCGCGAACAGCGAACGGCGGGTCTTGGGCGTGCTGCCGTAGGCGGGTACGAGCGGCCAGAAGACGCGGCGGCCGAGCAGGACGAGGAGGGCCGGGAGCAGGGTCAGCATCGCGGCGAGCGCGCACAGCACGCCGACCGTGCCGAGCGGGCCCATGCCCCGGCTGGAGTTGAGGTCGGCGGCGAGCAGGCAGAGCAGTCCGGCGGCGACCGTGCCGGAGGAGGCGAGGATCGCGGGCCCGCAGCCGCGCAGGGCGGCGCGCATCGCCTCGTACGGGCGTTCGTGGCGCCGCAGCTCCTCGCGGTAGCGGGAGACGAGGAGCAGGGCGTAGTCGGTGCCGGCGCCGAAGACCAGGATGGTCATGATGCCGGCGCTCTGGCCGGACACGGCGGTGCCGAAGGCCTGGTTGAGGCCGTAGGCGGCGGCGCGGGCGAGGAAGTCGGAGAGGCCCGCGACGACGAGCGGGACCAGCCACAGCAGGGGGCTGCGGTAGATGAGGACGAGCAGGATCGCGACCACGGCGACCGTCGTGAAGAGCAGGGGCCCGCCGAGCGAGGCGTAGACGCCGGAGGCGTCGGTGGCGAGGGCGGCCGGGCCGCCCACCCGGACGCTCAGCCCACCCTGATCCTGGGCGAGTTGGCGGACGTCGTGGACGAAGGCGTTCCGCTTCTTCTCGTCCGCGCCGGGCTCGTTGCTGGTCACGGGGTACATCAGGGTGGTGCCGTCGACGGACGGGATGCCGTGCGGGGTGCCGGCGGTGAGGCGGTGGCGGTCGGCGATCTCGGCGACCTGGGTGCGTGCCGTGGCCCGATCGGCGGCGGTGAGACCGGTCGCCCGGTGGTAGACGAGGACCAGCTCGGTGGTCTCGCCGCCGGGCAGCCGGTCCTGCAGCCTGGCGACCTGGGTGGAGTCGGCGGACGCCGGCAGATAGTCGGTGGCCCGGTCGTGCTGGACGCCGGCCAGCTGCGCGGCGAACGGCCCGGCGACGGCCAGCAGCACCGCCCACAGTCCGACCGCCAGCCAGGGCAGCGCCCGGCTCCTCCGTGTTGTCGCGGCCCCCATGGAATCGGGCCTCCCCTCCGCAGCGGATGTCTGGATACGGCTTCCAGACTTCCGGCGGGAAGGGCGGCGATCGTCGGGCGCGGGGGCGAGTTCGGGGGTACTGCCGGGGGTGACCGCGGGGTGCCGTTACTCCCCGGGGAGTAACGGGCCCGTCGTATCAGGGGATGCCGGGCCTGTGCCGACCCCGGCTCGGACGCTGCTCCGGGCCCGGAGCCGCAGGGACTCACGGCCTGCCGGTCGAGGCCCGAGGCGAGGCACGGGAACTCACGGGCGTGGCCCAAGGGCGGCGGGCACGCGACCGGGCAACGCCCCCGGGCCATGCCAGGCGCTCCCCGGCCACCCAGCCGTTTTCCCGCAACGCCAGTACATCCCGCGAAGGGGCCCCTGCGGATCAGGAGGGCGTCCGCGCCGCCGCCAGCAGCCGGGTCACGTCGTCTGCGCAGATGGTGAGGGCCGCGCCCACCGTGGTGAGGGCGTCACGTTCGGCCGGGGTGTAGGGGCCGTCGGCGAGCGCGATGCGGGCGGCCTGGAGCAGCAGGGACTCGCGGCCGGCCGGGGCGAGGTGCGGGGCCAGCGGGTCCAGGGCCTCGTGCAGCTCTATGGTCAGGCTCGTGCCGCACTCGGCGCCGAGGACCCGGCCGGTGTCGGCGGCGAGGGCGTCGACGAGGGCGGCCAGCTGTTCCTCGGTGCAGCCGTCGAAACCGGCCGCGCGCACGGCGCCGGCCGCGGTCTCCAGGGCCGCGCGGGAGGACGTGCCGCCCGCGGCGAGCACGGCGAGGGCGACGGTGTGCACGGCGTCGCGGAGCATCGCGGAGAAGCGCCGGGTGGTGGGATGGTCCAGGACGTCGGTGCCGTAGTGGTGGCGGCATGAGGCGCACTCCACGACCGGTCCGGCCGTCCCGCGCGGCAGCAGCGGCACCCCGAGCAGGGTCAGCCGGCGGCGCCCGGTGAGCCGCTGGTAGTTGCGGTCGCCTCCGCAGCCGGGACAGTAGAACTCCCCGTCCCCGACGGGTGTCCATGCGGTGCGCGCACCCAGGAAGCGCAGGGCCCGGCCGTCTCGTCCCCGTACTGGCAGCACGTCGCACCTCCGTAACCGCACGGCAACATCGCCGCGCTGGCGTGATGTTAGCCACATCACCAAGGCTGAGTCAGTACCTCGTAAGAGACCTTTCTGTGACCTCGGGCGGGCGATGGCCGAGAAACGACGCCGCCCCGACCGCCGTGTACAGCGGTCGGGGCGGCGAAAGGCCCGGTCAGAGCGGTCAGCGGGCGGCGCGGTTCACCGCGGAGACGACCGCCTTCAGCGACGCACGCGTCGTGTTCGCGTCGATGCCGATCCCCCACAGGACCTTGCCGTCGATCGCGCATTCGATGTAGGAGGCGGCCTGCGCGGAGGCGCCCTCGCTCATCGTGTGCTCCTGGTAGTCCAGCAGGCGTACGTCGACGCCGATGGACTGCAGGGCGTCGAAGAAGGCCGAGATCGGACCGTTGCCGGAGCCGGTCAGGACGGTGTCCTCGCCGTCCACCGTCGCCTCGACCGTGAGGGTGTCCACGCCGTCGGTGTCCGTGGTCGACTGGCCGGTCCTGACCTGGATGCGGCCCCACGGGTTGTCCGGGTTCGGCAGGTACTCGTCCTGGAAGACCGCCCAGATCTCCTTCGGCGTGATCTCGCCGCCCTCGGCGTCCGTCTTCGCCTGGATGAGCTTCGAGAACTCGATCTGCATCCGGCGCGGCAGGTCCAGCTTGTGGTCGTTCTTCAGGACGTAGGAGATACCGCCCTTGCCGGACTGCGAGTTGACGCGGATGACGGCCTCGTAGGAGCGGCCGACGTCCTTGGGGTCGATCGGCAGGTACGGCACCGCCCACTCGATGTCGTCGACGGTGACGCCCTTGGCCTTCGCGTCGGCCTCCATGGCGTCGAAGCCCTTCTTGATGGCGTCCTGGTGGGAGCCGGAGAAGGACGTGTAGACCAGGTCGCCCACGTACGGGTGGCGCGGGTGGACCTCCATCTGGTTGCAGTACTCCCACGTACGACGGATCTCGTCGATGTCGGAGAAGTCGATCTGCGGGTCGACGCCCTGCGAGAACAGGTTCATGCCCAGGGTGACCAGGTCGACGTTGCCGGTGCGCTCGCCCTGCCCGAACAGGCAGCCCTCGACGCGGTCGGCGCCGGCCATCAGCGCCAGCTCGGCCGCCGCCACGGCCGTGCCGCGGTCGTTGTGCGGGTGGACGGACAGGCAGACGTACTCGCGGCGGGAGAGGTTGCGGTGCATCCACTCGAAGCGGTCCGCGTGCGTGGACGGCGTCGAACGCTCCACGGTGGCGGGCAGGTTGAGGATGATCTCGCGGCCCGGGCCCGGCTGGTAGACGTCCATGACCGCCTCGCAGACCTCCAGCGCGAAGTCCAGCTCGGTGTCGGTGAAGATCTCGGGGCTGTACTGGTAGCCGAACTCGGTCTCGGGGCCGAGCAGTTTCTCGGCGTACTCCATCACCAGGCGGGTGCCGTCGACGGCGATCTGCTTGATGTCGTCCTTGGAGCCGCGGAAGACCACCCGGCGGAAGACCGGGGCGGTGGCGTTGTAGAGGTGGACGGTGGCCCGCTTGGCGCCCTTCAGGGACTCCACGGTCCGCTCGATCAGGTCCTCGCGGGCCTGGGTCAGCACGGAGATCGTGACGTCGTCGGGGATCGCGCCCTCTTCCTCGATGATCGAGCGCACGAAGTCGAAGTCGGTCTGGCCGGAGGCGGGGAAACCGACCTCGATCTCCTTGTAGCCCATCTTGACCAGCTGGTCGAACATCCGGCGCTTGCGCTCGGGCGACATGGGGTCGATCAGGGCCTGGTTGCCGTCGCGCAGGTCGGTGGAGAGCCAGCGGGGGGCGGCGGTGATGCGCTGTTCCGGCCAGGTGCGGTCCGGGATGTCCACCTGCTCGTAGCGGCCGTACTTGCGGATCGGCATGGAACTGGGCTGCTGGCGGTTGGCCATGATGGCGTGGGCTCCTTGGGGTGTCCGGAGATCCGGATGTCCGACTGGACGGCCGACGACACAACGCCAAAGCTCCGCGGGGAGGGAGTCGGCCTTGTGACTACAGGCCCTCGCCGCGGCAGCTAAGAAGAAGCAGCCCGAAACGCATGATGCGTCGCAGCCTAGCCGAGCCGCCCCGGGCGCGGGGACGCGTTCCAGTATGCGGGACCGGGGTGTAAAAGGGATAAAAAGTGCGCCGTACCACATCGTCACGGAGCGTGGCGTTCCCTGTCCCGGTATTTCACCAATCATGGTGGCAGCTAGTGACATCAGCATCACAGAGTGCAATGGTGCGACGCATGACGACCAACGGGGGCTTCCAGCCCGTCTTCTGCACGATCGTGCCGCCGCACGTCCTCGACAGGCTCGCCCGAGCCGAGGACCCCGCGCTCTCCGGCCCGGCCCGCCGGTCCCTGGAGCACGACGCCTACCAGCGCACCAAGCGCCGGCTGACCACGGTGATCGGTGCGCCCTCCGTCGCCGCGCCCGCGGGCACCGCCGCGGACCAGCCCCACCGCACGATCTACGACGCCCGCCACACCCAGGACCTGCCCGGCACGCAGGTCCGCGCGGAGGGCGCCGACCCGGTCTCGGACGCCACCGTGAACCGCGCCTACGCGGGCCTCGGCGCCACCTTCGAGCTGTATCTGAAGGCGTACGGCCGGCACTCCATCGACGACAACGGGCTGCCGCTGGACGCCACCGTCCACTACGACCAGAACTACGACAACGCCTTCTGGAACGGCGAGCAGATGGTGTTCGGGGACGGCGACGGCGAGACGTTCCTCGACTTCACCATCCCGGTCGACGTCATCGGCCACGAGCTCACCCACGGCGTCACCCAGCACACCGCGAACCTGGAGTACTTCGGGCAGTCCGGCGCGCTCAACGAGTCGGTGTCGGATGTCTTCGGCACGCTGATCAAGCAGTACACGCTCGGCCAGACCGCCGCCGAGGCCGACTGGCTGATCGGCGCGGGCCTGCTCGCCCCCCACGTCCACGGCACCGCGCTGCGCTCGATGAAGGCCCCGGGCACGGCGTACGACGACCCGAACCTGGGCAAGGACCCGCAGCCGGCGAGCATGGACCACTACGTCCGCACCGGCCGCGACAACGGCGGCGTGCACATCAACTCGGGCATCCCGAACCACGCCTTCTACCTGGTCGCGACGGCCATCGGCGGGCGCGCCTGGGAGAAGGCCGGGCAGATCTGGTACGACGTGCTGACCGGCGGCCGGCTGAAGTCCGACGCGCTGTTCGCCGACTTCGCCACGCTGACGGTGAAGGCGGCGCGGGAGCGCTACGGCGCCGGCGACGAACTCCAGGCCGTGCAGAAGGCGTGGGAACAGGTCGGGGTGCGGACGCTGTAGTTCCGTACTAGACAGTCCCCATGCGTATCCAAGTACGGCGCACGGGCGGTTTCGCGGGCATCGAGCGCCGGGCCGAGGTGGACACTTCGGGCCGGCCCGACGCCCCCACGTGGCACGCCCTGGCCGAACGCGTCCTCGCGTCCGGCCGGGGCACCCCGCCCGCCGGCGTCCCCGACGGCTTCCGGTACGAGATCACCGTGGACGGCCGCACCGTGTACGCGGCCGATCCCCGGCTCACCGAGGAACAGCGCGAGCTGGTGTCCCGGGTGCTGAAGGAGGGCGCCTAGGCCACGTCCCCCCGCGCCTGGAAGCCGCGGAAGAAGAGCTCCGAGTTGTCCGCCCGGATGCCCACCCCGCCCGGCGCCAGCAGGCCGCCGGGGGTGCGGTCGTCGGCGCTCAGCACGGTCGTGCCGTCGATCGCCAACTCCAGCCGGACACCGCCGGGATGGTTCACGGCCGACGCGGTGACCTGGTGCCAGCCGTCGTAGGGGAAGGCGTGGCGCGCCTCGGCCAGCGTCGCGTAGTCGCCGCCGTCGACGGCCGAGGCGTCGGCGGCGGGCACCTTCCGTTTGATCACCACAGCGCCGTCGCGGCGCCGGAAGCTGAGCGCGTACAGCTCCTGCGGGGAGTGGTAGCGCAGCCAGAGGTGTCCGCCGTCCCAGTCCTGGGCGGGGGTGCGGGGCGTGGTGATCGGCGGCCGCAGCCGGACCCGGGTGGTCACCGTCACCGCGTCGAAGTCGCGGCGCCTGGAGACCAGGCGGAAGACGGCGGAGTCGGTGACCTCGGCGGAGTCCGGGCCCGTGAAGCCGGTGTCCGGCGCCCCGGTCCAGCCCGCGCCCTGTGCGGCGAACAGCGAACCGCTGGTGACCACCCAGTCCTTCGAGCGGCGCGCGCCGGCGGCGTGTGGGTGCCGGTAGGCGTACTCGTTCGTCACCAGTCCCCCGTCGCTGAACACGGGCGCGAAGGGGGCCGCCGCGTGCCGCCCGGAGCCGTACACGACGGCGACCGCCCCCGCCGTGGCGGCCGTGGCACCGGCGGCGAGGGCACCGCCCAGCAGGACACGCCTGGAAACCCGGGGACCGCCGGTCGCCCAGGCGCGGCCGGGGTCCGGGACGTCGGTCACGAGCTCACCCGTGGGGTCACCTTGAGGTCGGCGACGGTGGGCCAGGAGTGCCGGGTCGTGTCCCGGTAGGCGGAGTAGGCCACGCCTCCGGTCTCCGACCTGGCCATGAGGGTCATGCGCGTGGAGCCGTCCACGCTGATGACCGTCGAGGCGCCGGTCACGGTCACCGACAGCCGGTGGGAGTCCGCCGCGGTGAGCGGTCGGGCGCCGACGAGCTGCTGGTTGTCCGCGTCGCCGGAGAAGACGTTCAGCTGGTCGCGGCCGACCTGGACGCTGATGGCCAGCGCGCTGCCCACCCGGACCCAGATCGCCCCGCTCACCCCGGGCCCGGACAGCCGCTGCACGGTGCCGGTGACGGTGTAGCCGGTCCAGCCCTGGGTCCGCTCCGGCTGGTAGGCGCCGTACGCGGACAGGGTGCGGCCGGTGGGCTCGATGGCGGTGCGGGAGATGCGGAACGGCGCCTTCACACCAGGGGCGCTGAGCCACTCGCCGGCGGGGTTCATCGGGTCGGCTCCGGCGACGCTCTGCTGCGCGCCGCCGGAGCCGGCGAAGGTGCCGGTGAGCTGCTTGACGGACAGGGCCGTGAACGTGGGCCAGGCGGCTCCCGCCCGGTTGATGCCGACCCGGATGCCGATGCCGCCGGTGATGTCGGCCGCGCCCAGGGCGGCGGTGTGGTGCAGGGTGACCGTGCCGTCGACCTGCACGGTGGTGGTCCGCCCCTTGACGGTCACGCGCATGTGGTGGGAGCTGGACGGGACGAGCCTGGCCTCGCCGACGTGCTTGCCGTCGGCGGAGAGCACGAGGGAGCCCTGGCTCACGCTCACGTCGACCGGCTCCAGGCTGCCGTGCCGTACCTGGACGCCGCCCTGGTTGGTGCCGTCGCCGAGGCCGGAGACCGTGGCGTCGACCTGGTAGCCGGTCCAGTCGACGCTGCTCATGTCCCGGTAGTCGGCCGAGACGTAGCGCGCAGAGCCGGAGGCCGCGGCGCCCTTGCCGGTGAACGCGTCGAGGTCGGTCAGGCTGGTGCCGTCGTTGCGGTCCCACAGCTCCGGGTGCGCGAGCGGCGCCGGATCGGAGGGGGCGACCTGGGTCCAGCGGGCGATGCCGGACATCAGGTGGTCCAGCCTGGTGCCGCTCAGTACCTCCAGGCGCTGGACCACCCGCGCCCCGGCCGCTCGTCGGCTGGCCGTCAGCGGCCGGGACGACTCGTTGGTCATCGTCGCCGCGAAGTAGCGGTTCATCAGGCCCTGGAGACTGGGTCCGGGCTTGGGCAGGTTGACCTTCTCGGTCGCCTCCGAGAACGGGAAGGCGAAGACCTGCGGCCTGGGCAGCCCGTGGCCGGAGAAGTCCGCGAAGGACCGCTTGATGTCGGCGGTGACCCGGTCCTCGTACTCCTGCGGCGTCTCCAGCCGGTTCTCGGTCTTCAGCCACAGCCGGTTCGCCAGCATGGAGGCGGTGTGCCCGGCGGCGTCCACGGCGCCGCGCCGGTGCAGGTCGTGGGTGTGGTCCTGGAAGTCCCAGCGGCCCGAGTCGGCCATGCGCTGGATCTCCTGCCAGGACAGGTAGTACGGCCGCTGGTCGACCCGGCCGGTGATCAGGAAGACCGTGCCGTGCATGTGGTGCCGGGCGAGGATCCGGTCGCCGTACACCCACAGGCCGTTGGGGCCGTCGTCGAAGGTGATGTACACCGAACGCGGCGGCGCCGGGCCGCCCTTGAGGTAGTCGACGAACTCGTCCGTGGTCAGGCTGCGGTAACCGGCCTGTTCCAGGGCGGCCATCTGGGCCTCGAAGGCCTTCGGGGTGACGGCGTAGTCGCTCTTGTTGTAGCCGATGTCGTGGTAGGCGAGCACGACCGGCGCCGAGGTCGCCGGAAGGTGCTTGACCTGCGCTGTCCAGCTGTCGGTGTCGGCGGAGGTCAGGTCCACCCGCGCGGTGTCCAGCTGGGTGCTCACGTACTTCTGGTACAGGTAGTACTGGGTCGCGGCGTAGAAGGGCAGGGCGAGCACCGCGAGGGCGAGCAGCACCAGGCCCGCGCGGGCGGCGTAGTGTCCCGGGCCGCGGTGCTGCTGGCGGCGTGTCGTGGCCGGCGCCGCGTAGAACTCGTCGCTGGTCACGGCAGGATGCTTCCTCTCGTCAGCACGATCAGGTAGACGCCGCACACCACGGCGGAGGTCAGCAGGGCTGCGAGCAGCCGCAGCACGAGGGGCGGGCGCTTCATCAGTTCGCCCCCCGGGCCCACACGCCGCGCCGGATGGTGGCGAAGGAGTACGGCAGCAGCCAGGCCAGGATCAGCGCGGACAGCAGGCTCATCAGCGGGCGGTACCGCCAGCGGCCGTCACCCGGATTGTCGATCTTGAAGGCGAGCCCCCAGACACAGCCCTTGAGGATCACTCCGCAGATGTACAGCAGGGTGAGGAAGGCGGCGCCGTGCAGCGGTGCCCACAAAAGGTGCCGGAAGGCCATGACCGGCGCGGCGACCACCCACAGGGCGTGTCCGTAGTAGAGGGCGGCCGGGCCGAAGCCGCGGCGCCACATGAAGGAGCCGGTGAAGAACAGGTTCCGGATGAAGCTCTTCTTCCAGCGGATCTGCTGCTTCATGAACGGCTTGAAACGGGCCGGCACGTTCGTCCACACCTTCGCCGACTGCACGTACCCGATCCGCCAGGCCCGCTCGGGGTAGTCCTGCGCGGTGACGAACGGGGAGTCGGCGTAGCGACGCTTGAGGGCCTTGCCGCGCCAGCGCTGGCCCAGCACATAGCCGGTGAGCTGGCGGTCGGTGGCGAACCGGAAGGGTGCGCCGAGGAAGCGGTCGCCGGCCCAGGCGGGCAGGTAGTTGTAGACGGCGTCACGCCGGAACACGGCCAGCGGTCCGGAGACACAGGTCACCGAGCCGAAGGTCGACTCGGCGGCCTTGGCGACCCGGAACTGGCCCTCGTACCAGACGTCCTGGGCCTTGGTGAAGAAGGTGTCGGCCGCGTTCAGGGCGCGGGCGTGACCGCTGACCGCGCCCAGCTCGGGGTGCGTGACGAGGGCGCGGACACAACGGGCGAGCGCGTCCGGGGCGAGGATGCAGTCGGAGTCGGTGAACGCGATGACGTCACCGTCGGCGATCTCGCAGGCCCGCACCAGGGCGTGCTTCTTGCCGAGGTTCTTCTCCAGGTAGATGACGGTGATGCCGAGTTCGGCCTCGAGCCGGCTCAGCACGTCCCTCGTGCCGTCCTCGGAGAGGTCGTCGACCACGACGATCTGCAGGTCCGGGTACGCGCTGCCGGCCATGGAGCGCACGCACTCCTCGATGCACTCCTCCTCGTCCTTCACCGCGAGCAGGAAGGAGACGCGGGGCACGGAGGGCAGGGCCGGGAAGGCGGCGAGGTCCTTGGCGCGGGGGCGGCGCCGCAGCTGCCGCTCCGAGGGGTCGTCGTAGCGGCTGTAGGCGATGTAGAGCATGGCGATGGTGCCGATCAGCACGGTGAAGCCGTAGCCGAGCACCAGCGGGCTCTGCGCCAGCCGGGGCGCCTCACGGGCGAGGATCAGCAGCAGCGGCAGCAGGCACAGCAGCGTCAGGACGCGCCGGGCCGCGTGCCGGATCGCCGGGTCCTGCCGGTCCAGCCAGCGGCGCAGGAACCCGGGCCGGTGGCGGCGCGCCGAGCGCAGCCGGGGCAGGGGGACGGGGGACGCGGTGGGGCGGGTGGGCGGTGCGGTGAAGGCGGCCGGGCCGACCGACGTCGCCTCGGCGTCAAGGGTGTTGACGCGGGCCGGGGCGGAGGCGGTGCTGTACGCGAACCCGGGTACGGGTTCGAACGGCGTCGGGGGTCCGGGCGGATCTCCGTACTGCGTCGCGGGTCCGGGGTCGTACGCCGCCCTGTCCCCGGAGCCGTACGGCGTGGCGCCGCCCGGACGGTACGGCGCGCTGTCCTGCGTGGTGGCGCCGTTCCAGCTCCCGAAGGCCTCGTCGACGTACGCCATGGCGTCTTCCCCACCCCGGCCGTGCTGTTCGCGGGGCATGTCCTCGTACCGCCACTCGCCGCCCGGCGAGCGGTGTGCTCCGTTGCTCACACGACCGCCTTGGCGGTGACGGAGTCGAGCCGGTAGGTGGCGTCGAGCACCAGCGGCTGTGCGGCGAGCCAGTCGAGGTCGACGCCGGGGTGCAGGGTGTGGACCAGGACGAGGTCCCAGTCCTGGCCGGCCGGGTCCGCCACGCTCGTGTGCACGGCGGCGCCCAGGCGCAGGGAGGCAACCAGCGGGTCGAAGAACTCGGTCTTGGCGCCGTCGGCCGCCAGCTCCTCCATGATCTCCAGCGCCGGGGACTCGCGCAGGTCGGCGACGCCGGGCTTGTAGGCGACGCCGACGACCAGGACGCGCGCGCCGGAGACGGGCCTGCCGTGCTCGGCGAGCAGCTCGCGGGCGCGCTGCACGACCCGGCGCGGGCGGCCGGCGATCGCGGTCATGGCGGCGTCGACGAGCGGCGAGGAGACCCGGCGGGCGCGCAACTGCCAGAGCAGGTAGTGCGGGTCGCAGGGGATGCAGTGCCCGCCGACGCCCGGGCCGGGGTAGAACGGCATGAAGCCGTACGGCTTGGTGGCCGCCGCCTCGATGATCGGCATGGGCTCCAGGCCCAGCTCCCGGCAGTCCTCGGCGAACTCGTTGGCGAGGGCGATGTTGACGGCGCGGAAGGTGTTCTCCCACAGCTTGGTCATCTCGGCCTGCTCGGCGGAGGGCAGCAGGTGCACGGCCGGGGCCGTGCGCTCGAGGACCGCCTCGGCCAGGCGGTTGGTGAGGTCGTTGGTGCCGCCGGCCACGCGGGGCGTCGCGTCCTGGGCGTGGTGGGCGTTGCCCGGGTCGATGCGCTCGGGCGAGAAGGCCACGAACACGTCGGTGCCCACCCGGAATCCGCGCGCGGTGAGCGGCTCGACGAGCAGTTCGCGGGTGGTGCCGACGTAGGTGGTGGAGGTCAGCATGATCAGCTGCCCGGGCACGGCGTGGGCCACGACCGCGGCGCAGGCGGCGGACAGGGCGTTCAGGTCGGGGACGAGGTGCCGGTCGACGGGGGTGGGCACGCAGACGACCACGGTGCGGGCCCGCTGGATGGCGGCGGGGTCCGCGGTCAGGGTGAAGCGCGGATCGTCCTGGTGGGCGGTGAGCCGGCCGTGGTCGCTCGGCAGCAGGTCGACGTCACCGCTGCGGATGGCGGCCAGCCGTGCCTCGCTGACGTCGATGCCGACCACCTCGTTGCCGCCCGCCAGCAGGGCGAGCGCGGTGGGCAGGCCGACGTACCCCAGGCCCACCACGGCCACGGGGGCGGCGGCGTGCTCGGCCGGGACGGGTGCGCCCTCGGGGGCGGGGCGCGCGGGCGAGAGCGAGAGAAGGTCCATGGCTCCCCCTGATCGACTAGTTGACGATGAAACAAGACCGGGAACGTACTTGCGTCCGCACCATTCGATCAATCGCCAGACACAGGGGAACTTGGGCGATTTACCCGGTATATACGCGCAACCGCCGTCACTATGAACCGATTTACCGCCACCCACCCCTTCCGGATATGGGGAGATCATTAATAAGCTGCGATGAACATGTGATGAGATGTGGATAAGTCGTGAATACTTACCAGCGGTAACGCCGGCTGGGAATGATCCGGCCATGGCGACTGACGCAGGCGACCCGATACCCCGCTTCCCGGACGGCTTCCTGTGGGGTGTCTCGACCTCCGCCCATCAGATCGAAGGGGCGGCCGGGGAACGAGAGCCGTCCGTGTGGGACGAGTTCACGGCCGAACCGGGGCGGGTGAAGGACGGTTCGACCGCGGCGGTGGCCTGCGACCACTACCACCGCCACCGGGAGGACGTCGCCCTCCTGGCCGGCCTCGGCGTGGACGCCTACCGCTTCTCGATCTCCTGGCCCCGCGTCAACTCCCCCGGCGGCCTGGACTTCTACGACCGCCTGGTGGACGAGCTGTGCGCGGCGGGAGTACGGCCCGTACCCACCCTCTTCCACTGGGACCTGCCGGCCTCGCTCGACTGGCTCCAGCGGGACACCGCGGCCCGGTTCGCCGACTACGTGTCCGTGGTGGCCGAGCGGCTCGGCGACCGCGTGACCACGTGGATCACCCTCAACGAGCCCGCCGAGCACACCCTCCTGGGCCACGCCCTCGGCGCCCACGCCCCCGGCAGACGGCTGCTCTTCGACGCGCTCCCGGTAGCCCACCACCAGCTCCTCGCCCACGGTCTCGCGGTACGGGCGCTGCGCGCGGCCGGAGCGACGGACATCGGCATCGCCAACTCCCACGGCCCCACCTGGCCCGCCTCCGCCGACCCCGCGGACGGGGAGGCGGCCGGCTTCTACGACGTCCTGCTCAACCGCCTGTTCGCCGAGCCGGTCATCCTCGGCGCGTACCCGGAGGGAATGGACGCGTTGATGCCCGGCGACGTGGCGGCCGACCTCGAGGTCATCGCCGAGCCCGTCGACTGGTACGGGATCAACTACTACGCGCCGACCCGGGTGGGCGCGCCCGGCGACGCCGACAGCGAGTACGGCGGCCTGGCGCTGCCCGCCGAACTCCCCTTCTCCGTAAAGGAGATCGAGGGCCGCCCGGTGACCGACTTCGGCTGGCCGGTCGTCCCGGAGGGCCTGACCGAGCTGCTGTGCGGCTTCCGCGACACGTACGGCGACAGGCTCCCGCCGATCGTCATCACCGAGAACGGCTGTTCCTACGAGGGCCTCGACGATCAGGACCGCATCACCTACCTGGACGCCCACGTCCGCGCCCTGCACACCGCGCTGGAGGCCGGCGTGGACGTGCGCGGCTACTTCGTGTGGTCCCTGATGGACAACTTCGAGTGGGCCGAGGGCTATGCCCGCCGCTTCGGCCTGGTACACGTGGACTACGCCTCGCTGGAGCGCACCCCGAAGGCCTCCTACCACTGGTTCCGGGACATGCTCCGGGCCCAGAGATGACGGCGCGGGATGACAGCGCGCGATGACGGTACGGAGACGCCCACGGGCCGCACGCCGGCCGCACTGGCCGAGCCCGTCGAACCGGTCGGCCGGGGCTGGACGGCGGCCCTCGCCCTGGCCAACGGAGCGATCTGGGTGGGCTGGTTCGGCCCATTGCAGATCCTGCTCGCCGCCCAGGCGGGGGACTTCGCGCCCGGCTCCGGGATGTCCAAGGAGACGATGCTGGCCTGGGTGACCGGTGCCGGCGCGGTGGTCTCCCTGCTCGCCAACCCGTTCTTCGGCGCCCTGTCCGACCGGACGACCGCCCCCTCCGGCCGCCGTACGCCGTGGATCTTGGCCGGGTCGGCGGGCGGGGCGCTGTCCCTGGTGCTGCTCGCGCGGGCGGACGGGGTGTGGTCCCTGGCGGCGGGCTGGTGCCTGGTTCAGCTCACCCTGAACGCGGCGTTCGCGGCCGTGACGGCGGCCGTGCCGGACCGGGTGCCCCGGGCCCAACGGGGCTCGGTGGGCGGCTGGTTGGGGGCCGCGCAGATCCTGGGCGTGGTCGGCGGCACCGGCCTCGCGACCGTGGCGGGCGGAACCGGGGCCGGGTATGCGGCGTGCGCCGTGTTCACGGCGGCCGGCGTGCTGCCGTACGTCCTGCGCCACGCGGATCTGCGCCTGCCGCGGCAGGACCGCCCGCCGTGGTCCTGGCGCGGCTTCCTGGCGGGCTTCTGGCTGAGCCCGCGCCGCCATCCCGACCTCGGCTGGGCCTGGCTGACCCGTTTCCTGATCAACCTCAGCAACTCCCTGGTCCTGCTGTACCTCCTCTACTACCTCCGCGACCGCCTGCACTACTCCGACCCCGACCAGGGCGTACTGATCCTGACGGCCGTCAACAGCCTGACGCTGACGGCGACCGTCGTGACGGGGGGCGTCTGGTCGGACCGGGTGGGCCGGCGCAAGCCGTTCGTCGTCTGGTCGGGCGTGCTGATGGCGGTGGCGACGGCGGGCCTGGCCGGCTGGCAGACCTGGCCCGGCGCGGTCGTGGCGGCGGCCGTCCTCGGCGTCGGCTTCGGCGTGTTCACCTCCGTCGACTTCGCCCTGATGACGGACGTCCTGCCGAAGGCGCTGGACCGGGGCAAGGACCTCGGCGTGATCAACGTGGCCAACGCGCTGCCCCAGGTGGCCGCCCCCGCACTGGCCGCGCCGATCGTGACCTATCTGGGCGGCTACCGGGTGCTGTACCTGGTCGCGGCGGTGATCGGGCTGGCCGGGGCGGTGCTGGTGGGGCGGATCCGGGGGGTGGACTGAGGACGGGCTACGCCCCGAATCACAGCGCCCCCGCGTCCCGGGCCGCCCACACGCTCGGGTGGACGGGGCGGTAGCCCAGGTCACGGCGGATCTTCTCGGTGGACATGATCACCAGCCACGGGTCCGGGTCGGTCCGGGCGTACATGTCGGCGGGCACCTCGACGCCGTTGAGCCGGTGCAGTTCGACCGCCGTGACGGGGGCGTCGTCGGCGATGTTGTGGACCGGGCCGCGCACCGCCGGTGCGTGCAGCAGGCGCAGCAACCCCTGGGCGACGTCGGCGTGGTGGCCCATGTGCAGTCGCTGGGTGGGCGCCCAGTGCGTGGCCCAGCGCAGGGACTGGGCGAGGTGCGGGTCGCCCTCGCCGTAGACGAAGGGCAGCCGGGCCACGCGCACCTCCAGGCCCTCAAGCGCGAGCAGTTCCTTCTCGGCCGCCGCCTTGGACTCGGGATAGGCGCCCCACATCGCGCCGCCGGGCCGGGTCTCGTCGTCCTCGGTCAGCGGACGGCCCCGCCCGACTCCGTACACCAGCCCCGTACTGACCTGCACGAACCGCCGCACGCCCGCGGCCAGCGCGGCCCGGCCCAGCGCCACGGCCGCGTCCCGGTTGACGGCCCACGCCTCCTCGTCGGGCACCCCGCGGAAGGACGCCGCGATGTTCACGACCGCGTCCGCCCCGGCCACCGCCTTGCCGAGCGCCTCCGCGTCCCGCAGGTCGCCGACCGCCACCTGGGCGCCGAGTTCCGCGAAGCGCTCGCCGTGCTCCGCGTCGCGCACCAGGACCCGTACCTCCTCGCCCGGCCGCCGCTGGGCCAGCAGCCTCGGCACGAAACGCCGTCCGACCTGCCCCGTCGTGCCCGTCACCAGTGTCAGCATCCTCTGCTCCTCTCGGCCTGTGCCACCACTGTCGAACGGCGCCGCGCCGGCCGGGAGAGACCTTCCGATCAGGGGACCGGCACTCCCTGGATAAGCCCTGCGGTCTGCTCCACCCTGAAGGGGTGAACCGAGACGAACTCGCCGACTTCCTGCGCCGCGGCCGGGCCCGCCTGGACCCGTCCGACGTGGGCCTCACGCCCGGCGCCCGGCGCCGTACCGCCGGGCTGCGGCGGGAGGAGGTGGCCTCGCTGGCGGGCATGTCGGTCGACTACTACACCCGGCTGGAACAGTGCCGGGGCCCGCGGCCGTCCCGCCAGATGCTCACGGCGCTGGCCCGGGCGCTGCGCCTGACCGACGACGAACGGGACCACCTCTTCCATCTGACGGGCGAGGAGCCGCCCCGCCGGGAGACCACGTCCTCGCACGTCCGCCCCGGACTGCTGCTGGTCCTGGACCGGCTGCACGACGCCCCGGCGCTCGTGGTGTCGGACTGCGGGGAGGTGCTCGCGCAGAACGCGATGTCCAGGGCCCTGTCGGGAGACGTGCTGAGCCGCCCGCCCCGCGAGCGCAACATGCTCCGCCGCTTCTTCCTGGATCCGGCGGGACGCGAGCTCTTCCCACCGGAGGACGTGCCGGAACACGCGCGCGTGCACGTGGCGAACCTGCGCGCCGTCGCCGCCGCCCGGCCCGGCGACCCCGAACCGGCCGCCCTGGTGGCCGAACTCCGCGGCGGCAGCGAGGAATTCGCCCGCCTCTGGAACCGGCACGAGGTGGCGGTACGGCGCAGCTCGACGAAGCGCTTCCGGCACCCGGTGGTGGGCCTGCTGGAACTGGACTGCGAGATCCTGCTGAGCGACGACCAGCGCCACCAGCTCGTCCTCCACACGGCCCGCCCGGGCACGGAGTCCCACGAGCGGCTCCAGCTGCTGCGGGTGGTGGGGTTGCAGGATCTCTCGCCCGGCAGGTCCTGACCGCGTGGCGTCTCACCTGCCGCAGGGGGTCCGGGGCGCAGCCCCGTGACAGGGTGTCTCGGCCGGGTGAGACGGGTGGGTGGGAAAGCGGCTAGAAGCCCAGCTTGCGGAGCTGCTTCGGGTCCCGTTGCCAGTCCTTGGCCACCTTGACGTGCAGGTCCAGGAAGACCGGCGTCCCGAGCAGCGCCTCGATCTGCTTGCGCGACTTGATCCCGACCTCCTTCAACCGCTTGCCCTTGGGCCCGATGATGATCCCCTTCTGGCTGGGGCGCTCGATGTAGACGTTGGCGTGGATGTCGAGGAGGGGCCGATCCGCCGGACGGTCCTCGCGCGGGAGCATCTCCTCCACGACCACGGCGATCGAGTGCGGCAGCTCGTCGCGCACGCCCTCCAGCGCGGCCTCACGGATGAGTTCCGCGATCATGACCTGCTCGGGCTCGTCCGTCAGATCACCCTCGGGGTAGAGCGCGGGCCCCTCCGGCAGCAGCGGGATCAAGAGGTCCGCCAGCAGGTCCACCTGCTTGGCGCCCACCGCCGACACCGGCACGATCTCGGCCCACTCGATGCCCAGGTCCCTGCCCAGCTGGTCGATGGCGATCAGCTGCTCGGCCAGGGCCTTGGAGTCGACCAGGTCGGTCTTGGTGACGATGGCGACCTTCGGGGTCTTCCTGATCCCGGCCAGCTCCTTGGCGATGAAGCGGTCACCGGGACCGATCTTCTCGTTCGCCGGCAGACAGAAGCCGATCACGTCGACCTCGGCCCACGTCGTGCGTACGACGTCGTTGAGCCGCTCGCCGAGCAGCGTGCGCGGCTTGTGCAGCCCGGGGGTGTCCACCAGGATCAGCTGGGCGTCGGGCCGGTGCACGATCCCCCGTACCGTGTGCCGCGTCGTCTGCGGCTGGTTGGCGGTGATCGCCACCTTCTGCCCCACCAGAGCGTTCGTGAGGGTGGACTTGCCCGCGTTGGGGCGGCCCACGAAGCAGGCGAAGCCGGCGCGGTGGACGGTCTCGCCGGACCGCTCGGATGACTGGGTACGAACGCTCATGGCGACCATTCTCCCTGATCCACGAGCCCCGGCCGCACCGTGAGGTTTCGGTAACCCTCAGGCAATGAAACGTCACGGAAACACACTCGTACACGGCCGGAAACGCGCACCGGTGACCCTCTGACGAGCCCCCACACCGTTGGAGACGCCCGTGACCCTCGCCGCCGCGCACGTGAACACCGGCGACACCGCCTGGCTGCTCGCCGCCACCGCCCTCGTCCTGCTGATGACCCCGGGCCTGGCCCTGTTCTACGGCGGCATGGTCCGCGCGAAGAGCGTCCTCAACATGCTGATGATGAGCTTCGTGTCGATCGCCCTGGTCACGGTGGTGTGGCTCGTGGCCGGCTACTCCCTCGCCTTCGGCGACGACGCCTTCGGGGGACTCATCGGCGGACTCCGGCACGCCGGAATGGCCCACCTCGGGCCCGGCAGCGTGCACGGCACCGTCCCCACCCTCCTCTTCGCCACCTTCCAGCTGACCTTCGCGATCATCACGGCCGCACTGATCAGCGGCGCGGTCGCCGACCGCACCAAATTCTCCGCCTGGCTGGTCTTCGTACCGCTGTGGGCACTGCTCGTATACGTTCCGGTGACGCACTGGGTGTGGGGTCCGGGTGGCTGGATCGCGGACAAGCTCGGCGCGCTCGACTTCGCGGGCGGTCTGCCCGTCGAGATCACCTCCGGTGCGTCCGGGCTCGCCCTGTGCCTGGTCCTCGGGCCGCGCCTGGGCTTCAAGAAGGACGCCATGCGCCCGCACAACCTGCCCATGGTGATCCTGGGCGCCGGCCTGCTCTGGTTCGGCTGGTTCGGCTTCAACGCGGGCAGCGCGCTCGGCGCGAACGGTCTCGCCGCCGCGGCCTTCCTCAACACCCTCGCCGCCGGCTGCACCGGCCTGCTGGGCTGGCTCTTCGTCGAGCAGAAGCGGGACGGGCACCCCACCACCCTGGGCGCCGCCTCCGGCGCGGTGGCCGGCCTGGTCGCGATCACCCCGTCCTGCGGCACGGTCTCCCTGCTCGGCGCCCTCGTCGTCGGCCTCGCCGCCGGTGTCGTCTGCTCCTACGCGGTGAGCTGGAAGTTCAGGCTGGACTACGACGACTCCCTGGACGTCGTCGGCGTCCACCTGGTCGGCGGCATCATCGGCACGCTGCTGATCGGCCTGTTCGCCGAGAAGGCGATGACCGGTGGCACGCAGGGCCTCTTCTACGGCGGCGGGCTCGCCCCGCTCGGCAGGCAGCTGCTGGCCGTGGTGGTCGTCGCGGTGTACGCCTTCGGGGTGACGTTCGGCCTCGGCAAGCTGCTCGACAAGGCCATGGGCCTGCGCGCGAGCGAGGAGCAGGAGCACACCGGGCTGGACCTTACGGTGCACGCCGAGACGGCATACGATCACGGCGTCCTGGGCCACGGCGCCCCGGTCTCCCACTCCGTCCTCACCGGCACCAGCACGCAGAAGGTCGACACCCAGGCATGAAGCTCATCACCGCGATCGTCAAGCCGTACCGTCTGGACGCGGTCAAGACCGCCCTGCAGGAGCTGGGGGTGCACGGTCTGACCGTGACCGAGGCGAGCGGCTACGGCCGGCAGCGCGGTCACACCGAGGTGTACCGGGGGGCCGAGTACCGCGTCGACCTGGTGCCGAAGGTGCGGATCGAGGTCGTGGTGGAGGACGCCGACGCCGACGCCGTGATCGACGCGATCGTCAGGGCCGCGCAGACGGGGAAGATCGGGGACGGGAAGGTGTGGGCCGTGCCCGTGGAGACGGTCGTACGCGTGCGGACCGGCGAACGCGGCCCCGACGCGCTCTGACCAGCAGCACCCCGGTCACCACGCCCGCGGCGAACCCCAGCGCCGCGACCAGCCAGGGCAGGGCGAGGAAGGAGGCGCTCGCCGACTGCCGGGTGCCGGGCGCGCTCGCGGTCAACGTGACGGTGCCCCGGTCGAGTTGGGGCGCCCCGCGCCAGGTCTCGGTGAGCCGGACCCGCTGTCCCGGCAGCAGCTCGGACGGCACCCGGCTCAGCTCGCGGTCGAGCAGCGTACGGCCGAACAGCCCATGCGCCGTCAGCTCCACCTTGGGGTCCAGGGTGACGTTTCCGGTGTTGCGCAGGGTGTAGGTGACGGTCGCCGTGCTGGTGCCGAGCCCCGGGATCAGGGGCTGGTGGTGGCTGATGTGCACCTGTCCCACGGAGAGGGCGGGCAGCGTCGGCCCGCCGACCCGCAGATAGACCCGGGCACCGACGGCCTGCCGCACACCGAGCGCGAGCCGCCCGCTGCCGGGTGCGACCCGCTCGTCCAGGGCGACGATGGCACCCGGGTGGTCACCGGGCTCGGCCCCGTCCGGAACGTGCAGCGTGAAAGGCACCGTGACGGTCCCGTGCCCGGGCACAGTGACCCGGGACGTCTCGAGCCGGGCCCAGGCACCCACCCCGAGCATCCGCTCCTGCAGGGTTCGTACGGCGAACCCGCCGTCCCGCGCGGTGTTGTAGGCGTCGGCCGCGTAGAGCCGGAAGGTGAGCGGCCTGCCGGTCTTGTTCTGGACGGCGACCTTGTCGGTGAGGGTCTGGCCGGGGCCGGCGGAGAGGTAGAAGTAGGGCCGCGCGGCGATCTTCGAGGCGACGGGGTAGACGGACCAGCTGCCGTTGTCGGCGGCGTGGGCGGGCGCGGCCTGCCAGGTCAGCAGCAGGCCCAGGAGGAGGACGTACAGCTTGCGCATGGGTGCGGACCCCCACGGACTGGCACGGACGAGCACGGGCGAATGCGGTGTACGGCAAGGGGGAACGGGCGGGTGCGGGCGCCCGTACGCTCAGGTGAGCGTCAGCGTCAGCACCCCGGAGTACGAGCCCGGAGGCGTGAACGCCGGTACGTCCAGGGAGAGCCCGGCGTCGACGGTGAACTCACCGCCGGTGAGTGTGCCGTCGGAGGCCGACGCCAGCGTCGCTCCCGAGGCACCCACGGTGCCCGCCGACCCGGCCTTGCAAGTGCTGGGGCTGCCCGCCTTGGTCGCGCACGCGGGGGTCCAGCCCAGCTTCCCGGCGTCGATCTTGCCGCCGGGACCGGTGAAGTCGGTGACCTTGCCGGTCAGGGACCAGCCCGCGGGCCCGCCGCGGAAGTCCTGGACGGTCACCGTCTGCAGCTTGCCCGTCGAGGCCCCGCCCTTGCCGAAGTCGACCGACGACAGCGCGACGGAGTCCCCGGCCTGGGACATGGACAGCGTGCCCGCCTTGACGGTGGTCGTCAGCTTCTGACTGCCGGGAGGGACGGGCGTGTTGTCGTTGACGACGTAGGCCGCGGGCCCGGCCCCCTTGTCCGCGGTCCAGGAGCCGCCCTCGTAGGCAACGATCCCGGTCGTCGTCTTGTCGTTGACGACCAGCGAACCGCTGAAGGAGCCCTGCGCGTTCGTGGTCACCGTGGCGGTGTCCGCCGTCTGCCGGTCCCCGGACCGGCCGGCCAGGGTGACGGTGGCGCCCGGCGTGAAGTTCGTGCCGTTGACCGTGACACCGGCGCCGGGGTCACCGGAGGCCGAACTCAGCGCGATGGCACGGGTGTTGGCCGGGGGGCCATCGGCCGCCGTCACCGTCTCCGACACCGGGGCGGGCGGGTTGGTGACCGTGCACGGGGTGTCCAGCTCCAGGATGTAGCTGGTGTGGATGTTGTAGTCGCCGGGCGAGAGGGTGATCCGCCCGGCCTTGGTGACGGTGAACGTGCCGGTCATCGAGAAGGACGGGAACGCGGCCTTCCCCGCGACCGGCGGATTCTTCTTCGGCCCGGCGACGGTGACGTCCCCCGTCTGCGCGCCCCCGAGGGTGACCTTCCCGGTCGGGGTCATGATGTCGGCCGGCAGGGCCAGGTCCGTGGGGTTGGACGCGGCGGCGGTGACCACGGTGTACGTCACGGTGACCGTGTCGCCGACCTTCGGGCTGGTGTTGTCCACCGAGACACTGGCGGTCGTGGTGCCGTCGATCGGCGGCAGTCCCGCCACCGCGGGCGGGATGCAGTGCGTGGCGAAGTCCACGTTGGCACCGGCGGCGCCGGCCGGACAGGCCAGCGCGCCGCCCGCGGTGACCGCGAGCGCGGTCGCCCCGAACAGTGACGCCCAGCGCCATCGACGGGATCTTCGTGGTCTTGGGGGTGTCGAACCCATGGGGCCCCCTCCTGAGGGTTGCGGGCGCAGCGGCTCGTCTGCGCCGACAGGGGGCATTGATGTGGAGCGGGAGTGAGAAGTCAATGGAGATGCCGCAGAAACCTGACGGATCATCAGTTTCTGCGGCATCCACGGGGCTTCCGGCCGGAACCGGAACAGATCGCTCGGGCCGGTCAGTCGAAGACGAAGGGGCCGGGCGACTGCGGACCGTTCGCCGTGCACGTCACGGTGACTCCGAAGATCACCATCTTCAGCGAGCCGCCGTAGGCGTCCAGGCTGTCACCGGAGGCGACGGTGCCCGGGAGCGGGCCGACACTGACCGGGTCACCGGTGTTCATGGCGGGGTTCTTCGTCCCGCTGAACACGACCGAGCCGCCGCCGGCCTTGGCCAGGGTCAGGGTGGAGGAGATGGAGTCCTGCGCCACCGCGACCGGCGCGGTGATCGCGGAGGAGGTGAGGGTGACGGTGGCCGAGGTGCCGCTCTGGGTGGCGGTGAGCGTGGCCGTACCGCCGCCGAAGATGCCGCAGCTCGCCGTGATGGTCGCCGACTGTGGGGTGACGGCGGCCGCCGAGGGTGCGAAGGCGAGTCCGGTGACCGCGAGGGCCCCGGCGGCCAGTGCCGCACCCATTGCCGTGCGCTTGCCTCTCATGGGGATCCGCTTCCCTTTCGTGTGGGGAGTGCCGTGTGGGGGGACACCGGCGGGCGGGGAGGCCTGAGCAGGCGGGTGCGGACACACTGCGTCGGCGGTGCGGATCTGACGGCCCGTCGGAACGTACGGCTTCATTGATGCGCAAGGGCAAGAACACAACAAGGTTGAATTCCAGCCGACCTTTCGTTCGGCCGGGTGGGCGGGTTCAGCCCGCCGAGACGGTGAGCCTGACGACGCCGTCGGCACCGGCCAGCAGTACCGGCGTCCCCGCACCCCCGAGGTCGGCAACGGCGGCCAAGTCCTCGTCGGCCACGGACTCCACGTCACTCACGACCGCCGCCGCCTCCAGGGACGCCGCCCCCGATGCCACCGCCATGGCAACGGCCGTGCGGAGCGCGCTCAGCTTCAGCGAGGGCAGCGACACCGACCCGGCGACATACGTACGCCCGGTGTCGTCCCGTACGGCCGCCCCCTCCGGCACGGCGTTGCGGGCCCGCGCGGAACGGGCCAGGGTCACGATCTTGCGGTCCTCGGGGTCAAGCGCGTTGCTCTCGGTCATGCCCAGAGCATACGAAGCCCGGGCCCGCTCACCCCGCCACGGGGTACATCGCGCCCCGCCGTCCCTCCGGAGACGCCAGCCACTCCAGCTTCGCAGCGGTGTTGGCCTCATCCAGCGGAGTGTGCAGCACGATCATCAGATCGGGCCGGGCCGGCACCTTCATCACCGTGGACTCCACGACCAGCAGCCCGACCAGCGGATGCTCCAGCTCCTTGCGGATCTGCCCCTGGTCCTCGATGTCCCGCTCCGCCCACATGCCCCGGAACTCGGCGCTGGCCTCGCTCACCTCGGCGAGCACCGTCCGGAAACCCTCGTCGTCCGGCCGTGCCGCACACGCCGCCCGGAACTGCGCCACGACCGTACGCGCGTTCCGCTCCCAGCTGTGGCTGCGCGACCGGTACAGCGGATCGGTGAAGAAGTCCACGAGGCAGTTCTGCGTGATGTCCGGCCGCATGCCGAGCACGATCGCGGCCGCGTCGTTGTACATCACGCAGTTGTAGTACAGGTCCATGATGTGCGCCGGATACGGCATCCAGGTGTCGATCAGCCGCCGCAGCCCGTCGCACATGTTCCGCTGGTTCTGCGGGATCACGGGCGCCGGCGGATTCATCCCGGCCAGCAGGTACAGATGCCGGCGCTCGGCGTCGCTCAGCCGCAGCACCCGAGCCACCGCGTCGAGCACCGACGGCGAGACGGAGATCTCCCGCCCCTGCTCGAGCCACTGGTACCAGGAAGCGCCCACCCCGGCGAGCACCGCGACCTCCTCCCTGCGCAGTCCGGGCGTACGGCGCCGGCCGCCGCCCACGGGCAGCCCGGCCTCCTCGGGGCTGACCCGGGCCCGCCGGCTCATCAGGAACTCGCGCAGCTCTTCACGCCGTTGACTTCTCGTCGCCTCAGCAGCGGGCACGTACCGCTCCTCCCCCGTCGTGTCTGGTGGTGCCACCACCACCATAAGTTGCGACTCCCCACCGGTATTCCGGACGCCCGATGCTCGAGACATGGCGATCGACACCACCACCCAACCCACCCCCACCACGGGCACACCGCTCGACACCCCCCGGCCGCCCCGGTTGTCGACGCGTGACAAGCTCGTCCTGTTCGTGCTGTGCGCGGCCCAGTTCATGGTCGCGCTGGACTTCTCGGTCCTGAACGTGGCCCTGCCCGAGCTCGGCACCGACCTCGGCATGAGCCGCTCGGCCCTGCAGTGGGCGGTCACCGCGTTCGCGCTGCCCTCCGGCGGTTTCCTGCTGCTCTTCGGCCGCATCGGCGACCTGTACGGCCGCCGGAAGGTGTTCCTGGCCGGCCTGACCCTGTTCGGCGCGGCCTCGCTGCTGGCGACCCTGGCCTGGGACCCCGCGTCCCTCCTGGCCGGGCGAGCGCTGCAGGGCCTCGGCGCGGCGGCGATCGTCCCGACGGGTATGTCCCTGCTGACCACCACCTTCCCGGAGGGCCCGGCCCGCGACCGCGCCCTGGGCATCTCCGGCACCCTCCTGTCGCTGGGCTTCACCGTCGGCATGGTCGCGGGCGGCATGCTGACGGACGCGCTCGGCTGGCGCTCCACGATGGCGCTGCTGTCGGTGTTCGCGCTGATCGTGCTGCCGCTGGCGCCGGGCCTGCTGCCGGAGTCGCGCACCCCGGAGCGTCCCCGCCTGGACGTGCCCGGCGCGGTCACCGTCACCGCCGGTCTGCTGTCCCTGATCTACGCCCTGTCCACGGCGGCCGACCACGGCTTCGGACGCGCCGACGTCCTCGTCACCCTGGCCGCCGGTCTGCTGCTGCTGACCGTGTTCACGGTCGTCGAGTCCCGTACGACCGCTCCGCTGGTCTCGCTGCCGATGCTGCGCCGCCGCACGGTGGCCTGGGGGAACGTGGGTGGCCTGGTCACCTTCTCGATGATGTCCACCGTCATCTTCGTCCTGACCCTGTACCTGCAGGAGATCCTGCGCCTGTCGGCCTTCGAGACGGGCCTGGTCTTCGGTGTCCAGGGCGTCCTGTCGGCCATCGCGGGCTCGCTCGCCCCGAAGGTGATCGGCCGCTTCGGCGACCGCCGCACCCTGGTCGGCTCGCTGACCGGCCAGGGCGCGCTGATCGCGACGCTGCTCCTGCTGAACTCCCACGTCCGGTCGGTCTGGCTCGCCGCGGCCGCCGTGTCCCTGGCGAGCATGTGCCACCTGGGCGCGATCATCTCCTACGGCCTGACCGTCACCTCGGGGGTCCCGGACGAGGAGCAGGGCCTGGCCACCGGCCTGGTGACCTCCACCCAGCAGGTCGGCATCACGGTCGGCATCCCGCTGCTGGGTGTGCTGGCCACCACCTCGCACGACCTGCTGACCGGCCTCCACACGGTACTCGCCCTGGACGCGGGCGTGGTCCTGGCCGCCGCCGTGCTGGTCGGACTGGGTCTGCGCCGGGGTCGGTCCGAGGACTGAACGATCACGCTCCGCGCGGCCGTGTGCACCACACACGGCCGCGCGTGTCTCCGCTCGACGACGGGAAGGGCGCCACGCCGCCCCGGGCCATCGGGTCTACGGCCGGTCCAGCCGCAGTCGCTCCGCCCTCGGCAGACCCGCGACGACGAGGTCGTAGGAGTCCTCGATCAGCTCGCGGACCAGCCGCTTCGGCAGTTCCCCGTCGACGGTCACGGTGTTCCAGTGCCGCTTGTTCATGTGCCAGCCGGGGATGATCAGGCCCTGGTGCTCCCCGCGCAGCCGGACCGCGTCCTCCGGGTCGCACTTGAGGTTGACCGTCAGAGGCCGCGCGCCCAGGTTCGTCAGGGCGAACATCTTGCCCAGCACCTTGAAGACCGACGTCTCCGGGTTGAACGGGAAGTCCTCCACGACCGCGTCGAAGGACAGGCAGAAGGCGCGCAGCTCCTCCGGGGTCACTCGGGTCTCGCCTCCTCGGCGGCCGGTACGGGGACCGGTTCGACCAGGACCGTCACGATCTTGTTCCGGCGTCCGGCCGCGGCCTCCGCGGTCAGCTTCAGCCGGCGCTCGTCGGGCAGTTCGACCTCGGCGGAGGCGCCCGCGATGGGTACGCGGCCGAGGGCCTTGGCGAGCAGTCCGCCGACGGTCTCCACGTCCTCGTCGTCGTACTCCTCCAGGCCGTACAGCTCGCCGAGGTCCGTGATGTCGAGGCGGGCGGTGACCCGGAAGCGGTCGCCGCCCAGCTGGACGACGGGCGGGAGTTCGCGGTCGTACTCGTCGGTGATCTCGCCGACGATCTCCTCGAGGATGTCCTCGATCGTGACGATCCCGGCCGTGCCGCCGTACTCGTCGATGACGACGGCGACGTGATTGCGTTCCTTCTGCATCTCGCGCAGCAGGTCACCGGCGTTCTTGGTGTCGGGCACGAAGACGGCGGGGCGCATCGCGGTGGAGACCAGGTCGCCCTCCGCCTCCCGGTTGATGTGCGTCTTGCGGACCAGGTCCTTCAGATACACGATCCCGACGATGTCGTCCTCGCTCTCGCCGGTGACCGGGATCCGCGAGAACCCGGAGCGCAGGGCGAGGGTGAGGGCCTGCCGAATGGTCTTGAAGCGCTCGATGGTGATCAGGTCGGTGCGCGGCACCATGACCTCGCGCACCAGCGTGTCGCCCAGCTCGAAGACCGAGTGCACCATACGGCGCTCCTCGTCCTCGATCAGCGACTCCTTCTCGGCGAGGTCGACCAGGGCGCGCAGCTCGGCCTCGGAGGCGAACGGCCCGCGCCGAAAGCCCTTGCCGGGCGTGAGGGCGTTGCCGAGAAGGATCAGCAGCGAGGGGATCGGCCCCATGATCCGGGCCAGCGGCAGCAGGACGTACGCCGCCGCGGTCGCGGTGTTGAGCGGGTGCTGCCGGCCGATGGTGCGCGGCGACACGCCCACGGCGACGTACGACACCAGGACCATGACCCCGATGGCGACCAGCAGGGCCTGCCAGGTGGAGGTGAACGCCTCCAGGCAGGCGTACGTCACCAGGGCCGCGGCCGCCATCTCGCAGGCGACGCGGACCAGCAGGGCCACGTTCAGATAGCGGGTGGGGTCGGCGGCGACCTGCGCGAGCCCGGCACTGCCGCGCCGCCCGGACTTGACGGCCTCCTCGGCGCGGAAACTGGAGACCCGGGCGAGGCCCGCCTCCGCGCAGGCGGCGAGCCAGGCGACGACGACCAGCGCGATCGCGCCGACCACGATCTGCGGAGACATGCCGGCCGCTTACGAGACGGTCGGCGCCGGCGACGGCCCGGTCAGCCCGCGGTCGGCCCGCCACCCGTCCACGATGGCGGCCTGGAGCCCGAACATCTCGGCCTTCTCGTCGGGCTCCTCGTGGTCGTAGCCGAGCAGGTGCAGCACGCCGTGGACGGTGAGCAGCTGCAGCTCCTCGTCCATGGAGTGCTGCGTCGGGGATTCCGCCCCCTGCTTGGCGGCGACCTCCGGGCACAGCACGATGTCGCCGAGCAGCCCCTGCGGCGGCTCGTCGTCGTCCTTGGACGGCGGCCGCAGCTCGTCCATCGGGAACGACATGACATCGGTCGGCCCGGGCAGGTCCATCCACTGGATGTGCAGCTGCTCCATGGCATCGGCGTCCACGACGATCACCGAGAGCTCGGAGAGCGGGTGGATGCGCATCCTCGCGAGTGCGTAGCGGGCGATGTCGAGGATCGCCTGCTCGTCGACCTCGGTACCGGACTCGTTGTTGACGTCGATCGACATGGTCGTGCTGGTCTACTTCCCCTTGGTGACCTTGGCGCCGGTCTTGCCCCGGCCGCCCTTGTGGGTGCCGTTCTCGGTGCCGTACTTGCTGTCGTATTGCTCGTACGCGTCGACGATACGGCCCACCAGCTTGTGCCGTACGACATCGTGGGACGACAGCCGGGAGAAGTGGACGTCCTCGACCCCTTCGAGGATCTCCTGCACCTGCCGCAGACCGCTCTTGGTGCCGTTCGGCAGGTCGACCTGCGTCACGTCACCGGTGATCACGATCTTCGAGTCGAAGCCGAGGCGGGTGAGGAACATCTTCATCTGCTCGGGGCTCGTGTTCTGGGCCTCGTCCAGGATGATGAAGGCGTCGTTGAGCGTGCGGCCACGCATGTAGGCGAGCGGCGCTACCTCGATCGTCCCGGCGGCCATCAGCCGCGGAATGGAGTCCGGGTCGATCATGTCGTGCAGCGCGTCGTACAGCGGGCGCAGGTAGGGGTCGATCTTCTCGTAGAGCGTGCCGGGCAGGAAGCCCAGCCGCTCCCCGGCCTCGACCGCGGGGCGGGTCAGGATGATCCGGTTGACCTGCTTGGACTGCAGGGCCTGGACGGCCTTGGCCATGGCCAGGTAGGTCTTTCCGGTACCGGCCGGGCCGATGCCGAACACGATGGTGTGCTTGTCGATCGCGTCGACGTACCGCTTCTGGTTGAGGGTCTTGGGGCGGATGGTGCGGCCCCGCGAGGACAGGATGTTCTGCGTCAGCACCTGCGCCGGGGTCTCCGGGCCGTCGCTCGTCCCGTTCTCGCTCGCCTTGAGCATGGCGATCGAGCGTTCCACTGCGTCCTCCGTCATCGGCTGCCCGGTGCGGAGCACCAGCATCATCTCGTCGAACACGCGCGAAATGAGGGCGACGTCGCTGGGGTCGCCGACCGCGCTGATCTCATTGCCCCGGACGTGGATGTCGGCCGCCGGGAAGGCCTTCTCGATCACACGCAGGAGGGAGTCGCCGGAACCCAGCACGGTCACCATGGGGTGCTGGGCGGGGACGGTGAACTGCGCTCTCGCCTGCTCCTGCGCGGGGGTGTGAGCTGTGGGTGTCTGTGTCATGGGCCGGCGCTGAAGGCCTGCGCTTCCTCCTCGTCACGGCCGCGTAGCTGAGGGCGGCCTCGCGATTCCAGGGTACGACGGTGCACCGACAAGCCCGTAGGCCTTTTCGGCGCCCACCTCTCCGACTGATCACACCCCGCGGGCCCGGCCGGTGCCACTGGAGAGGGCCACCTCCCGGCTGTCCGCCGACAAGACCCGCGCCCCACCCGACCGAGCCGAACCCCTCCGAGACCCGGGACACGGACGAGTGGGTGGGAGACGGGGGTCCAGAGGGGTGGAGACCCCCGGTCGGTCAGCTGGACCGGCGGAACCCGATGGTGGGCACGGCACGACGCAACGGCCACGGCCGGTCCAGCTCCTCCGGAACAAGCCCGTCCAGAAAGCCGTACCGGCGAAGCGCCGCCGGCTCCTGCCCCGGCACCGACTGCACCCGCCGCCACCACGCCCCGATCTCCGACCACCCCGGCGCCGACAGCGACCCCCCGAACTCCTGCACCGACAGGGCCGCCGTGAGCCCGGCGAAGGCCAGGCGGTCCGCCAGCGGCCACCCCGCCAGCGATCCCGTCACGAACCCGGCGACGAACACGTCCCCCGCCCCCGTGGGATCCAGCGCCTCCACGGCGATCGCCGGCACCTCCGCCGCCTCCCCCGTCCGCCGGTCCACCGCGTACGCCCCCTCCGACCCCAGGGTCACCACAGCCACCGGCACGTACTCGGTCAGCGCGTGCGCGGCCAGCCGCGGGCAGTCGGCCCCCGTGTACCGCTTCGCCTCCTCCGCGTTCGGCAGAAACGCCTCGCAGTGCTCCAGATCGGCGAGTCCGGCCAGATCCCACGCCCCGGTGTCGTCCCAGCCGACGTCCGCGAAGATCCGCGCCCCCTCCCGCGCGGCCTGCGCGATCCACGACGCACGCGTACCCGGCGTCAGCGAGGCCACGGCCGCACGCGCGCGGGGCGGGCAGTCCGGGGCCGGTTCCTCCGGCGGCGGCTCGTGCCCGTGGGACACCATCGTCCGCTCGCCCTCGTACGCCATGGACACGGTCACCGGGGAGTGCCAGCCGGGCACGGTCCGCGACGCCGTCAGATCGATGCCCTCGCCCTGGGAGAGCGCGTCCCAGCAGTACTCGCCGTAGTGGTCGTCCCCGAAGGCCGCCGCGAGGGAGGTCCTCAGGCCGAGCCGGGCGAGGGCCGTGGCCATGTTGGCTACCCCGCCGGGGCTCGAGCCCATGCCCCGGGCCCAGGACTCGGTGCCGCGCACGGGCGCCGAGTCCAGACCGGTGAAGACGATGTCGAGGAAGACCGTGCCCGTCAGATAGACGTCCCAGGGCGGGTCGCCGGGCCGGCGCAGCGCGGCGAGGGGGTCGACCTGGGCCTGACGGCGCGCGGCCTGGGTGAGGTGTTCCGGTTCCTCTCCGGTCATCGTGTGCGACGGGGTCACGGTGCGCTCCCTGGCGTGGTGCGGATCTGGCCAGTGTGCACCAATCACCCCGTCGTGCAGGGGGTTACCAGCGGGGCATCACCGGTTGCCGCCAGCCCGGGTCGCCGGCCCGCATCGCCGCCGCGTCGTCGCGGTCGCGCAGGGAGCCGTCGTCCTCGGCCCACCGCCGGTGCAGCCGGGCCAGTTCGTCCCGGTCGAGCTCGACCCCGAGGCCGGGTGCGTCGGAGACCGCGACCCTCCCGTCACGGAACTCGAGCCGCTCGGTGAGGACATCCTCGGACTGCCAGGGGTAATGCGAGTCGCACGCGTGGTGCAGGCCGGGGACGGTGGCCGCGACCTGGGTCATCGCGGCGAGGCTGATCCCCAGATGGGTGTTGGAGTGCATCGAGACGCCGACCCCGAACGTCTCGCAGACCGCGGCGAGTTGACGGGTGTTGCGCAGTCCGCCCCAGTAGTGGTGGTCGGAGAGCACGACCTGCACGGCGTCCCGCGTGAAGGCCTCCTTGATCTCCCCGAAGGTGGTCACGCACATGTTCGTGGCGAGCGGCACGTCGGTCCTCGCCGACACCTCGGCCATGGCGGGCGTGCCCAGCGTCGGGTCCTCCAGGTACTCCAGGACGTCCCCGAGTTCCTTCGCCACCTTCAGCGAGGTCTCGACGGACCAGGCGCCGTTGGGGTCGAGGCGCAGCGGGTGTCCGGGGAAGGCCTCGGCGAGGGCCCGTACGGCCGCGATCTCCTCGTCGGGCGGGAAGACCCCGCCCTTGAGCTTGAACGACCCGAAGCCGTACCGCTCCTTGAAGGTCCGCGCCTGTGCCACGATCCCGGCCGGGTCGAGCGCGTCACCCCAGTCGTCCGGCTCGGCCGGGACCCCCGCCGGGTGCCCGGCCCACTTGTAGAACAGGTAGGCGCTGTACTCGACGGTGTCCCGCAGCTTGCCGCCGAGCAGCGCGTGCACGGGCAGTCCGAGTGCCTTGCCCTGGGCGTCGAGGCACGCGACCTCGAAGGCGGACAGCACCGACAGCCGCAGTTTGTCGGCGCTCTGCACGCCGCGCAGGCCACCGGCGTCCACCTCCCCCTGGACCCGCGACGCGTCCACGCCGAGGTCGATCGCGAACAGCCTGTTCACATCCATGACCGACCGTCCGATGAGCTGCTCCGCCGGCCGGCGGGCCAGTTCCAGGTACTTCGTGTCGCCGTAGGTCTCGCCGAGCCCGGTGATCCCGCCGGCGGTGACGATCTCCACGATCAGCCGCGGGGTGTACGGCTGGTGCACGCCCTGGGTGTTCAGCAGCGGCTGGTCGGCGACCAGGATCGGCGTCAGCCGCACCTCGGCGATGGTCAGGTCACGGGTCACAGGGAGGCTCCTACGAGGTCTAGTCCGGCGGTGAGCAGGGCCTTGAGGTCGGCGAGGTCGGCGGGCGCGGGGTCGGTGAGCGGGGCGCGCACGGGTCCGACGCGCTGTCCGCGCAGCCGGGCCGCCGCCTTCACCAGGGACACGGCGTATCCGGGCGCGCGGTCCCGGAGCTCGACGAACGGGACGTAGAAGTCCCGGAGCAGTTTGTCGACCGTCCCGTCCTCCCCGCTCCGGAGCGCGGCGAAGAAGGCGCCGGCGATCTCGGGGGCGAAGGCGTGCACGGCGGAGGAGTAGGCGGGGACGCCGACGGCGGCGTAGGCCCGGGCCTGGATCTCGGCGGTGGCGGCGCCGTTGAAGAAGAGGAAGCCGTCGGGGGCGGCGAGGGTGAGGCGCTGGAGCCGGTCGAGGTCACTGTGGCCGTCCTTGAGGCCGACGACGTTCGGGATGCGCGCGATGCGCCGCAACGCGTCCACGGTATAGGCCACTTGGCCGCGCTGGTAGGCGATCAGCGGCAGCCGGGTGCGCTCGGCGAGCCGCTTCAGCTGGGCGGCGAGGCCGGCTTGCGGGGCGTCGACCAGGTAGTGCGGCAGCACGAGCAGGGCGTCGGCGCCGGCCTCCTCGGCGATCCCCGCGAACCGGGCGGCCTGCGCCCAGCCGTAGCCGGTCCCGGCCACGACCGGCACCCTGCCTGCGGCCTCCTCGACGGCGATCCGGACGACGGCGCGGTACTCCTCCTCGTCCAGCGAGAAGAACTCCCCGGTGCCGCAGGCGGGGAAGACGGCGCCGGGCCCGGCGGCCAGCCGGTCGGCGACATGGGAGCGGAAGCCGTCGGGGTCGAGGGAGCCGTCGTCCCGGAAGGCGGTGAGCGGGAAGGACAGCACCCCGCGCGCCATGCCCTCCCGCAGCCGCCGCACCACGCCCTCGGGACTCGGATCGCCGCCCACGCTGACCATCTCCCCTTATGAATCTCGTCCATGTATGAGAACAGAGGTTAGATACGTGCATACGAGGCCGTCAATGAGCGGCAGACGAAAGAGCCGTTCACTCCCCTGAAAGGGCCCCCGCCTACCCACACTCCCCCGGCACAAACTCAACAGTGATCCAGATCACCCCACCCGGCCTTCTTCCCGAACCGCTTGCTTGATACAACTTGCTCGCGCGTTCCTGTCCCTCGACGGTCGTCGCCCCTCTCCCTCCTTTCCCCACCCCTTCCTCACGCCTGCCCTGGGAACGCCCGTGTCCGCCCCCCGCACCCTGCCCTGGCCCCTCGTCGCCCTTTTCACGGCCGGGTATCTCGCCCCGTACCTCCTGCCCACCACCGTCGGCAGACTCGACGGCGGACTGCCCCTGAGCGCCACGCAGGCCGGGGCCATCGGCAGTGCCCTGCTGCTGAGTTCGGCGACGGCGGGCTTCCTGCTGGCCTCCCGGGTCGACCGCCTCGGCCCCCGCACCCTGGCCCGGATCGGTCTCGCCCTCGCCGTCCTCGGCTACGGCGGTGCCGCCCTCACCGGTGTCGTGCCGGCCGTCGTCGTGGGTGCCGTCGTCGGCGGGTTCGGGTCCGGCACGATCACGGCGGTCGCCGCGAGCGGCATCGCCGCGCAACCCGACCCGCACCGGGTCACCACGCTCGGCCTGCTCGGCGTCTCCGCCCTCGCCGGCGCCCTCTACCTGACGATCCCGCACCTCGGCCCCGGCCACGGCCTGCCCCTGGCGGCCATCGCGCTCACGGCGCTCGCGGTCCTCCCGCTCACCGGCCGCCTGTCCGGTCGTACCAAACCGGCCCGTACGGCCGTCCCGTACGGCCGCCTCCCGCACCTGCGCGCCGGACTGCTGCTGGCCGCCGCCATGCCCTGCTGGTCCCTGGTCCAGAACTCCCTCTGGGGCGTCAGCGGCCGGATCGGACTCGACCAGGCCCACCTCAGCGAGGTCACCGTCGGCGCGGTGTTCGCGGTCGCGCTCGGCGCCGGACTCGTCGGAGTCCTCGGCGCGGGCGCGCTCGGCCCCCGGCTGGGCCTGGCCCTGCCCGTCGGCGCCGGTACGGCCCTGATCGCGGGCTGTGTCGCGCTCAGCGCGTCCGCGACCGGCCCGCGCGCCTTCGCGGCGGGCGAGATCTCCTGGAACCTGCTCTACCCGGTCGTCCTGTCGTACGTCATCGGCCTCGCCGCCTCCCTCGACCCGCGCGGCCGCTGGGCGGTCCTGGTCGGCTCGGCTTCCTCGCTGGGAACGGCGGCGGGACCGCTCACGGGAAGCGTGCTGGCGGGGTGGGTGGGCTTTCCCACGATGGGGACGCTCCTCGGCGCCGGGCTGCTGCTGATCGCCGTACCGATGACGGCGGTGGCCCTGCGGGCCGGCAGGCGGCCCCTGCCGGTGGTGGAACTCCCGGTGCAGACGCCCGCCGTAACCGCGCGGAGCGCCTACGACACCGCGTCGCCGAACTCGTACGCGTCGACCTCGGCGAGGTAGCGGGCCCGGCGCTCCTCGTCGTCCTCCAGGAAGGAGGCGAGGAAGGAATTGCGGGCCAGCTCGCGCAGCCGGTCCTCGGTCAGGCCCAGGATCCGGTGCACGGCCGCGAAGTTGTCGCCCGCGTACCCGCCGAAGTACGCCGGGTCGTCGGAGTTGACCGTGCACAGCAGGCCGGCGTCGAGCATGGCCGGCAGCGGGTGGTCGGCCAGCGTGTCGACGGTGCGCAGGCGGACGTTGGACAACGGGCACAGGGTGAGCGGGACCCGCTCCCGGACCAGCCGCTCGACCAGCGCCGGATCCTCCATGCAGCGCAGCCCGTGGTCCACGCGCTCGACGCCGAGCACGTCCAGCGCCTCGCTGATGTACTCCGGCGGCCCCTCCTCACCGGCGTGCGCGACGCGGCGCAGCCCGAGCGCGGCCGCCGCCTCGTACACCTCCCGGAACTTCACCGGCGGATGCCCGACCTCGGCGGAGTCCAGACCGACGCCGGTGATCCGGTCGAGGTACGGCCTCGCGGCCTCCAGGGTTTCCAGGGCCGACTCGGCGGACTCGTCCCGCAGGAAGCAGAGGATGAGCCTGGTGGAGATCCCGTGGCTGCGCTCGCTGCCGCCGAGGGCCCGCCACAGCCCCTCCACGACGGTGCCCATGGACACGCCCCGCGCGAGGTGGGCCTGCGGGTCGAAGAAGATCTCCGCGTGCCGGACGCCCTGCGCGGCGGCCCGGGCCAGGTAGGCGTTCGCCAGGTCGGCGAAGTCCTGCTCGGTGCGCAGGACGGCCATGAGTTCGTAGTACAGGTTCAGGAAGGACTGGAGGTCCTCGAAGTCGTACGCCTTGCGGAGCTCTTCCGTGTCCGCGTACGGAAGGGTCACGCCGTTGCGGGCGGCCAGCTCGAACGCCAGCTCCGGCTCCAGGGTGCCTTCGATGTGGAGGTGCAGTTCTGCTTTCGGGAGGGGCATCGAAGCATCGTACGGGTGGTTTACCGCCGTTTCGGAATCGGCACTCGCTGCAGGTCGTGCGCCACGGTCAGCTCGCCCGCGAACCCGGCCGCCCGCGCCTGCCGCTCGAACTCCTCCGGTTCCGAGTAGCGCTGGCTGAAGTGGGTGAGGACGAGATGGCGTACGCCCGCGTCCCGGGCGACGGCGGCGGCCTGCCCCGCGGTCAGGTGACCGTGCTCCACCGCCAGTTCGGCGTCCTCGTCCAGGAAGGTCGACTCGATGACCAGCAGGTCGCAGCCCTCGGCGAGCGCGTGCACGCCGTCGCAGAGCCGGGTGTCCATGACGAACGCGAACCGCTGCCCGCGCCGCACCTCGCTGACGTCCTCCAGCGTGACGTCCCCCAGCCGGCCCTCGCGCTGCAGCCGGCCGACGTCCGGGCCCTTGATCCCGTGCGCGGCGAGCCGGTCGGGCAGCATCCGGCGGCCGTCGGGTTCGATCAGGCGGTAGCCGTAGGACTCGACCGGGTGCGACAGCCGACGGGCCTCCAGGGTGTACGACGGCGTCACGGCGAGGATGCCGTCGGCGGCGACCGGCGCCTCGGTGATGCCGACGGTCTCCCGGTAGGCGGTGGCGTACCGCAGCCGGTCGAAGAAGCGCTGCCCGGAGCGTGGGTAGTGCGCGGTGACCTCGTGCGGCACCTGGTCCAGGTTGATCCGCTGGATGACTCCGGCCAGGCCGAGGGAGTGGTCGCCGTGGAAGTGCGTGACGCAGATCCGGTTCAGGTCGTGGGCGGCGGCCCCGGCGCGCACCATCTGCCGCTGCGTGCCCTCGCCGGGGTCGAACAGCATGCCCTCGCCGTCCCACCGCAGCAGATAGCCGTTGTGGTTGCGGTGCCGGGTGGGAACCTGGCTGGCGGTGCCGAGGACCACCAGTTCACGTACGGACACGGTGACTTACCCGGGCGGCCACTGCATGCCACGGCCGCCGAGGACGTGCGCGTGGGCATGCCAGACGGTCTGCCCGGCGCCGCTGCCCGTGTTGAAGACGATGCGGTAGCTCTCGAGCTTCTCCTCGTCGGCCACGGCCTGGGTCTCGGCCAGGACGTCGGCGGCGAGTTGCGGTGCGCCGGCGCCGAGTGCGGCGGCGTTCTCGTAGTGGGCCTTGGGGATCACCAGGATGTGGGTGGGGGCCTGGGGGTTTATGTCCCGGAAGGCGACGGTGGTGTCTGTCTCGCGGACGATCGTCGCCGGGATGTGTCCCGCGACGATCTTGCAGAACAGGCAGTCGTCCTGGGGTTCTCCGGCCATGCGTGTGCCTCCTCACGCTGGTGATCGATACGGGGGCATCGTAGTCGTATCAGGTGGGCATGCCTGGCGGAGTTTTCGCGGGCCGTTCCTCCAGTGCCTCCAGCGCGAGCCTGATCGCCTCGTCCAACTGGGCGTCGCGGCCCTGCGCCCAGTCCTGCGGGCGCTGCACCACCTCCACGTCGGGATCCACGCCATGGTTCTCGACGTCCCACCCCACCCCCTCCAGCCACATCGCGTACTTCGGCTGGGTGACCAGGGTGCCGTCGACCAGGTGGTAGCGGCTGTCGATGCCGATGACGCCGCCCCAGGTGCGGGTGCCGACGACCGGGCCGATACCGAGGGCCTTGATCGCCGCGTTCACGATGTCGCCGTCGGAACCGGAGAACTCGTTGGCGACGGCGACGACCGGGCCGCGCGGGGCGTCGAGGGGGTAACTGGTGGGCCGCATGCCGCGCGGGAGGTCCCAGCCGATGACGCGGCGGGCCAGTTTCTCGACGACCAGCTGGGAGGTGTGGCCGCCGCGGTTCTCCCGGACGTCGACCACGAGTCCCTCGCGGGCCACCTCGACGCGCAGGTCCCGGTGGATCTGCGCCCAGCCGGGAGCCTGCATGTCGGGTACGTGCAGGTAGCCGAGCCGGCCGTCGGAGGCGGCGTGGACGTGGGCGCGGCGGTCGGCCACCCAGGCGTGGTAGCGCAGGGGTTCCTCGTCGGCGATCGGGATGACGACCGTGTGCCGGGGTTCGCCGCCGCCCGCCGGGGAGACGGTCAGTTCCACCGGGTGGCCGGCCGTGCCGACGAGCAACGGGCCCGGACCCCTCACCGGGTCGACCGGATGGCCGGCCACGGCGATGATCGCGTCGCCGGGGCGGACGGCGACCCCGGGGGCGGCCAGCGGGGAGCGGGCGTCCGGGTCGGAGGTCTCCGAGGGCAGGATGCGGTCGATGCGCCAACTTCCGTCCGGATGGCGGGAGATGTCGGCGCCCAGCAGTCCGTGCCGGGGGCCGCCGCCGCGACCGCCGCCGGGCATGACGTAGGCGTGCGAGGTGCCGAGTTCACCGTGCACCTCCCACAGCAGGTCGACGAGGTCGCTGTGGGTGGCGAGGCGGGCCAGCAGGGGGCGGTAGCGGCCGAGGATGCCCGGCCAGTCCGCGCCGCCGAGGTCGGGGCGCCAGAAGTGGTCGCGCATGAGGCGGCCGGTCTCGTCGTACATCTGCCGCCACTCGGCGGCCGGGTCGAGGGTCTGCCGGATGCGGGCGAGGTCGACGGAGACGCTGGTGTCGCCGTCGTCGTCGGTGCCGGTACGGCGGTCGCTGGGAACGACCCGGAGTCGGCCGTCGGACCACAGCAGCACGCGTTTGCCGTCGCCGCTGACCTCGAAGTGGTCGGCGTCGGAGGCGAGGTGCTCCAGGCGCCTCTGGGCGAGGTCGTAGCGCTCCAGCTCGGTGTGCGGGTCGGGGTCCTCGGGGTGGGCGCGGGCCGTGCCGAGGACGCCGTGCACGGGGTGGCGCAGCCAGAGCACGCCGTCCTTGGCGGCGCGGAGCGTGGAGTAGCGGCCGGCCTCCACCGGGAAGGGGACGATGCGGTCGGCGAGGCCTTCGAGGTCGACGCGGGTGGCGGGGGTCCCCTCGCTGTCCGGGGTCTCGTCCTTGTCCGGGGTCTCGAAGGGGCGGCCGTGCAGCTGCGGGCCGAAGGGGGACGGCGTGGTGGCGGCCAGGGTGATCAGGTGCGGGCGGGCGCCGACCACGAAGGCGAGGTCGAAGACGTGCTCGTCGTAGACCGGGTCGAAGGCGCGGTTGGAGAGGAAGGCGAGGTGTTTGCCGTCGAGGGTGAAGGCGGGGGCGTAGTCCTGGAAGCGGAGCGGGGTCGCCTCGGTGACCGAGAGGTCCGTGGTGTGCGCGATGCGCAGTTGGGAGAGCGGGCGGGGGCCGGGATGGGCCCAGGCGAGCCAGGCGGAGTCGGGGGAGAAGGCGAGGCCGGAGACCTCGCCGTCGTCACTGCGGTCGACCTCGCGGACCTCGCCGGTCTCCCGTTCGACCAGCAGCAGGCGTCCGTCGTGCGCGGCGACGGCGGCCCGGCCGCCGTCGGGGGCCACGGCCAGTTCCAGGACCCGGCCGAGCTGTCCGGCGGCGAGCCGGCGCGGGGGCGCGCCGGGCACGGTGCCGGTGGCCGGGGCGAACTCCAGGGCGTCCTCGCCCTCCGCGTCCGTCACCCACACCACCCACTCCTCGCCCTCGGCGCGGAAGGCACGCGGCATCCGGGCGCGGACGCCCGGGGTGGCGGCGAGGGCGCGGGCCGGCCCGGAGCGGTGGGTGACCCAGTGGATTCCGCCGCGCACACACACGGCGCTGCCCCGTGCGGCGTGGTCGGGGGACGCCTCGCCGAACCAGCGGGCGGCGTTCACCGGACGGGGGCGCAGATCGGCCCGTGGCCCGCCTAGGCGCACGTCCAGCCGGCGCGGCTCGGCGCCCTCCAGGTCGTCCAGCAGCCAGAGTTCACCGCCGGAGCTGTGGACGACGCGGGTGCCGTCACCGGAGGCGTGCCGGGCGTAGAAACCGTCGAGGGGGGTGTGCCGGCGCAGGTCGGAGCCGTCGGCGAGGGAGGAGTAGAGCGCGCCGGTGCCCTCGTGGTCGGAGAGAAAGGCGATCCGGTCCCCCACCCACACCGGACACTCGATGTTTCCGTCGACGTCCTCGTGCAGCCGGACGAACTCCCCCGTTCCCTCCGGGTCGATCCACAGCTTGCCCGCCGTGCCGCCGCGGTAGCGCTTCCAGTGGGCGGCCTCGCGGCCCATCGGCGCGGACAGCAGCACGGTGGCCGGGCCAAGGGCCACATCGCCGACCGGGCCGTACGGCAGGGTCTCGGCGGGGCCGCCGTCCAGCGGGACGGCGTGCGCCCAGGTGTGCCGGAAGCTGGCCTGGCCGTGCGCGCCGAGCGCCAGCACCCGCCCGTCGGCGGTCCAACCGCGGACCTCGGTACGGCGGTTGCCCCAGTAGGTCAAGCGGTCGGCGGGGCCGCCGTCGACGGGGGCGACATGCACCTCGGGCGCGCCGTCACGGGTGGAGGTCCAGGCGAGGAACCGTCCGTCGGGGGATATCCGGGGCGTGGTCACCGGCATGTTGTCGGCGCTGACCCGCCAGGCCCGGCCGCCGTCGAGCGGCGCGAGCCACACGTCGTCCTCGGCGACGAACGTCACCAGCTCGCCGTGAACATGGGGGAATCGGAGATAGGCGGAGGACGTCGTGGTTCGCGTCGAAGCACCCTGAGTCACCCCGTCACTGTACGCAGCGACCGGTGTGCCCCGCCCCCGGTTCCGATCACTTGCCCTGGACGGGCCAGCAGGTGGGATCCCCCTTGCACCACAGAGTGCGGGTGACGGTGACGGTCACGGTCGGCTGCCCTCCGCCGGGACGATGGGTGGGCGGCCTGTACGTGGGCCCGGGCGTGGCCTCGCAGTCGCCGAGCCCGTCGACGTGGAACACCTGTCTGCCGCCGACCTTCGCCGTCAGATCGCCGCGTACACACGCACCGACGACGGCCTTGGTGACCTTGCCGGTGACGGTGATCTTCCGTCTGTCCTTGGTCTCGCCCCGGCAGTCGACAGAGACGACGGTGGTCTCGCTCGCCGAGGGAGCCCCACCCGCCGCCTTGCCGCCGTCGCCGTAGTCACCGGTGCAGGTGAGCCAACCGACGTCGACGTGCTGCTGCTCGAGCCTGGCCGTCGCCGTGGTGTCGGTGGTGTAGGCGGCACCGGCGGTGCTCAGATCACCGGGTTGGCACGCGACCACGGCCGCACCGCCACCGACGACCAGCCCCACCACGGCCACGAGCCGCGTCCCCCGCCGATTCCGTCGTAGAACCCCCATGCAGGGCAGAGTGCCACCGCCGCGGGGGGCACGGAAGGCCGCTTACGGCCACTCACCCGTTCGGGAGGAATACGGCGGCTGGAGCCGGCCACAGGTGGACGGGACGGGTGGACGTTGCTGCCCGCGGTCGCCGTCAGCCCCGCAGCAGCAGCCACTGCTGGAGTTCGACCACGTTGTCCTCCGGGTCCTTGAGGTGGGCCACCCGCATGCGGTCGGTCAGGGGGGCAGGGCCGTGCAGCAGGGTCGCGCCGCGGGAGGTGATCTCCGTGCAGTAGGCGTCCAGGTCGTCGACACGCAGGACGACCAGGGAGCGGTGCCCCGTGGCCGTCTCGCCCAGCTCGTCCAGGATCTCGGCCATCATCGCCCGGTCCTGCAGCGCGATCCCTGCGGAGCCGGTGTGCGGGCTGAACTTCTCGTACGGCCCCTCGGTCGCCCCGGACTGCGGCTTGAGGCCGAGCACGTGGGCGTAGAAGCGGTAGCAGGCGGCGAAGTCGGTCACCAGCAGCCGTACTTGGGCGAGTTCCACGGTGTCCCCCAGGTGTCAGGACCAGCGGCCGGTACGGCCCAGCAGCAGGGCCGCGGCGGCGGTGCCGGCGGTCGATGTCCGCAGCACGGTGGGGCCGAGCACGTACGCCTTGGCACCCGCCTCCTCGAAGAGCGCGAGCTCGTCCCGGGCGACGCCGCCTTCGGGACCGACGACCAGCACGATCTCGCCCTCTGCGGGCAGTTCGGCGGTCGCCAGCGGCCGGCTCCCGTGCTCGAAGTCGGAGTGGAGCACGGCGGCGAAGTCGGCCGTGGCGAGACGTGCGGCAACCTGCTTGGTGGTCGCGGCGTCCGCGACCTCCGGGAAGCGCAGCCGGCGGGACTGTTTGCCCGCCTCGCGCGCGGTGGCCCGCCACTTGGCGAGCGCCTTCAGGCCCCGGTCGCCCTTCCACTGGGTGATGCAGCGGGCGGCCTGCCAGGGCACGATCGCGTCGACGCCGGTCTCCGTCATCGTCTCCACGGCCAGCTCGCCACGGTCGCCCTTGGGCAGGCCCTGGACGACGGTGATCCGGGGGCTCGGCTCGGGTTCCACCGGAAACTCGAACGGCTCGACCACCAGGTGGTCCTTGCCCGACACACTGACGACGACACCGGCGGCGCCCCGCCCCTGGCCGTCCGTCAGCACCACGTTCTCCCCGGGCTGCAACCTCCGTACGGAGACCGCGTGCCGCCCCTCGGGGCCGCGCACGTCGACGAGCGAGCCGGGGCCCACGCCCTGGAGCGAGTCGACGACGAACACCGGCGCGGTCATCGCGGGCCGCCCAGGCCGTCCTCGGCCGACAACGCTGTCCGGGCGGCGTCGAGTTCGGCGGCCAGTACCTCCACCAGCCGCCCGGCCGGCAACTCCCGGGACAGCCGGTGGCCCTGGCCGGCCCACAGCGCCATGCCCTGCGCGTCCCCGGCCTTGGCGGCCGCCTTGCGCAGCGGCGAGGTGAGGTGGTGGACCTCCGGGTAGGCGGCGGGGGCGTACGGCCCGTGCTCGCGCATGAACCGGTTGACCAGACCGCGCGCCGGCCGCCCGGAGAACGCGCGCGTCAGCTCGGTGCGCGCGAACAGGGGGTCGGTCAGCGCCCGCTTGTGCAGGGCGTCGGCGCCGGACTCGGGGGTGGCGAGGAAGGCGGTGCCCAGCTGGGCCGCGCTCGCGCCGGCCGCGAGGACGGCGGCGATCTGGCTGCCGCGCATGATGCCACCGGCGGCGACGACCGGAATGCCCACGGCCTCGCGGATCTGCGCGACCAGCGACAGCAGTCCGATGCCGGAACCGTCGTTCTCGGCCAGGTCCCGATGGGTGCCCTGATGACCGCCGGCCTCCACGCCCTGCGCGATCACCGCGTCCGCGCCGGCCTGCTCGACCGCGCGGGCCTCCTCGGCGGTGGTGGCGGTGACCAGCGTGAGGGTGCCGGCCCGGCGCAGCTTGTCGAACACCTCCCGGCTCGGCACACCGAAGTGGAAGGAGACCACCGGCACCGGGTTGTCGAGGAGTACCGCGAGCTTGGCGTCGTAGCCGTCGTCGCGGCCGCTGTCCGGATCGCCCAGCTCGGTCTCGTACCAGGCGGCCTCGCCGGCCAGCTGGTGGGCGTAGACCTCGACGGCACCCGACTCGGCATACTCGGGCTGCGGCATGAACACGTTCACGCCGAACGGGCGGCTCGTGAGCCCCCGCAGCTGCTTGATCTCCTGGTACATGCCGTCGGCGGTCTTGTATCCGGCGGCGAGGAACCCGAGACCACCGGCCTCGGAGACGGCGGCGGCGAGCTGCGGGACGGAGACACCGCCCGCCATGGGGGCCTGCACGATCGGGTGGGGGAAGAGATCGGTCAGCGCGGAGGACATGACCGCATGTTGTCACGTCCCTCGAACGAGTCCGAATCCGGGCGTCCGATGGCATAAACCGCTGGCATACGGGGTGCCGGGGCACCCCGTGGCCAGTGGCTCAGCGCCCGTTGAACGCGTCCTTCAACCGCGAGAACAACCCCTGCTGCCCGGGCTGGAACTGCCCCTGCGGTCGCTCCTCGCCGCGCAGCTTGGCCAGCTCGCGCAGCAGCCGCTCCTGCTCGGGGTCCAGCTTGGTCGGCGTCTGCACCTCGACGTGTACGACCAGGTCACCCCGGCCGCCGCCGCGCAGATGTGTGACACCCCGGCTGTGCAGCGGGATCGACTGGCCGGACTGGGTGCCGGGCCGGATGTCGACCTCCTCCATGCCGTCCAGCGTCTCCAGCGGCACCTTGGTGCCGAGGGAGGCCGCGGTCATCGGGATGGTGACCGTGCAGTGCAGGTCGTCGCCGCGCCGCTGGAAGGTGGCGTGCGGCAGCTCGTGGATCTCGACGTACAGGTCACCGGCGGGACCCCCGCCCGGACCGACCTCGCCCTCACCGGCGAGCTGGATCCGGGTGCCGTTGTCGACACCGGCCGGGATCTTCACGGTCAGGGTCCGGCGGGAGCGGACGCGGCCGTCGCCGGCGCACTCCGGGCACGGGGTCGGCACGACCGTGCCGAAGCCCTGGCACTGGGGGCAGGGACGCGAGGTCATGACCTGGCCCAGGAAGGACCGGGTGACCTGGGAGACCTCTCCGCGGCCACGGCACATGTCACACGTCTGGGCGGTGGTGCCCGGAGCCGCGCCCTCGCCGTTGCAGGTGTTGCAGACGACCGCGGTGTCGACCTGGATGTCCTTGGTGGTCCCGAAGGCCGCCTCGTCCAGCTCGACCTCGATCCGGATCATCGCGTCCTGGCCGCGGCGGGTGCGCGAGCGGGGCCCGCGCTGCGACGCCGTGCCGAAGAACGCGTCCATGATGTCGGAGAAGTTGCCGAAGCCGCCGGCCCCGAAGCCGCCCGCGCCGGCGCCGCCGGACTGGGAGAGCGGATCGCCGCCGAGGTCGTAGACCTGCTTCTTCTGCGGGTCCGACAGCACCTCGTAAGCGGCGTTGATCTCCTTGAACCGCTCCTGGGTCTTCGGGTCGGGGTTGACGTCCGGGTGCAGCTCGCGGGCGAGCCGGCGGAACGCCTTCTTGATCTCATCCTGCGACGCGTCGCGGCGCACGCCGAGAACGGCGTAGTAGTCCGTGGCCACTTACGACTCCGCCAGGATCTGTCCGACGTACCGTGCCACTGCGCGTACCGCTCCCATCGTTCCCGGGTAGTCCATGCGGGTCGGTCCGACCACGCCGAGCTTGGCAACCGCCTCGCCGCCCGAACCGTAGCCGACCGACACGACGGAGGTGGAGTTGAGTCCCTCGTGGGCGTTCTCGTGCCCGATGCGCACCATCACGCCCGGATCCTTGGCCTCGCCGAGGAGCTTGAGGAGCACCACGTGCTCCTCAAGGGCCTCCAGGACGGGCCGGATCGTGAGGGGGAAGTCATGTCCGAAGCGGGTGAGATTGGCGGTCCCGCCGATCATCAGCCGCTCCTCGTTCTCCTCGACGAGTGTCTCCAGGAGGGTGGAGAGCACCGTGGAGACCGTACCGCGGTCCTCCGGCTCGAAGGCGTCCGGGAGGTCCTCGACCAGCTTCGGCACGTCCGTGAACCGGCGCCCCGCGACCCGGCTGTTCAGCCGGGCGCGAAGATCCGCGAGCGACGCCTCCCCGAACGGCGCCGGGCAGTCCACCATCCGCTGCTCGACCCGGCCGGTGTCCGTGATCAGCACGAGCATCACGCGCGCGGGGGCGAGCGAGAGCAGCTCCACGTGCCGGACGGTGGACCGGGTCAGGGACGGGTACTGCACGACGGCGACCTGCCGCGTGAGCTGCGCGAGCAGCCGCACGGTCCGCGCCACCACGTCGTCGAGGTCGACGGCACCCTCCAGGAAGTTCTGGATCGCCCGCCGCTCGGGCGCGGTCATCGGCTTGACGCCCGCCAGCTTGTCCACGAACAGCCGGTAGCCCTTGTCCGTGGGGATGCGCCCCGCACTCGTGTGCGGCTGGGCGATGAACCCCTCGTCCTCCAGGGCCGCCATGTCGTTGCGGACCGTCGCCGGGGACACGCCGAGGTTGTGCCGCTCGGTCAGGGCCTTCGACCCGACCGGCTCCTCGGTGCCGACGTAGTCCTGGACGATGGCGCGCAGCACCTGAAGCCTGCGTTCACTCAGCATCCGCGCGCACCTCCAGCACGTCGTCCCCTCTGTCCCGCGGTTCCGTCCGCCTGGCACTCTTCGCACGCGAGTGCCAGCGTTCCCGGCCCAGTGTACGGCTGTCGGGTACACCCAGGGCAAGGTCGGTGCGGTCGCGGCGGCTCCTGGGGCTAGCGTCGCGGTATGACGGTGACTTGGGAAGAGCTGGGGTGGGAGCGGCTGGCCGCCGGGGCCGGCCGCTGCCGGCTGCCCGGCTGGGACTGCACGGCCGGGCTGGTCCTCGGGGAGGGTACGGCGCTGATGGTGGACGCCGGCGCCAGCCTGGCCGAGGGGGCGCGGCTGCGGGCGCAGGCCGAGGAACTGGCCGGCGGCCGTGTGACCCATCTCGCGCTGACCCATCCCCACTTCGATCATGTCTTCGGGGCGCCCGTCTTCGCGGGGGCCGAGGTGTACGCGGCGGTGGGGGTCGACGCGGTGTTCGCCCACGAACGCACGGAACTGCGCCGGGACGCCGTGCGGAACGGGCTCTCCGTGACCGACGCCGACGAGGCGGTGGACGCGCTGGTGTCCCCGCGCCACCTGGTCTGCGGCGAGTGGACGCTGGACCTCGGCGCCGGCCGCCAGGCGCTGCTGGCGAACGTGGGCCCTGGGCACACGGCGAACGACCTCGCGATCCTGGTCCCCGGCGCGCCGGAGGTGGTCTTCTGCGGCGACCTGGTCGAGGAGTCGGGCGAGCCCCAGGCCGGCCCCGACGCACTTCCGTCCCGCTGGCCGGACGCCCTGGACCGGCTGCTCTCCCTGGGCGGCGAGGACGCGTTGTACGTACCCGGTCACGGAGCGGTGGTGGACGCGGGATTCGTACGACGGCAACGCGACGCGCTGGCGGCGCGTTTCGGCGTGTCGTAGGCACGGGCCGACCGGTTCTCCTATCGTCATCCGAATGCGCCAGTACTCCGCCGACCTGACCCCGCCGTGGAAGAAGCCCAAGGCCGTGCCGGAGGTACCGGCGGAGCCGGGACTGGTGGTGGAGGAGTCCGGCACCGGGTTCTGCGGGGCGGTGATCCGCTGCGAGGCGGGCACGGTGACCCTGGAGGACCGCTTCGGCAAGCACCGGGTGTTCCCGCTGGAGCCGCGGGGCTTCCTGCTGGAGGGGCGGGTGGTGACGCTCGTGCGGCCGTCGTCCTCGGCTCCGCCACGCCCCACCCGTACGGCCTCCGGTTCGGTCGCCGTCCCCGGCGCACGCGCGCGCGTGGCCCGCGCCGGCCGCATCTACGTCGAGGGCCGGCACGACGCCGAGCTGGTCGAGAAGGTGTGGGGCGACGACCTGCGCATCGAGGGCGTGGTCGTGGAGTACCTGGAGGGCGTGGACGACCTGCCGGCGATCGTGGCCGACTTCGCTCCCGGCCCGGACGCGCGCCTGGGCGTCCTGGTGGACCACCTGGTGCCGGGCACGAAGGAGTGGCGGATCGCGGAGTCGGTGACCAGCGAGCACGCACTGGTGGTGGGCCACCCGTACATCGACATCTGGGAGGCGGTGAAGCCGGCCGCGGTGGGCATCGAGGCGTGGCCGCGCGTACCGCACGGGCAGGACTGGAAGACGGGGGTGTGCCGGGCGCTGGGCTGGCCGTCGGAGAACACCGGGGCGGTGTGGCAGGCGATCCTGAAGCGGGTGGGGTCCTACAGGGACCTGGAGCCGCAGCTGCTGGGGAGAGTGGAGGAGCTGATCGACTTCGTCACGGGCAGTGGTGGGGCCTGACGTCGGGGAACGTTCCGAACTCGGTGGTCTTCACCATGCCGGTGGTCATCGGTCCATCGCCCGCAGCGGTCATCTCCGCAGCCCTCCGGTCTCTGCCACCGCGCAATGCAGTGGCAGCCTGCGAACCAGGTCAGGGACCGAACCGGCGTTCCGGGGGGGGCCACCCGCCGAAGTGATCAGTCCACCAGGTCCCGCACCACCGCATCCGCCAGCAACCGCCCGCGCAGGGTCAGCACGGCCCGCCCCTCCGCGTACGGGCCGTCCTGGAGGAGCCCCTCCCCCAGCGCCTTCCGGGAAGCAGCGAGCCCCTCCTGCTTCAGCAGCGACAGCGGCACCCCCTCCCGCAGCCTCAGTTCCAGCAGGATGCGCTCCACGCGCCGGTCCTCGTCCGAGAGCAGTTCCCGCCCCGCCCCCGGCGACCGGCCGGAGGCGAGGGCCGCCGCGTACGCCCCCGGGTGCTTGACGTTCCACCAGCGCACCCCGCCCACGTGCGAGTGCGCTCCCGGGCCCGCGCCCCACCAGTCGGCGCCGCGCCAGTACAGCTCGTTGTGCAGGCAGCGGCCCGCCTCGGAGGTGGCCCAGTTGGACACCTCGTACCAGTCGAAGCCCGCCGCGGACAGCGTCTCCTCGGCGATCAAGTAGCGATCGGCGTGGACGTCGTCGTCGGTCATCGGGACCTCGCCCCGGCGGATGCGGCGCGCCAGCTGCGTGCCCTCCTCGACGATGAGCGCGTAGGCGCTGATGTGGTCCGGGCCCGCGCGCAGAGCGGCCTCCAGGGACGCCCGCCAGTCGTCGTCGCTCTCCCCCGGGGTGCCGTAGATCAGGTCGAGGTTCACGTGCTCGAAGCCCGCTGCCTTCGCCTCCGCGACGCAGGCCTCGGGGCGGCCGGGAGTGTGGGTGCGGTCGAGGATCCTCAGCACATGCTGCCTCGCGCTCTGCATGCCGAAGGAGATCCGGTTGAAGCCGCCCTCCCGGAGCGTGGCGAGGTACGCCGGGTCCACCGACTCCGGGTTCGCCTCCGTCGTGATCTCCGCGTCCGGGGCCAGACCGAACTCGTCGCGGACGGCCGCCAGCATCCGTACGAGATCGTCGGCGGCCAGCAGCGTGGGCGTGCCGCCGCCGACGAACACCGTGCGGACCTCGCGCGGGTCGTCGCCGAGCACCTTGCGGGCGAGCCGGATCTCGTCGGTCAGCGTGTCCGCGTAGTTGTCGCGGGACGCCAGCACGCCGCCCGTGCCGCGCAGCTCGGTCGCGGTGTAGGTGTTGAAGTCGCAGTAGCCGCAGCGGGTCGCGCAGTACGGGACGTGCAGGTAGAAGCCGAGCGGGCGGTCGGCCGCCCCGGCGAGCGCGGGCGCGGGCAGGGCGCCGTCGGCGGGGACGGGCTCGCCGTCGGGGAGTGCGGAGGGCATGTACTCCATTGTCCCGTACGCCGGCGGTCACCCGGCCTGGAGCACCAGCAGGGCGAGATCGTCCTCGAGCGGGCCCTCGCCGAAGTCGTCCACCAGGCGGCGGATCCTTTCCGCGATCATCTCGGCGCCGAGCCCGGCGCAGCCGGACAGGGCGAGCGCGAGCCCGTCGCCGTCGTCGAACTGGCGGGAGCCGGAGCGCCGCTCGGTCACCCCGTCCGTGACGCACAGCAGGCTGTCGCCGGGCCGGAGATCGAGGGTCTCGCTGGTGTAGGTCTCGTCCTCGACCACGCCGAGCAGGGTCTGCGGGCCGGCGGCGGTGCGCACGGTGCCGTCGGGGCTCAGGACGAGCGGGAGCGGGTGGCCGGCGGAGGCCAGGGTGCAGCGGACCCCGCCGTCGTAGGGGGTCAGCTCGCCGTAGAGGAGGGACAGGAAGCGGGTCTGCGGGCCGTCCCCGCCGGCCACGGGCCGCCCGCCCGCGGCGACGAGTGCGCGGGCGGCGGCGTCGGCGGCCTCGGTGGCGTCGTCCAGGAGGAGCTGGTTGAGGCGGTCGAGGACGTCGGCGACGCGGTAGCCCTCGCGGGCGAGAAGACGCAGCCAGGGACGGGCCAGGCCGATCACGACCGCCGCCTCCGGGCCCTTGCCCTGGACATCACCCACCGCGAAGCACCAGCGGCCGTCGCCCGCCGGGAACAGGTCGTAGAAGTCGCCGCTGGGGCCGCCCTTGTCACAGGGTTCGTAGACGAGCGCGCTGCTCACACCCGGGATCTCGGCGACCGCGCCGGGCAGCAGACCGCGCTGGAGCACGGCGCTGATGGTGACCTGGCGGGCGTACTGGCGGGCCGCACCGATGGCGAGGGCCACCCGGCGTCCAAGGTCCTCCACGAGCCCGGTGACCTCGTCGGGGAAGCCGTGCAGCCCGCAGCGGCCGATGACCAGCGTGCCGAGCGGCCGGCCGCCCGCGATCAGCCGGTACGCCAGCGCCGTGCCCTCGGCGCCGTGCGGGCCGAGGGCGTGGCCGGGCCACGGGTACGGCTCGGGGCCGGAGCGCAGCCCCTCGCCGGGGCAGGGCGGCTCCTTCTCCAGGGCGCAGCGCAGTTCCTCGATGCGGTTCTCGCTGGAGTGCCAGACCCGGTCGGGGCCGTCGGCGGCGCCGCCGCGCAGGCTGGCCTCGTCCTCCAGCCACACCGCGCACCAGTCGGCGAGCCGGGGCACGAGGAGCTGGCCGGTCAGGGCGGTGACCAGGTTCTCGTCCAGCTGGCCGGCGAGCAGGTCGGAGGCCTCGGCGAGGAAGGACAGCGCCCCCCGGCCGAGCCAGTCCGGGTCGCCGTCGCCGCGGTGCGGCTGCGGCGCCAGATCCTCGGCGACCTCCAGGGCCGCCTCCGGTGCGGGGGTGTCCGGGTCCTCGACGCCGCCCGGGGGAAGCCGCGCCCAGACCGTCTTGGCGCCCGCGCGGTAGGTGACGCCCCAGGACTCCGCGAGCGTGGTGACCAGACGCAGGCCACGCCCGTACTCGGGGGTGTCGTACGGCCCCTCGCCGCCGAGGGGATCGCGCGGGGCGCGCGAGGGGTGCCGGTCGCCCACCTCCACGACGAACGCGCCGCTCTCCTCCAGCCGCCAGTCGACCTGCACATCCGTACCGGCGTGCACGACGGCGTTGGTGACCAGCTCGCTGACGACGGCCAGGGCGTCTTCGACGAGCCGGGCCGTCACCTCCGTGGCCTCGGCCAGCACGGCCCGCACCAGCGCACGGGCCGAGCCGGGCGCGAGAGGGCTTCCGGGCAGCGTGGCCCGCCCCCGCACCTCCCTGGCCCGGGGCTCACTCTCCCGCTGCGTCGGTATGGCCGCCATGTCCATGCGGCCCAGGGTGACAGACCGAGGGCGTACATAAGCGCTGAGTCATCGAAATGGACAGAAGAGGGCGCCTTTTGAGCGCAGGCGAGCGCAAACTCCGTCAAGGGGCGCGGGGAACTGCGCGAGCAACCACGTACCAGCCGCAGTCGCCGTCAGCCCCCGGCCGCCCCTCCGAGCGGCGCTACGCCTCCCGCGTCCCGGCGTACATCTCGTCGATGAGGTGCTTGTACTCCCGCTCCACCACAGGCCGCTTCAGCTTCAGGCTCGGCGTGATCTCCCCGTGCTCCACGTCGAGGTCCCGCGGCAGCAGCCGGAACTTTTTGATGGTCTGCCACTTCTGGAGCCCGGTGTTGAGCTGCTGGACGTACCCGTCGACCATCTCGACCGTCTGCGGCGCGGCGACGATCTCCGCGTACGACCTGCCCTCCAGCCCGTTCTCCTTCGCCCAGTCCAGGAGCGTGATCTCGTCGAGGGCGATGAGGGCGGTGCAGTAGTTCCGGTCGGCGCCGTGCACGAGGATGTTGGAGACGTACGGGCACACCGCCTTGAACTGGCCCTCGACCTCGGCCGGGGCGACGTACTTGCCGCCGGAGGTCTTGATCAGGTCCTTCTTGCGGTCGGTGATGCGCAGATAGCCGTCGGGCGACAGCTCGCCGATGTCGCCGGTGTGGAACCAGCCGTCGGACTCCAGCACCTCGGCGGTCTTCTCGGGCAGCCCGTGGTAGCCCTCCATGATGCCGGGGCCGCGCAGCAGGATCTCGCCGTCGTCGGCGATGCGCACCTCCGTGCCGGGCAGCGGCTTGCCGACCGTGCCGGTGCGGTAGGCCTCGCCGGGGTTGACGAAGGAGGCCGCGGAGGACTCGGTGAGGCCGTAGCCCTCCAGGATGTGGATGCCGGCGCCGGCGAAGAAGTAGCCGATCTCGGGCGCGAGCGCGGAGGCGCCGGAGACGCAGGCCCGCAGCCGGCCGCCGAAGGCCTCGCGGAGCTTGCCGTAGACGAGGGTGTCGGCGACCTTGTGCTTGGCGGCGAGCCCGAACGGCACCGAGGCGGTGCCGGTGCGGCGGAAGTTGTCCTGGGTGACCTTGGCGTACTCGCGGGCGACCTCGGCGGCCCACTGGAAGATCTTGTACTTGGCCGGGCCGCCCTCGCGGGCCTTGGCGGCGACGCCGTTGTAGACCTTCTCGAAGATGCGCGGCACGGCCGCCATGTACGTCGGCTGCACCACCGGAAGGTTCTCGATGATCTTGTCGACGCGGCCGTCGACGGCGGTGACGTGCCCGACCTCGATCTGGCCGGAGGTGAGCACCTTGCCGAAGACGTGCGCGAGCGGCAGCCACAGGTACTGCACGTCGTCCATGGTGACCAGGCCGGTCGAGGCGATCGCCTTCGCCATGTACGACCAGTTGTCGTGCGGCAGCCGCACGCCCTTGGGACGGCCGGTGGTGCCCGAGGTGTAGATGAGGGTGGCGAGCTGCTCCCGGGTGATCGCGCCGACCCGCTCCTTGATCAGCTCGGGTTGCTTCTCCAGGAAGGCGGCGCCGCGCAGCTCCAGCTCGGCGAGGGTGGTCACCCAGTCGTTCGTCTCCACGCCGGCCGGGTCGATGACGACGACCTTGGTCAGGTCGGGAAGTTCGGCACGCTTCTCGACCGCCTTGGCGACCTGCGCCGCGTCCTCGGCGATCAGCACCCGGCTCTCGGAGTCGGAGAGGATGAAGGCCGACTCGTCCGCGTTGGTCTGCGGGTAGATGGTGGTCGTCGCGCCGCCGGCGCACATGATGCCCAGGTCGGCGAGGAGCCATTCGACGCGGGTCGAGGAGGCGAGCGCCACCCGCTGCTCGGGCTGCACGCCCAGCTCGACGAGGCCGGCCGCGATCGCGTACACCCGCTCCGCCGCCTGCGCCCAGCTGAGCGACTTCCAGTCGTCGGGGCCCTGGCCGGACGCGGGCGCGACCGGATAGCGGTAGGCCTCGGCGTCCGGTGTGGCCGCCACGCGCTCCAGGAAGAGGGCCGCCACGGACGGCGGACGGTTCTCGATCAGGGTCTGTGTGTCGCTCACGACATCCTCCGGGGGCCCGCGACGGTGCGGCTGACTCGGTGCGGCTGGGTTAACTCACGGTGGGGGTTCGTGCTGTTGTTTAACTCGCGAGTAACTATCGAGCAGGGATCAGAGTAAGCCGCGACCGGCCGCTGCGTAAGGGGCATCGGCCTGTCACTTTCCACGCAGAGCGACGTTACGCACGCGTAGGGGCCCACCACGCTTTCGCATGACAGGCCCCCGTGTGTCCGGTTTACGGACGTAACCCTTTGTTACCGCTGGTTACTTCTTGCCCTTGGCCGACCCCGCGCTGTCATCACTGGACAGGACGGCGATGAAGGCTTCCTGCGGAACCTCCACGGAACCCACCATCTTCATCCGCTTCTTGCCTTCCTTCTGCTTCTCCAGCAGTTTGCGCTTACGGGAGATGTCACCGCCGTAGCACTTGGCGAGGACGTCCTTGCGGATGGCGCGGATGGTCTCGCGGGCGATGACCCGGGAGCCGATGGCGGCCTGCACCGGCACCTCGAAGTTCTGCCGCGGGATCAGCTCCTTGAGCTTGGCGACGAGCCGCACGCCGTAGGCGTACGCCTGGTCCTTGTGGGTGATCGCCGAGAAGGCGTCGACCTTGTCGCCGTGCAGCAGGATGTCGACCTTGACGAGGGAGCTGCTCTGCTCGCCCGTGGGCTCGTAGTCCAGGGAGGCGTAACCGCGGGTCTTGGACTTCAGCTGGTCGAAGAAGTCGAAGACGATCTCCGCGAGCGGCAGCGTGTAGCGGATCTCGACCCGGTCCTCGGAGAGGTAGTCCATGCCGAGCAGGGTGCCGCGCCGGGTCTGGCACAGCTCCATGATCGCGCCGATGAACTCGGTGGGCGCGAGGATCGTCGCCCGCACAACCGGCTCGAAGACCTCGTCGATCTTCCCCTCGGGGAACTCGCTCGGGTTGGTGACCGTGGCCTCGCTGCCGTCCTCCATGATCACGCGGTAGACCACGTTGGGGGCGGTGGCGATCAGGTCGAGGCCGAACTCGCGTTCCAGCCGCTCCCGGATCACGTCCAGGTGCAGCAGGCCGAGGAAGCCGACTCGGAAGCCGAAGCCGAGGGCGGCGGAGGTCTCCGGCTCGTAGACCAGCGCGGCGTCGTTGAGCTGCAGCTTGTCCAGGGCCTCGCGCAGCTCCGGGTAGTCCGAGCCGTCCAGCGGATACAGACCCGAGAAGACCATCGGCTTCGGGTCCTTGTAGCCGCCGAGGGCCTCGGTGGCGCCCTTGCTCTGGCTGGTGACGGTGTCACCGACCTTGGACTGCCGGACGTCCTTCACACCGGTGATCAGGTAACCCACCTCGCCGACGCCGAGGCCGTCGGCCGGCAGCATCTCGGGCGAGTTGACGCCGATCTCCAGCAGCTCGTGCGTGGCGCCGGTGGACATCATCCTGATGCGCTCGCGCTTGTTGAGCTGGCCGTCGATGACACGGACGTACGTCACGACACCGCGGTAGGAGTCGTAGACCGAGTCGAAGATCATCGCGCGGGCGGGCGCGTCGGCGACACCGACCGGGGCCGGGATCTCCTTGACGACCTTGTTCAGGAGCGCGTCCACGCCCAGACCGGTCTTGGCGGAGACCTTGAGGACGTCGTCCGGGTCGCAGCCGACCAGGTTCGCCAGCTCCTCGGCGAACTTCTCCGGCTGGGCGGCCGGCAGGTCGATCTTGTTCAGCACGGGGATGATCGTGAGGTCGTTCTCCATCGCCAGGTAGAGATTGGCGAGGGTCTGCGCCTCGATGCCCTGGGCGGCGTCGACGAGGAGGATGGTCCCCTCACAGGCGGCGAGCGACCGCGAGACCTCGTAGGTGAAGTCGACGTGCCCCGGGGTGTCGATCATGTTGAGGATGTGGGTCGTGCCCTGGTCGGGGCCCTCGGTGGGGGCCCAGGGCAGACGCACCGCCTGGGACTTGATCGTGATGCCGCGCTCGCGCTCGATGTCCATCCGGTCGAGGTACTGAGCACGCATCTGCCGCTGCTCGACCACACCGGTCAGCTGGAGCATCCGGTCGGCGAGCGTGGACTTGCCGTGGTCGATGTGCGCGATGATGCAGAAATTGCGGATCAGAGCCGGGGCGGTACGGCTCGGCTCGGGCACATGGTTAGGGGTCGCGGGCACGCAGGGTCCTGTCTCTTGAGGCGCCTTATGCCTCGGGTCGGATCGATACGTAGTCTCCATGGTCCCACGCGGAGGGACCGGGGACCGTTTTGGGCCGCTCGCAGGGCCACTGGTACTGTAGATGGCTGTGCCTCATGCCCTCTCAGCGCGAGGCGCGTCAGAGAAATTTTGGATCACCGGTACGGGACCTTTCCCGGGCCGGCACCTGAACCTGAAAAGGCTCCTTCGTGGCGAACATCAAGTCCCAGATCAAGCGGATCAAGACCAACGAGAAGGCCCGGCTGCGCAACAAGGCCGTCAAGTCCTCCCTGAAGACCGCGATCCGCAAGGCCCGTGAGGCCGCTGCCGCGGGTGACGTCGAGAAGGCCACCGAGCTGCAGCGCGCTGCCGCGCGTGCGCTCGACAAGGCCGTCTCCAAGGGCGTCATCCACAAGAACCAGGCCGCCAACAAGAAGTCGGCGCTTGCTTCCAAGGTCGCGACCCTCAAGGACTGAACCCCCTTTGTGATCTGACCGCCGGAAGGACCCAGAGCGGGCCCTCTCTCATCCGCTCCCGACCGGCAGCCCGGATTCGCACGCGGCCTGCGTTCGCCACGCGGGTGCGAATCCATCAGCTTGATCCGAAGGCCCCGGCATCCTCCCTTCCCCAGGGCGGACTACGGGGCCTTCGGCATGCCCCGGGCCCCAAGCCCGGCCGAGACCGCCGAGGCCCAGCCCTGGCGTTTCACTGTGACGTGGTGCAGGGCCACGGCATGACCGCTGTCCGCCGCCTGCAACCAGGTCGGCGCTGTCGGCTGGCACTGACACCTGAGGTTCTCCGAGACCTCAGCTTCTCCGCGCCTGCCTGCTCCCGGGCGGCCGGAGGTGCCCCGGGCCGCGCCGGCGGTGGGTCAGCCCCGGCCTCTCGACCGCGCCGCCCTGGCGATCGTCACGACGGCCTTCTCCAAGGCGTACTCGGGGTCGTCCCCGCCCCCCTTCACTCCGGCGTCGGCCTCGGCGACCGCCCTCATCGCCGCCGCGACCCCGTCCGGCGTCCATCCCCGCATCTGCTGCCGCACCCGGTCGATCTTCCACGGCGGCATCCCCAGCTCCCGCGCCAGATCCGCCGGCCGCCCGCCGCGCGCGGAGGACAGCTTCCCGATGGCCCGCACACCCTGAGCCAGCGCGCTGGTGATCATCACGGGCGCCACTCCCGTCGCCAGCGACCATCTCAGCGCCTCCAGCGCCTCCGCCGTACGCCCCTCCACGGCCCGGTCGGCGACCGTGAAGCTGGAGGCCTCGGCCCGGCCGGTGTAGTACCGCCCGACGACCGCCTCGTCGATCGTCCCCTCCACGTCGGCGACCAGCTGGGAGACGGCCGAGGCCAGCTCCCGCAGATCGCTGCCGATGGCGTCGCAGAGCGCCTGGCACGCCTCGGGCGTGCCCGACCGCCCGAACGAGCGGAACTCGCCCCGCACGAAGGCCAGCCGGTCCGCCGGCTTGGTCATCTTCGGGCAGGCCACCTCCCGCGCTCCCGCCTTGCGGGCGGCATCCAGCAGGCCCTTGCCCTTGGCCCCGCCCGCGTGCAGCAGCACGAGCGTGATCTCCTCGGCCGGCGCCCCGAGATACGCCTTCACGTCCTTGACCGTGTCGGCGGACAGGTCCTGCGCGTTGCGTACGACCACGACCTTCCGCTCGGCGAAGAGTGAGGGACTGGTGAGCTCGGCGAGCGTGCCGGGCTGCAACTGGTCCGGGGTGAGGTCGCGTACGTCCGTGTCGGCGTCGGCAGCCCTGGCGGCGGCCACCACCTCCCGCACGGCGCGGTCGAGCAGGAGGTCCTCCTGGCCCACGGCGAGCGTCACCGGGGCGAGAGGGTCGTCATTCGCAGTCTTCCTGGCCATCGCCTCAAGCATCCCACGCGGCACCGACAACGAGTGGCCCCGCGCACCCTGAGCGGTCCCCGAACGGCCCCGGAGTCCGCCTCGGGGTCACGGCTCCTCGCGCCAGCCGTCCCACTGTGCGGCGAACTCGTCCAGCTGCGCCGGGTCCAGCCGCTCGTCCTCGTCCCGCAGGACCACGAGCCACTGGGCGTCCTCGGCGTCGTCCTCGCCGGCCAGCGCGTCCCGGACGAGCCGCGGCTCCTCGTCCAGCCCGAACCGCTCCCCGAGTGCCTCGGCCGCCTCCTCGGCGGCATCCCGGTCGGGCAGCACCAGCACATGTCTCACGTCACTCACGGCCTCATTCTCCGGCACCGCGAGAGCACCGAACCGCCGGGCCGGCCCGCCCGGCACGCACAGGCCGGGCCTGGGCCCGGGCAGCCGGGCGTGGGGGGCGACGGGCCCGGAGCCGAACGCCGAGCGCGCCAGGCAGTGGGCGCGAGCGGGCGGGTCGGGCCCCGGATACCGAAGAGCCGGCCGGTCCTTGAGCACGAGCCAGGCAGGCCCTGAGCGGGAGCCGTTCGGACCGTGGGCACCAGAGCCGGTCAGCCCCTGGGCACGACCTGTACGTCGAGGTCGACCCGACCCGGATGCTCGGCCCGACGACTGAATCCAGCAATCGCGGGAACCGGCCGGAGTTACTCGCCGCGGTTCCGGATTCGCACCGACGGCACACAGCCCAGCTCGACCCCGAACCGCTCCCGGTACGCCGTCAGCACCGCCTCGTCCGTCTCCAACTCCCGTGTCGTGTGCCTCCCTTCACCGTCCGTGATCTTCAGTACCCGTCCACTGAGCGTGACCCGCCCGCCGTCCTCGGTGATCCGTGAGCAGACCAGCGACCGGGTGAAGTGCGACAGCGGCGAGGTGCTGTGCCACCAGGCGCCGGCCGCGAAGTCCCCGAGCACTCGGGACCGTGTCTCCAGCCGGTACTGCGGTTCGCCGTCCCTCAGGACGTCCAGGTCCCCGGCGTCGGCCGGCCCGCCGCCGCTCGCCCCGGCCGCGTCACGCCCGGCGTCCACCACCCGGAACGCTCCGCCGGGATCGGCCTGCTGACCGCGCTCCCCGTACCTCAGCGGGTAGTGACTGTGCGCACCGAACCCGACGTCCGCAAGCCAGGTGTCCCCCTCCACCGTCCGCACCCGCAGGGCGAGATGGTCGTAGGGAATGCCTGGCCGCCCCTCATCGCCGTACACGCGTGCCGCGAGCAGCTCGACCTCATAGCCGAGAGCGGCGAGCAACGCGCCGAACGCGCCGTTCAGTTCGTAGCAGAAGCCGCCCCGCCCGCGTCCGATCACCTTGTCCAGCAGCCGCTCCTCCTCCAGCACGATCTCCTCGCCGAGGTGGATCGACAGATTCTCGAAGGGAACGGCCCGCAGATGGCGCAGATGCAGTTCGCCGAGCGCCCGGCCGGTGGGCCGTTGCGGGCGCTCGGCCCCGATCCGGCGGAGATAGGCGTCGACCAGGCTTGAGTTCATGCACCCAGTCTGAGCGAAACTTGGGCCTCAGTCTCTTGCCACCCGCACCTTGCCTCCCGGCCCTCCCGCGCCGTCGACCGCAAGATCTCCGTCCCGATCGGTGCGCAGCACCAGTGCCCCGCCCGCCCGCAGCGCGGCCACGGTGGCCGGTGCCGGGTGGCCGTACGGGTTGTCGGCCCCGCACGAGATGAGCGCCACCCGGGGAGCCGCGAGCCGTATCAGGTCCGGGTCCTGATAGGCCGATCCGTGATGGGCCACCTTCAGCACGTCCACACCGGCCAGCTCCGCGGCGGCCGGCGACCGGACCAGCGCCTGCTGGGCCGGCGGTTCGAGGTCGCCCAGCAGCAGCAACCGCAGCCCCGCCGAGTGCACCAGCATCGCGATGCTGGCGTCGTTCGGACCGTCCGGCTCCGGCACCGGGCCCGGCCATGCCGGGGACCGCGTGTCCCAGGGCGGCCGGGTGCTCGGCGGGGGCCACAGGACGCGCCAGGAGAGCGGTCCGGTGCGCCGTTCCTCTCCAGCCACGGCCCGCGTGACCGGGATGTGCCGTGCTGCCGCCGCCCGTCTGACGAACTCGGCCTGGTCGGCGGGCTCCTCGAAGCCCGTGGTCTCGATCGCGGCCACCGAACGGCCCCGCAGCACACCGGGCAGTCCCGCCACATGGTCGGCGTGGAAGTGGGTCAGAACGAGCAGTGGGACACGTGTGATGCCCAGTTGTCGCAGGCAGTGATCGACCAGTGCCGGATCGGGGCCGGCATCGATGACCACCCCCGCGCCCGCGCCCGCCGCCAGTACGGTCGCGTCACCCTGCCCGACATTGCACATCGCGTACCGCCAGCCCGGCGGCGGCCAGCCCGTGATCACCCGGGTCAGCGGCGCCGGCCGCACCACCGCCAGCAGGACGAGCACCCCGAGCAGCCCGGCCCACCACGGATGCCGGGACACCCGCCGGCCCACCACGACGACGACCGCGGTGACCGCGGCGAGCAACAGCGCCCCGGCCCAGCTCCCCGGCCAGTCCACTCCCGCGCCCGGCAGTGCCGCCCCCGTCCGGGCCACCGCGGCGATCCATCCGGCCGGCCAACTCGCGCACCAGGACAGCGCCTTGGCCGGAGCCATCGCCACCGGCGCCGTCAGGAGCGCGGCGAACCCCAGCACCGTGGCCGGCGCCACCGCGGCCTCGGCCAGCAGGTTGCACGGCACCGCCACCAGGCTCACCCGCGCCGACAGCACTGCCGTGACCGGGGCGCACACGGCCTGGGCCGCGGCGGCCGCCGCCAGCGCCTCCGCGAGCCTCGGAGGCACCCGGCGCCGCCGCAGCGCCTCACTCCAGCCGGGTGCCAGGACCAGCAGAGCGCCGGTCGCCAGCACGGAGAGCAGGAAGCCGTAACTGCGGGCCAGCCAAGGGTCGTAGAGCACCAGCAGCAGGACGGCCGCGGCCAGGGCCGGGACCAGGGATCTGCGGCGCCCGGTGGCCAGGGCGAGCAGCGCGACCGCACCGCAGGCGGCCGCCCGCAGGACACTGGGGTCGGGCCGGCACACGACCACGAATCCGAGCGTGAGCACTCCGGCGAGCAGTGCGCTCGCCCGCAGTGAGAGCCCCAGGCGCGGGGCCAGGCCACGGCGCTCGGCCCGCTGGGCGAGTCCGGGTGGCCCGATGAGGAGCGCGAGCAGAACGGTGAGGTTGCTGCCGGACACGGCCAGCGTGTGCGCCAGGTCCGTGTCCTTGAACGCCTCGTCCAGTTCGGGCGTGATCCGTGCGGTGTCCCCGACGACCAGCCCGGGCAGGAGCGCCCGCGCGTCCGCCGGCAGACCGTCGGTCGCCTCCCGCAGCCCGGTCCTGAGCCGTCCAGCGAGCCGTTGGGGGCCGGTGGGCCCGGCCACGATCCGCGGCTCCGGCCGGCCGCGCACCCGCAGCACGGCCGCGGTCCGGTCCCCACCCGTCAGCGCGGGTGCCAGTCGCCCCCTCACGCGCAGCCGCGTCGACGGCAACAGGCCGAGCCAGGCGTCCCGCGCTTCCCGCGTGTCCCGGGCGACGGGCCCCGGCCCCGCCGCACTCCTGTCTTCCGGACTGCCGATCCGCGCGGTGCCCCGTTGCGGTGCCGGAACGTCCCCGTCGATGACGAGCAGCACCGGGCTGCGCGTCCGCACGCTCGTCCCGTCGCCTTCTTCGACGCGCCGAACCTCCGCGCGGGCCAGTACCGCCACCGGCGCCGCGTGATCGCCGCGCACTCTCGGCCGGCTCAGCCACGGGTCGCCTCTCACCTCGACCTCGGCGGTCACGCTCGCGTACCTCCGGGCCAGCTCGGGCACCGGCCCGCGCCGTACGTCCGCCCCGTGCAGTCCGGCAGAGGCGGCCGCCGCGGCAACGCAGAGCAGCACCGCGGCGATCGGCGCACAGGTCCACGCGGACCGCACGAACACCCGCCCGGCCCGCACCCCCTGCCTGCTCCGTCCCGGCCGTGCGAACCTCGGTGCCACCAGCACGACCCCGCCCACCAGGCAGGCGACGACGATCCCGGCCGTCCAGCCCGCCGGCGTGTCCAGCGTCAGGGCCGCCGTGGCCCAGGCCCCGAGCGCGGGCGGCACCAGGCGCAGGTCCAGGGGGCCGTCCCGCTCACCGCGCGCGGTCCCGGTCGCCTCGGGCGCGCGGTCTGCCGCCGTTCCGGAACCCGGTCCGACCGACGGGCGGTCTGCGCGTCCGGAAGGCCCGCGCTCTCCGGTTGCTGCCTGTCGCGGCCCACCGTCGATCAGGCGGCTCACGGCTGTACCAGCTTCCGCAGATCGTTGAAGCGGCGGTCGCCGATGCCGTTGACCTCGCGCAGTTCGTCCACCGAGCGGAAACCCCCGTGCTGGGTCCGGTAGTCGATGATGTGCTGGGCGAGCACCGGGCCGACTCCGGGCAGCGTGTCGAGCTGGTCCGCCGTGGCCGTGTTGAGGGAGACGGGCGCCGTGGGGCCCGGGCCGGCCGGAGCTCCGGCCGGCCCGCCCGCCGGAGCGGGTGGGGGCGGCGCCCCGGCCGGCGCGCCGACGACCACCTGTTCGCCGTCGACCAGGAAGCGGGCCCTGTTGAGCCCCTCGGTGCTCACGCCCGGACGGACTCCGCCGGCCGCTCGCAGCGCGTCGGCCACCCGGGAGCCCGCCGGCAGCCGCCGGATTCCTGGCTCGCGGACCTTGCCGCTGACGTCCACGACGATCTGTCCGCCCGGCGTCGGCAAGGCCCCCGCGCTCGCGCCGACCTTCGTGTCCTCCTCCTTCCTGGCGTAGGGCGTCTGCGCGCGCACCACTTGAGGGGCGCTCACGGACTCGGTCCGTCCGGCCCAGAAGTGCTGTACGGCGAACACGGCGGCGGCCACCAGCACCACGGCCAGCGCCACCACTCCCCGCCTCTCCACACCACAGCGCGTCTGCAGCCAGACCGGCATGCGCTCGCGAAGTGCCGGTCCGACCCGCTCCCTCCACTCGCGGCCGACGGGTTCGGGCAGCTCCAAGGGGGCTACGGCACCGGCTGGTTGTGGATCACGGGCCGTGCCCTCTGGCGGTGTGGAAAGCGCCGTCGGCGTCGGCGTGCAGGCCGGGACGGCCGTCGAGGGTGTGATCGGGCCAGGCGTGGTCGTGGGCGCCGCCGTCCCCGCCCGGACCAGCCAGGGTGCCCGGCCCGTGACCGACGCCGTTGCCGTTTCGTTCTGCGCCGCCGGTGCGGTCGGCGGGCCGGCTGGTGCCTCTCCCTCCGGCGGTCCGTTCCCCGACTCCCGCCACCGTGCGGCTCGGTCACCGAAGAGGAATGCCGCTCGGCGGCGCAGTTCCTCCGCCGGTGCCGGCGGGCCGTGGCGGGCGCGGCGGTGGTCGAGGCCGCGGCGGTGCCGGGTGCGGCCGTCGGAGGTGGGACCACGGCCGGGACCGCTGGTCGCATTGGCTGTGCGGGAACGTGATCGAAGTGCCATGCGACGAGGATGGGACATCCCGCCGTTCCGCGATGATCTTGGTCAATTCCCGGGGAAGACCCACCGGTTGTGGATAACTCCACCACCCGCACGAGTGACGGGGCAGCCGAGTGACGGGTCAGCGGGGTGAGACCACGGCTCCGAGCAGTCCGGGACCGGTGTGTGCTCCGATCACCGCGCCGACCTCGCTGACATGGAGGTCGGCCAGGCCCGGCACACGTTTCCGCAGCCGGTCGGCGAGCGCGGCGGCACGGTCCGGGGCGGCGAGGTGGTGCACGGCGATGTCGACCTCCGCGCCGCCCGCCCGCTCGGCGGCGATCTCCTCCAGGCGCGCGATCGCCTTGGACGCCGTACGGACCTTCTCGAGCAGCTCGATGCGGCCGCCGTCCAGCTGCAACAGGGGTTTGACGGCGAGCGCGGAGCCGAGCAGGGCCTGCGCGGCGCCGATGCGGCCGCCCCGGCGCAGGTAGTCGAGCGTGTCGACGTAGAAATAGGCGGACGTGCCCGCGGCCCGCTTCTCGGCCGCCGTGACGGCCTCGTCCACCGTGCCGCCCGCCTCTGCGGCCCCGGCCGCGGCGAGCGCGCAGAAGCCGAGGGCCATCGCGACCATCCCGGTGTCCACCACCCGTACCGGCACCGGTGCCTCGCGCGCCGCGAGGACGGCCGCGTCGTAGGTGCCGGACAACTCGGCGGACAGATGCAGGGAAACGATGCCGCTCGCGCCGGACTCCGCGACCCGACGGTAGGTTTCCGCGAACACCTCGGGGCTCGGGCGCGAGGTCGTGACGGCACGCCTCTTCTGCAGGGCCTGGGCCAGCGAGCGGGTGGAGATCTCGGTGCCCTCTTCGAGTGCCTGGTCTCCGAGGACCACGGTCAGGGGTACCGCGGTGATGCCGTGACGCTCCATCGTCCGTGGCGGCAGGTAGGCCGTTGAATCGGTGACGATCGCGACATGGCGGGACATGAGCTGGAGGTTACCTGCCGTAGTGCTCGCGCGGCAGCCCGGCCCCCAGGGTGCGGGCGGGTGCGGCCGGCTCAGGTGGTGTTCTCGGGGCGGGGTTTCTTCTGCCAGGGGTGGGTGAGGCGCGGCGACGGCGGGGTGATCGCCTGTGGCGCCTGCTCCTCGGTGGGGTGGGACGCCCGGGGCCGGGATTGCTGCCCCGGCGTCGGTCCGGCCGGGGTCCAGTGGCGCAGGGCGCCGGCCTCGATGTCTATCTGCTCGCTGAGCGCGCCCAGATCGTCTTCCACGAAGCGGCGCGCACGGTCGCGGACGGCCCAGCGCAGCGAATCCGCGGACTTGGTGATGCGCTCGGTGCGACTGCGCAGCTCGGGCAGCCGTGCGCCGAGCCCGGCCCGGTCGGGCTCCGACTCCAGGCGCCTGAGGTCGGCGTCCAGCTCCTGCCCGTGCACGCTGAGCCGCTCGAAGAGGCCGAGGGATTCCTTCAGCGACTCGTCCTCGGCCACGCCCGCGCACAGCGCGTCCTGGGTGGCGCGCATGGAGGTGCGCAACGCGAGGCGCAGCTGTGCGATCTCGGCCGGCGGGCCGATCTGGACGAAGGACTTGGCGCGCAGGGTGTGGTCCTCGACCGTGCGGCGGGCCTGCTCGATCGTCCGGTCCACTCCGCGCTTGGCGGCGCCGACCGCCTTGACCGTGGCGTACGCGCCCAGGCCGATGAAGACCAGGAAGAGCAGGGCGAACACGGCGATCACTGCTTCCACGACGCTCCTCCTCCGGCGGGTGCGGCACACGCCGCTGCGCTTTCCACGGTAAACGCAGCGGGCAGGCCCGGGGTTCCGGAAAAACCCCGAACCTGCCCGTAGGGGACTACCCCGATACCGGTCGCGGCCGACGCCCGGTCACGCCGCACCGCCCAGTCGTCCCGGGGTCCCGCTCATCACGCCGGAACGATGTTCACCAGCTTCGGTGCCCGCACGATCACCTTGCGGATGCCGGCGCCGCCCAGCGCGGCGACGACCTTGTCGTCGGCCAGCGCCACCTTCTCCAGCTCCTCCTCGGAGATGGTCGGCGGCACCTCCAGGCGGGCCTTGACCTTGCCCTTGATCTGCACGACGCAGGTCACGGCCTCGTCCACGACGTAGTCCGGGTCGGCGACCGGGAAGTCCTGGTGGACCACCGAGTCGGTGCGGCCCAGCTTGCGCCACAGCTCCTCGGCGATGTGCGGGGCCAGCGGGGCGACCATCAGCACCAGCGGCTCGGCCACGGAACGCGGCACCGCGGTTCCGGCCTTGGTCAGGTGGTTGTTCAGCTCGGTGACCTTGGCGATGGCCGTGTTGAAGCGCAGGCCCTCCAGGTCCTGGCGGACGCCGTCGATCGCCTTGTGCAGGGCGCGCAGGGTCTCCTCGCCGGGAGCGGCGTCGGTGACGGTGACCTCGCCGGTGTTCTCGTCGACGATGTTGCGCCACAGCCGCTGCAGCAGCCGGAACTGGCCGACCACCGCGCGCGTGTCCCACGGACGGGACACGTCCAGCGGGCCCATGGCCATCTCGTACAGGCGCAGGGTGTCGGCGCCGTACTCGGCGCAGATCTCGTCCGGGGTGACCGCGTTCTTCAGGGACTTGCCCATCTTGCCCAGCAGACGGGTGACCTTCTCGCCCTGGTAGTAGTAGGCGCCGTCGCGCTCCTCCACCTCGGCGGCGGGCACCGCGATGCCACGGCTGTCGCGGTAGACGTAGGCCTGGATCATGCCCTGGTTGAACAGCTTGTGGAACGGCTCGGCGGAGGACACGTGGCCCAGGTCGTACAGGACCTTGGACCAGAAGCGCGCGTACAGCAGGTGCAGCACGGCGTGCTCGGCGCCGCCGACGTACAGGTCGACACCGCCGTGCGGCCGGCCCTCACGCGGGCCCATCCAGTACTGCTCGATCTCGGGGTCGACCAGCTGCCGCTCGTTGTGCGGGTCCAGGTAGCGGAACTCGTACCAGCACGAACCCGCCCAGTTGGGCATGGTGTTGGTCTCGCGGCGGTACTTCTTCGGCCCGTCGCCCAGGTCCAGGGTGACGTTGACCCACTCCGCGTTGCGCGACAGCGGGGTCTCGGGCTGGGTGTTCGCGTCGTCCGCGTCGAAGGTGCGCGGGCTGTAGTCCTCGACCTCGGGCAGCTCCAGCGGCAGCATCGACTCGGGCAGCGGGTGGGCGACGCCGTCCTCGTCGTACACGATCGGGAAGGGCTCGCCCCAGTAGCGCTGGCGGCTGAACAGCCAGTCACGCAGGCGGAAGTTGACGGTGCCCTCGCCGATGCCCTTGTCCTGCAGCCACGCCGTGATGCGGGCCTTGGCCTCGACGACGCCCAGGCCGTCCAGGGAGACCTCGTCGCTCGCCGAGTTGACCAGCTTCGCCTCGTACGCCACGAACGCGTCGTCCCACGCCGAGGTGTCGGTACCGCGGTCGTCGGTCGGCTCGACCACGCAGCGGATCGGCAGCTCGAAGGCGCGCGCGAAGGCGAAGTCCCGGGTGTCGTGCGCCGGGACGGCCATGATCGCGCCGGTACCGTAGCCCATCAGTACGTAGTCGGCGATGAAGACGGGGATCTGCTCACCGTTGACCGGGTTGGTCGCGAACGCTCCGGTGAAGACGCCGGTCTTGTCCTTCGCCTCGGCCTGGCGCTCCACGTCGGACTTCGAGGCGGCCTGCGCGCGGTAGGCGGCGACGGCGTCGCCCGGGGTGGCGTGTCCGCCGGTCCACACCTCGTGCGTGCCCTCGGGCCAGGCCTCGGGGGTGAACTTCTCGACCAGCGGGTGCTCGGGTGCCAGCACCATGTAGGTCGCGCCGAACAGGGTGTCCTGGCGGGTGGTGAAGATCGTGATGTGCTCGCCGGCGATCGGGAAGTCGACGCGGGCGCCCTCGCTGCGGCCGATCCAGTTGCGCTGCTGCAGCTTGATGGCCTCGGGCCAGTCCAGCTCCTCCAGGTCCTCCAGCAGCCGGTCGGCGTAGGCGGTGATGCGCATGTTCCACTGGCGCAGCTTGGCCTTGAAGACCGGGAAGTTGCCGCGCTCGGAGCGGCCCTCGGCGGTGACCTCCTCGTTGGCCAGCACGGTGCCCAGGCCGGGGCACCAGTTGACCGGCGCGTCGGAGGCGTAGGCCAGGCGGTACTCCCCCAGGACGTCGGCGCGCTCGCCGGCGCTCAGCTCGCCCCACGCGCGCGTGGTGCCCGGAACGGCGCGCTCACCGCTCTCGAACTGGGCGATCAGCTCGGAGATCGGGCGGGCCTTCCGCGCCTCGGTGTCGTACCAGGAGTTGAAGATCTGCAGGAAGATCCACTGCGTCCACTTGTAGTAGTCCGGGTCGATCGTGGCGAAGGACCGGCGCTTGTCGTGGCCCAGGCCCAGCCGGCGCAGCTGGGCCTTCATGTTCTCGATGTTGGCCTCGGTGGACACGCGCGGGTGCGTGCCGGTCTGGACGGCGTACTGCTCGGCGGGCAGGCCGAAGGCGTCGAAGCCCAGGGTGTGCAGGACGTTGTGGCCGGTCATGCGCTGGAACCGGGCGAAGACGTCGGTGGCGATGTAGCCCAGCGGGTGGCCGACGTGCAGGCCCGCACCGGAGGGGTACGGGAACATGTCCATGATGAACTTCTTGGGCCTGGCCACCAGCTCGGGGGCGCCCGCCAGATCGCCCTTGGGGTTCGGCGCCGCGTAGGTGCCGTCGGCGTCCCAGAAGTCCTGCCAGCGTGCCTCGATCTCGGCTGCCATGGCGGCCGTGTAGCGGTGCGGCGCGGCCTCCGCCGACGTGGCGGCGGCGGCAGCGGGGTTCGTCTCGCTCATGATCCTCAAAGCTCCATCGATCGTCTCTGCCTGCGGAAACGAAAAATCCCCTCGCACAGGAGGGGACGCCGCGCCGATGCCGACCTCACGGATTCGGACCGGGGTCGGTACTGATCAGCGCGGCCCGCTAAGCAGAAGGCGTACGGCACGCATGGCGTTAGGGTACCGCAGGCCTCGAGCGAGCGGCGACGGCCTTGAGCAAGCCGCGACGCGCTTCCGTATCCCTTGTGGACATGCCAGGAACCGCCAAGGGAGCTGAACCAAGGTCAACCATTACTTCGCGTACCGTCCACTAAGGGACATCAGCCCAGTCGCATTGTCCGTTGATAACAACGCAATAACTCAAACCCCGTACTGATCGGTATGGCTCCACTTAGAGTTCGGCAGCGGGACCGCTTTCCCGAAACTGCTCGGAGTTGCCCCCATGAACCCTCGTCGTAGTACCAGCTCCCTCCCCAAACCCGGCCGCTCGGCCTATGGGGTGGCGTCGGCTGTCGTCCTGCTGCTCATACCCGTGGTCGTGCTGGTCGGCGGCAACCAGTTCCGCGACTTCCTGAACTTCGGCGCGGGCGTGTTGTCCCTCGTCTCGCTCAGCTGCTCGGTGATCTGGGGCCTGTTCGCGCAGGACCGGATCTTCCTGAACATCCGGCAGCGGATCGTCGGCCAGGCGGTGCACCGCACGCTGGGGGTCGCGTCGATCGCGTTCCTGCTGCTGCACATCACCACGAAGGTCGCGCTCGGCCACACGAAGGCGATCGCCGCGATCATCCCGTTCTCGCTCGGCATCACCGGGATCGGCGGCCTGATCGGACTGGGCTCGATGGCGGGCCTGTTGATGATCTTCGTGGGCGTCACGGGCGCCCTGCGCAGCAATTTCGCCACCCCGGCCCCGGTCGCCGCCCGCTGGCGGGCGATGCACATGCTGGCCTACCCGGCCTGGTGTGCGGCGCTGATCCACGGCCTGTACGCGGGGCGCGCGGCGAAGCCGTTCTTCGTGATCTCCTACGGCCTTTCGCTCCTGGGCGTGATGGCCGCCCTCGCTCTCCGCGCCGCCCCGCGCCCGGTCAAGCGCAAGGTCGCCGACCGACTGGTGGCGCTGTTCGGCAGTTCGGAGCGGCCGGGGCTGGAGGAGCTGGACGCGAGCCGTTCCCGGGTGGCCGAAGCAGGGCCGGCGGGCTTCGAGGGCCGGCGCGAGTTCAGGGCGGCAGCCGCCCCGTCCGCGCCGCTCTACCAGTCCCCCGCCACGCCCGCCCCCGAACCCGCGTCGGGCTTCGCGGCCGCCTACCGCGCCGTCTCCACTCCGGGCCGCTCCCAGCCGGCGTACGCGGCCGGACAGACCGCGCGCATGGACCTGCCGCTGGACATGCAGGCCACGGAGGCCATCCCGCGTGTGGACGGCGCCTCCAGCACCTCGGGCAGCTGGCCCATCCCCTCCCCGCCGCCGGTCGGCGAGGCCCCGCCGTCCGCGTACGACCCGCTCCAGGACACCGGACAGGCCATCCCCGTCTACGGCAATCCGGGCACTGCGGCATACGGCGGAAGTGACATGTACGACACCGGTGAGACAAACGGCCTCTATGGCGCGTACAACGCCAGTGACACGTACACCAGCGGTCCCGCCGCCGAACCGCTGCCCGGCGCGTCCTTCGACACACCGGGTTCGGGCGAACCCTGGAACATGCCGTCCGGAGGCTTTAAGTGAACGAGGCCCTGCCCGACGTCCCCGAAGTCCGCGTGGTCGGCCTTCCGCAACTCACGTCGGGTTTCGACCTTGTGGAGCGGCTCGACCTGCCCATGCACCTGAAGGTGCACGGGCCGCTCGACCCGCTCGGCGGCGAGCAGCTCGCACAGCTCGCCGAACGCATCAACCTCAAGGGCCGCGGCGGCGCGGGCTTCCCCTTCCACAAGAAGCTGCGTTCGGTCGCCGAGTCGGCGATCAAGCGCGGAGTGCGGCCGGTCGTGGTGGTCAACGGCAGCGAGGACGAACCGGCCTGCCGCAAGGACACGGTGCTCATCAACCGCGCTCCGCACCTGATCCTGGACGGCGCGCTGCTGTGCGCCGAGGCGCTCGGCGCGCGGACGCTCGTGATCGGTGTCACACGCGAGTCCACGCAGCGTTCCATGGAGGCCGCGCTCGCCGAACGCGGGCTGAGCAACAGCCGTAGATCCGCGCTACGCGCGTGGGTGCAGCGCAACCCTGTGCGCATGGTCACCGGCGCCGCCGCCTCGCTGATCCGCTCGGTCGACGGTGGACCCGCGATCCCGCCCGGCCGCAAGATCAGCGCCTCGCAGAGCGGTGTCGGCGGCGCGCCCACGCTGCTGTCGAACGCGGAGACGTTCGCGCAGCTGGCCATCGCCGCCCGCATCGGCCCCGAGCGCTACGGCAACACCGGCCTTTACGACGAACCCGGCACCGTCATGCTCACCGTGTCCGGCGCGGTCGCCCGCCCGATGGTGATCGAGGTCCCCACGGGCGTCCCGTTGCGCTACGTGCTGCAGCTGGCGGGCGCTCCGCCGGTGCCGCAGGGCGTGCTGACCGGCGGCTACCACGGCAAGTGGATCGACGCGGCGACCGTCAACGAGGCGATCGTCTCCCGCAACTCACTGGACGCGGTGGGCGGTTCGCTGGGCGCGGGCGCGATCCTTCCGATCACCCAGGAGACCTGCCCGCTGGGCGAGTCGCTGCGGGTGGCGCAGTGGCTGGCCGAGGAGAGCGCGGGCCAGTGCGGCCCCTGCTACCTCGGACTGCCGGCCGCCGCACGCGGCATGGAGGACATCCTCAACGGCGGCGGCCCGGCGGCCCTGGAGGCCCTGAAGCAGGTCGCGAAGAACGTCAAGCGCCGGGGCGCGTGTTCGCACCCGGACGGTTCGGCGATGTTCCTGGAGTCGACCATCAAGGCGTTCACCGACGACCTGGCCGCCCATGTCCTCGGGAACGGCTGCGGACGGCCCGTGGAGGGCGTTCTGCCGCTCTTCGAGGGCGGCAAGGTCCCCACGGGCATCCCGGGCGGCGGAGAGCCCGAGGAGACCGGCGCGAGCCGCCAGAAGATCTACGTCGACTGGACGCTGTGCCGGGGTCACGGCCTGTGCGCCGACATCCTCCCCGAGGTGTTCGAACTCGGCGCCGACGGTTTCCCGACCGTCGCCCAGGCGCAGGTGCCGCGTTACGCGGAGGCCAAGGCGCTGCGGGCGGTGCGCCGCTGCCCCGCGCTGGCCCTGCGCATCGAGGAGGACACACGCGGGCAGGCACCGTCCCGCAACCTGCCGGTGGTCTCCCAGGGCCGCGGCCGGCGCGCTCTCGGCCGCTGAGCAGAGGAAGGGGGTGGGTCATCCGAGCCGGGTGACCCACCCCCTTCGTGCGGTTGGGCCCTTGCCGCAACACGCCGAAGGCGGACCATCCATCGGGATGGTCCGCCTTCGACTTCTGTGGAGCTAAGGAGAATTGAACTCCTGACCTCCTGCATGCCATGCAGGCGCTCTACCAACTGAGCTATAGCCCCTTGTTTTGTTGTTTCGCCCGGTCCCCCGGCGACGACGTAAACATTACAGGGCCGGGGACGCAGCACCAAATCGGTTTCAGCTTCGCACTGATACGTTCCCTTATGTCGGCTTTTGTGGTCGTGGGCGTGTCGCCATGGCCCGTCGGCTACGCGCGCGTGGATGCCGTCTGGCGGGCCGCGGCGCAGGCCAGGTGGTGCGAGGCGGGGGGCGGCCCTGCGCTGCTTGTGCGGGCGGCGGGAGCGTGCGGTGCGCGCCGGCGCGTGATCCCCCCGCAGCCCCGAGCCGTGGACACGCGGTCACCGAACCGCGGCCCGTGGCACGAACCACACCAAGGAGTCCTGGCATTGACATCGTTGCCGGGGCACGGCAACGACGTGGCCGGGCGTCAGGCCGTCACGAAGGAGTAGAACCGCTTGAGTGTGCAGTGCTCTTCGAGAAGGCGGCCGTAGATCGGCTCACCCTCCAGTTCCCGGTACGTCTCGATCGGGTCGCCTTTTATGATCAGCGCCCGCGCGCATTCCTCGCACCAGTACTGGTAGTCGGGATTGATCGGCTCCATGTCACGGACGATCGGTGTACCGCTCCCACACCAGTCGCACTTTCGCCTGTGTGCACCCATCGATCAGCTCCAGCTGTGGCCGCAGGCCGTGCACACGTAGGAGATCCCGCCGTTGTCGCCCAGGACTTGGGCGACATGCGCGGAACCACAGGAAGGGCAGCTCAGTCGGGTGGTCGTGTCCCGTATCAACGCCGCACCGAGGAGGTGGCCGACCTCCCCAAGGATGCTCGCAGGCATCGCTACTCCCTCCCGTCGGGCCGCGCCCCCTTCCGGCCGTTTGATTCTGCCACGGCCGGAGCAATACGGTCAGCGACGCCTCAGTACCAGTCCGGACACGGCACCCGTCGCGGCCGCTGGGGCCGACGCCCAGACACACACCGAGAACGCCTCCGCGGAGGTGTACGGGCGCCGGGCCCCGATTGACTCAAGCCGGTTCAGGAACAGTGTGCCGAAGGACGCCCCGCCGATCAGCCGCCGAGCCGGGTGACCGCCGCAGGCAGACCGCCGGCGTCCGCGACGTCCTCCGGCCGCACGGTGGCGAGCGCGCCGGTGAGCGTGGGACCGAAGGCGAGCGCGAGTCCGGCTCCTCAGCCCGCGCAACCGGCGCACAGGACCGCTCCCCCGTGGCAGCCACCGGCCTGCGGAGGGGTCCCTCCGCACCGGACCCCCTACGCGCTGCTGCGGGGCGACGGGAGCGGGTGTGGTCCGGCACACGGGGACGTGGGGCACGTCCGTCGCCGGAACGCAGAAGGTCCCGCCCCCTGACAGGGACGGGACCTTCGTCACCGATCTTCGACAACTCAACAGAGTGCCGATCAGTGGAGCTAAGGAGAATTGAACTCCTGACCTCCTGCATGCCATGCAGGCGCTCTACCAACTGAGCTATAGCCCCTTGCGCCACGCGGCGGAGCCGCATGTCCTGCTCGCCCCGCTCGGCGGGGCGAACAAGAAGAACTTTAGCCTGTGACCTGCCAGAAAGTGAAATCCGGGGTCCGGGAGTCTCCGGAGGCTCAGTCGTCGTCGCCGAGGACGGGCTCCGGGAGGGTGCCCGCGTTGTGTTCCAGCAGACGCCAGCCGCGGGCGCCTTCGCCGAGCACGGACCAGCAGCAGTTGGAGAGCCCGCCGAGGCTCTCCCAGTGCCGGGCCTCCAGACCGAGGAGCCGGCCGATGGTGGTGCGGATGGTGCCGCCGTGGCTGACGACGACGAGGGTGCCGTCCTCGGGCAGCTTCTCGGCGTGCCGCAGGACGACGGGTGCGGCGCGGTCGGCGACCTCGGTCTCCAGTTCGCCGCCGCCGCGGCGGACGGCCTCGCCGCGCTTCCAGGCGGCGTACTCCTCGCCGTGACGGACGATGATCTCCTCGTGTGTCAGCCCCTGCCAGACGCCCGCGTAGGTCTCGCGCAGGCCTTCCTCGCGGGTGACGTCGAGGCCGGTGAGGGTGGCCAGCTCGGCGGCCGTGTTCGCCGCCCGCTGCAGGTCCGATGAGATGATCGCGTCGGGGCCCAGGGAGGCCAGCAACCGGGCGGCGCGGCGGGCCTGGCCGACGCCGGTCTCGGTCAGCGCGACGTCCGTGCTGCCCTGGAAGCGGCGCTCGACGTTCCAGGCGGTCTGGCCGTGCCGCCACAGGATGATGCGGCGGCCGCGGTTCTTGCGGTCGGTCACCTCGCCGGTGGAGCTCATCACCAGTCCCCGCCCGGCTCGTGCTCGGCCTCGGCGGCCTGCAGCCTGGCGTGCTCCTCCGCCTTGCCGCGGGTGGCCTTGGCGTCGGCGGGCAGCTCCAGCTCGGGGCAGTCCTTCCACAGCCGCTCCAGGGCGTAGAAGACCCGCTCCTCGCTGTGCTGGACGTGGACGACGATGTCGACGTAGTCGAGCAGGATCCAGCGGGACTCGCGGTCGCCCTCGCGGCGCACCGGCTTGGCGCCGAGTTCCTTCAGCAGGCGCTCCTCGATCTCGTCGACGATGGCCTTGACCTGGCGGTCGTTCGGCGCGGAGGCCAGCAGGAAGGCGTCCGTGATCGACAGCACGTCGCTGACGTCGTAGGCGATGACGTCGTGGGCGAGCTTGTCGGCCGCTGCCTGGGCGGCGGTGTGGATGAGCTCAAGAGAACGGTCGGTGGCGGTCACTACGAAGCTTTCGGTCGGCGGTCACTGGACCTCAAGGGTCTCACGGCCCGACCGGCGCACCCCACGTGATCACACCGGCACGAGGGGTGCGCGGGCCCCGGTCACGAGGTGCCGGGCTTGTAGTCCTGACCGAGGACGACCGAGACGTCGGCGCCGGAGGTGACGGTTCCCTTGGCCACGGCACCGGCCGGGAGGCCGAGGGTCTTGGCCACCTCGCCGGCGTCCGACTTGTGGGCGGGGTCCGAATAGACCACCTTCGAGGTGGCCTGGGTGCCGGAGACGGTACCGCCCTCCAGGAAGGTGAAGCCGCCGTTGAGCAGCACCACGCGGGCCTTCTCGGTGTCGTCCCTCACTCCGGTGGCGTTCTGCACCGAGACCCGGACCGCGGAGCCGGCGTCGGGGCTCTTGGCGGTGCCGCCGAGGATGTCCTTCACCACGCTGTCGCTGGTCCTCGCGCTCAAGGTGCCGTCGGCCTGCACGGGCAGCAGGGCCGTCTTGTAGGCGCCGCTCTTGGCGAGGTCGGCGAGCTTGGCGAGGAAGGTGCCCAGGTCCTTGTCGGTGAGCGGCGGATCGAGGATCTGCGCGAGGGTCTGCACGGTGGTCGTGGCCGCAGACGGGTCCGAGGACAGCTTGCGCAGCACGCCCTGCATGACCTGGCCGAACCGCTCCAGCTGGGCGTTCTGGTCCTCGCCGGCGGCGCGGTACGTGGCGTAGGCGACGGCCATTTTGCCGCTGAGGGTCTGGGCGCTGCCCTTGTGGACGATCGGCTCGCTGCCCTTCTTCTTGGCGTCCGGGTCGGGCACGTCGGTGTTGGTGTCGATGTCGATGTTGCCGACCAGGTCGACCAGGTTCTGCAGGTAGGGGGTGTCGAGCCGCCAGGTGCCCTGGATGTCGGTGCCGAGGACGGTGCCGAGCTGGTCGCGGGTGCCGGAGGCGCCGTCGTCGTCCACCGACTTGGCGAGGGTCGTGGTGGAGCCGTCGTCGTCGCTGAGGGCGAGGGAGTTGGGCAGCAGCACGGTGCTGCCCTGCTTGGTGGTGGTGTTGTCGACCAGCAGCGCGGTGGAGGTGCCGCCCTTGCCGGTGTTGTGCAGGTGCACGACGATCACGTCGCGCTTCTGGGCGCTGACCGGCGTGGCGGCGCCGGGCTTGGAGCCGGAGGAGGACAGGCCGGGCAGCTTGCCCGCGTACCAGAGGTAGCCGACGCCACCGACGGCGACGAGGGCGAGGACGACGAGGAGGGCGATGATCCGGCTGCGGGCGCGGCGGCGCGCCTCCTCGCGGCGCTCGGTGCGGTTCTCGGTGAACTTCAGCCAGTCGATGACGTCCTCGGAGTCGCCGTCCGGCTCCTCGACGAACGCGAACTGCTCGGTGTGGTAGTCCCGTTCGCCCCCGTCCCGCGGCTCCTCGGGCCGGGCCGGGGCGTGGGGGTCCTCCGCGGGTCCGGCCTGCTGCGGGATGTAGGCGGTCTGCTCGGTGACCCGGGGCTGCTGCCCGCTGGTCGCGGCCTGCCCGTAGGGGTCGTGGCCGGCGGATTGGTGCGTGCCGGTGCCGTAGGGGTCGTACGGGGTCCGGGCCCCGTAGGGGTCGTACGCGGGCGGCCGGCGGCCGGTGTCGTAGGAGGAAGGCACCGGCGGCTGCTGGCCGGTGGCGTAGGGGTCGTAGCCGTAGCCCTGCTGCTGGGCGTACGGGTCGTAGGTCGTCTGCTGTGCCTGCGGTGCCTGTTGTGCCGGGACCTGCCGGTACATGGGCTGGCCGTACTCGTCGTAGCCGACGAGTTCGTACGGGCCTGCGCCGTAGCCGGCCTCACCCGCGTCGTATCGGTCGTTCACCGGTGCCCCTCTCGGCTCACTCGCCGCGGTACAGCTCGCGCTTGTCGATGTAGCGCACGACTCCGTCCGGCACCATGTACCAGATGGGGTCCCCCTTGGCGACTCTCGCACGGCAGTCTGTGGAGGAGATGGCGAGCGCGGGAACTTCGACGAGCGAGACGCCGCCTTCCGGCAGGCCCGGGTCGGTCAGGTGGTGGCCGGGCCGGGTGACACCGATGAAGTGGGAGAGGGAGAACAGCTCCTCGCTGTCCCGCCAGGTCAGCAGCTGGGCGAGGGCGTCGGCTCCCGTGATGAAGAACAGGTCGGTGTCGGGGTTGAGGGCGCGCAGGTCGCGCAGGGTGTCCACGGTGTAGGTGGGGCCGCCGCGGTCGATGTCGATGCGGCTGACGGAGAACTGCGGGTTCTCGGCGGTCGCGATGACCGTCATCAGGTAGCGGTCCTCGGCCGGGGAGACCTTGCGGTGGGACTTCTGCCACGGCTGGCCGGTGGGCACGAAGACCACCTCGTCCAGCTGGAACTGTGCGGCGACCTCGCTGGCCGCCACGAGGTGCCCGTGGTGGATCGGGTCGAAGGTCCCGCCCATGACGCCGAGGCGTCGCTTGCCCGTGCGGGCGGGGCCGTGGCCCGGCCGGTACTGCCGGTACTGCGGGCGCTTCACCGTGTCGTCGGCGGTCTCGCGTGCCGGACCGGTAGGCATGTCCTGCTCTCCCATGCGTGCAGACCCTACCGGCCCGGTCTCTGAGGTCCGGCCGGGGACGGGGTCCCGGGTCAGCGGTCGCGGTTGAAGCGGGTGGTGATCCACAGCAGGAGCAGCAGGATGACCAGGGCGCTGCCCCCGGTGACGGCCGGGTTGAGGCTGTTGTGGTGGCCGCCCTCGGCTTCGGCGAGGGTGACCAACGGGGCTGCGGCGCTGTGAAGGCTCATCTTCGGCAGGACCTAACGCGTGTGGGCGGGATAAAGATGTCGGCTCATCGTATGCGGGCGGCCTCGAGACGATCACGCCGACTCCGCCGTTGGGGACGCCGGGGGAACTTTCGCCGGCTGTCAGTCGTCTTTCCGCTTGTAGCCGCTCAGCAGGAACCAGGCGGTCAGTGCACAGCCCAGGAACATCACGACCAGGACGATGCGGAGCAGATTGCCCGACCCGTGCTGTTGGACGGCGCTCGTGGCGGCCTCGGTCAGCCAGGCGGCTGCGGGGTGATGCTCCATGACTGGACTCCTTAGGCTGTACTGCCCGTCGAGGGTATCTCCGCCTAGGCTGGGCTCCGCCTCGGGGGCACAGTGGGCACTCACACGCACATGGGGGAAGACATGTCCGACGACGGCCAGCGGGAGACGGGGCACGAGCGCGTGCCGAGCAGGCAGCGCAGGCGCTTCCCCGGGATCTCCTCGCGTGCCTACGAGCATCCCGCCGACCGCTCGGCCCTGGTCGCGCTGCGCAAGCTGAGCGGATTCGACACCGTCTTCAAGGCGCTCAGCGGGCTGCTGCCCGAGCGGAGCCTGAGGCTGCTGTTCCTGTCCGACTCGGTGCGCGTCTCCGAGCGGCAGTTCCAGCACCTGCACGACATGCTGCTGGACGCCTGTTACATCCTGGACCTGGAGAAGGTCCCGCCGATGTACGTCAATCAGGATCCGCAGCCGAACGCGATGTGCATCGGCCTGGACGAGCCGATCATCGTGGTCACCACGGGACTCGTGGAACTCCTCGACGAGGAGGAGATGCGGGCGGTCGTCGGACACGAGGTGGGACACGCGCTGTCCGGGCACTCCGTGTACCGCACGATCCTGCTGTTCCTGACCAGCCTCGCCCTGAAGGTCGCCTGGATCCCGCTGGGCAACTTCGCGATCATGGCGATCATCACGGCGCTCAGGGAGTGGTTCCGCAAGTCGGAGCTGTCGGCGGACCGGGCGGGGCTGCTGGTGGGGCAGGACGTGCAAGCCTCGATGCGCGGCCTGATGAAGATCGCGGGCGGTAACCATCTGCACGAGATGAACGTGGACGCGTTCCTGGAGCAGGCGGAGGAGTACGAATCCGGGGGCGATCTGCGCGACTCGGTGCTGAAGATCCTGAACGTGCTGCCGCGCTCGCACCCCTTCGCCACGATCCGTGCGGCCGAGCTGAAGAAGTGGGCGGAGTCGCGGGACTTCCAGCGGATCATGGACGGCCACTACGCGCGGCGCGACGAGGACAAGGACACCTCGGTCGGCGACTCCTTCCGCGAGACGGCGGCCAGCTACGCGAGCGATGTGAAGGCCTCCAAGGATCCGCTGATGAAGCTGGTCACGGACCTCGCGGGCGGCGCGGGCGACCTGGGCGGCCGGGTCCGCCGCGGCTTCGACGGTTTCCGCAGCCCGCCCCCGGCGCAGGAGGGCCCGACGGACGCACCTCCTCAGGAGGGGTGACTTCATCCCGCCGCGACGGCGCTCAGCCACGACGGCGGGGACCGGCGGTGCCGGACTCTCCTCAGCCCGGGAGAGCGGTCCCGGGTGCCGGGGAAACACCGCACCGGAGGACCTGCACCGCCTCTCAACGCGGCCTGCCGCGGAAAAGCCCGCTCACACCTTCGGCTCGGCCCCGGCGGCCAGCGTCCCGCACAGGGCCGCGGGGCTGTCCGTCTCGTAGGGGTCGGTGCCTGCGGGGCCACCGGTGTGGGCCGTCTGGCCGGCCAGGAGGGGGCGGAGGTAGGCGGAGGAGTCCTCGGCGCAGGCGAGGGGGCCGGCCTGGACGTAGGACGTGACCAGCTGGAGCTGGCGGGTGCGCAGGTCGTCCCGGGTGAAGCGGAAGGTCAGCTCGCGGCGCACGGTGAACAGGGACACGGGCGCGTTCGCCGCGGCACCGGTGGGGCGCAGGGCGTAGACGAAGGTGTGGTCGGCGGTGACCTCCAGCGTGCCCGAGTCGGCCTCGCTGGCCCTGAGGTCGCCCTGGACGCGGATCCGGTCGTCGGCGAGCTGGGCGCGGGAGGGGTCCAGGCGGACCAGCCAGCCGGTGGGGGCGTGCCGTCCGTCCGCCGCCGGGTGGTCGAAGCTCTGGTCGAACTGGTCGAACTGGTCGGCGTCGAGGAGGGACCGGGCGGGACGGACCTGGCGGCCGGTGACGACCTCGGGGTAGAGCGAGGAGCTGACGATGTAGTCCTTGGCGGTGGTGAGCGCGGTCACCACCTGGCTGTCGGAGAAGTGGGCGGTGGCGCGGGAGGCCGGCAGCGGTATGCCCTCGGCGCCGACCTCGAACTGGGCGGCGGGGCTGTGCGCGTACAGGTATTCGGCGTCGGCGGTGCCGGGCACCTTGCCCGTGGGCGCGAGCGGGATCACCGTCATCCGCAGGGGCTCGACGGGGCTCCGGGTCTGCGGGGAGCCGTAGGGATGCCGGACGCCCATGTAGATGGCGGTGGCGAAGGCGACGGCGATCAGCAGGACGAGGATCAGGGCCTGCCGGGTCAGCCCGCGATGCAGGGGCGGACGGCGGCGCACGGCGGGCGCGTGATCGGCCATCCGCTCCTCGGCGGAGTACTCCTGGAGGCGGGCAGCACGGACGAACGACTCGTCGAACACGACGGATCGGTACTCGTCCTCGCCACCTCCGGGGCCGCCCTCGGGTGTGCCCTCCGGTGGGTCGCCTGGCCCGCCCATACCTTCAGAGTAGGTCTCGGGAGCCTCAGGTAAACGCCCTGCTACGCGACAACTTCTGACAGGTGCTCACCAAGAGTGGCGCCGGGAGTTCACGGGGTGCGCGGGGTGGCCGAGGCCGCCGGCTGGGAGAACTCGGCGGAGGCGGAGGGCGCGGCGGCGCTGCCCTGTTCCAGGCCGGTCGGGGCGGGCGCGGGAACCCCGTCGCGGGTGCCGGCCGAGCCGCCCCGGTAGACGGCGGCGAAGGCCAGGGCGACCATGCCGATGCCCATCACGACGGCGAGCACCCAGGCGACGGGCCGGCGCCAGCGGACCTGTCTGCCGTAGGCGCCGAAGAGTCCGTGCCGGTCGTCGAGGACGTAGGTGTCCTCCAGCTCGTCGTCCCGATCTTGGCCGAGATCGGTGCCCTCGGAGGCGTACTTGTCGTCGTACCGCTCGCCTCGGGCGTGAGCGCGGCGGGCCTCCGCCTCGGAGGCCTCGGCTCTGGCCTGCGCGGCGGCCAGGAGGCGTTCGACGGCGGTCGGCTCATGGACCGTGGCCGCCTGTACGAAGGCCTCGTCGAAGACCACGGAGGCGAACTCTTCGTCCGACACCCCGTGGTCATGGTCGTCGTCGGGCTCCCAGCCGTCAGGGAACGGCGTGCCCCCCACGTCCTCCGGCACGCCTCCAGAGTAGTCCCGGGGGGTCAATTTGGGCAGACGGTATGGAAATTCGTCTGACTGGTGAGACACCGTTCCGGCCGCCCGCCGTCTGCGGGACGTACGGCCGGGCGGGTGATCCTCAGGGGCGCACGTGACCGTCGCCGGTGACGATGTACTTCGTGCTGGTCAGCTCCGGCAGACCCATCGGCCCGCGGGCGTGCAGCTTCTGGGTGGAGATGCCGATCTCGGCGCCGAAGCCGAACTGGCCGCCGTCGGTGAAGCGGGTCGAGGCGTTCACGGCGACGGTCGTGGAGTCGACCAGCTGGGTGAAGCGGCGGGCGGCCTGCTGGGAGGTGGTGACGATCGCCTCGGTGTGGCCGGAGGTCCACAGCCGGATGTGTTCGACCGCCCTGTCGAGGGAGTCGACGACGGCGGCGGCGATGTCGTACGAGAGGTACTCGGTCTCCCAGTCCTCGGCCACGGCCTCCACGACGGTCGCCTTGGAGTCCTTGGCGTAGGCCAGCACGCGCTCGTCGGCGTGCACGGTGACGCCGGCCTCGGCGAGGGCGTCGAGGGCGCGCGGCAGGAACGCGGGGGCGATGTCCTGGTGGACGAGCAGGGTCTCGGCGGCGTTGCAGACGCTGACCCGCTGTGCCTTGGAGTTGATCAGGATGTCGATCGCCATGTCGATGTCGGCGGCCGCGTCGACGTAGACGTGGCAGTTGCCGGTGCCGGTCTCGATCACCGGGACGGTGGACTCGTTGACCACGGTCTGGATCAGGGAGGCGCCGCCGCGCGGGATGAGGACGTCGACCAGTCCCCTGGCCCGCATCAGCTCGCGCACGGACTCGCGGCTCTCGCCGGGCACCAGCTGGACGGCGTCGGCGGGCAGCCCGGAGCCGCCGACGGCGTCCCGGATGACGCGGACGAGAGCGGTGTTGGACTCGTACGCGGAGGCGGAGCCGCGCAGCAGGACGGCGTTGCCGGACTTCAGGCAGAGGGCGGCGGCGTCCACGGTGACGTTCGGCCGGGCCTCGTAGATGATGCCGACGACGCCCAGCGGGACGCGGACCTGGCGCAGGTCGATGCCGTTGGGGAGGGTGGAGCCGCGGACGATCTCGCCGACCGGGTCGGGCAGCTTGGCCACGTCGCGGACGTCCGCGGCGATGGCGCGGACCCGCTCGGGGGTGAGGGTGAGCCGGTCGACGATGGCCTCGCTGGTGCCGTTCTCCCGGGCGGTGGCGACGTCCTGGGCGTTGGCCTCGACGATCTCGCTGGTCCGGACCTCCAGGGCGTCGGCGATGGCGAGCAGCGCGTCGTCCTTCTCGGCGCGCGGGAGCGGCGCCAGGTCGGCGGCAGCGGCCTTGGCCCGGTAGGCGGCCTGGGTGACCGGGGACATGGCGTCGTACGGCGAGAGCGTGGTCATGAGGGAAGGGTAGTGCGCCAGGCGGGAGCGTTCAGCCGTCGTCCCATACCGCGAGACACCCCAAAAGGGGGTGAACCGCTCTCCCGGCACACACCCGGGCCGGTCCGCCCGCCCGTGGGGCGCCACCTGTACCACGCGCCGCGCCCGCCCGCCCGTCCCGCGCACTCCGGCGCGCGCCCGCTCACCGCGCCCCCCGGCCGCACCCATGCGCATGCCCCGAGCCCCGGGCCCTGGTCAGAACGGATGTACCCCCACCGGTGTGGCCGGTGCCGGGCCGTAGCCCTCGGCGATGCGGTGGTGGTAGGTCTCGCGGTCGATGACCTCCAGGCCGACGATCTCCCAGGGCGGGAGGCCGGCGCTCTGCCGGTGTTCGCCCCACAGACGCAGGGCGACGGCGGCGGCGTCGTGCAGGTCGCGGGCCTCTTCCCAGTACCGGATCTCGGCGTGGTCGGGGGCGTATCTGCTGGTCAGCAGGAAGGGGTGGTCATGGGCCAGTTGTTCCAGGGCCCGCCGCAGGTCCGGCAGGGGGACCTGCTTCCCGGAGACGCTGAGGGTGACGTGCCAGAGCCGGGGCAGATCCCTGGGCTCCTCGTAGGCGTCCCCGGCCGCGACGCTCGTCAGAGCACCGCGCGACGTCGCCCCAGGGCGCGCTCGTCCCACGACGGCCTCCTTCACGCTTGGCTCGCTCGGCCCTTTGACGGAACGTGTTCCTGCAACAGTCCCCAACACAAAGTTGAGCAGGCCGCCGGGCTCCGCGTGGTGGTTTTACGGAACGTCCCCCACCGGGGGCGCTCCATACGCCCCGTTTACGAGCGGTTCTGCGAGTGTTACGCGTTCAGGAGCACCAGGTCGTCCCTGTGTACGACCTCGCGTTCGTACGCCGGACCGAGCTCCCGGGCCAGCTCGCGGGTCGAACGCCCGATCAGCAGGGGGATCTCCTTGGCGTCGAAGCTGACGAGCCCCCGGGCCACCGCGCGCCCCGACGTGTCGCGCAGTTCTACGGGGTCGCCGGCGCTGAAATCGCCCTCCACGGCGGCGATTCCGGCGGGCAGCAGCGACTTGCGCCGCTTGACGACGGCGTCCACCGCCCCGTCGTCCAGGGTCAGCGCGCCCTGCGGAGTGGAGGCGTGCTGGAGCCACAGGAGCCGGTCGGCGGACCGCTTGCCGGCGGGGTGGAAGTAGGTGCCGGTGTCGCCGCCGCTCAGGGCCTCCGCCGCGTGCACGGCGCTGGTGAGGACCACGGGGATGCCGGCGGCGGCCGCGATCCTGGCGGCCTCGACCTTGGTGACCATGCCACCGGTGCCGACGCCGGCCTTGCCCGCGCTGCCGATCTCGACGCCCGCGAGGTCCTCCGGGCCCTTCACTTCCGCTATCCGGGAGGTGCCGGGCCTGCTGGGGTCACCGTCGTAGACGCCGTCCACGTCGGAGAGGAGGACGAGGAGGTCGGCGTGGACCAGGTGGGCGACCAGGGCGGCGAGGCGATCGTTGTCACCGAAGCGGATCTCGTCGGTGGCGACGGTGTCGTTCTCGTTCACGATCGGGAAGGCGCCCATCGCGAGGAGCTTGTCGAGGGTGCGGGAGGCGTTGCGGTGGTGGGCGCGGCGGCTCATGTCGTCGCTGGTGAGCAGGACTTGGCCGACCCGGACGCCGTAGCGGGCGAAGGAGGCGGTGTAGCGGGCGACGAGCAGACCCTGGCCGACGCTGGCGGCGGCCTGCTGGCGGGCGAGGTCCCGCGGGCGGCGGCGCAGTCCGAGGGGGGCGAGCCCGGCGGCGATGGCTCCGGAGGAGACGAGGACGACCTCCCGCTCTCCACCGCTGCGGCTCTTGGCCAGCACGTCGACCAGCGCGTCGACGCGGTCGGCGTCCAGTCCGCCGGCCGCGGTGGTCAGCGAGGAGGAGCCCACCTTGACGACGATCCTGCGGGCCTCGCCCACGGCCTGCCTCAGCCTTGCCACCTTGCCCTCTGTTCCCCTCGTGCACCCGCGCGGGATTCCGGCTGCCCGTAACGGCAATCTACGCGAAGTGGATCGTTCCGCGCCCACCGGTCCAGGCTCCGGACAGCCACTGCGCAGTCGTTCGCTCACGATGGGCGTACGGCAAAAAGGCTGTACTGGTTGCGTATAGAAATTAAAGCTGACGCAAACATAAGTTGAAGTTTGTGTCACACACCGTTCGCCCTGTGAAGTCCGTCAAGCGCGTTCTGCTGAGGTCGGGCAAGAGCCCGTATGACGTCCTGTCCGCCGAGGACGCCCTGCACCGGGACGTCATCGCCACCAACGCGGGCAACCTGATCTTCAGCGACGCGGCGCACAAGATCCTCGAGACGCCGGACACCGAGGTCGTCTCCAACGGCATCGGCACGGACCTGGCCGCGGCCGCCCGCGTCAACGAGGAGTACGACGCCTTCGTCATCCCGCCGGCCAACGCCTTCCGGACGTCCTTCGAACGGCAACTGAACCGGCTGAAGCGGCTGATCGGCAAGCTCAGGATCCCCGTCGTGGTGCTGGGCGTCGGCGCGCAGACCGGGGCGAGCTACAACCCGGCCCGGCTCAAGCCGATGGAACAGTCGGTGCGCGAGTTCTGCGCGGCGGTGCTGGAGCGCAGCGCGTCGATCGGCGTGCGTGGCGAGTTCACCGAGCGGTATCTGCGCGACATGGGCTTCCGTGACGCGGAGGTCATCGGCTGCCCGTCGATGTTCCTGTACGGCTCCGCACTCGACGTCCGCAAGCGGGTGCCGGCGCTGACCGCCGAGTCGCGGATCGCGGTCAACGGTTCGCACAGCGCGGTGCAGAAGCAGGGCCTGGACCGGATCGTCGGCCGTACTCACGCGCGCTAACCGCGTCTGCGGTTCATCGGCCAGAACCTCAGCGACGCCCGGCATCTGCATTGGCGGGACCATCTGCGCGGCTTCGACTTCTCCTTCGGGTCCCGCATCCACGGCAACATCGCCGCGCTGCCGGCGGGGACGCCGGCGACCGTGCTGTGCGGGGACTCGCGCACGCTGGAGCTGTGCCGGTACTTCGAGATCCCGCACCAGCGGCTGGACAGGGCCGTCAAGGACCCGGAGGCGGCGGACCCGGCGCGGCTGTACGAGGAGGCGGACCTCGGCGGTCTCGTCGGCAATCACCGGGAGCGCTTCGACCGGTTCGCCGGCTTCCTGGACAAGAACGGGCTGCGGAACACCTTCACGCACGGCGACGGCGGTGCCGCCTTCGAGGAGCGGATGCGGTCACTGTCGTTCCCGCCGGGCATCCGGCCGTGGAACGACACCGACCTCGCCTCGCTGACCAGCCGGTTCGGGTGACTGCACGCCCGGGTCAGCGAACTGACCGACGACAACGCGAAGTTGCGCAAGGAGCTCGCCCGGTCGCGCACGGCGCAGGGCGCTGCCGCCGCGCCCACCGCCTCCGTCTACCGGCGCGCCCGCCGGGTGGTGGGCCGACCGCTGCGGCGGGCGCTGCAGTCGGGCAAGCAGTAGCGAGCCGGGGACCTGCACGGCCGCGTCGAGGCCGCGCGGGCCCGCCCGCCCCGGCGTGGCTCAGGCCGCCGCCTTGAAGTCCTTCGCCGACAGCATCCGCCGGACCTTGCGCAGGGCCCGGCGCAGGAAGGAGGTGGCGGCGGCCTCGCGATAGCCGTGGACGGCTCGGGCCTCGCGGGGCTCGGCGAGGTAGATGTCGTCGGCGATGCCGGCCGTGCTGGAACGGAAGTGCGGGTAGGCGAAGTAGACCCGGGTGCCGCGCTTCTCCAGGATCGCGTCGGGCTGCCTCTTCGCCCTGACGAACTCCACGACGTCCACCAGCAGATCGGGGCGCTGCAGGGCGACCAGGTGCAGCCGCAGTCGCTCGTGCACCTTCAGACGCCGGGCCACACCGGGCGTCCAGTAGGCGTCCATCAGGGGCTTGGCCAGCTCCAGCTTGTGCCGGCGGACCTTCTCGCCGTCCTTGAGGAACTTCGGCCCGAACTGCGGCAGCAGGGTGATCAGGAAGGGCCGGACCATGAGCCGGTCGCGCCTGTCGCCGGCCGGGACCATGTCGGCGATGAGCGTCATCAGGGCGCGCGCGGAGTCGAAGCGCAGGGTGTAGCTGCCGCTCTTGGTCACGTGCTTGCCGTCGTCGCGGCCGACCAGGTAGTAGCAGGGGTAGTCGGCGAGGACGGAGACGCCGTTGGCGCGCAGGTACGCCTCCATGGTGAACAGGGCGTCCTCGCCGGTGAACAGCGACTCGTCGAAGCGCATGCCGTGCTTGTCCAGCAGTTCGCGGCGGAACAGCTTCTGCGCGCTCAGCGTGAACTTGATGTTGGAGGAGAAGACGTCGGTACGGCCGAGGGTCTTGCCCCACATGGACTTCGGCGGGATGCGGTTGACGCCCTCGACCTTGCCGAGCACCACGTCGGTGCCGTTCTCGTCGGCCATGGCGACCATGCGCTGAAGGGCCTCGGGGCCGAGCCGGTCGTCGGCGTCGAGGAAGAAGACGTACCGCCCGGCCGCCTTGCCGAGGCCGACGTTGCGGGGGCCGCTGGGGCCGCCGGAGTTCTCCTGGCGGATCACGGTGACGTGCATGGGGGCCCGGGCGGCGAACTCCTCCAGGTACTCCCCGGTGCCGTCCGTCGAGCCGTCGTCGACCGCGATGACCTCGAGACGTTCCGGGTCGACGGTCTGCGCCTCGACGGACGCCAGGCACTCGACCAGGTACGGCATCGCTTCGTACGCCCCGATGATCACGCTCACATCAGGCTGCGGCACGACGGTCACCCTTCCCCCTTACTTACCAAAAGGATATTTCCCCCGTATCGCCTTAATGGCACTTGTTAGACGGACTGGAGGTGGGAGCGGTTGCCCTGCACTCCGCAATGAGTGGCGCACGTCACACAGGGTGCGGTTGTCCACCCGACAGTACGTAGGGTCGGTAAGAGTCACTCACCTTCGGCCGGGGGCCCGGGTAAAAGCGCCGGGTAAGAAACCTGAACAACGGATCCGGACAACTCAAGGGGCCGGTCCCGGGATCGCTCCCGCGGCCGGCCCCTTGTGACGGCGCGTGTCAGCCCGCGTTCACACCGTCCGGGTCAGCGGCGGACACGGTGCGCTGTCCGGGCACCGCGTTGCTCAGCTCGGCCGCCTCGGCGGGGTCCGCGCTCGCGGCACCCGGCCGGGCCTGCTGGCCGACGTTACGGGCCTCGGACTTGAGGGCCAGGTCGGCCACCGCGCCGTTGAACCGGTCGATGGACCTCGGCTCGTCCGGGCCCAGCAGATACTGCTTGAGCTCCGTGCGGGCGTCCATCAGCGGGTCGGCGGACGGATCGCGCACGGCGTCCAGCAGGCCGCCCAGCTCGCGCGCGCCGTTGGACAGGATCACAGCGGCGCGCACGGCCGTGTTCTGCCGCTTGAACTCCTCGTGACCGAGCTCGCCGGAGTCGGTGACCGCGTACGGCTTGCCGCTCGCGATGAAGTCGGAGACCACGGAGGAGATGTCGGAGACCATCGCGTCGGAGACGTTGAAGCAGTCGTACAGGCGCGGCTCGGCGCCCGTGATGACGCGGTGCTCGTACGACGGGAAGGAGCGCCAGTAGGCGGTGTTCCACTCGGCGCGCAACCGGGCGATCTCCTCGTGCCTGGCCACGTCGACGACGCCGTCGCGGGTGGCCTCGGCCTCGTCGCCCTTGTCGTCACCGGCCGCGGCCAGCTGGGACAGGCGGCCCTCGATCCGGGCCAGCTCGGCCTTGGCCTGTTCCATCGCCGTGCCGTCGGCGGTGAAGCGGGAGTCGGTGGCGCGCCCGGCGGCGGCCTTCTCGACCAGCGCGGTGATCCGCCGGTGCGCGGCGCCGGCCTCCTTGCTGACGGTGCCGGTGAACGGGTGCGGCTTGTACAGGACGCGGACCGGCGGGTCGGCCGTGACCAGCCTCTTCACGATGTTCTCGCCGGCGAGCACGATCGAGGTGTTCCCCGGGTTGCCGTCCCAGCCCTCCCAGGTGGGCGCGTAGAGAACCGTCGGCATGCGGTCCTCCGGCACGCCCTGCCAGGTCTGGATGGGCGCGAGCTGCGGGCGGCCGACCTCCACGATGTCGTCGTCGCGGATGCCGACGTCGGCGAGGGCGTAGCGGTCACGGCCGGCGCGGCCGGCGGTCCACACCTCGTCGTAGACCTTGCTGTACGGGTTGACGCTGGCGAGCTTGTCGCTGTCGCCGTGACCGATGAAGACGTGCTTCATGGTGGGCACGCGCAGCAGGTGGATGTTCTTGCCGACGTTGGCCGCGTACAGGGCCACGCGCACCGTCGACAGGTCCAGGTTCATCAGGTGCACCCCTCCGGGCACGCAGATGACGGGGACCGTGGTGGGCGCGAGGTTGCTCAGGATGGCGCGCTCGCGGAGGATGATCAGCGGCCGGGACTCCAGCTGCTCCATCGTCTCCAGCCACATGTTGACCTGGTAGGCGGAGTCCTTGGAGCCGGAGAAGTACAGGACCGTCTCGGGCCTGTAGGAGGCCAGCCAGTCGTCGACGGCGGCGAGGACCACGTCGGCCTTCGGCGGGACCTTCCGGCCGCGCACGTACGGCAGCAGCACGGCGACGTACAGAACGCCGAGGGCGACGGTCAGGCCGATGCCGATGAAGCCCGGCGCGGCCGGGGAGTCCTGCCCGGCGGACACCAGGATGCCGATCACCGCGAACAGGTCGAGGTGGAGCATCTTCTCCGCGCTGCGGTGCAGCAGCCGGCGCGGCGGGGCGTCCGGGATACGGAGGCGGGACTTCAGGTCGATGTTGCGGGTGGCGACCGGCATCCGGCGGCGGTTGCGGATGAGAGTGACCAGCGCGCCGTGCGGGGCCTGGAGGCCGTAGAAGGCGATGAAGCAGGCGACGGCGCCGTAGAAGATCAGGTCGTCCGCGTGCGACAGGCGGGCCAGCAGCAGGATCAGCAGCAGCTGCCGGATCAGGAAGCGGATCGACAGACCCGCCCGGATCTTGCTGAGGCGGTTGATCAGGTAGCTGCCCTTGCGGTGCAGATAGTGGTCCGCCAGATACGTCACGGCGGCCAGGGCCGCGAAGGCGGGCACGCTCGGGACGAGCGCGGCCAGCATGAGCGCCGGGAAGCCCAGGATCATGAGGGCCGCCGCGGCCAGCTCGGCCGCGCTGCCCACCCGGGCGACGCGAATAGCGGTGGATATCACGGAGAAACCTGCTCTGGGAGGGGAGTGCCGGTTTTGTTCATTAATGCCGGGGGTGTACGGATTCAGGCCTCTGCTAACGCCCGGTAAATGAGCGGCGGCAGAGGCCTGAATTCCCATAAAGTTATTGACGAATTATTACATGCCGTCCTGTCGGTCCAGAACAGTGGCCAGTGCCTGCTCGAAGCCGGAGGCCTGGGCCGCACCCGCCGTCGGGTCCTGCTGACGGACGTCGATGACATGCCCCGTCAGCTCCGAAAGCAGCACGTCCAGGGACGTACGGGCCACGGCCTCGGAGGAGAGCAGCGAGCCCGCGGGCTCCTGACCGAAGGCCTTGGTGCGCATCGGGGTGGCGGTGCGCTCGGGGTTGATGCAGTTGACGCGGATGCCGTCGCCGGCCCACTCGTCGGACAGCGCCTGGGTGAGGTTCACCATGGCGGCCTTGGTGGAGGAGTACAGGGAGTACTCGGCGCGGCCGCGGGTGTAGCTGCTGGAGGTGTAGAGCAGCAGCTGGCCCTTGGTCTCGGCGAGGTACTTGTAGCTGGACCGGGCGATCTGCACCGGGGCCAGGTAGTTGACCTTCAGCGCCTCCTCGATGGTGGCGTTGTCGGTCTCGGCGAGCTTGCCGATGCGCAGCACGCCCGCGGTGTTCACGACGTAGTCGATCCGGCCGGTCTCCGCATACGCCTTGGACAGCGCGTCGTCGACCTCCTCCGGGTTCTCCACGTGGGTGCCGGTGGTGGAGCGGCCCAGCGCGTAGACGTTCGCGCCGTAGGACTCGGCGAGTTCGGCGATGTCCTTGCCGATGCCGTAGGAGCCGCCGAAGATCACGGCGGTCTTGCCGGTGAGCAGGTCGCGGTAGGCGTCCTCGCCCTGCTGCTCGGGCGCGGCGGTGGAGGCCAGCTGGAACAGCTTGTCGGCGATGAAGACGTCGACCGGCTGCGTCACCTTCATGTTGTACTCGTCGCCCGCGACGACGTGGATCGGCACGTCCGGCAGGTACTTGAGCACGACGGAACAGTCGTCCGTGGCCTGGAAGTTGGGGTCGCCCGCGGCGACCTCGTAGGCGCGGCGGATCGTGGACAGCTTGAAGGCCTGCGGGGTCTGGCCGCGGCGCAGCCGGGAGCGGTCCGGGATCTCGGTGATGAACTCGCCGTCCTCGCCGTGGGTGCGCGTGACGATGATGGTGTCCGCGGAGGGGATGGCCACGTCCACGGCCTGGTAACGCTCCAGCGCGGCCACGCAGTCGTCGATGACGCGCCGCGAGAGCAAGGGGCGTACGGCGTCGTGGAAGAGGACGTTGAGGTCCTCGCCCTCGGCCAGGCCCTCGCGCAGCGCGGAGATGGCGCGCTCGGTGGTCTCGTTCCGCGTCGAGCCGCCCTCGATGATCTTCTTCACCTTGGTGAAGCCGGCCTTGGCGACGATCTTCTCGACGTCCGGCACGTAGCCCGGCGCCATCAGCACGATGACGTCGTCGATCGAGTCCGCCTGCTCGAAGGTGGTCAGGGTGTGCTCGATGACTGCCTTGCCGGCGATCTTCAGCAGCTGCTTGGGGATCGACAGACCCACCCGCTGACCGGTGCCACCGGCCAGGATCACTGCGGTGGTTCGGGGCTTGGCTATGTGCTGGGACACAGATGACCTACCTTGGGGCGTCAGGGAACCGTGAAATGGTCCCACTTTTGGTAAGCGCAGTGCAAGGTGAGTGACATCCCATGCATATGTGAGCGCAACCTGTCATTCACCTTGCACTCCTGGTGATTGCGGCCGGGGCGTCGCGAACCCCCGTGAATTTGCTGTGAGTAAGTCCACAGGTCGGTCCACAGTTCGGTCACAGGGGAAGGCGCAGGCCCGTTCAGCGCCGTCCGAGACGCTTCAGACAGCGGTGCCCGAGTACTCGCAGAAGGTCCTTCGACGACGTCTGGTGCACGGTTCGCGCGGGGGCCCCGCCACCCGGTGCCGAGGCCACGGCGGCAAGGGCTCCGTACAGCGCCCGGGCCGCGACCTCCGGGGCGATCCGGGGCTCGGCCGGCCGGGGTTCCGGCTGTTCGGGGACGGCGGACAGCAGCGCCGGATCACCGAGGACGCGCACGCCCAGCGCGGCGATCCGCGCGGCCGATTCGGCGGCGATCTCCGCCGCCGCCCGCACCGCCCAGCGCGGGGTCACGATCTTCACGTCTCCGGGCTCCGGAGCGCACGCGTTCTTCATATGGAGTACGGCGCCGCCCCGGACAAGACGTGAATACAGCTCGTCCGGCAGTCCATTGGCGCGGAATTCGACATTAAGATTCCGCAGCATTTCGGTCTCGGCGAGGGTAAGGGAACGATTCGCCGTGTCCGGAACCGGCTGGAGCAGATTCTCGGGCAGGCCGAGCAGCGCCTCGAAGGCGCGCGGCAGGCCGGCACGGTCACGGTCGTCCACCACGACCACGGTGAGCCGCTCCGCACCGACGGCCCGCGCCCACCGCTCCACCAGCCGGTCGTGCCGGTGCCGGTGCCAGAAACTGGGATTGGGCCTCTCGTACGGCGGCTTGCGGAGCATGTGCTCCAGCCAGTCCGCGTAGCCCATGCGCAGCCCGTTCTGCACGTACTGCTGCCACTGCGAGGGCATGATCTTCACCAGGGGACGCAGCGTGACCAGCACGTGCACCCGGTCGCCGCCCAGCTGGTCCACGATCCGGGCGATCGTCCCGTCACCCTCGGCGTCGGCGAAGAACTCGCTGCTGATCACCGAGGTCCGCCCGACCGTGGCCGCCACCTGCTGCAGCAGCCTTCCCCAGTGCCGGTCGGTGGGCACCGGGTCGCCCATCATGGCGGGCCGGGCGCAGGCGGCGAGGGCGGCTTCCATCGGATGCCGGGTGTGGGCCGGGAACGCGACACCGTACTCCCCCATCCGGTGCTTCGCGGCGAACAGCGCGCCCTGGATGGCGGTGGTCCCGGTTTTGTGCGGGCCGATGTGCAGCAGACGGGTGCCGGGCGGCAGGGGCGCGGGACGCGTACAGTCCGTCTCCATGTCCGATTCCATGTCCGATTCCATGGTCAACGGACGGTAAGAGCCTTACCTGAGAGTGCCGTGGGACTCCGGTGAGTCCCACGGTGTCACCCGGCCCTAGACCGCGGCGCCGGGCGCGCCCGGGGTGTGCCGGCCGAGGACACGTCGGCTCCGGGGAGTCATGGGGAAAGAGCGGTGCGACGCGGTGAGGTGCAAGATCCTCTCCGCGTCGCACGGTACGACTCGCCGGGCCGGGGCCGGGTCGTCCCAGCCATCCGCCGGCGCCTGCCCCACGTTCGGCCAACGGGCCGCCGACCGGGGACCCGTTCCTACTCGAACGGGTCGAACTCGTCGTACTCCCGCAGCGCCTCGTCCCGCTCGGCCTGCTTGTCCCGCCGGCGCTGCGCCGCGGGCCGCTGCGCGTCGAAGCGGTGGTCCTCGCCGCGGCGGCCCAGCATCTCCGCACCGGCCATGACCGTCGGCTCCCAGTCGAAGACGACCGCGTTCTCCTCGGGACCGATCGCGACACCGTCGCCGGCCCGGGCGCCCGCCTTCATCAACTCCTGCTCGACGCCGAGGCGGTTGAGCCGGTCGGCGAGGTAGCCCACGGCCTCGTCGTTGTTGAAGTCGGTCTGGCGGACCCAGCGCTCGGGCTTCTCGCCGCGCACCCGGAACAGCGCCTCGCCGCCGATCTCCTCGCGGGTGACGGTGAAGCCGGCGTCGTCCACGGCCTTGGGCCGGATGACGATCCGGGTCGCCTCCTCCTTCGGCTTCGCGGCGCGCGCCTTGGCGACCAGCTCACCGAGCACGAAGGACAGCTCGCGCAGCCCGATGTGGGCGACGGCCGACACCTCGAGGACGCGGTAGCCGCGGGCCTCCAGGTCGGGGCGGACCATCTCGGCGAGGTCCTTGCCGTCCGGCACGTCCACCTTGTTCAGGACGACGATCCGGGGCCGGTTGTCCAGGCCGCCGTACTGCCGCAGTTCCTCCTCGATCACGTCGAGGTCGGAGACCGGGTCGCGCTCGGACTCCAGGGTCGCGGTGTCCAGCACGTGCACCAGCACGCTGCACCGCTCCACATGCCGCAGGAACTCCAGGCCCAGGCCCCTGCCCTGGCTGGCGCCCGGGATCAGACCCGGCACGTCGGCGATGGTGTAGACGGTCGAACCGGCCGTGACGACACCGAGGTTCGGCACGAGCGTCGTGAAGGGATAGTCGGCGATCTTCGGCTTGGCCGCGCTGAGCACGGAGATCAGCGAGGACTTGCCGGCGCTCGGGTAGCCGACGAGCGCCACGTCCGCGACGGTCTTCAGCTCCAGGACGACGTCGTGCAGGTCCCCGGGCTCGCCGAGCAGCGCGAAGCCGGGCGCCTTGCGGCGGGCGGAGGCCAGTGCCGCGTTGCCGAGGCCGCCGCGGCCGCCCTGCGCCGCGATGTACGAGGTGCCGTGGCCGACGAGGTCGGCGAGCACATTGCCGGCCTTGTCCAGCACGACCGTGCCGTCCGGCACGGGCAGGACCAGGTCCTGGCCGTCCTTGCCGGAGCGGTGGCCGCCCTCGCCGGGCTTGCCGTTGGTGGCCTTGCGGTGCGGGGAGTGGTGGTAGTCGAGCAGCGTCGTGATCGACTGGTCCACGGTGAGGATGACGTCACCGCCGCGGCCGCCGTTGCCGCCGTCCGGGCCGCCGAGCGGCTTGAACTTCTCGCGGTGTACGGAGGCACAGCCGTGACCTCCGTTACCCGCGGCGACATGCAGTTCGACGCGGTCCACGAAGGTGGTCATGGTTCAGTGCCTCCAGAAATACATACGGAATGTCTCTTGCGTAACACGCGAAAGGCGGACCCGCCTTCCCGACCGGGAAGTGAGGTCCGCCTCGCGAAACGTTCGGTCTACGCCCTGATCAGGCAACCGGAACGACGTTCACGACCTTGCGGCCGCGGTGGGTACCGAACTCCACCGCACCGGCCTGCAGGGCGAACAGCGTGTCGTCGCCGCCACGGCCGACGCCGGCGCCGGGGTGGAAGTGGGTGCCGCGCTGGCGGACCAGGATCTCACCCGCGTTCACGACCTGACCGCCGAAGCGCTTCACGCCGAGCCGCTGGGCGTTGGAGTCGCGACCGTTCCGGGTGGACGATGCGCCCTTCTTGTGTGCCATTTCTCCTCAGTCCCTTACTTCGCAGCCGCGGGGATCGACGTGACCTTGATCGCCGTGTACTGCTGGCGGTGGCCCTGCCGACGACGGTAGCCGGTCTTGTTCTTGTAGCGCAGAATGTCGATCTTCTGGCCCTTGTGGTGGTCCACGACCTCGGCCTGGACCTTGATGCCGGCCAGCACCCACGGGTCGCTGGTCACGGAGTCGCCGTCGACAACGAGCAGGGTCGAGAGCTCGACCGTGTCGCCAACCTTGGCGGTGGAAATCTTGTCAACCTCAACGATGTCGCCGACAGCAACCTTGTGCTGGCGACCACCGCTGCGCACGATGGCGTACACGCGGATCTCTCTTTCGCTCGAAGAAACGGCACCCCCGCAGGCCAGCCGCCCAGAAACACCACGGACGACCTCTCCCGGCCAACCTGGTGCCCGGGAGGAAGAGGTTTACGGGGATGTGGCGTGTTCAGTGGACACGCCGACGGTCAAGGTTACGGGTCCATGACCTGGAGGGTCAAACCGGGCCCCGGTGGGTGTGGGGCCGGTCACGCGGACCGGCCCCACACCCCGGGCGTCAGCCCTCGTTCGCGGCGTCGGCGGCGACCGTGGTGGTCTTCTTCGCCGTCGACTTCGCGGCGGCCGTCTTGGCCGCCTTCTTGGCCGTGGTCTTCTTGGCGGCCGTCTTCTTGGCCGCGGTCTTCTTCACCGCGGTCTTCTTGGCGGCGGCCTTCTTCGCCGTGGCCTTCTTGGCGGTCTTGCGGGCCGCCTTCTTGGCCGGGGCGGTCACCTCGGCGACCTCCTCGGCCGTGACGTCACCGGCCGGGGCCTCCTCCGCCGCGGCCGACGGGACGACCACGACGGCCGCCTCCTCGGACGCGGTCGGCGCGGTGGCCTTGCGCACGGCACGACGGCGCGGGCGGGCCGGGGCGGCGCTCTCGGCGGACGCCTCCTCCGCCGGGGCGGCCTGAGCCGCCGGTGCCTCGGTCTCGGCCTCGGGCCGGGCCACCGGCTCCTCGGCCACGGGGGCGGTCTCGGGCGCCGTCACCACGGTCGCCTCGGCGCCCGCCGGGGAACCGGCCGGTGCCGACACCCTACGGGTCGCACGACGGCGCGTACGGCCCTTGGGCGCGGCCTCCTCGGCGGCCTCGGCCTGCGGCGCCGCGACCACCTGGTCCTCGACGGCCGCGGGCTCGGCCAGCACCTCGGCGGCCGGCTCCGGACGCACCGGAAGCGCCGCCGTCTCCTCGGCGGTGACGTCCTGCGCGGTCGGCGCGGCGGCGGCCACGGCGGCCTCGGTCTTCGGGGCCTCCTTCGCGCCCTCCTCGCGAGGAGCACGGGCCTTCGGAGCACCCGCCGGAGCCGAGGACCGGCGGCTCGCGCGACGGCGCGTACGGCCACGGGTGGCCGCCGCCTCCGCTTCGGCGACGCTGCTGTACAGCTCCTCGTCCGGCGCGAAGTCGGGGGCGGGGAGGGCGACCGGCTCGGCGACCTCGGCGGCCACCTCGACGGCGGTCTCCACCTCGGGCTCGACGGCCTCGCCGGTCTCCACGGCCACCGCCGCCGTCTCGTGCACGTGCTCGTCACCGCCCCGGCCGCGCTTCTTGCGCTTGCCGCCACCGCCGCCGACGGCCGCGCTCGGCTGCTCCATGTGCACGATGACACCGCGGCCGTTGCAGTGGACGCAGGTCTCGGAGAAGGACTCCAGCAGGCCCTGGCCGACCCGCTTGCGGGTCATCTGCACCAGGCCCAGCGAGGTCACCTCGGCCACCTGGTGCTTCGTACGGTCGCGGCCCAGGCACTCCAGCAGGCGGCGCAGCACCAGGTCGCGGTTGGACTCCAGGACCATGTCGATGAAGTCGATGACGACGATGCCACCGAGGTCACGCAGCCGCAGCTGGCGCACGATCTCCTCGGCCGCCTCCAGGTTGTTCCTGGTGACCGTCTCCTCGAGGTTGCCGCCCTGGCCGGTGAACTTGCCGGTGTTGACGTCGATGACGACCATCGCCTCGGTCTTGTCGATCACCAGCGAACCGCCGCTGGGCAGCCAGACCTTGCGGTCCAGCGCCTTGGCGAGCTGCTCGTCGATCCGGTACGTGGCGAAGACGTCGACCTCGGACGTCCACTTCTGCAGCCGGCCGGCGAGGTCGGGGGCCACGTGGGAGACGTACCCGTGGACGGTCTCCCAGGCGTCGGCGCCGCTGACGATGACCTTGGAGAAGTCCTCGTTGAAGATGTCGCGCACGACCCGGACGGTCATGTCCGGCTCGCCGTACAGCAGCGTCGGGGCGTTGCCGTTCTTCGACTTCTTCTGGATGTCCTCCCACTGCGCCTGCAGCCGCTCGACGTCCCGGCGCAGCTCCTCCTCGCTCGCGCCCTCGGCGGCGGTGCGCACGATGACGCCCGCGTCCTCGGGGACGATCTTCTTGAGGATGGTCTTCAGCCGGGCCCGCTCGGTGTCGGGCAGCTTGCGGCTGATGCCGGTCATCGAGCCCTCGGGGACGTACACGAGGTAGCGGCCCGGGAGGGAGACCTGGCTGGTCAGACGGGCACCCTTGTGACCGATCGGATCCTTGGTCACCTGCACGAGGACCGACTGGCCGGACTTGAGGGCGGACTCGATGCGCCGCGGGCCGTTGGCCATGCCCAGCGCCTCGAAGTTGACCTCACCGGCGTACAGGACGGCGTTGCGGCCCTTGCCGATGTCGATGAAGGCGGCCTCCATCGACGGCAGCACGTTCTGGACCTTGCCAAGGTAGACGTTGCCGACGTACGAGGTCGACTGCTCCTTGTTGACGTAGTGCTCGACGAGCACGCCGTCCTCGAGGACGCCGATCTGCGTGCGCTCGCCGTGCTGGCGCACGACCATCACGCGCTCGACGGCCTCACGGCGGGCCAGGAACTCGGCCTCCGTGATGATCGGAACGCGGCGGCGGCCCTGCTCGCGGCCCTCCCGGCGGCGCTGCTTCTTGGCCTCCAGGCGGGTCGAGCCCTTGATGGACTGCACCTCGTCGGACGGCTCGCTGGGCTTGCGCGGCTCGCGGACCTTGACGACCGTGCGCTCGGGGTCGCCCTCATCGGGCTCGGCGTCGACGGCGGCGTCACCGGCCCGGCGACGACGGCGACGACGGCGACGGCTGCCGGCGCTGGAGGCGCCGGCCTCGTCGCGGGCCTCCTCGGCGTCCTCTTCCTCCTGCTCGGCGGTGTCCTCGACGTCCTGCGCGGCCTGCTCGGCGGCCAGCTCCTCGGCGTCCTCGTCGGCCTCGCCCTCGGCGGCCTCACCCCGACGACGGCGGCGGCCGCCACGACGGCGACGGCGACGCGAGCCGGACTCCTCGAAGCCCTCGGCGCCCTCCGTGTCATCGGCCTCCTCGGTCTCCTCGCCCTCGGCGAGGTCCTCGGCGGACTCCGGGGCCTCCTCGGCCTCCTCCTCCGTCTCTGCGGCCTCGGCGGCCCGGGTCTCCTCGGCGGCGCCCCGGCGGCGACGGCGGCGCGATCCGGTCTCGGCGCGCTCCTCCGCGTACTCCTCGGGCTCCTCCGCCTCGGCGGCCTCCGCGGCGGCCTCGGCCGCGGCGCGCTCCGGGGTCTGGAACCTCGGCTCGGTGAACACCGGTGCCTGGAAGACGGCGACGGCGGGGCGGGCCGGCCGGCGCGCGGTCTCGGCCTCGGGGCCCTCGGTCTCGGCGGCAGCCGGCGCGGACTGCGTGGGCTGCGCCGGCTCGGAGAACCCGAACACGGGACGCACGGCACGGCGACGGGTGCGGCGCGGGGCCGCCTCCTCGGCGGGGGGCTGCGGCGCCGGGGCGGCGGGGACGGGCTCGGCGGTCGCCGGGGCCTCGGCGGCAGCGGGCTCGGCCTCGGCGGACTCGGTGCCGTCCTCGGCGGTGGGCGCGGACACCCGGCGGGTGGCCCGGCGACGGGTGCGGCGCGGGGCCGCCTCCTCGGCGGCAGGCGTCTCGACGGCCTCCGCAGTCTCCTCCGGCTCCTGGGCGGCCGGGGCGGCGGCCTCGGCGGCCTGAGTCTCCTCGGCGGCCTTCGGGGCGCCGGCGGGCGCGGACGCGCGACGCGCGACCCGGCGGCGCGGACGGGCGGCGGAAGCGGCCTGCTCGTCGGCAATCGCCTGGACAGCCGCCTCTTCCTTCTCTTCCTGAGTCCTCTCGGCCTCGGCGGCACCGGCGGGAACCACCGTCTCGGCAGCCTCGTCGGCCGCCGGGGCACCGGCGGGCGCGGACGCACGGCGGGTCGCGCGACGGCGCGGACGGGCGGCCGGCGCGGTCTCCTCCACGGCGGCGGGCGTCTCGACGGCGGGCTGCTCCCGGTCCTTCCCGGCCTCGGCGGCGGCCGTACCCGACGCGGCGGCGGCCGGAACCACGGTCTCGGCGGCCTCGGCGGAGGCCGGCGACCCGGTGGGCGCGGACGCGCGGCGGGTGGCCCGGCGACGCGGACGCGCGGCAGGCGCGGCCTCTTCGGCGGGGGCTGCGGTCCCGGCGGGGGCGGGGGCCTCGGCGGCCTCCTGCGTCGCAGGGGTCTCGTCGGCACCGGCAACGGCGCCGGCCGGGGCCGTGACGCTGCGCGTGGCACGGCGGCGGGCGCGGCGCGGCGCGGCCTCCTCACCGACGACGACCTCGCCGCCCTCGGCGACGGCAGCGGGCTGCTCGGACTCGGCGGCGGATGCTGCGGCCGGCACGACGGCCTCGGCGGTCGACGGCGCCCCCGCGGGGGCGGACGTGCGGCGAGTGGCACGGCGGCGCGGACGGCCGGCGGAGGCGGCCTCCTCGGCGGCAGCCCCAGAGGCCCCTGCTGTCTCCGTACCTTCTGCGGCTTCGGTGGCCGCAGCGGCCTCTTCAGCCTCTTCGGCCGCGACGACCTCGGCCACCTCGTCGGGCTCCGCGGCCGGTATGGCCGGCACGGTCACCTCGGCGGAGCCCTCGGCCGTGGCCGGCGGGCCCGCCGGGCGGGAGGCAGCACGGCGACGCCTGCGCGGCGGCAGGGTGTCGCTGGGAGTGTTCAGTTCGGAACCCTCGTTGGGTTCGGTCGGCTCGAGCATGCGGGCGTTTCTCCCGTCAGGCCCCCGGGCGCCGCGCCTGGTCCGACGGCGGTCTCGATGGACCGTCCGCCGTTGACGTCCACGGCCCGCGCGATCCGCGATGGCCGCCGTCCGGGGCGCGGGCGCCGCACGGGAGCACTCTGTGTCCTGTCTCGCCGGTTCCGTACGCCTTGTCGGTACGGCCTGGCGAAAGTCTTCTGGTCGGTGCGCTGCCCGACCCAGGTGGCTCCCGAGTACGAGGGCGGCGCTACGACGTCCGTCCCTACGCGGGACCTTCCGGCGTCGGCGCCGTCGCGACGGCGGCCGGTACGGCCGTCAGGGCCTCGGCTGCCTCGCGGTCGGGCGCGAGCGGGTCGGTCACCGTGCCGGTCTCTTCATCGAGCAGCCCCTGCGCCAGCCTGGTCACCGCTGCGGGGACCGGCGGCGCCAGGTCGGCCACGGCGCGGAGACCGGACAGGACGTCGTCGGGTCGTACGGCAGGCGTCACGTGCCGAACAACCAGCCGCAGTATCGCACAGGGCTGGTCGGTCGGCCTATCAGCCGGTGAACCGTGCGTTTCCAGGCTCACCACGGCCGGGCGGGCGTCGAAGGTGCGGACGCCGTTCTTGGTCATCCGCTGGACCTCGACGGTCCCGGCCCGGTTGAAGCTCTCGACCGCGCGCTCGGCGTCGGCCGGGTCGACGCCGTCCAGCCGCAGCTCCCAGACGGAGGCCGTCAGCCGGTCGGCGAGACCCGAGGTCCGAGCCTCGACCGCCTCGACGACGTCGAGCCCGGCGGGCAGCGACTCGTCGAGGAGGACACGCAGGGTCTCCGGGTCGCGCGGTGCGGTGAGCGCGATCTCCAGATACTCCGCCTCACTGCCCGTGCCGGTGGGTGCGGCATTGGCGTACGACACCTTCGGGTGCGGCGTGAACCCCGCCGAGTACGCCATGGGCACCTCGGCGCGGCGCAGCGCCCGCTCGAAGGCGCGCTGGAAGTCTCGGTGGCTGGTGAACCTCAGGCGGCCGCGCTTGGTGTAGCGCAGTCTGATGCGCTGCACCGCGGGTGCGGGCGGCGGGCCTTCGGGCTGTCGCTTGCCCAGTGTCCTAGTCCTTCGTGAGTGCGGTCGTACTGCTACCAAGAGTACGTGCCACGGGCCGCTGAGGTTCCCGCCGGTCCACCGCGGCCGGCTGCCGCGGCTCGCCGAACAGCATCCGCCGGAAGTCGGCTCGGGCCTGCCGCACGGTGTCGCGCGCGCTGGTCAGGGCCTCGCGGACGGCCCGGCCCAGCACGCGCGCGCCCTCGGCGGCGGGCCGCAGTACGGCGTCCCGTACGAGGTGGCCGACCGGGATGAGGACGGTCCGGTACACCCAGCGCACCGGCTCCACGAAGATCCACCGGAAGAGGGTCCCAAGGGTCCGGCCGACAGCCCGCGAGATGCGTCCGGCGATCCGCCAGGCGTGCCCGAGGGCGGCGCCCACCTCGCCTGCCACGACGGCCAGGAACCGGCCGACGGGGGCGAGGATCCAGCGCCACAGCGCGAGGGCGGGCAGGACGAACAGGATGCGGAGGGTCCGGTGCAGGGCGGCTCCGATGCCGGCGGCGATCACGCCCAGCAGCCACGCCGCTCCGCGACCGCACCGGGCGACGGCACGTCCGACGGGCGCGAGGACCCGGTCGTACAGCCATCGCGCCGGCACGACGAGCAGATACCGGACCAGCCGGGCGACGCCCGTGCACAGGCCGGTGCCCGCGGCGGCGAGCACGGCGCCGACACCCCGCAGCGGCCACGCGACCGCGTGCCCGATCGGGCGGAGCACGCGCGCGTACAGCCACGCGAGCCCGTCGCCCGCCGCGCCCGCGAGCCGGGCGACGGCGTGGCCGACCGGGGTCAGCACGTGCCGGTACAGCCACACGGCCGGTACGACGACGAGGACGGTGCCGAGCCGGCCGAGCGCCCTGCCGCCGGGGACGAGGACATGGCGCCACAGGCCCGCGAACGGCCGGACGAACAGGGCTTTTCCGGCCCACAGCAGCGCCCGGCCGGCCGGCCTGAGCACGGTGTCCCGCAGCACCCTTCCGGCGACGACGAGCGCGTCCCACGCCATCCGCACCGGCACCACCAGTACCAGGACGACGATGCGCAGGGGGACGCGGATCGCGACGGTCAGGCACCCTTCCGGCCGCCGGGGCTGAGGAGGTGGCTTGTGCGGTTCCATACCGGAGTAGACGCCGGGGACGCCCGCCGGGATCCGGCGATCCTGCTTTCCCGGGCGTAGTACGGGGACCACACCGTGCGGTGGACCGACCTCAACTTCCCCAACACGACCACCACCGGCCTCGCCTGCGGAGACTCCGTCAACGCGCACGCCCAGGGCCAGTGGCAAGCGGGTCTACGAGAACGCCTGCTCCGAGAACGACAACGACCACCCTGCCACCATCACCTGCGACGGCTGGACACTGCTGGACCATCAGCCCTGGCGCCACGGGCCTGTCGTCCACTGGCGGCCGACGCTGGTGTCGACCCGGCTGCCCCGGCGCTACGTCGGCGTGCTGCACGAGTATCTGGAGTGCGGCACCCCCTTCAGCGGGGCGGCCTTCGCGGGCGCACGCATGGTCGTCATGGGCGGCGGCGGACGCCACCAGGGCGGTCAGCGGCAGAAGTACCTCCGCGACGCCACGATCCTCGAGGACGGACTCGTCAAGGAGCCGGACAACGCCCGTTGTGTCTTCTACCTCGCCCAGAGCCGACGCGACGCCGGCGAACCGGCGAAGGCGCTCGCCGCGTACGACCGACGCGCCGATATGGGCGGCTTCGCCGAGGAGGCGTTCTGCGCCCGCCTCCACGCGGCCCGGCTCGCGGTGCACCTCAAACGCCGGCCGCCGGAGATCACGCCCGCTTCCTCGGCGCGGAGTCCCGGCCCAACCGGGCCGCGCTCGGCGAGCTCGCGCGGCTGTGCCGGGTCGACGGGGAGCGGTGGCCGCTCACCTCCATGTTCGCGCGGCGCGCCACCGACATCCCGCAACCCGAGGACATCCTGTTCGTCGAGCACGCCTGGTAGGACGAGTTGGCGGTGTCCTCGTACTGGATGGGCGAGTACCGGGAATCACTGGAGTGCCGCGAGAAGCTGCTGGACGGCGGCAAGCTGCCCGACGCCCATCGCGAACACGTGACCGCCGACAGGGGCTTCGCCCGGTCCAGGCTGCGCCCGACCGCGAGCACGACCACCCGGTCACTCGTCGACGTCCGACCCGCCCGGAGCGGCGGGGGCGCCGCGCTGACGGCGTCCCGGAGCGGAGACACGCGGTGACGGCCGCTGCGGCGCCTCCTGCTCGCTCACCCCCGCCGGTTCGGGGGTGGAGCGAGTCGCGGCGAGGTCCGTCAGAACGCCCGGCTGTTGCAGCCCACGTCCGAACCGAGGTGGTTCTGCTGCGCGCCCGGGTTCCCTTCGCCGTTGAACAGGTTGCCTGCCAGGCCGTTGAAGGCGCCGACGCTGCCGAGCACCTCGATGTTCATGTCGTGCGAACGGCACTCGTTGCCCTGTGTGATGTCCACGTCGTGGCCGAGCCCCTCGTGGGCGAAGGCAGCGGTGCTGCCGAAGGAGCAGACACTGCCGAGCACGGCACCCACGAGGACTGCCCTCTGGAACTTGCGCATTGGTTCTCCGTTGGTCGAGCGGATGGGATCTGCAACAGATCGCATGGGGACTGCGGACGATTACGGGGCCGTCAGCCGAGTCGGGGAAGCCCCAGCTGGCCGATGGGAGGTGCCGCCAGCTGTCCAAGGCCGACGGGAGCCAGCGCCGGAACGCTCGGTGACCCGACCAGCGGGTTGATGAGCGGGTTCACCTGCGGGTTCACCTGCGGATTCACCTGCGGTCCGACATGCATCGGGGCCTCCGGGGTGAAGCCCTGCGGTACGGCCACCTGCGGGGCGACCTGCGGCATGACCTGCGGCACGACCTGCGGCGTGACCTGTGCCGGCGGCGGCGGAGCGGCTTGCGGCTGGGGGTACTGCTGGGGGTACGCGGGGGCGTACTGCTGCTGGGGGTACGCCGGGGCGGCCTGCTGCTGCGGGTACGGCGTGGTGGAGGCCTGTGCCGATCCCTGGGACGAGGCCATGGCGGAGGCGTAGCCGGTCTGCTGCGGCGGCGGGGCGTACTGCTGCTGCGGGTACGCGGGGGCGTACTGCTGCTGGGGGTACGCGGGGGCGGCCTGCTGCTGGGGGTACGGCGGCGTGACGGTGGCCCGCGCCGTTCCCTGCGTAGAGCCCGCGGCGTAACCGGTCTGCTGTGGCGGCGGAGCCTGCGGAGCAGGTGCCGGGGGTGCGGCCTGGGGAGCCGGCTGGTCCGGCGCCGGTGCCGGAGCGGGACCGCCATATCCGACGGGAGAGTCGGCATAGCTGACGCCCGCGCCGATGGCGGACAGACCGCCGGCCGCTGCTAGAACGAGCGCGGCCTTGTGAAGCTTGCGCATGAAAAACCCTCGGCCCTTCGATACCTGAAAAGGGAAACCCACTGAATTCAGTGCGGTCACGCGTACATTTGGTGCGTTCATCACACCGCACCGTCAGCAGCGGTAACTCCTGAGTGGCACGCGGACGCCGCATCGGATCCGGCAGCGAAAGCCTCCACTTCTCTTTGAGTTCGCGGTCGCTGCCCTCCTCTCGTCGGAACGACGATTCCCCCACCGTGGTCACGGCACCCGACAGCCCGTCACCCATTTGCCATCCACCGGAAATGACATCGCGGGTCACACGCCGTTGCGTCAAATGGGTGACCACGGCCCGGAGCCCGTGTCCGAGCCCGCGCGCATTTCGTTCCCCTCGGGGCGAGAACGATGGTCCATCGCAGCCGTCCAGGGCAGCGAAAACAGCGACAACAACGCCGCCCCGTCAGCATTTCACCAGGTTCAGTGCACAGGTCAATGAAGGGCCGAGGATTCCATGCGCAAGCTTCAGCAAGTCGCGCTCATCGTCGCAGCAGCCGGCGGCCTGTCCGCCGTCGGCGCCGGCCCAAGCTCCGCCGCCCCCGCCTACAACGGGGCTGCGCCGACTCCCGTTTCACAGCCCGACACCCAGGCCGCCTCGGCCACCTCCGCTCAGGCGACCGCGCAGTCCTACGGCACGCCGCAGCAGGCGTACCCGCAGCGGGGCACCGAGGTCACCCCGCAGATCAACCCCCAGCTCAACCCGCAGATCAGCCCGCAGATCTCCCCTCAGGCCGCGCAGGCCCCTCAGGCCCCGCAGACGGCACAGGGCGGCTCGGTGGGCCAGACCAACCTGTTCCGCCCGTACCAGGAGTGCAGCCCGCAGACCCTTCTCGACGCGAACATCCCGGTCGCCCTGCTCGCGGCCTCCGAGACCCGAGGCGTCGCCTGCACCCAGGCCAACAGCCAGTCCAACTCCCTCGCCAGCGCGCAGCATCAGGGCTGACGGCCAGAAGCCGCCGCTCGGCACGGGCCTTTCGACGCGCTCGATGGGCCCGTTCGCATGCGGTACGGCTTCCGGGTGTTTCTGACGGTAGATCAGGAAAACGGCGCGTCGTTGCCGGTTTACGCGTATTTCGTACTAATCTCCTGTAATTGTAAAAAGTCGATCTGTCACAGATCGCAACCACTCACTCCAACGGAGATGACATGCGCAAGCTTCGCAACGTTGCCGTCCTGGTCGCGGCACTCAGCAGCATCGGCCTCATGAGCGGCACGGCCTATGCCGGCGGCAAGGGCGGGGACCACGGCGGCGACAGGTTCGACATCACGCAGGGCAACCACTGCAAGTCGCACGACCTGAACGTCGACGTCCTCGGCAACGTCGGGCTCCTCAACGGCGTGCTGGACCTCAACCCCGAGGGCAACCCGGGCGCCCAGAACAACAACACCGGCTCGACGCTGAGCTGCAGCAACAGCGCCTTCTGAGTTGTGTCCGGCGCCTAGGCGCGCGGTGAAATGGTCCCGGCACCGGGCCCCAGGCCGGGTGCCGGGACCATTCGCGTGCGCCGACAGGCCTCCAAGGTAGCGAAAAGGCACTCGAGTTCGGCGCGTCGCTCTCTTTATTCGGGTATTTCGTATCAGCATTCATGTCAGCACGTACGGCGATTTCTCACACATCGCCTCCATCTCATTCCAACGGAGATCACATGCACAAGCTCCGCACGGCTGCCGTTATCCTCGCTGCGTTCGGGAGCGTCGGACTCCTGGGTGCCGGCACCGCCCACGCCGACCAGGACTGGGGCAAGAAGGACGGCGACGAGTTCAACATCCAGCAGAGCAACCACTGCAGGACGCACGACCTGAACGTCAACGTCCTCGGCAACCTCGGACTCCTCAACGGCCTGCTGGGCCTCAACGACGAGGGCAACGCGGGCGCCCAGAACAACACCGTCGGCTCGAAGCTGAGCTGCAGCAACGCGGTCGGCAAGTAACGCACAACAGCAATCCCCGGTACCCGACCACTGGTTGGGTACCGGGGATTGCTGTTTCTCCGGGCCGGCATGTGCCGGCAGCGCTCAGAACCAGAAGTGCGGCTTCTTGAGGCCCTTGGGCAGCTTTTCCGTGTTGGAGCAGTCCACGGTCTGCCCGACGCCGGAGGATTCGCTGTCCAGCATCTGGCGCTCCGGAAACACCACGCGCGGGCGGTCGGACGTCGAGCAGTCAAGCGTCTGCTTGAGGACGTGCGCCCCGTCCTTGTCGGTGCGGGTCTCGTTCTTGTGAACGCAGACGGTGCCGCCCTGCTCGGTGTTCTTGCAGCCGTCCGAGGGCCCGTCCGCGTACGCGTGTCCGGCGCCGACGCAGAACGCGGCGAGGCTTCCGACGAGCCCCGAGACGGTGGCGATCTTCCGCGCAGTGAACATGTGTTGCCTTCCTTTACGACAGGGGCCCGGGCGCATGCGCCTGACTGGCGTGCGCCCGGGCCCGAGAAGGTCGAAACAGATCATTCCGCGCCTGGATGCATTACCAAGCGCGCCGATGGCGAACATGCCGCAGCCCGGACGCGTACCTCGACGGGACCGTCGTGCGTCCGGGCCGCCTTCGCCACGGGTGTCACTCAGCAGACCGGAGAACCGACCGAAACGGTGCCGAGCCCGGGATGCCGAGTGCGTGCGGTGCGCATCAGATCTCCGAAGAAGGCCGATGCGCCCGCGCCGATTCCGAGAGGATGAGCCCTCGGTACGTCCTTACTCGTCGCCCTGGTGCTCGTCGTCGCCCTGCTCCGGCCCAGGCTGCCCCTGCTCGTGCTCGTCCTGGGGACCGGCCTTCGGCTCGCCCTTCTCCTCCTGGGTGTTGTTGCCGCCGATGGCAACGGCGTTGGCCGTCGAGTTGGCCACGGCGGTGATCTGCGGAGGCGCGTCCTCGCCGCCGGCGGCGAAGCTGACGCCCGCACCGAGGGCGGACAGCCCCGCAATGGCCGCGGCTACGACTGCAACGCGCTGAAACTTACGCATGGTTGACCCTTCCTAACCCAGGCGGAAACGCCCGGCTTGACTACTTAATGTGAGCATATACACACAGTCCGTAGTTATTGAGGATCTACACCCCGGCACGTCGCGCCGGAACCATGAGCTGTCCGCCGGAAGGGTCCGGCCGCCGGGACTCAACGCGGCATGTCGGGCGACTCCCGCTCGTCACGGACCGGCGCGGACGTGCCCACGCCGGTGGGGGAACAGCTCACCTCGGACTCGAGCTGCTGCGTCCCGGCACTCAGGAAGGAGGGCACTGTCGTCGGCTGCACCGATTGGCACATCTCCTGGTGCGGAATGGCACCGCCTGCGGGGACCTGGCCCCTGATCCGCTGGACGCAGGAGACGTCCCCCAGGATGTCGCGCGTGCACTTTCCCGGGCCCACCGCGGCATGCGCCGGGGTGACGCCGACACACGCCGCAGCGATGCCCCCGACGAGCCCCGAGACGACCGCGATCCTCTTCCTGCCGAACATGTGATGCGCCTCCTCTGTAAGGGTGCCCGTCGCGCCGGGCTCCGTCTTCGACACTCGGACAACCGGCAGGAACGGCGGGACCCTTCGAGACCGACCCCGAAGAGTCCCGCGCCGGACGTCGCGTACGACGACGCCGCCGGACTCAACCGGTGAAAGCGTTGTTGTACTGACCGCAGGTGGTGTCGAGGGTGCCGGCGAGGCCGAGCACACCGATCGGGACGTCGTTCTCGGCCACCGTCTGCGGACTGCACTCCTGATAGGGGCGGTAGACGTCGGTCAACTGCAGCTCACCGCCGTTGGTGTCGGCGATGGCGGAGCCGGCGCCGACGGCGGTCAGACCGCCGGCCGCCGCCACCGCTGCGATCACGACCTGCTGAAGCTTGCGCATGGAACCCTCGGTTCTTTTGCTCATACAGTGAAGCCTGTTGCCTAGCGTGACGACTCAAACACTAGCAGTAGCGGGACGGGAGGTTCCACACCGGACATCCATCCCGAGGGGGACATGTCCCGGCAGAATCACCCGATGGGTGCCAACTGGCGGTACTCGGACAGGGATTGCGGCACGAGACCCGCCGAACACGGATGAAGCGGACGAGAGTTGCGTCAGGTGAGTGCCGGCTCCGCGACCCGCGAACGCTCGCGTGCGGGCACGGAGAGGATCAGGTTCCGCAGCCCCTCGGCGTACCGCCGCACGGTCTTGTACGCGATGTCGGTGTCCGGGTACCGGCAGGCGAACCACAGCCCCTCGTGCAGCCGGTTGACCCAGGCGCACACCTGGTCCCCGTACGACACCCGGATCAGCCCGTACGCCTTCTGCTGGTCCCAGTGGGCCGCGCCGGGAATGAGGCGGGTGTCCACATATGAAATGATCGAGTACATATCAGGCGAGGTCGGACGGAAGTCGGCGCCGAGCAGGCGCAGTACGCGGGCCAGCGGAATGCGCGCCAGCGACCGGTTGGCCCGCAGCTCGGCACGGACCATGTCGAGCGCGCCGTCGAAGTCCCGTGCCGCGGGCACCTCGATGGGCGCGCCGCCGACGTACCAGCCGACGGAGTCCGACCACTCGGACTTCAGCCGGGTGTGGAACGGCACGACCGTGCGGTAGACCGGCTGCCCGCCGAGTTCGTGGACGATCAGACTGGTCGCGGCCAGAATGCCCACCAGGCTGCCGCCGTAGGGCCGGCAGTGCGCTTCGAACGCGGCGGCGGCGTCCGCGTCGACGAGTGGCTCGCACACCAGCTTCTGAGCGGGCAGCACCCCACCGGGTTGCAGACCGAGATCGACCGGGAACTCCGGAAGCCGCCCGTCGCACCGGCTGATGAACTCCCGCCAGCGCGCGACGATCGCGTGCGTGTCGTCGATGCCGTCCGCGTTCGCCCGCTCCTGCTCGCAGAAGTCGACGTAACTCCCCACGGACGGGCCGCTGACGGGCTGGCCCGTGACGTCCGCCGCGTACAGTTCGTGGATCTCGTCCGGGATGCGGTGGATGGAGTAGGCGTCGACGTTGGTGTGGTCGAACGCCATGTACACACTGGTCGAATCCTCGCGCACGACTGCCGCGTAGATGAGGTTCGGCCAGCCGAGCGCGTCCGCCGCGGCGTCGAATCGGTCCTGCAGGTAACGGATCAGCGCGGCCGCGTCGGCGAAGTCGCCGACCACCTCGCGGTGCAGCGACACCTCGTTCTCGTCGAGCGTGAACCGGTGCATGTCGTCGCCGGCCCATCTGAAGCCGCTGCGCAGCGTCTCGTGACGCAGCGTCCAGCCGCGCAACGCCCGTTCCAGCGCGTCGAGGTCGGTCCGGCCCGGCAGGTCGAACGCCGTGCCGAGCCAGGTCGGTACGAACAGTCCGTCTTCCCGTACCGACCGGGCCGTCCTGATGTGCGACTCCTGGATGTACGCCGGCGGCCGCGGATCGGGCGGCAGCGCTGCCGCGGCCGCGATGGTCGCCGGGCTGAACGTCCACTCGACGAGCTGTCCGGGCCGGACCTCGCAGCGCTGAATGTCAGAAATTCGCACGGTGGCGTCTCCTTCGCAGAAGACACCAGCTTGATCAAGGGGGAGCCGTACGCGAGCGGCGGTCGCTGTGTCGCCGACTTTTCAGCGGAACGTGTGACGCCTCGAACGGAGAAGCGGCCTCTCAATGGTGATCGCGTGCCCGCTGAACGGCCGCCGACCGGGACGACTTCAGCTTATTCATACCGGTAGATCCTGCTCATGTCCTCCAGTTCGGCCGGTGTCACGTCCCACGGCGGCAGCCTCTCGTGCCGGACAACTATCCGGGGTCCAACCCGCCGCAGCGCCCGCTCCGGCTCCAGCAGGAGTTTGCGATGCCAGGGCAGGAAGGAGGGCGCCATGTGGCGCGTGCGCAAACGGCGTTCGCCGTCAGGGGCGTGGTGCGTGATGTACAGATGCACGAACTCCTCGACCTCCGCCCGCCGTTCAGGCTGTGCCGTCGCGCGGTGGGTCCCCGGACTCCGGCTCGACGGCCACCCCGAGTTGGGCGTCCACCGGGACACCGCCGGCGCGTGGCAGCATTGGGCCCGGTGCGCAGGTGTCGCCCTTGCACCGGTCACACGCCGGCGCATGGAACGCGGCGATCCCGACGCGGGGGTCGGCATCGCCGGCCATGGTGATCCGCCCCTCGAGTCGGTGTCGACCACGTGGTCGAGAAGACGGCAGCGGCCCTCACGGACGGCTGGGTTCGTAGCACGCAGGCCGGCGCGCTGAGGGTCGCCCGAGCACGAGACGAGAGCCTCGTCGTCGGTTCTGGTGAATCCGAGCGTGGCCTCGGTCTCGGCTCCCGCGGCGAACGACGGCAAAGGGGATTACAGGGCGTCCGGTGCCGGCAGGTCCTGCTCCGCCCAGATGGTCTTGCCGGCGCGGGTGTAGCGCGTACCCCAGTGGTGGGTCATCTGGGCGATGATGAACAGCCCCCGTCCTCCCTCCTCGTCATTCGCGGCGTGCCGCAGATTGGGCGCGGTGTGGCCGGTGTCGGAGACCTCGCAGATCAGGCTCCGGTCGCGGATCAGGCGTACCTGGATCGGACCGCCGACGTAACGGATGGCGTTGGTGACCAGTTCGCTGACGATGAGCTCGGTGGAGAACGCCAGGTCGTCGAGGTCCCAGGCGCGCAGCTGCTTGCTGACGGCGGTGCGGATGGTGGCCACCGCCGCCGGGTCCGGGAGCACCGACCACTCGGCGAGCCGGTTCCGGTCGAGTAGACGCGTGCGGACCAGGAGCAGCGTCGCGTCCACGTCCACCGCCCCGGGCAGCAGCGTGGTCACCGCCCTGTCGCACAGCGTCTCCAGCGATGTCCGGTCGCCGGCCAGGACGCGGGACAGCTGCGCGAGCCCGGCGTCACGGTCGTCGGCCGTCTGGAGGAGACCGCCGGTGAAGAGGGCGACGAGACTGCCCGCGGCGAGGTCCAGTTCCGTGCTCTGGTAGGGCGGGCCCCCGATGCCCAGCGGCGGCCCGATCGGCAGCTCCGGATAGTCGACGACGCCCGTACGCGGGTCGACGACCGCCAGTACCGGCTCCCCGGCCCGCGCGAGGGCGCACTTCCCCGAGACCGGGTCGTACACCGCGTACAGGCAGCTCACGCCCAGGGCCGCGTCGACGTGTGGTGTCAGGTGGCCCGGGACTCGGCCGGTCCCGCCCTCCAGCGCGGTCTGCTCGACCAGGTCGTCCAGCCGGGACAGGAGCTCGTCCGGGCTCAGGTCCAGCCGGGCCAGCACGCGCACACCCGTCCGCAGACGGCCCATGGTGGCCGCGGCCCGCAGGCCGTGACCCAGTACGTCCCCGACGACCAGGCCGACCCGGGTTCCCGACAGGGGAATGACGTCGTACCAGTCGCCCCCCACCCCGGACCCGCTGTCGGCGGGCTGGTAGCGGCTCGCCGAGTCGACGGCGGCGTGCCGCGGCAGACGGCGGGGAAGCAGGCTCCGCTGGAGTTTGAGGGCCACGGTGTGGCCCCGGGTGACCAACGGCATCAGCAGGAGACCGATCAGCAGGGCGCCCAGGCCCAGGACGGTGACCCCGCCCGTCCGTCCGATCAGCGGCAGATCGACGGCGGTCGTGCCGTACTCCGGATCCGCGTAGACGACGAAGGCGGCGTAGAGGAACAGCGAGATCATCATCAGGCCGCCGAGCGCCGGCAGCGCCCCCTTGAAGACCAGGTCCCTGGTGCTGCGAGTGAGGACCTTGCGGTGGTACCAGAGGCAGGCGAAGCCGGTCACTCCGTACTGGAAGGCGATCGCGAGACCGACCGATTCCACCGAGTCGGCCAGGATGTTCTGGCTGTACGACGCCAGCATGACGAACACGAGGATCGCGGCCGCTCCCATGCCGACCGTGCTCCAGGTCGGGGTGAGGTACCTGCGGTGGATCCGGGCGAACCGGGAGGGGAGCGCCCTGTGGACCGCCATGGAGAAGACGGTCCTGGCCAGGGGCAGGATGGTGGTCTCGGCGGAGGCCAGCGCGGAGGTCAGCACCATCAGGATCAGCAGTCTCGACAGGAACAGCCCGGTGTCACCGCTCCCGAACACGGCCGAGCCCAACCCGGAGAGCACGTCGTCCGAGTTGCGCGTGTTGCCGAGCCCGATGCCCGAGGTGCCGACTCCCGCGAACGCCTGTGCCGAGGTGGACACCAGCCCGTACATGATCAGGAGCACCATGGTGGTCGTGACCGCGGCGCGCCCGGGGACGCGCGCACTGTCGACGGTTTCCTCGTTGACCGAGAACGCGGTGTCCCAGCCCCAGTAGATGAAGACCCCCGCGAGGATGCCCGAGGTCAGGTCCTTCACCGAGCGCACCGCGAAGGGGTTGAACCAGGAGGCGGAGACGTGGATCGCCGTCGGCGGCGGGTGGGTGTAGACCCTGACCAGCGCCGCCACGGCGAAGAAGATCAGCATCGCCACTTCCAGGCACAGCAGCCAGCGCTGGACGGCCGCCGAGAACTCGATGCCGACATAGCAGACCGCGGTCAGCGCCGCGATCCAGGCGACGCCCGCCACAGTCGTCCACAGCCGGTTCTCGGCCAGTCCGTCCAGGCCCACCAGCCGGAAGCAGTAGGCAGCGGCGATCTGGGCGAGGTTCGCCATGACGAGGACGTCGGCGACGATGAGGCCCCAGCCGCCCATCCACCCGGTGCGCGGACCGAAGGTCCGTGTCGCCCAGGTGTACGTGGTCCCGCAGTCGGCGTTGCTCGCGTTGAGCTCCCGGAAGGCGTACGCGACCAGCAGCATCGGGATGAACGCCAGCATCGTGACGATCGGGGCCTGCAGTCCGGCCCCGACCACGATGATGCCCAGCGTGGCCGCCAGGCTGTACGCCGGGCCGGTCGAGGCGAGGCCCATGGCCACCGAGGAGAACATGCCAAGGGCGTCGCTCTTGAGTCCCTTCCGGCCGGCCGCCGTCCCGGGAGCCGGGCGGTCGGCCGGCACGGCGCCGCCGAAGTGCCTCACACTTGATTGCAACGCCGGGCCCCTCGCCTCCGCAACAGCGCGGCGGCGACTGCGGGAACGCCGCCGGTCACCCCACCGGGCGGTGCTGGTCCTGCCCACCGGCCGCCCCTGCCGCTGCCACCAGGCACGACGGCGATCCGGGGTGCCGTGGTGCCGCTCCCCGCACAGCCGTCCAGCCCTGCCCGCGGTATTGAGCCGACCGGCCTACGCAGCGAAGGACCTTCGGCACTACACAGGGGGCTGTCAGCCTCTGTCGACACCTCGCCGCACGGCTGAACCTGCAGTAAGGGGCGTCAGCGGAGGTGCGCCATGGACAGGAAAGACCGGCGGGCGGATGGACAGGCGGAACTGTGGGTGTCCGTGAACCGCCTCGACGGCTGGACGGTGGCCAGCCTGGCGGGGCAGATCGACATCTTCACGGTGCCGGGACTGCGCGCGCACCTGAAAGAGCTCGTGGCCGACCACGGCGAGCGCCCCCAGGTGATCGTCGACCTCGGTGCCGTCACCTTCTGCGACGCGCACGGACTGGGTGCGCTCATCGGCGCCCACAAGTCGGCCGCCCGGCGCGGCGGCGCGGTGCGCGTGGTGGTCCCCAAGGGGCGCGTGCGCAGGCTTCTGCACATCACGGAGCCGACCCACGACCTCGAGGTGCACGAGACGCTGAGCGACGCGGTCGCAGTCGACCCGCTGGGACACAGCCATGCCTGAGCGGACTTGCGAGGGCACCGTCCCGCTCTGTCGCCTCGAGCCGAGCCGCGGCAGGAGCGGATCGCGAAGGGAGGCCGCCGTGCGGGACCGGGACGTCCGGGCGCATGCCCTCATCGACGAATTCTTCGACCACGGGATGTCCCTGCGCGAGGAGGCCGACGCCCGTTGGCGCGACAGCCGGGAGCTCGACCAGGTCACGGTCACCCAGATCCGCCTGTGGGCGGCCAACCGCACCCTCGCGGCCTTCGCACCGGGCTGGTCCGCCGCGGTGCGGTCCCGCATCGTCGCGGAGCGCGACGCGCTGGAGCAGTGGCTGGCCGACCACAGCCGGTGCGACGAGTGCGACTCGTCCGCCTGACCGCCTGCTCAGCCGACGGCGGGGTGCGGCCGGAGTCGGGTCATCACGTCGTCGAGCGGCTCTCCGCGACGCTCGATGAGACCGTCGGTGAAGAAGAGCAAGGCCGCGTGGGGCGGCAGCAGGTCGCAGGCGGACGGGCGGGGCAGGTCGGGATCGATCGACGGGCCCGCGGCCGGCCTCCGGACAGCGCGTCTCACCCTCCCGGGTGGTCGGCAGGGGCGGCAGGTGTCCGGCGGAGCAGTGGTGCGCCCGCAGCCCGGCTCACCGGCCCCGGCCGCCACAGGACGATCTGCACACCGGAGCACGCATCTTCACCGCGCACCGGAGAGCACGGTGGTGCGCTTCACCCCGCGCAAGGCGTACCCGTGGAGCAACTCCCTCATCGCTCCTCCAGGAACGTCAGCTGAGCCCATCACGCAGAAGGGCCAGGTGAACATTCCCGGAGGCGCGTTGGGGCCAACCGGCTACTTGTTCACGACGGTCAGAGGGAGCAGCTTCTTTCCTGTCGGCCCAACCTGGATCTGCGTGTCCATGGCGGGGCAGACGCCGCAGTCGAAGCAGGGGGTCCAGCGGCAGTCCTCGACCTCCGTCTCGTCGAGGGCGTCCTGCCAGTCCTCCCAGAGCCAGTCCTTGTCCAGGCCGGAGTCCAGGTGGTCCCAGGGCAGGACCTCCTCGTAGGTGCGCTCGCGGGTGGTGTACCAGTCGACGTCGACGCCGTAGGGGGCGAGTGCCTTGTCCGCGCAGGCCATCCAGCGGTCGTAGGAGAAGTGCTCGCGCCAGCCGTCGAAGCGACCGCCGTCGTCGTACACCGCGCGGATCACGGCGCCGATGCGGCGGTCACCGCGCGAGAGCAGGCCCTCGATGATGCCCGGCTTGCCGTCGTGGTACCGGAAGCCGATCGAGCGGCCGTACTTCTTGTCGCCGCGGATCTTGTCGCGGAGCTTCTCCAGTCGGGCGTCCGTCTCTTCCGCCGAGAGCTGCGGGGCCCACTGGAAGGGGGTGTGGGGCTTGGGGACGAAGCCGCCGATCGAGACGGTGCATCGGATGTCGTTCGAGCCCGAGACCTCGCGGCCCTTCTGGATGACGTGCGTCGCCATGTCGGCGATCTGGAGGACGTCGTCGTCGGTCTCCGTCGGCAGGCCGCACATGAAGTACAGCTTCACCTGGCGCCAGCCGTTGCCGTAGGCCGTGGCGACCGTGCGGATCAGGTCCTCCTCCGAGACCATCTTGTTGATGACCTTGCGCATGCGCTCCGAGCCGCCTTCGGGGGCGAAGGTCAGGCCGGAGCGGCGGCCGTTGCGGGTCAGCTCGTTCGCCAGGTCGACGTTGAAGGCGTCGACGCGGGTGGAGGGGAGCGACAGGCCGATCTTGTCGTCCTCGTAGCGGTCCGCCAGGCCCTTGGCGATGTCACCGATCTCCGAGTGGTCCGCCGAGGACAGGGACAGGAGGCCCACCTCCTCGAAGCCCGTCGCCTTCAGGCCCTTGTCGACCATGTCGCCGATGCCCGTGATCGAGCGCTCGCGCACCGGGCGGGTGATCATGCCTGCCTGGCAGAACCGGCAGCCGCGCGTGCAGCCGCGGAAGATCTCCACCGACATGCGCTCATGGACCGTCTCGGCCAGGGGGACCAGCGGCTGCTTCGGGTACGGCCACTCGTCCAGGTCCATGACCGTGTGCTTGGACACGCGCCACGGAACGCCCGACTTGTTCGGGACCACGCGGGCGATCCGGCCGTCCTGCAGGTACTCGACGTCGTAGAACGCCGGGATGTACACCCCGCCCGTCTTCGCCAGGCGGAACAGGACCTCCTCGCGGCCGCCGGGACGGCCCTCGGCCTTCCACTCGCGGATGATCCTGGTCATGTCGAGGACGGCCTGCTCGCCGTCGCCGATGACCGCCGCGTCGATGAAGTCGGCGATCGGCTCCGGGTTGAAGGCGGCGTGGCCGCCGGCGAGGACGATCGGGTCGTCCTCGGTGCGGTCCCTGGACTCCAGGGGGATGCCGGCCAGGTCCAGGGCGGTGAGCATGTTGGTGTAGCCCAGCTCCGTGGAGAAGCTGAGGCCGAACACGTCGAAGGCCTTCACCGGGCGGTGGCTGTCGACCGTGAACTGCGGGACGCCGTGCTCGCGCATCAGCGCCTCCAGGTCCGGCCACACGCTGTAGGTGCGCTCGGCGAGGACGCCCTCCTGCTCGTTGAGGACCTCGTAGAGGATCATGACGCCCTGGTTGGGCAGACCAACCTCGTACGCGTCCGGGTACATGAGCGCCCAGCGGACGTCGCACTCGTCCCACGGCTTGACCGTGGAGTTGAGCTCTCCGCCGACGTACTGGATCGGCTTCTGCACGTGCGGGAGCAGAGCTTCGAGCTGCGGGAAAACCGACTCGACAGGCATCTCGCGAACCTTCATGAGCTGACAGGGGTGACCATCAAGCGTAACCCGGCCGAGGAGCTCCCCCGAACGCTCAGAGGGCCGCCCCGGAACTGATCTCCTTCCACAGCCCGGGCAGCTCCGCCTCGACCTGCGCCGCCCGTGCCTCCTCTCGCCCGTACAGCACCCCGAACGTGAACGTGTTCTCCCCCGCCGCGTGCGCCACCGCGGACAGCTCGCGCAGGGTGTGCCGGGTCATGACGCTGTCCTGGTGGTCGCCGAGGAGGGTGGTCAGGGACTTCATGGCCCGTGTCAGGGACCGGGCCGGTTTCCCGAGGGCCGGGGTGGCCGCCTCGGCCGCGTACCGGGTGCGCTTGCCCTTCTTGCGGGCCTCGTGCACGGCGAGGTCCCGCTCCTCGCCGTGCGGGGTGTCGAGCGCCCGCTCGACCAGGGCGGTAAGAGTCGCCAGGTCCTTGTTCACGGCCTTGCGGAGCACCTTCTCCGGCCGTTTCCCGCCGGCCTTGCGCAGCGGCGGGTCGGCGAGGAGCGCGTCCAGGGCGTCGAGCAGGGTCAGATAGCGGCGGGAGTCCAGCACGCCGGCCAGATGGGCGTGCGTGCCGCCGCGCCGGGCCCCGGCCCAGGCCGCGAGGCGTTCGGGGGCCGGGCCGGTGACCAGATCGGGCGGCAGGGCGTCGAGGGCGGCAGCCAGCCGTTCGGTCATCACCTCCCGGTCGCGGTCCACGCCCAGCTCGCCCGCGAGCCACTTCAGCTCGGCCCCGATGGAATCGGTCACCGTGCGGTCGAGCACGGAGCGGAAGGTGCGCAGGGTGCTGCGGGCGCGGCGGGTGGCGACCCGCATGCGGTGCACGGAGTCGGGCACGTCCCGGCGGACAGCGGGGTCGAGCTCGACCAGCACGTCCCGCTGGGCGCGCAGATAGGCGAGGACGTGGTCGCCGGCCGTCACCGGCGATGCGGGCTTGCCCTTCTTGCGGCGGTGTCCCGAGGTCTGCTCCAGGGCCCGGGCCAGCTTCGACGCCGACTTCGAGGGGCGCACACCCGCCCTGCGCAGCCGTTTCTCCACCAGGTCCAGGAAGGCGGGGTCGCCGTCGTCGGCCAGTTCCACCTCGATCTCGGTCCACTGGGCGGCCCCGCCCCGGCCGGCGAGCCGCTCGGCGGTGACGGCGTCGACGCTCGCCTCGGCCAGCAGGGTGCCGTCGGCGTCGACGAGGTGACGCACATCGCGGGCGGAGCGCAGCCGTACCACCGGGACCAGCTCGGCGTCCCGGACCCGGGAGCGGACCAGGGCCGCGATCTCCTCGGGGACGATGTCGGACAGCGGGGCCTGGATCTCGTCACGGACGCCGGGGGCGACGGGGAACTTCAGATGCCAGCCGGCGTCCGAGCCTCCGGTGCGGCGACGCAGGGTGAGGGAGGCATCGGCGAGGCGTTCGTCGGCGGTGTCGTAGTAGATGGCGTCGAGTTCCACCCGGCCCTTGTCCAGGACGGCCGCCACTCTGCCGACGCCGGTCAGGTCGGGCAGCCCGCTGTCATCGGACTCGTACTTGCGCTCGATCTCGCGCTTCGTATCCGCCATGAACCGAATCTAGTGGGCCGTGGAGCGGTGCGGCAGGGGCCGTTCCGGGTGAATGGCAGGAAAATTCCACACATCCACCCGGCATACGACCGCTGCCCGGACCGAACACCTAGGCCGACATGGGTCTCTGCACCTTGATCGACTGCAGCAGTCCCACGGCCACCCACACCACGAACATCGACGAGCCGCCGTACGACACGAACGGCAGGGGCAGACCGGTGACCGGCATGATGCCGAGGGTCATGCCGATGTTCTCGAAGGACTGGAAGGCGAACCAGGCGACGATCCCGGCGGCCACGATCGTCCCGTACAGCTCGGTGGACTCCCGGGCGATGCGGCAGGCGCGCCACAGCACCACCCCCAGCAGGAAGATGATCAGGCCCGCGCCGACGAAGCCCAGCTCCTCCCCCGCGACCGTGAAGACGAAGTCCGTCTGCTGCTCGGGCACGAACTGGCCGGTGGTCTGCGAACCGTGGAAGAGACCGGCCCCGGTCAGGCCGCCGGAACCGATGGCGATGCGGGCCTGGTTGGTGTTGTAGCCCACGCCCGCCGGATCCAGCTCCGGGTTGGCGAAGGCGGCGAAGCGGTTGATCTGGTACTGGTCCAGGATGTGCAGCTGCCAGATGGCGACACAGCCGAGCACACCGGCGATGAGCAGGCCGAAGATCCAGCGGTTGGAGGCGCCGGAGGCGAGCAGCACGCCCAGGATGATGGCCACCATGGCCAGGACCGTGCCGAGGTCGGGCATGAGCAGCACGATCAGGATCGGCACGGTGGCCAGGCCGAGCGCCTGCACCACCGTGCGGTGGTCGGGGTACGGCTTGTCCCCGGCGTCTACCCGGGCCGCCAGTATCATCGCCATGCCCAGGATGATCGAGACCTTCACGAACTCGGCGGGCTGCAGCGAGAAACCGCCGCCGAACACGATCCAGTTCCGGCTGCCGTTGATGGTCGCGCCGAGCGGGGTGAGCACCAGCAGCACCCCGAGCAGCGAGACGCCGTAGAGGATCGGCACGACGTTGCGCAGGGCGCGGTGCCCGAGCCAGATCGTGCCGATCATCAGGGCGAATCCGATGCCGAGGTTCATCAGATGGCGGACCAGGAAGTAGTACTGGTCGCCCTGGTTGATCTCGGTGCGGTTGCGGGTAGCCGAGTACACCAGCAGCGAGCCCAGCAGCGACAGCACGAGGGCCGCCAGCAGTATCGGCCAGTCGAGCCTGCGGGTCAGCGAGTCACGGGCGAAGAGCCTGGTCCAGCCGGCCCGGTCGGGGCCGTACCCGGAGACGGAGAAGCTGTTCACGCCGGTCATGAGGGCATCCTCCGGCTCCCCCTCTTGCGAGGCCGCCTGCGGGTGTTGCGGTTGCCCGTGGTGGGCGAGGCCGTGGTGGCGGGCTGCTGGTCGGACCCGTTGCTGGGGTTGTTCTGCTGGGAGGCCTCGGCGTCCTTCCCGGGGTCGCCGGTGATCTTCGGGGCGTCGATGGTGCCGTCCGTGCGGACCTTGGGCAGGCCCTTCTGCGGCTCGGGCAGCAGCGCCTTCTTGTTGTCGACGGAGCCGTCGCCCTGGACGCCGTAGAGCGCGCTGTAGATGTTGCGCACGGCCTCGCCGGAGGCGCCGGAACCCGTACCGGCCTGGGCGATCGTCATGATCACCGTGTAGTCCTTGGAATACGTGGCGAGCCATGAGGTGGTCTGCTTGCCGTAGACCTCCGCCGTACCGGTCTTGCCGTGCAGCGGGATCTTGTTCTGCGGCCAGCCGTTGAACTTCCACGCGGCCGTACCGCGGGTGATGACGCCCGCGAAGGCGTCGTCCATGCCCTTGAGGGTGGCCTGGCTGACCGGGAGCTTGGCACGCACCTTCGGTTTGATCGGGGTGACGGTCTTGCCGTCGGGGCTGATGATCGCCTTGCCGATGGTGGGCACGTACTCGGTGCCGCCGTTGGCGACGGCGCCGTAGATCATCGCCTCCTGGATCGGCGTGACGAGCGTGTCGCCCTGGCCGATGGAGTAGTTGATCTCGTCACCCTCGCGCATCTTGTTGCCTTCGAGGCAGTTCTCGTAATAGATCCTCTGGACGTAGGAGCCGTCCTTCTTGCCGCTCTTGCACCAGGCGTCCTTGTTGGCCTTCCAGTAGTCCAGCTTCCACTGGCGGTCGGGGACGCGGCCGGTGACCTCGTTGGGGAGGTCGACGCCGGTCTCCTTGCCGAGGCCGAACTGGTGGGCGGTCTTGAAGAAGTAGTCCTTCGGCTGGCCCTTCTTGGGGTTGATGCCGCCGTCCTTCTTCCACTCGTTGTCGGCTAGGCCGTAGAAGACGGTGTCGCAGGAGACCTCCAGGGCGCGGCCGAGGGAGATGTCGCCGAAGTTCTCGCCTTCGAAGTTCTTGAAGACCTGGCCGCCGACCGAGTAGGAGCTCGTGCAGGGGTAGCCGCCGTCCCAGGCGTAGCCGGCGTTGACCGCGGCGGCCGTGGAGACCACCTTGAACGTCGAACCGGGGGCCGCCTGACCCTGGATGGCCCTGTTGAGCAGCGGGTAGTCGGACCCCTTGCCGGTGAGGGCCTTGTAGTCCTTGGCGGAGATGCCGCCCACCCACACGTTCGGGTCGTAGGTCGGCGCCGAGGCCATCGCGACGATCCGGCCGGTCTTGGCCTCCATGACGACGACGGCGCCGGAGTCGGCCTTGTAGTTCTCGTGGGTGATGTCGTCGTACTGCTGGCGGGCGGCCCGCATGGCCTTGTCCAGTTCGTACTCGGCGACGCGCTGGACCCGGGAGTCGATGCTGGTGACCAGGTTCGAGCCGGGCTCGGCGGCGTCCGACTTGGCCTTGCCGATGACCCGGCCGAGGTTGTCCACCTCGTAGCGGGTGACGCCGGCCTTGCCACGCAGTTCCTTGTCGTACTCCCGCTCGAGGCCGGAGCGGCCGACCATGTCGGAGCGCAGATAGGGCGAGTCGGTGTTCTTCGCCTTCTGGATCTCGTCGTCGGTGACGGGCGAGAGATAGCCGAGCACCTGCGCGGTGTTGGAGTTGCCCGGGCCCGGGTAGCTCCGTACGGCCTCGGGCTCGGCGGTGATGCCGGGGAAGTCCTCGGCGCGCTCACGGATCTGCAGGGCCTGCTTGGGCGTCGCCTTGTCGGTGATCGGGATCGGCTGGTACGGCGAGCCGTTCCAGCACGGCTTGGGGGTCTTGGCGTCGCACAGCCGGACCTTCTGGATGACGTCCTCGGGCTTCACGCCGAGGACGCCGGCCAGCTTGGTGAGGACGGCCCTGCCGTCGTCCTTCTGCTTGAGCAGGTCGGTGCGGGAGGCGGAGACGACCAGACGTGTCTCGTTGTCGGCGAGGGGCACACCCCGGGCATCCAGGATGTCGCCGCGCACGGCGGGGTCGACGACCTGCTGGACGTGGTTGCCGGACGCCTCCTTCTGGTACTGGGCGCCCTCGCGGATCTGCAGGTACCACAACCGGCCGCCGAGCGTGCCGAGGAGGGACAGGACAAGGATCTGGAGCACGACGAGCCGGATCTGGACCCGTGGGGTCTTGCCGGTCTCGGGGATGTTGGTCACTGCTGGTGTCTCCCCCTCTCAGTGCGCGGATGTCCGGGCGGCCGGCGCGTGTGTGCGATGCGCCTGTGCGCGTACGAATGATGAACGACCAGCCTGTGAGCCCGCGTTCCGCGGCAGCTGACCTGTTCGGGTGAATGTGCGGCTGCCCGCTCGCGTGAACTCGTCCGCTCTCACAGCCGCTTGACCCCCTTGATCCGGCCGACCCGCACGGAACGGGTGCGGGCCTTGGCCTTCAGCGCACCCAGCCCGCCGCGCTGGCCGCCGACGCGCAGGCCCGTGCCGGAGGAGAGCCAGCCGGCGGAGATGTTGCCGGCCTTGGCGGCGGGGCCGCTCTCGGTCAGCGGGTCGTTGTCGGCGCGGCGGGCCAGCCACATGATCCCGGGGACCACGAACGGGGCGAGCAGCAGGTCGTACAGGGCCGCCGAGAACAGCAGCCCGGGCAGGCCGACATGACGGGCGGCGGTGTCGCCGACCAGCGCGCCGACGCCGGCGTACAGCAGCGTGGAGCCGACGGCGGCGGCGACCACGACGGCCATCGGCCCGGTCGCCGACTTCAGGCGGCCGTTCTCCGGCTTGATGAGCCCGGCGAAGTAGCCGATGACGCACAGCACGAGCGCGTAACGGCCGGCCGCGTGGTCGGCGGGCGGGGCGAGGTCGGCGAGCAGGCCGGCGCCGAAGCCGACGAGGGCGCCGCCGACATGGCCGTACACCATGGCGAGGCCGAGGACGGTGAGCAGCAGCAGGTCGGGCACGGCGCCCGGCAGATGCAGGCGGGCGAGGACGCTGACCTGGATCACCAGGGCCACGACGACCAGCGCGCTGGAGAGCAGGATCCGGTTGAGGCGCATGGAAGAAGTCAGCTCCTACTGCTGCTGGCCGGTCGTGTTGTTCGCGTTGGCCGAGGGGGTCACCGTGACGGTCACCGTCGGCGTCGGGACCGGCTTGGGCTGGGCCGGCAGGACCGCGTCGCGCGGGTCCTTCTTCGGGGCCTGGACGACCACGCCGACGATGTCGAGCTTGGTGAAGCCGACGTACGGGGTGACGTAGATCGTGCGGGTGAGGCCGCCGTTGGAGGGTTCGACGCGGGAGACCACGCCGACCGGCACGCCGGGCACGAACGGCCGGTCGGCCTGGGAGCCGAAGGTGACGAGCCGGTCGCCCTTCTTCACCTGCGCCTGGCCGTTGAGCAGTTCGACGCGCAGCGGTCGGTCGCCCTGCCCGGAGGCGAAGCCCAGTTCGTCGCTGCCCTCCATGCGGGTACCGACTGTGAAGTCGGGGTCGTTGGCGAGCAGGACGGTGGAGGTGTCGGGGCCGACCGTGGTGACCCGGCCGACCAGCCCGTCACCGTTGAGGACGGTCATGTCGCGCTTGATGCCGTCGTTGGCGCCGGCGTCGATGGTGATGGTCCAGGAGAAGCCCTGCGCCGCTCCTATGGCGATGACCTGGGCGCCCTTGATGCCGTACTGGCCCTCACCGGCGATCTTCAGCATCTTGTCGAGCTGGTTCAGCCGGCTGCGGTTGCGGTCGTCGCTGCCGAGCTTCGCCTTGAGGGCCGCGTTCTCCTTCTCCAGCCGGGCGAGCCGGTCGTGCCGGTTGCCGGAGTCGCGGATCGCGGAGACGGCGTTGCCGACCGGGTCGACCGCCGAGGACAGCCCGTTCTCGACCGGGCCGAACACCGCGGCCGCGGCCTGCCGGGCACCGTCGACCGGGGAGTTCCTGCCCCCGCGAATGTCCACCGTGATCAGCGCGAATGCGATGGCGACCAGCAGGACCAGGAGCAGCCGGCTCTCTTTCGTGTCCCTCACGTGCGGCGGCCGTGCCCTTCCTCAATAGGAATTCGGGAGCCCCTTGACGGGCGCTTGCGCGAAAGGCAAACCCAAGGGGGCCATTTGTGGGAGCTTATGCCTGTAATCAACGATCCGCCGCACGAGAGGAGAACGTCTCGTACGGCGGAATCGAAGAGTCATGTCATCTGCGCGGCTGAGCGTCCAGGACCTGCTGCAGCGCCTCGAACTCCTCGACGCACTTTCCGGAGCCGAGCGCGACGCTGTCCAGCGGATCCTCGGCGATGTGGATCGGCATGCCGGTCTCCCGGCGCAGCCGCTCGTCGAGGCCGCGCAGCAGCGCTCCGCCGCCGGTCAGAACGATTCCTCGGTCCATGATGTCGCCGGACAGCTCCGGCGGGCACTTGTCGAGGGTCGTCTTGACCGCGTCGACGATCGCATTGACCGGCTCCTCGATCGCCTTGCGGACCTCGGCGGCCGAGATGACGACGGTCTTCGGCAGCCCGGACACCAGGTCCCGGCCGCGGACTTCGGTGTGCTCGTCGGCGTCGAGGTCGTAGGCCGAACCGATCGTGATCTTGATCTGCTCGGCCGTGCGCTCACCCAGCAGAAGGCTGTACTCCTTCTTGATGTACTGGATGATCGCGTTGTCCAGCTCGTCGCCCGCGACCCGGATGGACTGGGCGGTGACGATGCCGCCGAGCGAGATGACCGCGACCTCCGTGGTGCCGCCGCCGATGTCCACCACCATGTTGCCCGTGGCCTCGTGGACCGGTAGGCCGGAGCCGATGGCGGCGGCCATGGGCTCCTCGATGATGTGCACCTGGCGGGCGCCGGCCTGGGAGGACGCCTCGATCACGGCGCGGCGCTCGACGCCCGTGATGCCCGAGGGCACACAGACGACGACCCGCGGCCGGGCGAGATACCGCCGCTTGTGGATCTTCAGGATGAAGTAGCGGAGCATCCGCTCGGTGATCTCGAAGTCGGCGATCACGCCGTCCTTCAGCGGGCGGACGGCCACGATGTTGCCCGGGGTCCGGCCGATCATCTTCTTCGCTTCGGCACCGACCGCGAGGATTCCACCCGTGTTGGTGTTGATCGCGACGACGGACGGCTCGTTGAGTACGATTCCGCGACCCCTGACGTACACCAGCGTGTTGGCGGTCCCGAGGTCGACAGCCATGTCACGGCCGATGAACGACATTGAGTTCCCCATCCGGATTCATCTGGCCTTCCCGAACTTTTGAGGGCATGTCAGGACGGCGAGGCGGGTGCTGTGACGTGAAGGCTTCCATCGTAAACGCGCCTGCACGAACACTGCGCGAGGGTCTCCGCCATTGTCACCAGATGGCGGCCCGCCCCGCTTGTGGAGACGGCCCATCAGGGGCACGCGTTCCCCCGATCGGCGAGGCATATGCCAAGGGACGGCCGGAAATGTACGGCCGTCCCTGGTCAGACGCCACCGGACGGAGCTGACGCCCACTCAGAAAAATTACCGAAAACTAAAGACGCGGCTCAGACCCGGCCCGGGAAGAAGATCTTCACCTCGCGCTCGGCGGACTCCTCGGAGTCGGAGGCGTGGATGAGGTTCTCGCGAACGATCACGCCGTAGTCGCCGCGGATGGAGCCGGGCGCGGCGGCGATCGGGTCGGTCGGGCCGGCGAGCGCGCGCACGCCCTCGATGACCCGCTCGCCCTCGACGATCAGCGCGACGACGGGACCGGAGGACATGAAGTCCACCAGCGGCTCGTAGAAGGGCTTGCCGACATGCTCGCCGTAGTGCTGCTCCAGCGTGGCGCGGTCCAGGGTGCGCAGCTCCAGCGCGGTGATCTGCCAGCCGGCCTTGCGCTCGATGCGGCTGATGATCTCGCCGGTCAGGCCGCGACGGACGGCGTCGGGCTTGAGCAGGACGAGGGTGCGCTGGCTCACGGGAGGACTCCTTCTGACGGACGTCGGCGGTGGTGGGACGAGGTTACAGGGCGTGTCGGGGCGTCCGTTACGCAGCGTCAGGTGTAGAGGGACCGGACTCCGCCTGGGCGGCGAATCGGGCCTTCGCCTCGTCCACCTTTCTGCCGAAGTGCACCGATGCCCACCACAGCGCCGCGAACACCGCGCCCAGGAAGTACATGGTCGGGACGAAGACGCCGGAGACGACCAGCGCGATCTGCAGGGCCCAGCCGAGGACGACCCCGCCGGGCCGGGTCACCATGCCGCACAGCAGGACGCAGAGCAGCATGGCGATGCCGCTGACCAGCCACACCGTGGACATGGACAGGCCCGGGTCCTTCATGGCGACCAGACCGGCGAACCCGATGACGAAGAACTCGCCGATCAGTGTCGATGCACAGAGCGTACGCATTCCTCGATCCTCAGCCCTTCCCCAGCAGCAGCCGGGCCTCGCCGACGGTGATGACGGAACCGGTGACCAGCACGCCACCGCCCGCGAACTCGCCCTCCTCCTCGGCCAGCGTGATCGCGGCCTCCAGGGCGTCCGGCAGCCGCGGCTCGACCTGCACCCGCTCCTCGCCGAACACCTCCACGGCGATGGCGGCCAGCTCGTCCGCGTCCATCGCCCGGTGACTGGAGTTCTGCGTGACGACGACCTCGGCGAAGATCGGCTCGAAGGCCTCCAGCAGGCCCCGCACGTTCTTGTCACCGCTGGCGCCCACGACACCGATCAGCCGGCTGAAGTCGAACGCCTCCTGCACCGCGTCCGCGGTCACCCGCGCCCCCGCCGGGTTGTGCGCCGCGTCCAGCACGACGGCCGGGGAGCGCCGTACGACCTCCAGGCGGCCCGGCGAGGACACGGCCGCGAAGGCCTTGCGGACGGCGTCGATGTCCAGCGGCTCGGCGCGCTGGGCACCGACGCCGAAGAACGCCTCCACGGCGGCGAGGGCGACGGCCGCGTTGTGCGCCTGGTGGGCGCCGTACAGCGGGAGATACACCTCGTGGTACTCGCCGCCGAGGCCGCGCAGCGTGAGCAGCTGCCCGCCGACGGCGACCTGCCGGGCCACGACGCCGAACTCCAGGCCCTCGCGGGCCACGGTGGCGTCCACCTCGACGGCCTTCTTCAGCAGCACCTGGGCCGCGTCCACCGGCTGCTGCGCCATGATCACCGTCGCGCCCTGCTTGATGATCCCGCTCTTCTCGCCGGCGATCTCCCCCGGGGTCTCGCCGAGGCGATCGGTGTGGTCCAGGTCGATGGGCGTGACGACCGCGACATCCCCGTCGATCACGTTGGTGGCGTCCCAGCTGCCGCCCATGCCGACCTCGACGACGGCCACGTCGACGGGCGCGTCGGCGAAGGCGGCGTACGCCATGCCGGTGAGGACCTCGAAGAAGGAGAGGCGGTACTCCTGCTGTGCGTCCACCATCTCGATGTACGGCTTGACGTCGTGGTAGGTCTCGATGAACCGCTCGGCGGAGATCGGGGCGCCGTCGAGGCTGATGCGCTCGGTGACCGACTGCACGTGCGGGCTGGTGTAGCGGCCGGTGCGCAGCTCGAAGGCGCCGAGCAGGGCCTCGATCATGCGGGCGGTGGAGGTCTTGCCGTTGGTGCCCGTGATGTGGATCGAGGGATACGACCTCTGGGGCTCGCCCAGGACGTCCATCAGCGCGGAGATGCGGCTGACGGAGGGCTCCAGCTTGGTCTCGCCCCAGCGGGTGGCCAGCTCCGCCTCGACCTCGCGCAGGGCCCTGTCGACCTCCGGGTCCTCCGGACGTGCGGGTACGTCGCCCTGCGACTGGCCGCCCTGGGTACGCAGGGTACGGCTGCCGGCCTCGATCACGGCGAGGTCGGGATCGCGGGTGGTTTCGGCTTCGATGATCTCGTCGAAGCGGTTCAGGGGGTCTGGCGTGTCGCTGGTGCCGGGGTGGTCGCTCACGGCCCCAGTCTACGGAGCGGCAGTGACAAAGAGTGCGGTGGCTTCGCGCCGCCGGTACGGGGTGGCTCGTCGTGTCGGCCGGCTGCCGGTGCGTGGTGGCTCGTCGCACAGTCCCCCGCGCCCCCTTGAGGTGGGCGAAGGCCCCGGCGCCTCATGGGCACCGGGGCCTTCGGTCACGCCGGACGACTCACGCCTGCGGCAGCTTCTCCAGCTGGGCGGTGATGCGCGCGATGTCCTCCTCGGCCTTGGAGAGGCGCGTGCGGATCTTGTCCACGACGTTCTCCGGGGCCTTGGCGAGGAACGCCTCGTTGCCGAGCTTGGCCGTGGCCTGGGCCTTCTCCTTCTCGGCGGCCGCCAGGTCCTTGGCGAGCCGCTTGCGCTCGGCGGCGACGTCGATCGTGCCGGAGAGGTCGAGGGCGACCTCGGCACCGGAGATCGGGAGGGTCGCCGTCGCCGTGAAGGAGTCGCCCTCCGGCTGGAGCCGCAGGAGCTGACGGATGGCGGCCTCGTGCGGGGCGAGGGCGGTACCACTCAGGGTCAGGCGGGCCGGGACCCGCTGACCGGGCTGCAGGCCCTGGTCGGCGCGGAAGCGGCGGACCTCGGTGATGACCGACTGGAGGGTCTCGATCTCCCGCTCGGCGTCGGCGTCGCGGAAGCCGCCGGGTGCGTCGGCACCGGGGACGAACACGGCCTTCGGCCACTCGGCGATGACGACCGACTCGCCGCCCGTGAGGGTGGTCCAGAGGGTCTCGGTGACGAACGGGACCACCGGGTGCAGCAGCTTGAGGGTGACGTCCAGGACCTCGCCCAGGACGCGCTTGCTGACCTCGGCCGGCTCGCCGCCCGCCTGGAAGGTCGTCTTGGACAGCTCGACGTACCAGTCGAAGACCTCGTCCCACGCGAAGTGGAAGAGGGCGTCGGACAGCTTGGCGAACTGGAAGTCGTCGTAGTACGCGTCGACTTCGGCCACGACCGAGTTCAGGCGGGAGAGGATCCAGCGGTCCGTCGCGGACATCCTCGCGGAGTCCGGCAGCTCGCCCTCCACCGTCGCGCCGTTCATCAGCGCGAAGCGGGTGGCGTTCCAGATCTTGTTGGCGAAGTTGCGGGAGCCCTGGACCCAGTCCTCGCCGATCGGGACGTCGACGCCGGGGTTGGCGCCACGGGCCAGAGTGAACCGGAGCGCGTCGCTGCCGTACTTGTCCATCCAGTCCAGCGGGTTGACCGCGTTGCCGAAGGACTTCGACATCTTCTTGCCGAACTGGTCGCGGACCATGCCGTGCAGCGCGATGGTGTGGAACGGCGGGGTGCCGTCCATCGCGTACAGGCCGAACATCATCATCCGGGCGACCCAGAAGAAGAGGATGTCGTAGCCCGTGACCAGGACGGAGTTCGGGTAGAACTTCGCGAGCGACTCGGTCTGTTCGGGCCAGCCGAGGGTGGAGAACGGCCACAGGCCGGAGGAGAACCAGGTGTCGAGGACGTCGGTGTCCTGGTGCCAGCCCTCGCCGGTGGGGACCTCGTCGTCGGGCCCGACGCACACGACTTCCCCGCCCGGGCCGTACCAGACCGGGATCCGGTGACCCCACCACAACTGCCGCGAGATGCACCAGTCGTGGAGGTTGTCGACCCAGTCGAAGTACCGCTTCTCCATCTCCTGCGGGTGGATCTTGACGCGGCCGTCGCGGACGGCGTCGCCCGCCGCCTTCGCCAGCGGGCCGACCTTGACCCACCACTGCATCGACAGGCGCGGCTCGATGGTGGTCTTGCAGCGCGAGCAGTGGCCGACGGAGTGGACGTACGGCCTCTTCTCGGCGACGATCCGGCCCTCGGCGCGCAGCGCGGCGACGATCGCCGAGCGGGCCTCCAGGCGGTCCATGCCCTGGAAGGGGCCGTGGACGGTGATGACGGCGTGCTCGTCCATCACGGTGATGGCCGGCAGGTCGTGCCGCTGGCCGATCTCGAAGTCGTTCGGGTCGTGGGCCGGGGTGACCTTGACGGCGCCGGTGCCGAACTCGGGGTCGACGTGGGTGTCGGCGACCACCGGGATGGAGCGGTCGGTCAGCGGGAGCCTGATGAGCTTGCCGACGAGGTGCTTGTAGCGCTCGTCGTCCGGGTGGACGGCGACGGCGGTGTCGCCGAGCATCGTCTCGGCACGTGTGGTGGCGACGACGATGGTGTCGTCCCCCTCGCCGTACTTCATGGAGACGAGCTCGCCGTCGTCGTCCTGGTACTCGACCTCGATGTCCGAGATGGCCGTCAGACAGCGCGGGCACCAGTTGATGATGCGCTCGGCGCGGTAGATCAGCTCGTCGTCGTAGAGGCGCTTGAAGATGGTCTGGACGGCCTGGGAGAGGCCCTCGTCCATGGTGAAGCGCTCGCGCGACCAGGCGACGCCGTCACCGAGGCGACGCATCTGCCCGCTGATCTGCCCGCCGGACTCGGCCTTCCACTGCCAGACGCGCTCGACGAAGGCCTCGCGGCCGAGGTCGTGTCGGGACTTGCCCTCCTTGCCGAGTTCGCGCTCGACGACGTTCTGCGTGGCGATGCCGGCGTGGTCCATGCCGGGCTGCCACAGCGTCTCGTAGCCCTGCATGCGCTTGCGGCGCGTGAGGGCGTCGATGAGGGTGTGCTCGAAGGCGTGGCCCAGGTGGAGGCTGCCCGTGACGTTCGGCGGCGGGATGACGACGGTGTACGGCGGCTTGTCGCTCTTCTCGTCCGCCTCGAAGTAACCGCGCTCTACCCAGCGCTCGTACAGCGGGCCCTCTACATCGGCCGGCGCGTACTGGGTCGGCAGTTCGGAGTCGGGCGCGGGTGGCTGCTGCTGAGCGTTCTCGGTCACGGGGGTCAGTTTAGAGGTGTCACGCGGTGGTCCCGAAACGCGTTTGTTCTGTAACGGTGCGGCCCCCGGTGCCGTGCGTTTCCCGTGCCTGGTCCAGGATGTCAGGAACACATAAGCATCTGGAGGGGAACCCAGAGATGAGCAACAACCAGCCGGGCCCGTACGGCGGACCGCCCCAGCAGCCGGGCCCTTACGGCCGGCCGGGGCAGCCTGGTCCGTACGGCCAGCCGGGACCCTACGGCCAGCCGGGCCCTTACGGCCAGCCGCCGCAGGCCCCGCAGCCCGGCTACGGCTACCCCCAGCAGGCCCCTCCGACTCCGCCGCAGCCGGGTTACGGCTACCCGCAACAGGGCGTCATGCCGCCGCAGCCGAACCCGTACGGCCAGCAGCCGGGCCCCTATGGGCAGCAGCCGAACCCCTACGGCCAGCAGCCCTACGGCATGCCCCAGGCGCCGCAGGCCGGCGGCGGCAAGAAGAAGACGGGCCTGATCATCGGCGCGGTGGCCGTGGTGGCGGCCGTGGCGGTGGGCGCTTACTACGCCTTCGCCGGGGGCAGTACAGGCATCGCGGACGACGGACCCCACAAGTTGACGACTCCGGAATCCGTGATCAACGGGACGTACACCAAGAAGAGCGATACCGGCTCCTCGGCCGACATCAGTGACTCCGATAAATCGGACTACGCGAAGTGGGGGGTGAAGAACCCCACGGAGGTGGGCGCCAAGTACGAGAACGGTACGGGCCTGACCATGAAGGGCATTGCCTTCAGCGGCGTTTACGGGACGATCGACAACCCCGAGGCGGTCGTCGACGCCATGTTCGCCAAGGCCAAGGCGGAGTCCGAGAAGGACCAGAGCGGTTCCGACACCAAGGGCAAGCTGATCGGCAGCCCCGAGACCGTCCACCCGGCGGGCTTCTCCAACGGCGTCATGAAGTGCCAGGTGGCCGAGATCGACACCAGCGGCTCGTCGGCCTCGCAGGCGGGGCTGCCGAAGAGCATGAAGCTGCCGGTGTGCATCTGGGGCGACCACAGCACCGTCGCCTTCGTCTCGTCGTACAGCGTCGCCTCCATCGCCTCGGGCCAGGGCGAGTCGATCGACGACGCCGCGGATCTCGGGGCCAAGCTGCGCAACGACGTGCGCGTCAAGGCGTAGCGCTCGTCACGCTCGGACGGAGCCCCGGTCGATCGACGACCGGGGCTCCGTCGTGCGGCGACTCCCCGAGGACTGTGTCGGCCCGCACGCTCCGGCCCGACCCACAGCCCCTGCCGCCGAACGCAGCCGTCCGATCGCGATGCGGCCGACATGCCGAAAGGGGGCGCCCCGTGCCCCGGGGCGCCCCCTTTCCTCGTCGTGCCGGACCGCCTACGCCGACTTCTGCTCCCCCGACCCCCGACCCCGCGCATCCCGGGGAATCAGGGTCGGGTTGACGTTGGAGAGGACCACGTCGGCCGTGATGACCACGCGGGCCACGTCCTTGCGGGACGGGACCTCGTACATGACGCCCTGGAGGACTTCCTCCATGATGGCGCGCAGGCCCCGGGCGCCGGTCTGGCGCAGGATGGCCTGGTCGGCGATGGCCTCCAGGGCCTCGCGCTCGAAGTCCAGCTCCACGCCGTCGAGTTCGAAGAGCCGCTGGTACTGCTTGACCAGGGCGTTGCGGGGTTCCACCAGGATCTTGAGGAGCGCCTCGCGGTCGAGGTTGTGGACCGACGTGATCACCGGGAGGCGGCCGATGAACTCCGGGATCATGCCGAACTTGACCAGGTCCTCCGGCATGACGTCCTCGAAGACGTCCTTCGACTCCAGCTCGCGCTTGGAGAGGATCGTCGCGCCGAAACCGATGCCCTTGGCGCCCGCACGAGCCTCGATGATCTTCTCCAGGCCGGCGAAGGCACCGCCCACGATGAACAGGACGTTCGTCGTGTCGATCTGGATGAACTCCTGGTGCGGGTGCTTGCGGCCGCCCTGGGGCGGGACCGAGGCCGTGGTGCCTTCGAGGATCTTGAGGAGCGCCTGCTGGACGCCCTCGCCCGAGACGTCACGGGTGATCGAGGGGTTCTCGCTCTTCCTCGCCACCTTGTCGATCTCGTCGATGTAGATGATGCCCGTCTCGGCCTTCTTGACGTCGTAGTCCGCCGCCTGGATGAGCTTCAACAGGATGTTCTCGACGTCCTCGCCGACATAGCCCGCCTCCGTCAGCGCCGTCGCGTCGGCGATCGCGAAGGGGACGTTCAGCATGCGCGCAAGGGTCTGCGCGAGGAGGGTCTTGCCGGAGCCCGTAGGGCCCAGCAGGAGGATGTTGGACTTCGCCAGCTCGATGGCGTCGTCACGGCCGCCCGGACCGCCGTTCTCGCCCGCCTGGACCCGCTTGTAGTGGTTGTACACCGCGACGGAGAGGGCCTTCTTCGCCGCCTCCTGGCCGACCACATAGCCCTCGAGGAACTCGTAGATCTCGCGGGGCTTGGGCAGTTCCTCCCAGCGCACCTCGCTGGTCTCCGCGAGCTCTTCCTCGATGATCTCGTTGCAGAGATCGATGCACTCGTCGCAGATGTACACACCGGGCCCTGCGATGAGCTTCTTGACCTGCTTCTGGCTCTTGCCGCAGAACGAGCACTTGAGCAGATCGCCGCCGTCACCGATGCGTGCCACGGTGTGCTTCCCCTTCGCCTGGGAGACGCCTGGACGCGGTGGTCCAGCGGCTCCTGGTGCTGCCTTATGTCCGACGGTACCTTGCCGGGCCCGGTGTTCGGGCCCCCCTTGGCAGGGTTCACTTTGACGTGCACCGCGCCAGGGGGAGCCCGGAGAGCGCCGCTCCGCGTCAGCGGACCGCGGCGTTGTTCAGCTTGCGGGTGGAGATGATCTGGTCGACGAGGCCGTACTCGAGCGCCTCCTCGGCCGTGAGGATCTTGTCGCGCTCGATGTCCTCGCGGATCTTCTCGATCGGCTGGTTCGAGTGCTTGGCCAGCATGTCCTCCAGCTGCTCACGCATCCGGGTGAACTCGTTGGCGATGATCTCCAGGTCGGAGAGCTGGCCGCGGCCGGTGGAGCCCGCCGGCTGGTGGATCAGCACACGGGAATTCGGCAGCGCCATACGCTTGCCGGGCGTACCGGCGGCGAGCAGGATGGCCGCCGCGGAGGCGGCCTGGCCCATGCAGACCGTCTGGATGTCGGGCTTGACGAACTGCATCGTGTCGTAGATCGCCGTGAGGGCGGTCATGTCGCCACCGGGGCTGTTGATGTAGATCGAGATGTCCCGGTCCGGGTCCATCGACTCCAGGCACAGCAGCTGCGCCATGACGTCGTTGGCGGAGGCGTCGTCGATCTGGACGCCCAGGAAGATCACGCGCTCCTCGAAGAGCTTCGCGTACGGGTCGTACTCGCGGATGCCCTGGGAGGTGCGCTCGACGAAGCGCGGGATGACGTAGCGGCTGTCGGGGCGCGGCCCCTCGTACATGCCGCTGGCGGCGCCGGGGAAGTTGCTCATGGGGTGTTCACCGTCCTGGTGGCGTTCTGGGGGGCTGGGCGTCGTGGCGGTGCGTGGCGTGGCCGGGCCGGTCAGGCACCGGTGCCGCCGCCTCCCGGAACACCCGAGGCGTGCGTGATGATCTCGTCAATGAGACCGTACTCCTTGGCCTCTTCCGGGGTGAACCAGCGGTCGCGGTCGCCGTCGCGGACGATCGTCTCGACGGACTGGCCGGAGTGCAGCGCGGTCAGCTCGGACATGGTCTTCTTGGTACGCAGCAGGTACTGGGCCTGGATCTTGATGTCCGAGACCGTACCGCCCAGGCCCGCGGAGCCCTGGTGCATCATGATGTCCGTGTGCGGCAGGGCGAAGCGCTTGCCGGCGGTGCCGCCGGTGAGCAGGAACTGACCCATCGAAGCCGCCATGCCCATGCCGATCGTCACCACGTCGTTCGGGATGTACTGCATGGTGTCGTAGATCGCCATGCCGGCCGTCACCGAGCCGCCCGGGCTGTTGATGTAGAGGTAGATGTCCTTGTCCGGGTCGGCGGCGAGGAGCAGCAGCTGTGCGGTGATCTTGTTGGCGATGTCGTCGTCAACCTGCTGGCCGAGGAAGATGATCCGCTCGCCGAGCAGCCGGTTGTAGACCTGGTCGCCGAGGCCACCACCGATGGAAGGCTCGCCGGCGGCTGAGGGCATCAGATTCGTCACGTATCCACCTGCTCGTCTTACGACGGCGCCGGGCCGTCTCATTGTTCTGCCTTTCATGGACCCTAACGCCATGGTCCCTTCGGGGAATCCCGGGAATGCGGGTGTTCGCCGGGGGCGTAGCGCGTGGGGCTCCACCAGGCGCCGGGTGCGGTTCGCCGGGGGGGGAGAGAGAGCGGTCGTCGGGCCGCGGGCGCGCTGTGGCCGGTCGCGCGGTCCCCGCGCCCCTTCAGGTCCGCCGCTCCCCCGTGTACGGCACAGGCCCCCGGGAGACACTCCCGGGGGCCTGTGCACGCGCTTCGGAGGCGCTGCGGGGCGGCTCAGCCCTCGGTGGTCTCCTCGGAGGTCTCCGACGCCTCGGCGGCCTCGGTCTCGTCCTCGTCGTCCAGGTCGACGATCTCGCCGTTGGTGTCCTTCACCGTGGCGGCCTCGACCACGACGGCCAGAGCCTTGCCGCGGGCGACCTCGCCGACCAGGAGCGGCACCTGGCCACCCTCGACGACGGCCTGGGCGAACTGGTCGGGGGACATGCCGGAGGAGGCGGCGCGCCGCATGAGGTGCTCGGTGAGCTCCTCCTGGTTGACGTTCAGCTGCTCCTTCTTGACCAGCTCGTCCAGGACGAACTGGGTCTTGATGCCCTTGACCGCGGCCTCGCGGGTCTCGGTCTCGAACTCCTCGGCGGTCTTGCCCTGGAGCTCCAGGTACTTGTCGAGGGTGAGGCCCATCTGGCCGAGCTGGTGGTGCTCCAGGTTGTGCTTGCGGGTGTTGATCTCGTCCTCGAGCAGCTTCTCGGGGACCGGGACCTCGACCAGGTCGAGCAGCTTCTCCAGGACGCGCTCCTGCGCCTGGGTGGCCTGGTCGAACTGCTTCATGTTCGCGAGGCGCTTGCGGCTGTCGGCCTTCAGCTCCTCCAGGGTGTCGAACTCGGAGGCGAGCTGCGCGAACTCGTCGTCCAGCTCGGGCAGTTCACGGGCGGCGACCTGGGTGACCTTGACGGTGACCTCGGCCTCCTTGCCCGCGGCGGAGCCGCCCTTCAGCTCGGAGGCGAAGGTGGCCTCGCCACCGGCCTCCAGGCCCTTCACAGCGTCGTCGATGCCGTCGAGCAGCTCGCCGGAGCCGATGGTGTAGGAGACACCGTTGGCGATGCCGTCCTCGAGGACCTCGCCGTCGACCTTGGCCTGCAGGTCGATGGTGACGACGTCGCCGTCCTCGGCGGCGCGCTCGACCGGGGACGTGGAGGCGAAGCGCTCGCGCAGCTGCTCGACCGACTTCTCGACGTCCTCGTCGGTCACCTCGACGGCGTCGACCTCGACCTCGATGCCCGAGTAGTCGGGGATCTCCAGGGCCGGGCGGACGTCGACCTCGGCGGTGAAGTTCAGCGTCTCGCCGTCCTTCAGCTCGGTGATGTCGACCTCGGGCTGGCCCAGCGGGCTCAGCTCGGCCTCGTTGACCGCGTCGGTGTAGAACTTCGGAAGCGCGTCGTTGACGGCCTCCTCCAGCACCGCACCGCGGCCGAACCGCTGGTCGATGACGCGGGCCGGGATCTTGCCCTTGCGGAAGCCCTTCACCGTGACCTGCTGGTTGATCTTCTTGTACGCCGCGTCGAGGCTGTCCTTGAGCTCCTCGAAGGGCACCTCGACAGTGAGCCGAACCCGGGTCGGGTTCAGGGTCTCCACGGCGCTCTTCACGGTTCGGTCTCCTTGTGGCTGACTTCTTGGTTTCTGCCGGAGCCAGACAGGTCCGGCGGATTCGCCGCCCGGAGGAGTACGTAGGCCGTGAGGGCCGGGTCACACGGGCGCGCAGCTTGCATAGTAACCGCAGCGGGTCAGCGCCCCAAAAGGCGATCATCACGACGTCGTGGGCAGGTGGTCGGGGTGGCGGGATTTGAACCCACGGCCTTCCGCTCCCAAAGCGGACGCGCTACCAAGCTGCGCCACACCCCGTCTGGTGCGACACGTAGGGTACATGGCCCAGCCGGTCACGTCGGCCGCATTCTCCGAGGCGGCATGCGCGGGGGCTCCGCCGCGGGGCACGAGAGTCTCGGGAACCAACTCGTTGGCCTCGGCGGCGGGCGACCCGCTACGATGCCTCCAGTGCCGCGGTCACCGACCTGCGGCGCACTCTCGCGGGCGTAGCTCAATGGTAGAGCCCTAGTCTTCCAAACTAGCTACGCGGGTTCGATTCCCGTCGCCCGCTCCAGAATGGCTCAGGCCCAGGTGAGAGGGTAAATTTACCCTCTCACCTGGGCCTTCAGCCGTTTTCGGGGACCGCTCGGCCCTCCGGGTTCCCCGCGCGCCCCTGCGGAGCGGTTGCGCAGGACGTGCTGCGGCCGAGGAGAGAGCGGCACACCCCCCTGGGACGACCCGGTCAGCCGCCCAGCAGTGTGCTCAGGAACGCGATGACGGCGCAGAGCGCCGCACCCGGCAGCAGGACGATCCCTGCCTGACCGAGTCGGATCCCTACGCGGCCGACGAGGCCGGCGCGGGGTTCGGGTCGGCCGGTGGAGCTCGCCCGGGAGGCGAATCCGGCCCCCGCAAAGACGAACAGCGCCACGCCGAACAGCGTCAACGCCGCGTACCCCGTGGTGCGGGCCGGGCTGATCCGAACGTAGGAGTCAGCGTCGACCCGGTCCAGGCGGGCTGTCTGCCCCGAGGCCAAGGACTGGTTCGCGGTGAAGCGTGCCGCCGGGTCCGTGGAGCGGCCGTCGTCCGACCGGAAGGTGCCGGTACACCGGATCTCGGGCTTCGGCTGACCGGCCCGTGCGCAGGATGCGACTGTGAGCGTGCCGGGCCGGCCGAGCAGGCCGACGGCGTGGCCTGCCTGGTCGAGCCCGAAGGCGATCAGCCCGGCCCCGGTCAGCGCGAACAGGACGGAGAACACCAGCCGCTGGGCCGGGTTCGCCGACCGCGACGGTCCACGGCTGGAGATCACTGGTGCCATGCACTACCTCCCCGACCCGGCGGTCCCGTGAAGACGACACGTGAGGCTACCCAACGGGCCCGAACCGGGCCGCTGGGGGGGCCACTCCGGCACGGCCGTACGAGAGCCGGCCAAGGGCCGGGAGCGGGCCAGGGTGCCGGACGGCCGTGCACACGGCACAGAGCCGCACGTACCCTCGGCGTGCCCGGTCTGGCGGCGCCCGTCGGGAACCCCCGGAAACACCAGCGGACGGACCAGGAACGCGCAGGTCACCCAGGTCAGAGGATCATTGCTCCGCCCGGCCCTGATCGCTTCGCCTCCGGCCGGTTGGTGGAGGAGGGAGCAGCGCGCCCCCTGGGGCGACTCCGTCGGCCGCCGCGGGCCGCCCGGTGGCACTCTCGGCGACCGCGTGAGAGGCGCCGCCCCGCGGCCGGACCGGGTGCCCGGCAGGCCCTGAACGCGCCCTGGAGCCGCATGCGCCCTCTGCGTGTCCGGTCGAGGAGTGCCCGACAGGGAACACCGGTGAGCGGGGAGCGGGCCGCCCCCGGTGAGGTCGACGGTGAGTTCGCGCACCGGTCCGGAGGCAGTGGGGCGGACGAGGGCGGCCAGGTGCCCGCCGGGTATGCGGGGCGTGGGCGCCCAAGGTCTCGGGACGCTCCCGCGCCGCCACCCACGCACCTTGCCGGCCGCGTGACCGGACCGGGGGCGAGGCCCGGCGTCGGCGGCGTGCCGGCCGTGGGCGGGGCTCGACCGCGTGCCGGCGGCCGCAGGCGGAGCAGGCGAGGTCACCGCGCCCTCACCCGACCGCGCCGCCCTGGCGCAGCGCCATCCCCGTACGCCCCCGCTGCTTCAGTTGTTCAGCGCGTTCGGTCGGCCGGCGCCCGCACCAGATCAGAACTTGATGGAGCTGATGGAGTCCGCTATCGAGTTCAGGAAGCGGTCGATGGACGGAGCCATGCCGGTCGAGGCGAGGAAGAAACCGAAGAGGACCGCGACGATCGCGGGACCTGCCTTGATGTTCCCCCCTCTCAGCAGCACTACCAGGATGATCGCCAACAGCAGCACCACAGACAGTGAAATGGCCACAACTGATCACACCCTCGGTCGGTCCGCTCTGCCGGCCCGGAGGTACGGCCCGCGCACCCCCGCCAGAACCATCGTGCCACCAACCCGGCCCGCTCATGCGGCCCGTGACACAACGTCGGACACCGGCCGCCGCGGGCCACCGGCCGCCCGGCAATTCGACCGAGCCTTCCGCACATGACTTCCCTGGGAATTGCGCGACTTCGTTTCCGCCTCCACACATCCCGTGCGCAGCTAATTCGAATTGATGACACAGAGGCGTCGTATGCCCCATTTCGTAGGGATGAATCGGGACATCGCGGGTGATCCGTCGACCCCGTGTGCGCACCATCACGTAGGCAGAGATGCCGAGTTCGGCAAAAGAGCGGGTACCCGAAGGCGATAACCAGGAATGACTGCGGGAGTTTTACGAAATCCCGCAGACGACGCTAGGGTGCCTGAGATGTTTGACGCCGCCTCGTCCCCCGGCCAGAACCGCAGGCCGCTCCCCCCGGCACAGTCGCCGGCGGACGGAGTGCCCGGTCCACGTACCCCGATGAGCGCGCAGAAGGGGCCGGCGAAGGCGGACAGACCCGACGAACAGCGCGACAGCCGACAGCGTGGCGGCAAGCAGCGCGACGCGTTCTTCGACAACGCCAAGTACCTGGCCATCGTGCTCGTCGCGATGGGGCACTCGTGGGAACCGCTGAAGGGCGACAGCCGGATCCTGGAGGGCGTGTACACGGTCGTGTACTGCTTCCACATGCCGGCCTTCATCATCATCTCCGGCTTCTTCTCGCGCGGCTTCGACATGCGCCCGGACCGGCTGAAGCGGCTGATCACCGGCGTCGTGGTGCCGTACGTCCTCTTCGAGACCGCCTACCCGACCTTCAAGAACCTGATCACGGGCTCGCACGAGGAGATCAGCCTCCTCGACCCCTGGTATCTGACCTGGTTCCTGGTCGCCCTGTTCGTCTGGCGGCTGACGACGCCGATCTGGAAGCTGGTGCGCTCACCGTTCGCGGTCGCCCTGGCCATCGCCATGCTCGCCTCCGCCACCCCGAACATCGGTGACGACCTCGATCTGCAGCGCGTCCTGCAGTTCCTGCCGTACTTCGTGCTCGGCCTGTGCATGAAGCCCGAGCACTTCCAGCTGGTCCGCCGTCGCTCGGTGCGGATCGCCGCGGTGCCGGTGTTCGCCGCCGCGCTGGCCGTCGGCTGGTGGGCGGTGCCGCGCATGAACACCGCGTGGTTCTACCACCGTGACTCCGCGCAGGAGCTGGGCGCGCCCTGGTGGTGCGGCCCGGTGATGACGCTCGCGATGATGGGTTGCTCGCTGCTGCTGACAGCCTGCTTCTTCTCCTGGGTGCCGGGCCGCAGGACGTGGTTCACGGCCCTCGGCGCGGGCACCCTGTACGGCTACCTGCTGCACGGCTTCCTGGTGAAGTTCGCCGACTACCGCGGCTGGTTCGACCACCCCTGGCTGCACCGCCCGCTCGGCGAGATCCTGGTGACCGTCCTCTTCGGCGCCGCCGTCACCGTGTTGTGCACCAAGCCCGTGCAGCGCGTCTTCCGGTTCGCGATGGAGCCGAGGATGGAGTGGGCGTTCAAGCAGGACGCGGCCGAACTCGCCCGTGAGCGGCAGAAGAAGGCGCGCGAGAGGGCCGGCGCCTAGCTCATCCCTGACCGAGGCCGAGAAGTGCGCGCATCCGGGCGTACTTCTCGGTCAGTCGTTTCCGGGTCGGCTCGTCGAGGACCGCCAGGCGCTCCGGGTCGGCGTTGTGCGCCAGGTCGGCCTCTTTCACCAGCCGTGCGCCGTCCGTGGCGAGGATCCGCCGGGCGTACGCCTCCGGCTCCTCCCCCGGCCGCTTGGTCAGGGCGTCCACGATGGCCTTCGTCCGCGCGGTCAGCGCCGATTGTGCGAGCCACTCCCGGGTCAGCGCGTCGTCCTCGACGGAGTCGTGCAGCCAGGCCGCCGCGATCTGCTCCGCGTCCCCGCCCCGGGCGCGCACCCCGGCGGCGACGGCGGCGAGATGGCCGGCGTACGGCCGTCCCGCCTTGTCCGTCTGGCCTTCGTGGGCGGCACGGGCGAGGGCCTCGACCTCGGCGAGCGTGAGCTGTGTCATCGCCCCAGTGTCTCGTGCCCGGCACCGGCTCCATGCTGTAATAAGCAGTATCCGCCATCACCTGTTACCTGCCGGGGAGGGGTCGTGCCTTTCGAGAGCACCGCCGAGGCTGTACGCGCATGGGTCGACGGCTGGGTCGTCTCACGCGGTGCGGCCGAACCGACGCGTGAGCCCTGGGGCTACACGGTCCAGGTCGGGCTGGCCGAGGAAGTGGCCCGGCACGTTCTGACCGCCGCGGACGAGGCGACCGTTCGGAAACTGGCCGAGCACAGCGCCGCCGGTGTCGCACTGAAGGTCTTCGTGCAGGCGCGGACCCTGGAGACGTGGCTGCCGCCGGGCTGGGGCCTGCTCGACGGCCACGCCGCCTTCATGGCCGCCTCCTTGGCCGACGTGGAGGCCACGCCCGGCCTTCCCGACGGTTACCGGCTGAGCAGCTGGAGCCGGGGTGGGGTCACCCGGGTGGTGGTGCGTGCCGCCGACGGTGCCTTCGCGGCACGCGGGCAGATCGCCGTCACCGGTACGACGGCCGCCGTCGACCAGGTGGAGACCGCCGCGGCCCACCAGCGGCGTGGACTCGGGCGCGTGGTGCTGGGCACGCTGGCCGAGGCCGGCGCCCGCCAGGGGGTGAGGGCGGCCGTGCTGGGCGCCACCGAGGAGGGCCGGGCGCTGTACGAGGCGCTGGGCTGGCGGGTACTGGCCCCGCTGAGCGCGGCCAAGCGGACCACCGACGCCGGCACGACGGACACCACCCCGGGCCGGGCCGCGCCGGCACGCTAGGACAGACGGGCCGATGAGGCCTGGCGGCAGATCAGGAGCAGGGCCCGGTCGTCGTTGACGTCCTTCGCGACCGCCTCGATGAGGTGCCAGGCGGCACCGTGGAAGCCGCCGGCCACATAGCGGTCGGCCTCGCCGGTGAGGCGGTCGATGCCTTCCACGATGTCGCGGTCGGAGGTCTCCACCAGACCGTCCGTGAACAGCATCAACACGTCGCCGGGGCGCAGCGAGCCCTTCACCGGGTCGAACTGGGCGCCGTCGTACACGCCGAGCAGCGGCCCCTCGGCGGCCTTCTCCTCCCAGCGTCCGCTGCCCGCGCTCAGTTGCAGGCCCGGTGGATGGCCGGCGGAGTACAGCTCGTAGTCGCCGGAGTCGAGGTCCAGGACGAGGTGGATGGAGGTCGCGAAGCCCTCGTCCCAGTCCTGGCGCAGGAGATAGCCGTTCGCCGCCGGGAGGAAGGCGTGCGGGGGGAGGGAGCCCAGCAGGCCTCCGAAAGCCCCCGACAGCAGCAGGGCGCGCGAAGCCGCGTCCATGCCCTTGCCGGACACGTCCGTGAGCACGACCTCCAGCGTCCGCCCGCCGTTCGTGCGGGACGCGACGACGAAGTCACCCGAGAAGGACTGACCGCCGGCCGGCCGCAGCGCCATCTCGTGGTGCCAGCCCTGGGGCAGCTTCGGCAGCTTGCTCTGCACCCGGATCCGCTCGCGCAGGTCGAACAGCATGGTGCCGCCGCGCCGCCAGGGCACGCCGACCCGGCTGCGGAACTGGGCCGTGAGCAGACCGAAGAAACCGCACGCCGCCACGACCAGGACCACGCCCGGCGTGACCCGCGAGGGTCCCTCGGTGTACGGGCCGAGCCGCACCGACTCCACGATGAGCGCGGTGGCCGCGGTCGCGTACAGGCCGAGCAGGCTCGCCGGGCGCAGCAACAGGCCGCCGGCGACGATCGGCAGCACCAGGGTGGCCGGGGAACACCACACCGAGTCGATGAGTGTCAGGCCCGCCAGGAGAGGCACGGTCAGCAGCAGTCCGGCGAACGCGATCCAGTCGGAGCCGTCGCCGCGGAAGTAGTCCACGGCGCTTCTGCGCAGGCCGATGCGGGCCCGGTGCCACTGCATCCTCCACCGGGCCGTGAACGTCTCGGCCTTCGCGCGCCGCTCTCGTCCTGCTGCCATTAGTTCGGGACCCTATCCATCTGACCGGCTGCTTGGCACGGGAGGTCCCACTTGTCCCCCGTGCGAGACTCCACTTCGCGGTTCGTCCTCACAGTGAACGGCACGCGAGGCCGGCGCGCCGCCGTCCGGGAGAAATTCGCTGGCTCGTCCCCCAACGCCCTGGTAGGCATGGCTCATGGGGACTGACCGGGGAACCGAGCTGAAGGTGCTGCGCGAGTCCGACTGGGACCGGTGGTACGACGTCCTGTACCGCGCCTTCGGTGCCTCGTCGGCGCCGCCCGAGGAGCGCGAACTGGACAGGTCCGTCACCGAGTTCGAGCGTTCCCTGGCCGCGTGGGACGGGGAGGAGATCGTCGGTACGGCGGGCGCGTTCAGCTTCCGGATGACCGTGCCGGGCGGTACCGCGGTCCCCGCGGCGGGCGTGACCATGGTGGGGGTGGCGGCCACCCATCGGCGGCGCGGCGTGCTGACCTCGATGATGCGCCGGCAACTGGACGACGTACGGGCGCTCGGCGAGCCGGTGGCGGTGCTGACCGCGTCCGAGCCGGCGATCTACGGCCGGTTCGGGTACGCCGCGGCGACCTTCCGGACGGCCGCCGAGATCGACACGAGCCGGGTGACGCTGGCCCTGCCGCCCGGCGTCGAGGACGTGCGGGTGCGGTACGCGGCACCCGCCGACGCCCTCGACGCCTGCGAGGCGGTCTACGCCGCGCTGGTGCCGCGGCGGCCCGGGATGCTGGCCCGGCAGCCCGGCTGGGAGCGGGCCGGACTCCTCGACCCCGAGAGCGAGCGGGGCGGGGCGTCGGCACTGCAGTGCGCGGTCGCGGAACGGGACGGCCAGGTCACGGGGTACGTCCGGTTCAGCACCAAGATCGGCTGGGGCGAGAGCGGGCACGACGGCACGGTGCAACTGAGGGACCTGGCCGCGCTCGATCCCGTCACCGAGGCGGCGCTGTGGCGGTTCCTGTTCGGGATCGACCTGATGACGACGCTGTCGGTGGGGTCGCGGCCGGTCGACGACGCCTGGCGGTACCTGGTCTCGGACATCCGCCGCTGCCGGCCGCGACTGCGGGACGACGCGTACGTCCGTCTCGTCGACGTGGGTACGGCCCTGTCGGCCCGCACGTATCAGGTGCCGGTGGACGTGGTGCTGGAGGTGGAGGACGCCTTCTGCCCGTGGAACGCCGGGCGTTGGCGGCTCACGGGTGACCCGAAGGGTGCCTCCTGCGAGCGTACCGCCGATGCCGCCGATCTCGCCCTTTCCGTACGGGAGTTGGGCGCGGCCTATCTCGGCGGGGTGACGCTGCTGTCGCTCGCGGCGGCCGGGCGGGTACGGGAGCTGCGGCCGGGGGCGCTGGCGGAGGCGTCGGTGGCGTTCGGCTCACCGGTGGCACCCTGGCTGCCGCACGGCTTCTAGACCCTGTCGTCAAACTCCCGTCGCCCCGGCCCTCGTACCGGATGCGACGAGAGTGCCTGCACGGCGTCGCGGGGCGGGCGGGAGTTCGACGACGGGGCCCGGTGCCGGGTCACCGCTGCTGGCAGGTGGGGCACCAGAAGAGGTTGCGGGCGGCGAGGTCGGCGGTGCGGACCTCGGTGCCGCAGATGTGGCAGGGCAGGGTGGCGCGGCGGTAGACGTACACCTCGCCGCCGTGGTCGTCCACGCGGGGCGGCCGGCCCATGGCCTCCGGTGTGTGCTCGATCCGGACGGTGTCGATGCGGTTCGCCCGAACCCCCTCGTGCATCAACGCGACGAGGTCGGCCCACAGGGCGTCCCACTCGGCGCGGGTGATGTCCTTGCCCGCGCGGTACGGGTCGATCCCGTGCCGGAACAGCACCTCGGCCCGGTAGACGTTGCCGACGCCGGCGACGATCTTCTGGTCCATGAGGAGGGCGGCGATCGTCGTACGGCTGCGGGAGATCCTGCGGTACGCGGCGTCCGGGGCGGCGTCGTCGCGGAGCGGGTCGGGGCCGAGGCGGTCGTGTACGGCCTGCTTCTCGGTGTCGGTGATCAGCGCGCAGGTGGTGGGGCCGCGGAGGTCGACGTACGCGGTGTCGTTCGCGAGGCGGAGGCGGACGGTGTCGGTGGGCGGGGGCGCGGGGGCGTCGCCGAAACCGACCTTGCCGAAGAGGCCGAGGTGGATGTGGACCCAGTCGGTGTCCCGGAAGCGGAGGAAGAGGTGCTTGCCGTGGGCTTCGGTGGCCGTCAGCGGGGCTCTGTCGAGCAGGGCGGCGGCGTCGGAGAACTTGCCCTGGGGGCTGGTGACGCGCGGGGCGGACCCCAGGAACCGCTCGGCGTAGTCGTGGGCCAGCCGATGGATGGTATGCCCTTCCGGCAAGGCGGGGTGTCCTTTCGGGATCATTTCGCCCACCATCCCGGCCGACTGCTTCGGGCGGCCGGCCCTCAGCCGCTTTCCCGCTCCCCCCTCGTACCGGTCGATCGGGAGGTGAGCATCTGGGACGGGGTGCCGGCGGTCGGTCGGGAAGCGGACGAGCGGAATGTACAGAGCCGGTCCGCCGAGAGACGGACGAGCCGGGTGCGCCGACGCGCTCGGCCGAGAGGTCAACGACTGGGATGGGCCGGCGGCGGTCAAGGCGGCTGAGTGGCCGGGCCACCCAGCCTTCCAGCCGACCGCGCCGCACGACCCGGCACTCCAGCCGTCCGAACCACACCGCCCGGCCCTCCAGCCCACCGCGTGTCAGCGGGGGCCGGGGCAGGGGGCGGAGCCTACTGCTGGGGGTGGTGGGCCGGGATCGGGGGGAGGTCGCCCGTCGTTTCGTAGGCCGACAGCATGTCGATCCGGCGGATGTGACGCTCGTCACCGGAGAACGGCGTGTTGAGGAAGACCTCGACGAATTTCGTCGCCTCCTCCGTGCTGTGCATGCGCGCGCCCACCGCGACCACGTTGGCGTTGTTGTGCTGCCGCCCCAGCGTCGCCGTCTCCTCGCTCCAGGCCAGCGCCGCACGCACGCCCTTCACCTTGTTCGCGGCGATCTGCTCCCCGTTGCCGGAGCCGCCGATCACGATGCCGAGGGCGTCGGGGTCCGCGGCCGTCTTCTCCGCGGCACGCAGACAGAAGGGCGGGTAGTCGTCCTGGGCGTCGTACAGGTGTGGCCCGCAGTCGACGGGCTCATGACCCGCCGCCTTGAGCCATTCCACGAGGTGGTTCTTGAGTTCGTAGCCAGCATGGTCGGAGCCGAGATACACGCGCATGCCACGAGTGTGACACGCCTCATCCGGGGCAGCAGCCTCGGGTGGCGGCGCCTCACCCGGCCCCGGGGAACAGCTCTCGGGTGCCCCGGGGAAAACCTTGCCAGGCTCAGGGAAATGTGAGTCAGACCATAGAACCTCAAGGGAACCTCAAGTAACGATACGGATTCAGAGGTTCCCGAATTCGTTCGCCTCGGATTCACTGGACCGACTCGTACACCGCTCGTACGTAATGCTCCGCCTGGCGTAAAGGAAATCCGTCCATGACCCCTGGTTCGGGACTCCAAGCAGGACTCAAGAACCGCCATCTGTCGATGATCGCGATCGGTGGCGTCATCGGAGCCGGCCTCTTCGTCGGTTCCAGCTCCGGTATCGCTACCGCGGGACCAGGCATCCTCTTGTCGTACGCGCTCGTCGGCACACTCGTCGTCCTCGTGATGCGCATGCTCGGCGAGATGTCCGCCGCCAACCCCACCTCCGGCTCCTTCTCCGCGCACGCCGACCGTGCCCTCGGCCGCTGGGCCGGGTTCTCCATCGGCTGGCTCTACTGGTTCTTCTGGGTCGTCGTGCTGGCCGTCGAGGCCACCGCCGGCGCCGGGATCCTGCACGGCTGGGTCCCCGCCGTGCCGCAGTGGGGCTGGGCACTCATCGTGATGAGCGTGCTGACCGCGACCAACCTGGTCTCCGTCGGCTCCTACGGCGAGTTCGAGTTCTGGTTCGCCGGCATCAAGGTCGTGGCGATCGGCGCGTTCATCGTCGTCGGTCTGCTGGCCATGTTCGGCGTGCTTCCGGGGGTGCACACCGACAAGGCGTCCTTCGGCAACCTGACGAACCACGGCGGCTTCCTGCCGCACGGTCCCGGCGCCATCCTCACCGGTGTGCTGCTGGTCGTCTTCTCCTTCATGGGCAGCGAGATCGCGACCCTCGCGGCCGGCGAGTCCGAGGACCCGCAGCGGGCGGTCACCAAGTCCACCAACAGCATCATCTGGCGTATCGGCGTCTTCTACCTGGGCTCGATCCTGGTCGTGGTCTCGCTGCTGCCGTGGAACGACCCGTCCATCAAGAAGGACGGCTCCTACGTCGCCGCCCTGAACTCGCTCGGCATCGCGCACGCCGGCGACATCATGAACATCATCGTGCTGACCTCGGTGCTGTCCTGTCTCAACTCCGGTCTGTACACGGCCTCCCGGATGGCGTTCTCGCTGGGCCAGCGCGGCGACGCACCGAAGGCGTTCGCCCGCACCACCTCCCGGGGTGTGCCGATGACGGCGATCCTGGCCTCGGTCGTCTTCGGCTTCGTGGCGGTCTTCTTCGACTACGCCTACCCGAAGACGGTCTTCCTCTTCCTGGTCAACTCCTCCGGCGCGGTGGCCCTGTTCGTGTGGCTGGTCATCTGCTTCTCGCAGCTGCGGATGCGGAAGATCATCCAGCGGGAGGCGCCGGAGAAGCTCGTCGTGAAGATGTGGCTCTACCCGTACCTGACCTGGATCACGGCGGCCTTCATCGTCGGTGTCCTCGGTTACATGCTGACCGACACCAAGGGCGAGAGCAGCGGACGTACGACCGTGCTGCTGTCGTTGGGCGTGGCGGCCGTCGTCGTGGTGATCGCCGTGGTCAAGCAGAAGCTCACGGCGAACCGCCCGGCCACCGCGGTCGAGGCCCCGGCCGACAAGGTGTCCGTCGGCTGATCCGCCCTCCGGCCGAACACGGCCGCATAACCTGACGGCAGTTGTCAGGTTATGCGGCCATGCTGCATGCCATGACCTATGTGGACGACCACCTCGACCTGACCCTCCTGCGCCCCGGCGACACCGGTTACGACGGCGAACTCGCCGGATTCCAGCTCGGTTTCGCCCAGCGGCCCGCCGTGGTCGTGCCCGCCCGTTCGGCGGCCGACGTGGTGGCCGCCGTCCGGTACGCGGCGGCCGCGGGCCTGCCGGTCGGGGTGCAGGCCACCGGGCACGGGCTGCCCGGCGGCTACGAGGGCGGGATGCTCATCGGCACCCGGCGGATGGACGGCGTCACGGTCGACCCCGAGGCACGGACCGTCCGGGTGCAGGCCGGGGTGCGTTGGGGGCAGGTGGTCGCGGCGGCCGAGCCGTACGGGCTGGCGCCGTTGAACGGGTCGGCGCCGAGCGTGGGCGCGGTGTCGTACACCCTGGGCGGCGGACTGGGCCTCCTGGCCCGGGAGTTCGGCTACGCGGCCGACCATGTGCGCCGGCTGGAGCTCGTCACCGCCGACGGGGAGCTGCGCCGGGTGACCTTGGACTCCGACCCCGAGCTGTACTGGGCTCTGCTCGGCGCCGGGCAGAACCTCGGGATCGTCACGGAGCTGGAGATCGGGCTGGTACCGGTGCGGACCCTGTACGGGGGCTCGCTCGCCTTCGACGGACGCATGGTGGACCCGGCGGCCGTGCTGCGGGCGTACGAGGACTGGACGCGGACGGTGCCGGACGGGCTGACCTCGTCCTTCGCCGCCGTTCCGTACCCGGACCTGCCCGCGCTGCCCCCGCAGCTGCGCGGCAGGTACGTGGTCTCCGTCCGCGTGGCCCACACCGGTGCCGACGGTGAGCGGATCACCGCCCCGCTGCGCGAGATCGGCCCGCCGCTGTCCGACTCGCTGCGCGAGATGCCGTACGCCGAGAGCCACACCATCCACAGCGACCCGGACTTCCCGCACGCCTACTACGGCGACAGCGCGGTGCTGCGGGACCTCGACGTCGAGCGGGCCGGAGAACTGCTGCGGGCGACCGGGCCGGAGGCGGACCTGATGTGCGTGGTGCAGATCAACCACCTGGGCGGCGCGCTCGCCCGGCCGGCGCCGAACGCGGTGCCGTACCGCGACGGGCGGTTCCTGGCGCGCCTGCTGACCGCCGGGGACCGGGAGCGGGCGCGGGCCGTGCTCGATCCGGTGTTCGCGCGGCTGACGGAGGGCACCGTCCGCCGGTCCCTCAACTTCGCCTTCGGTGCGGGCGACCGGGGCGCGGGGCTCTACGACCCCGAAACGCGCAAGAGGCTCGCCCGGGTCAAGGAGACCTACGACCCGGCGAACCTCTTCCGCAGGAACTACGGCGTCAGCGCATGAGCCTCAGCGCTTGTTCGCGAACTTCCAGGCGGTGGGCAGCGCGCCCATCGCCAGGGCCGCCTTGACGGCGTCGCCGATCAGGAACGGGGTGAGGCCGAGCGCGACCGCCTTGGAGAGGGACAGGTCGGCGGCGAGGGCCAGGTAGGGCACGCCCACGGCGTAGATGATCGCCTCGCCGAGGAGCATCGTGCCCGCCATGCGCAGCGGGGAGCGGTCGGCGCCGCGCCGGGCCAGGGCGCCCACGGCGGCGGAGGCGAGCAGCATGCCGATGACATAGCCGAAGGAGACCATGCCGGCACCGGAGGCGCCGTCCGCGAACCACGGCACGCCCACGACTCCGGCGAGCGCGTACAGGGCGAGCGAGAGGAAGCCGCGGCGGGCGCCGAGCGCGGTGCCGACGAGCAGCGCCGCGAAGGTCTGGCCGGTCACCGGCACCGGGGAGCCGGGCACCGGGACCGCCACCTGGGCCGCGAGGCCGGTGAGCACGGCGCCGCCGCCGACGAGGGCCGCGTCGCGGACGCGGGACGCGGGGAGCAGGTCGGCGAGTACGGCGCCGGGGCGGGCGATGGCGGTGGCGGTGCTCATGGGGACTCCGCGGGGTGATGTGGGCACGTCGGGACTCCGTGACGCTATCCCAGCGGGTGCGCGCCGATCACCGTCGGCGCCCGACAAAGGGTCGAACAGCGCCTTCGTGACCTTCGGACAAAGGGTGCTGCTTACACGCGGTCGGGCGTGATGCCGATCACTGAGGCGGCGATGCGCAGCTCACTCCCCCGCCCCGTACCGCGACTGTGGGGTCCCACCAAAGCCCGCGAGGTCCCGTCTCGCCCGTCGGTCACCGTCTGGGCAGCGCCGGGGCGCTTTGCTAGCTTCGACCGCATGGTTGCCCAGGCCCGGTACTTCACCTCGCGTCGCTATGTCGACCTGCGACGCCAGGGCACGGCCACCTGTCGCCGCCCGGGGTAGGGGCGGGCTTCGCGGCACGCCTCGCCTTTTCGAGTCTCCTCTGCCGAGTCCCGACGAGCCTCCGAGACGTGTCGGCCCCGTTTCCCGAGGACGGTTCCCATGCCCCGTACCGCGGTGTCCCCCCTTGTCTCGCCCGTTCCGCGGGCCGCCGAAAGCGACCGGCTGCGCACCAGCGCCAGTGTCGTGCTGCGGTCCGTGCTGGAGCACGGGCCGGTGGCGCGCAGCACCATCGCCCGGCTGACGGGGCTGTCCCCCGCGTCGGTGACCGAGCACTGTGCCCGGCTCACCGGTCTCGGCCTGATCCGGGAGTCTGCGGCGCCCCGCCGCTCGAACGGGGTCGGTCGGCCGCACGTTCCCGTCGATCTGGACGACACCGGGTTCCTGGTCGGCGGGGTGCATGTGGCCGTGCCGTACACGACGGTCGCGCTGCTGGACCTGCGCGGCCGGGTGCTGGCACGGCGTGAGCTGAAGCACGAACGGACCGATCCCGGCTGGGTGCTGGCGCGGGCCGCCGAGGGGCTGTGCGCACTGCTCGCCGGGGTGCCGGGCCGACGGCCGCTGGGGGTCGGGGTGGCGGTCGGCGGCTGGGTGGACCGGGAGACGGGCACCGTGGTCGAGCACGAGCTGCTGGGCTGGCGCGAGGTGCCGGCGCGGGAGCTGCTCCGCGCCCGCACCGGTCTGCCGGTCCATGTGGACGGGCACGCTCGGGCGTTGGTGCACGGGGAGCGGCTGTTCGGGCGGGCCCGGGGCAGCCGGAGCGTGCTGCATCTGTTCGTGGGCAATGTGGTCGACGCGGCTTTCGCCACCAACGACGAGGTGCACCACGGGCCGCGTTCGGCGGCCGGCGCGATCGCGCATCTGCCGGTGCCGGGCGGCACCGAACCCTGCCCGTGCGGCCGCAGCGGCTGTCTGCAGGCGGAGCTCGGCGAGCGGACGTTGCGCCGACGGGCTCGCGCGGCCGGTGTGATCGGCTCGCCCGATCCGATGCACGTGGTGGCCGCCGCGGCGGCCGGTGACGCGGTGGCCCGGCGGCTGCTGGTGGAACGGGCGGGGATGACGGGGCGGGCGGCCGGGCTGCTGCTGGACGTGCTCAATCCGGAGACGGTCGTGGTGACCGAGGTGGGGGTCATCCACTTCGAGGACTGCCTCGCCGCGCTGCGGGAAGCAGTCGGAATTCGGCGTGCGGCGGCCGTGCTGCCGACCAGTTTCCCGGATTCCGTGCTGGCGATGGCGGGCGGCTGCGTGGCCCTTGACGTGGTGTTCAGGGACCCGCTGGGCGCGTCACCTGAGGCTATTTAATTCAGAAACTCTGAATGTTGACAGGGGGCGTTCGCGGCCAGGAACATCCTGGTCATGGACGTCCTCACCAGCTGTCGCACCTTCTGTTGCTGACACATTGCCGCGCATGAAGCGCGTGTTTCCCGCTGCGTGAGTCTTTCTCCGTCTGGCCTTCCGTACCGGAATTCTTCCTGCCTTTCCCCTCCTTTCCTTCGGGGAGTACTCCCATGCACCGTCGTACCTTTCTCACCTCCGTGCTGGGCGCGTCCGCCGCCGTGGGCCTCAGCGGATGCGCCAAGGGCGACGCCTCCGCCGACACCAAGGGAGCCGCCACCAGGCCGCTCGCCGACAAGGTCCCGGCCGGCACCAGCCTGAAGATCGCCTCCTATCTGGGTCAGCAGCAGCTCCAGTTCAGGCTGGCGAAGCTGCCCACGCTGCCGTTCGCCGTGTCGAACTGGCTGAACATCGGGGCCGGCCCGGATGTCATCAACGCCTTCCGCGCCAAGTCCCTCGACCTCGCCAACAACGCGGGCATTCCTCCGATCCAGGCCCACTACCAGGGATACGCGGCCAAGATCGTGGCGATCGACCTCACCCGCAAGCCCAACTACCTCTTCGCCACCAAGCCAGGCAGCGACGTCCACACCGTCGACGACTTCAAGGGCAAGCGGCTCGCCTTCTCGCAGGGCCAGGCCCAGGGCGTCGTCCTGCTGCGGGCGCTCAAGAAGGCGGGCCTCGCGTACGACGAGGTGAAGCTGGTCCCGCTGACCAGCAACCAGTTCTTCACCGCCCTGCAGTCCGGGCAGGTCGACGTGGCACCGCTCGCCATCAGCCAGGCGCCCGCCTATCTGAAGCAGTACGCCGCGAAGGGCGCCCGCACCATCTCCACCGACGTCGTCGACCTGCTGAACCTGCTGTGGGCCCCGCAGTCCGTGCTGGACGACCCCGCGAAGGCCGCCGCGGTCGCCGCCTACATCCCGCAGTGGGCCCAGGGACAGGTGTGGACGTACGAGCACCCGGACGTGTGGAACGAGGAGTTCTACGTCAAGACCCAGAACCTGACCCTCCAGCAGGCGCAGAGCATCACCAAGCTCGCCAACAAGCCGCTGTTCCCGCCCAGTTGGGAAGAGGCGATCAAGTGGGAGCAGGAGACGGCCGATCTGCTCGCCGAGGGCGGGTTCGTGAAGAAGTTCGACGTCTCCTCGCTCTTCGACCACCGCTTCGAAGCGATCGCCGCCAGGGCCGTACCCGAGGAGTACCGCAAATGACCGCCGTGACCACGACGCCGACCGCCGTCGCGGCGGCGGAGGCCGGGGACCTGCCCCAGGTCCGCCGGCGCCGCCGCCTCTCCCCCGGCCGCCGGCTGCCCGCCGCCCGGCTGATCGGCCCGCTCGTCCTGCTCGCCCTGTGGGCCGTCGCCTCGGCCGCCGGGGCCCTCGACACCGGCGCCGTACCGGCGCCCTGGACGGTGGTGCGGACGGCAGGCCATCTGTGGACCGGTGGCACCCTGCCCACCGACATCCTGACCTCCCTGAGGCGGGCCGCTTACGGCTTCGCGATCGGTCTGGCCGCGGGCGTGCTGCTCGCGCTCGTCTCGGGGCTCAGCCGCACGGGGGAGGCGCTGATCGACGGGACCGTGCAGCTCAACCGGGCGATCCCGACCCTCGGGCTGATCCCGCTGTTCATCCTCTGGCTGGGCATCGGCGAGACCTTCAAGGTCGCCATCATCGCGATCGTCGTCTACGTCCCGATCTACCTGAACACGCACGCCGCGCTGTCCGGCATCGACAGCCGCTTCGTCGAACTCGCCGAGGTGCAGGGCCTGTCGCGGTTCGGCTTCATCCGCCAGGTCGTCATCCCCGGCGCGCTGCCCGGCTTCTTCGTGGGACTCCGGCTCGGCGTGACCGGCTCCTGGCTGGGACTGGTGGTGCTGGAGCAGATCAACGCCACCTCCGGCCTCGGCTACATGATGTTCCAGGCACAGAACTACGGCCAGACGGACGTCATCCTGGTCGGCCTGCTGATCTACGGCGTCTTCGGCCTGATCTCCGACAGCGTGGTCCGTCTCGTCGAACGGAGGGTGCTGTCGTGGCGCCGCACACTGAGCAGCTGACCCGGCCCGCCGTCCGGCTGCAGGGCCTGACCCGCTCCTTCGGGGGGCGTACGGTCCTCGACGGCATCGATCTCGACCTGCCCTCCGGCCAGTTCACGGCCCTGCTCGGGCACAGCGGCTCGGGCAAGAGCACCCTGCTGCGGGCCGTCGCCGGGCTCGACCACGGAGTCGCGGGCGGCGGCCGGCTCACCGCGCCGGAGCGGGTGTCGGTCGTCTTCCAGGACTCCCGGCTGCTGCCCTGGCGCAGGGTGCTGGACAACGTCCTGCTGGGCACCGACGGCAGGGACGCCGAGGAGCGGGGCCGGGCGGCGCTCTCGGAGGTCGGTCTGAAGGGCCGCGAGCGGGCCTGGCCGGGCGAGCTGTCCGGCGGTGAGGCCCAGCGGGCCGCGCTCGCCCGCTCCCTGGTCCGTGAGCCCGAACTCCTCCTGGCCGACGAGCCGTTCGGCGCGCTGGACGCGCTGACCCGGATCAGGATGCACAGCCTGCTGCGAGACCTGTGGCAGCGCCACCGGCCGTCGGTGCTGCTGGTCACCCACGACGTGGACGAGGCGATCGTGCTCGCCGACCGCGTCCTCGTCCTGGACCAGGGGCGCATCGGCCTCGACCTGACCATCGACCACCCCCACCCGCGCTCCTACCGCGAGCCGGTGCTCGGCGAGTACCGGGAGCGGCTGCTGGCCGCGCTGGGCGTCACGGAGGACCACCGGTGACACAGAGAAGTCTCCATCTGAACGCGTTCCTGATGAACACCGGCCACCACGAGGCGTCGTGGCGGCTCCCGGAGAGCGACCCGTACGCGCACGTAAACCTCGGCCACTACGTCAACCTCGCCCGGACAGCCGAGCGCGGCACCTTCGACTCGCTCTTCCTCGCCGACGGCCCCCAGCTGTGGAGCAACCTCGCCCAGCGCCCGGCAGGCGCCCTGGAACCGCTCACCCTGCTGACCGCGCTGGCGACGGCCACCGAGCACATCGGACTGATCGCCACCGCCTCCACCTCCTACAACTCCCCCTACAACCTGGCCCGCAAGTTCGCCTCCCTCGACATCATCAGCGGCGGCCGGGCCGGCTGGAACATCGTCACCACCGCCGGTGCCGAGGCCGCCCGGAACTTCGGCCTCGACGCCGAGCCCGCGCACGCCGAGCGGTACGCCCGCGCGGCCGAGTTCCTCGACGTGGCGCTGAAGCTGTGGGACAGCTGGGAGGACGACGCGATCGTCGCCGACAAGGCGGCCGGCGTCTGGGGCGACGACAGCAAGATCCATCCGCCCCGGCACCAGGGCACGTACTTCAGCGTCGCCGGCGCCCTCAACGTGCCCCGCACCCCCCAGGGTTACCCGCTCCTCGTGCAGGCGGGGTCGAGCGAGGACGGCAAGGCCTTCGCCGCCCGGTACGCGGAGGCGGTCTTCACCGCCCAGCAGACCCTCGCCGACGCGCAGGCCTTCTACGCCGACCTCAAGTCGCGCACGGAGCGGGCGGGCCGGAACCCCGAGCACATCAAGGTGCTGCCCGGGATCGTGCCCGTGCTCGGTTCCACGGAGGCAGAGGCGCGGGCCGCCGAGCGGCTGCTGGAGGACCACATCGTGTACGACCACGGGGTGGCCCGGCTGGAGAACCTGCTCCAGCTTCCGGCCGGGACACTGGAGCTGGACGCGCGACTGCCCGACGGCCTGCCGCCCGAGTCCGCCGTCGAGGGCGCCAAGAGCCGCTACACGCTCGTGGTGGAGCTGGCCCGCCGCGAGCGGCTCACCGTGCGCCGGCTGATCGGCCGGCTCGGCGGCGGACGCGGCCACCTCACCTTCGCCGGGACGCCCGAGCAGGTCGCCGACCAGATCGCAACCTGGTTCACACAGGGAGCCGCCGACGGCTTCAACATCATGCCGGCCGTGCTGCCCTCCGGCCTGGACGCCTTCGTCGAGCAGGTCGTACCGCTGCTGCGCGCCCGCGGCCTGTTCCGCACGGAGTACGGCCCCCACCAGACCCTCCGGGAGCGCTACGGCCTCCCTCGTCCGGCCAACCAGTACCTGCCCCCGGCTCCCGCCCTCGTCTGAAAGGACCCGCACATGTCCCTCGAGATCACCAAGGTCACCGCCCGCATCGGCGCCCGTGTCTCCGGCGTCGACATCACCCGGCCGCTCGCTCCGGAGGAGGTCGCCGCGATCCGCGAGGCCCTGAACGTGCACAAGGCGCTCGTCTTCGACGCGGCCGGCCTGGACGACGCCGGCCAGCAGGCCTTCGCCCGCCACTTCGGCGACCTCACCACCGCGCACCCGACGGTCGGCGCGGTCGACGGCGCCCCGAACGTGCTGCCCGTGGACAGCGAGCGGGGCCGCGCCAACCACTGGCACACGGACGTCACGTTCGTCCTCAACCCGCCGCAGGCCAGCACCCTGCGCTCGATCACCGTTCCGCCGTACGGCGGCGAGACCCTCATCGCCGACGCGGCCGCCGCCTACCGCGATCTGCCCGAGCCGCTGCGCCGTCTCGCCGACACGCTGTGGGCGGAGCACACCAACGACTACGACTACGCGGTGCCGGACGAGGAGATCGACGAGGAGAAGGCCGCTCAGCGCGCCCAGTTCACCTCGATCACCTACCGCACCGCCCACCCGGTGGTACGTGTGCACCCGCTGACCGGCGAGCGCGGGCTGTTCATCGGCGGGTTCGCCCAGCGGATCGTCGGCCTGTCCGCCGGCGAGTCCCGCAAGATCCTCGACCTGCTGCAGGCGTACGTCACCCGCCCGGAGAACATCCTGCGCCACCGCTGGGCCGAGAACGAGCTGGTGCTCTTCGACAACCGGATCACCCAGCACTACGCCGTCGACAACTACGACGGTCAGCCGCGCCGGCTGCACCGCGTGACCGTCGCCGGTGACGTGCCCGTCGGCATCGAGGGCAAGGAGAGCTACTCGATCGAGGGTGACGCCTCGCACTACACCCCGGTGCTCGAGGCGGCCGCGTAACCACCGCTTCACCCTGCGTACGCCGGGTGTCCGGATACTGGGCGGCCCCTTCGCGTGAGCGGACGGGCCGCCCAGACTGGCGGGGTTTTTGCCCGCCCATTGCCCTTGCCCGGGAGAGCGCGCCCATGCCCAGCAGCACGACCACCGAGACGCCACCGCAGCAACAGGACGGCACCTCTCTCCCCCACGGCCTCAAGCAGCGCCACCTGTCGATGATCGCCCTCGGCGGGGTCATCGGCGCGGGCCTGTTCGTCGGCTCCGGCGCGGGCATCGCGGCCGCCGGCCCGTCGATCGTGATCGCCTACACGCTCTCCGGCCTGCTGGTGATGCTGGTGATGCGGATGCTCGGCGAGATGTCCGCCGCGTACCCGTCGTCGGGTTCCTTCTCGGCGCACGCCGAGCGGGCGATCGGCCCCTGGGCGGGCTTCGCCGCCGGCTGGTCCTTCTGGGTGCTGCTGTGCACGGCGGTCGGCCTGGAGGGCATCGGCGCCGCGCACATCGTCACCGGCTGGCTGCCCGGCACCCCCGAGTGGATGTGGGTGGCGCTGTTCATGGTCGTCTTCTGCGGCACGAACCTGGCCGCGGTGAAGAACTTCGGCGAGTTCGAGTTCTGGTTCGCGGCGCTGAAGGTCGGCGCGATCAGCCTGTTCCTGATCCTGGGCGCCCTGGCCATCGCGGGCGTGCTGCCCGGCACCAACTCCCCCGGCGCCGCACACCTCACCCACTTCCTCCCGCACGGCAGCGAGGGCCTGATCATCGGCCTGCTCGCGTCCGTCTTCTCCTACGGCGGCATGGAGACGGTCACCATCGCCGCGGCCGAGTCGGAGAACCCGGTCAAGGGCGTGGCCTCCGCCGTCCGCACGGCGATGTGGCGCATCGCCCTGTTCTACGTCGGCTCCATGGCGGTCGTCGTCACCCTGGTGCCGTGGGACTCCAAGGAAGTCGTCGAGAAGGGCCCCTACGTCGCCACGCTCGACCACCTCGGCATCCCCGGCGCCGGTCAGCTGATGAACGTGGTCGTCCTGGTCGCCCTGCTCTCCGCGATGAACGCCAACATCTACGGCTCCTCGCGCATCGCCTACTCGCTGGTCGAGCGCGGCCAGGGCCCGAAGGTGCTGGCGAAGCTGTCCGGCGGGGTCCCGCGGATCGCGGTCCTCGTCTCCTGCGTCCTCGGGTTCGTGTGCGTCCTGCTCAGCTACTGGAGCCCCAACGGCGCCTTCAAGTGGCTGCTGAACATGATCGGCGCGGTCATCCTGGTCGTCTGGATCTTCATCGCGGTCTCCCAGCTGCTGCTGCGTCGCCGCATCGAGCGCGAGGCCCCGGAGAAGCTGGTCGTGCGCATGTGGGCGTTCCCGTGGCTGACCTGGGTCGCGCTGGCCGGCATGGCCGCGATCTTCGTCCTGATGGCCCGTGAGCAGGACACCCGGGTCCAGCTCTGCTCCACCGGCGGCATGACCCTGCTGCTCGCGGCCGTCGGCTACCTCCGGCAGCGGGCCCGCGCCCGGCGCTGAGCCTCGCACACCGAGAAGGCCCCCGCGTGCGACACGTGGGGGCCTTTCTGTTGCCCGCACGCTCTTCTTGCTAGCGTGCAGTTGCAAGTAACTTGCAATAAGCTTTCCGGAGGGGACCCTCATGCCCGTCTACACGCTGCCCGACCTGCCCTACGACTACTCCGCGCTGGCCCCCGTGATCAGCCCGGAGATCATCGAGTTGCACCACGACAAGCACCACGCCGCCTATGTGAAGGGCGCCAACGACACGCTGGAGCAGCTCGCCGAGGCACGGGACAACGACGCGTGGGGCTCGATCAACGGCCTGGAGAAGAACCTGGCCTTCCACCTCTCCGGCCACATCCTGCACAGCATCTACTGGCAGAACATGACCGGTCCGAAGGACGGCGGCGGCGAGCCGCTGGCCCAGGACGGCGTGGGCGAACTGGCCGACGCGATCGAGGAGTCCTTCGGCTCCTTCGCCGCCTTCAGGACCCAGCTGTCCAAGGCCGCGGCCACCACGCAGGGCTCGGGCTGGGGCGTGCTGGCCTACGAGCCGCTCAGTGGCCGGCTGATCGTGGAGCAGGTCTACGACCACCAGGGCAACGTCGGCCAGGGCTCCACCCCGATCCTTGTCTTCGACGCCTGGGAGCACGCCTTCTACCTGCAGTACCGCAACCAGAAGGCCGACTTCGTCGAGGCCATGTGGGAGGTCGTCAACTGGCAGGACGTGGCCCGCCGTCACGAGGCCGCGAAGTCCCGCGCGAACACCCTGCTGCTCGCCCCCTGAGAATCCCGGGAACGTCCTGCCTCGTGATCGTCTTCTCACCCTTCACGACGGCAGGCGGATGAACGGAAGGCCCCGCGAGGACGTGACTCGCGGGGTCTTCCTCTTGCCGGCGGGGTCTCAACGGCGGGTCTCCCCCTCGCAGGGCACGTGGGGCGACAGCAGCGCGGCGTGGTCGCCGTCCACGCGGATCTCACTGACCGCCGCGTCGCCGAGCCTCGACAGGACCCGGCGGCATGCGGCGAGCGGGATGTGCAGCAGCGGGCAGAGCACCAGCCGCAGCAGGGTGCTGTGGAGCCCGGCTGCGCGCCGAACCGCCCGGTGACGGCACCGGCCGGATCCCGGACCGGCTCGGCGGCGGCCCCCTTCAGGACCGGCGTCGTGCCGAGCACCGCGTTCCATGCGGCCTCGCGCAGTGCGCCGGAGGAGATCCGGGCCGCGCAGCCGTCGGTCACGCCTGCTGGGACCGGGGCTGGACGCGCTGCCGGCCGAGTCCCCGCCCGGCTCGTTCGGGGTGCGGGTGGTGCCGTACTTCGCGCCCTCGGGCGGGCGCGCGCCCTTCGTGGAGCCCGGGCTGCACGCCGAACTGCTCGGTGCCTCCCTGGAGGCCCGGCACGCTCGCGGTGTGCGGCGGGGCATCCGCAGCCCCGCCTGGATACGGCTGCCGGCGGATGTGCTGGGCCGGTCGCCGAGGGTGGTGTGGGGCGAGGTCGGCGCGCCGGGGGTCCTCGCGGCGGCCGAGCGGTACGGCGTCCGCCGGACACGGCGGCCTGGACCGGGCCGACCCGCGTCGTCGAGCCGGACCCGGACCGGGCGGCGTGCTGCGCCAGGGGGCACGAGGAGCACCTGGAGCTACTGCGGCGAGCACGCGAACGGGCCCGGCGCCGATCGGCACCGGGCCCTGGTCCCGACCGGGGCCTACAGGTTGCTGAAGTCCGGCCCCTGGGTGCGGGTCCGCTTGATCTCGTAGAAGCCCGGGACCGAGGCGACCGCGACCGCGCCGTCCCACAGGCGGGCCGCCTCGTCGCCCTTCGGGGCGGGGGTGACGACCGGTCCGAAGAAGGCGATCTGCTCGCCGTCGGGGCCGGGCAGCGCGATGACCGGGGTGCCGACGTCCTGGCCGACCTTCTCGATGCCCTCCTTGTGGGAGGCGCGCAGCTCGGCGTCGAACTCGAAGTCCTCCTGTTCGGCGTAGTCGATGAGGTCGGCGGGCAGGCCGACGTCGGCGAGGGCGCCGGCGACGGCCTCCAGGGTCGGGCCCTCGCCGTTGTTGTGGATGCGGGTGCCGAGCGCGGTGTAGAGCGGGCCGAGGACGTCGTCGCCGTGCTTCTGCCAGGCCGCGGTGACCACGCGCACCGGCTGCCAGGCCTTGGTGGCGAGCATCTCCCGGTACTCCTCCGACAGCTCGTCCAGCCTGTTCTCGTTGAGGACGGCGAGGCTCATGATGTGCCAGCGGACGTCGATGTCACGGACCTTCTCGACTTCCAGCACCCAGCGTGACGTCATCCAGGCCCACGGGCACAGGGGGTCGAACCAGAAGTCGACGGGGGTCTTTCCGGACTCGGACATGGGTCTCCTCAGCAACGCACTTTTTTCAATCGTCAACTATGTCAACGACGTCCTCGCGACCCGCATTCCCCGCTGTCCGCCGTCAGGGGCGCATGGCAGGATCGGTGCTGTCCAGCCGCCATTCACGCGATCACGAGGGAGTGCCGCCGTGCCCGGTGAGAATCTGTCCCGCGAAGAGGCCCGGGAGCGGGCCGCCCTGCTGTCCGTCGACGGGTACGACGTGTCCCTGGACCTCAGGTCCGCCGTCGGCGACGGGAACGGTGACCGGGAGCCGCGCACGTTCCGCTCGGTGACCACGATCCGCTTCCGCTGCAACGAACCGGGCGCGTCCAGCTTCGCCGACCTGATCGCGCCGAGCGTGACCTCGGTCTCGCTCAACGGCCGGGACCTGGACCCGGGCGAGGTCTTCGACGGCGCGCGGATCGCCCTCGAGGACCTGGCCGCGGAGAACGAGCTGGTGGTGGACGCGCAGTGCGCCTACTCCCGCACCGGCGAGGGCCTGCACCGCTTCGTCGACCCCGAGGACGGCGAGGTCTACCTCTACACCCAGTACGAGCCGGCCGACTCCCGCCGGGTGTTCGCCAACTTCGAGCAGCCGGACCTCAAGGCGCCGTACCGCTTCGAGGTGCGGGCGCCCGAGGGCTGGACGGTGTGGAGCAACGGCGCGGGCGAACTGACCGACGGCGTCTGGCAGTTCGCGGAGACCAAGCCGATCTCGACGTACATCACGTGCGTGGTAGCGGGCCCCTACCACTACGTGACGGACCACTACGAGCGGGTGTTCGACGACGGGACCAAGCTGGAGATCCCGCTCGGCGCGATGTGCCGCAAGGGGCTCGCCCCCCATTTCGACGCCGACGACGTCTTCCTGGTCACCAAGCAGGGCCTGGACTTCTTCCACGACCACTTCGACTACCCGTACCCGTTCGGGAAGTACGACCAGGCGTTCGTGCCCGAGTACAACCTGGGCGCGATGGAGAACCCGGGCCTGGTGACCTTCCGCGAGGAGTACATCTTCCGCGGGAAGGTGACGCAGGCGTCGTACGAGGCGCGGGCCAACGTCATCCTGCACGAGATGGCGCACATGTGGTTCGGCGACCTGGTGACGATGGAGTGGTGGGACGACCTGTGGCTGAAGGAGTCCTTCGCGGACTTCATGGGCACGTTCGCAGCCGTCGGCGCCACCCGCTTCAAGGATGCCTGGATCACCTTCGCCAACCGCCGCAAGGCCTGGGCGTACCGCGCGGACCAGCTGCCGTCCACCCATCCGATCACGGCGGACATCCGTGACCTGGAGGACGCCAAGCTGAACTTCGACGGCATCACCTACGCCAAGGGCGCCTCCGTGCTCAAGCAGCTGGTGGCCTACGTCGGCCGGGAGGCGTTCCTGGAGGGCGCCCGCCGCTACTTCAAGCGCAACGCGTACGGCAACACCCGCCTCGGCGACCTGCTGTCGGTGCTGGCCGAGACCAGCGGCCGGGACATGTCCGGGTGGGCGCGGTCGTGGCTGCAGACGGCCGGGGTCAACTCGCTGACGCCGCAGGTGCTGCTGGACGCCGAGGGCCGGGTCGCCGAGCTGGCGGTGGTGCAGGAGGCGCCGGAGTCGCACCCCGAGGAACGTCCGCACCGCATCGCGGTGGGCCTGTACCGCCGTACCCCGGAGGGCGCGCTGGAGCGGTACGCGCGCACGGAGACCGACGTGGAGGGCCCGCGCACGGTCGTCACGGACCTGGCGGGCGCCGAGCCCCCGGAGCTGGTCCTGGTCAACGACGACGACCTGACGTACTGCAAGATCCGCTTCGACGACACCTCGCTGGCCACCCTCAAGGCGCACCTGGGCGCGCTGACCGATCCGCTGGCCCGGGCCCTGTGCTGGTCGGCGCTGTGGAACATGACCCGGGACGCGCTGCTGCCGGCGCGGGACTTCGTCGATCTGGTGCTGCGGTTCGCGGGCCGCGAGTCCGACATCGGGGTGCTGCAGATGCTGCACGCGTGGGCGGACTCGGCGCTGGTGCACTATGTGGCGCCCGAGTGGCGGGCGACCGGCGAGGAGCTGCTGGCCGAGGGCGCGCTGCGGGAGCTGCGGACGGCCGGGCCGGGCAGCGAGCAGCAGCTGGCGTGGGCGCGGTTCTTCGCGAACGTGGCGTTCGCCGAGCCGGACCTGAAGCTGCTGAAGGACCTCCTGGACGGGACGACGGCGATCGACGGTCTCGAGGTGGACCAGGAGCTGCGCTGGGCGTTCCTGGAGCCGCTGGCCGCGCACGGTGCGGCGGACGAGTCGGTGCTGGCGGCCGAACTGGCCCGGGACGACACGGCGTCCGGCAAGCGGCACCAGGTGCGGTGTCTGGCGGCCCGCCCGTCGGCGGCGGTCAAGGCGCAGGCGTGGGCGCAGGTGGTGGAGTCCGACGCGCTGTCGAACGCGCTGGTGGAGGCGACCATCGCAGGGTTCGCCCGGCCTTCACAGCGGGAGCTGACCGCGCCGTACACGGAGACGTACTTCGCGGTGATCGAGCGGGTGTGGCAGGAGCGGTCGATCCAGATCGGCATGGACGTCGTACGGGGCCTGTTCCCGGCGCTCCAGGACCGTGCCGAGACGCTGCGGGCGACGGACGCGTGGCTGCAGGCGCACGCGGGCGCGGCGCCGGCGCTGCGCCGTCTCGTGCTGGAGGCGCGGGACGACCTGGCGCGGGCGCTGCGCGCACAGGAGTGCGACGCGACCGCGATCGCCGACTGACGCCGCCCGGCACCGGCTGACCATTGGCCTAAGCTTGGGCCGCCGGTCACCGTTACGGAATTCGTTCAATCGGAACCGTAACCCCTGGTCCGCACCCGATCGGACCAGGGGTTTCCCGTCCATACTCGGCACCCGAACACCTGACCTTTAGTCCCACCTTGTCCGCATTCTTCGACGACCGTGTAACAGCGGTTAAGGGTGGGACCGGGCGCGGGAATCCCGACGCCATGACGCACAACACCCCGCTCTCCCCCCGCCCCCTCCGCCACCTCTCCGAGGTCCACCGCCGCGTTCTGACGGCGGCCCAGCTCCGCTCCCACGGTGTGACGACCGCCGAACTGAACGAGCACTGCCGCCCTGGCGGACCCTGGCAGCTGCTGCTGCCGAACGTGATCCTCCTCCACCCCGGCCCGCCGACGAGCGAGGAGCGCCTGCACGGGGCCCTGCTGTACGCGGCCCGCGAGTCCGCGCCGGGCGTACCGGCCCAGCCGACGGCGGAGGAGCCGCACCGCCCGGTCTACGCCGAGGCGATGATCACGGGCCTCGCCGCCCTCACCCTCCACGGCTTCTCCGCCACCCCGCCGCTGCCGTCCCTGGACCATGTCGACGTCCTGGTCCCGCGGCTGCGCCGGCTGCGCTCCTCGGGGTACGTCCGGGTCCTGCGCACCCCCGCCCTGCCCACCCCCCGCGTGGTGAAGGGCCTGCCGGTGGCGCCGGTGCCGCGGGCACTGGCGGACGCGGTGGCGGAGCTGACGGAGGGGGAGGCGGTACGGCGGCTGCTGACCGAGGCGGTGCGTGCCGGCCACTGCGAACCGGCCGCGGTGGTGAGGGAGTTGACCCGGGCGAAGCTGCTGCACCGCCCGCACGTGGTGGACGCGGTGGACTCGCTGGTGGCGGAAGGCCGCTCGATCGCCGAGAACCGCCTGTACCAGATGGTCGCCACGTACGGGCTGCCCGACCCGGTCTGGAACGTCGACCTGCGTCTGCCCGGCGGTCCGCACCTCGGCGGCCTGGACGCGTACTGGCCCGACCAGGCGGTGGCGGTGGAGCTGGACACCCGCGCCCCCCGGCAGGACGACGACGCGCTCTGGTCGGAGTACGCCCGCAAGCGCGAGCACCTGGAGCGCCTCGGGATCACGGTCGTGCACATCACCCCGAAGAAGCTCAGGGAGCGGATGGAACAGCAGGCCGCGGTGGTCCGCACGGCCCTGATGGCCTCCGCCGACCGCGACCCGGCCGCGTATGTCGTGGTGCTTCCCCGGTAGTGACGGACCGGGAGAGCGCCAGGAGGGGAGAGGAGGGGCCACCGGGCTGATTCCGGTGGCCCCTCCTCGGAGTTACGGCCCCCGGGTGACGCTGCGTTCTCACCCGAACGGCGGAGCCTCGCGAGCGGCGCCGCCCGGTCCACGAAAGATGAGAGGTATGCGACATACCCGGACAGCCGCGTGCTCGTCGGCCCTCCTGCTCGCCGCCTGCCTCGTCACCGCCCCCGGGACGGCACAAGCGGCGGCGGCGAGAGCGGGCCCGGGGTACGTGGCCCTCGGCGACTCGTACTCCGCCGGGCTCGGTGCCGGCGACTACCTCCCCACCGGCACGAACTGCAAGCGCAGCGGCCGGGCGTACCCGGTCCTGTGGGCCTCGGCGCACAGGGTGGCGTCCTTCGCGTTCGCCGCGTGCAACCACGCCCGGACGGGCGACGTCCTGTCCGGCCAGCTCGGCGCGCTCGGCGCCGGCACCAGGCTGGTCACCCTCACCGTCGGCGGCATGGACGCGGGCTTCACCGGCGTCATGACGACCTGCGCACTGGGCGGCACCAGCCGCTGCCTCTCAGCCGTGGCCGGCGCCCGCGCCACGATGGACAGGTCCCTCGGGGACAGCCTGGACCGGCTCTACTCGGCCATCAGGGACCGGGCTCCCGCCGCCCGCGTCGTGGTGCTCGGCTATCCGCACCTGTACCACCTCAGAGGCACCTGCGAAATGGGCCTCCAGGACAGCGCGCGCGCCGCCATCAACGACGGCGTGGACGACCTCGACGCACTGATCGCCCGCCGCGCCGCCGCCCACGGGTTCACCTACGCCGATGTCAGGGCCGCCTTCGCCGGCCACGAGATCTGCTCCGGCAGCCCCTGGCTGCACAGCGTCGACGCGCTGTCCTTCACCGAGTCCTACCACCCCACGGCCCCGGGACAGGCCCTCGGCTACCTCCCGGCCCTCGACCGGGTCTCCTGAGCCCCACCGGGCCGGGACGGGCGACGTCCGTGCCTGCCGGGAACGCCGGCGCCCGGCAGCCGCCCGAGGCCCGCGGGCGGGGCACCGGCCGCCGGGCCCGGCTACAGCTCGTCCGCCACCTCTTCGACCACACCCCCGTGATGCGGATCGAGGCCGACACCGAGGCCGAGAACCTCGCCGAGCAACGGGCCCTGGAGCACGCCGGGTTCACCCGCGAGGGCGTACTGCGGGGCGTCGCCCTCCGGAACGGCCGGTGGCGTGACGACGTCGCCCACAGCGGGCTGCGGCACGATCCCCTGCCCGGCGACGTGTGCGGCGTACACCTCGTCGAGCAGCGTGGCGTAGGCCGCGATCATGCGGGTGCGGCTGAACCGCTCGCGGCTGCGTTCCAGGGCCGGGGTCAGGTCCGCGCGACCGGCGGCCGCGGCGGACCAGGCCAGGGCGATCGCGGCCGGGTCCGGCGGAGTGACATGGCCGAGGCCGTCCACGATCGACGCGCTGTCGCCGACGTCGGTCGTGACCGGGACGGCACCGCACATCATGCCCTCGATCAGGCACAGCGGCGCCGCCTCCCCGGAGACGGAGGTCAGGGCGACGACGTCGGCGGCGGCGTAGACGGCCGGCATGTCGTGCCGCACGCCGAGCAGGTGCACGCGGTCGGTGAGGGACGGCGCGTCCCCGAAGGCGTCGGCGAGGTCCGCGCGCAGTCCGGGGTTGTCCGGGGTCATCCCGGCGCCGCACATCACCACGTGCCCGCCGCCCTCGCGGGCCAGCCAGGTCCGGGCCGCGCGCAGCAGCAGGGGGACGTTCTTCATCGCGGCGTACCGGGCCGCGAAGACGACGACGGGTGCCCGGTCCGCGATCCCGAGGGAGGCGCGCAGGGCGAGGCGCGCGGCCGGGTCGGGGCGGAAGCGGAGCAGGTCGACACCGTTGGGGATGACGTGCAGCAGCCGGGACGGGATGCCGGCGGCCTCGTAGGCGGCCCGCGTGGACTCGGCGCAGCACACGCACGCGGCCACCGTGCCGTCGGCGATGGCGGCCTTCAGCTCGTCCAGGGCGGGGCCCTGGTTCTCCGGGTCGGAGCGGTGCAGACAGACCACGACCGGGCGGCGGGGCAGGCCGGCCTGGTTCAGCAGGGCCAGCGGCTGCTCCTTCAGGGAGAGGATCACATCCGCCCCTGCCATCGACCGAGCCGTTCCGGCCAGCTCGGGCCCGCTGAAGACGTTCGCCGCGAGCGACCCGTCCACCAGGCCCGCGCTGCGGCCGAGGGAGCTGACGCCGACCCCGCCGGCGGTCAGCGCCCGGTAGCAGTGGTCGTCCTCCATCCGCTGCCTGGTGGCCTCGCGATGGACCTCGCCGTGGATGCTGAGTACCTGGTGGGACTGGCCGCCCTCGGCCAGTCCCAGTACGACGTCGCTGTGCACGATCCGGGCTCCTCCGGAGAAGAAGCCCTCGTAGACCGACAGCACACGCAGTCCGTGCCTCGCGCGCACGCGACCACCCGCCTTGCATAAATGATCGAGAAGATCGAGCCATCCCCGTCCAAAGCGGGTTAGCCGATATGAGGCGGTATGGACATTACGTACGCGTTAACGGAGAACTACGCGCATGAAACGTTGACTAACAGAATTCCTCTTCCACGATCTTGCGCGCGTCGCCGGTCCAGTCGCCGTTGAAATTGAAGGCCAGCGCATGCCGGCCGTCCTGTGTCGTCACCGCCGTCGACGTGGAGCCGTGGATGCCGCCGTCATGGCCCCAGACGCGGACACCGCAGCTCAGCGGGGTCTCCATGAGGCCGAGGCCATAGCCGCCCGGATTCGGAGCGCCCTTGATCGGGACGGTGGTCTTCATTTCCTTCAGCTGGTGCGCCGGAAGGAGTTTTCCACCGAGCAGGGCGCTGTAGAAACGGTCCAGGTCGGCGGAGTCCGAGATCATTTCGCCCGCGGAGGAGGCGATGGAGGGGTTGAGGGCCGTGACGTCGTACGGCGGGCTGGTCGGATCGGTGAATTTCGAGTAGGCGCGGCTGCTCGGGGGCGGGACGTCCGTCCTGGTCCCGGGCAGGGAGGTGGCCCTCAGGTGCAGCGGGCCGAGGATGCGGCGGGTGATCTCGGTGGCGTACGTGTGTCCCGTCACCTTCTCGATCAGCATGCCGGCCACGACGTAGTTCGTGTTGGAGTAGTTCCAGGACGTGCCGGGCGCGAAGTCCGGCTTGTGCTTCATGGCGATGGCCACCAGATGGGCCGGGGTGAGGGTGTCGTAGCGGTGCCGGCGGAAGCCGTCCTTCGTGAAGTAGGCGCGGCCGAAGTCCGGGTCCGACGTGTAGCTGTAGATGCCGCTGGTGTGGTTGAGCAGCCGGCGGACGGTGATGCGGCGGCCGTCGTGGCCGTGGCCGTGGACGACGCCCGGCAGCCACTTCTCCACCGTGTCCTCCAGGGACAGCCGGCCCTCCGCCTCCAGCTGGAGCAGGACGGTGGCGAGGAAGGTCTTGGTGATGCTGCCGACGCGGTAGCGGTCGGCGGCAGAGCGGGGTGCGCCCGTGCGGAGGTCGCCCACACCGGCGGTGGCGGACCAGGTGCCGTGGGTGTCCTTGGCGGTGGCGGTCACCCCGGGCACGCCGGCCGCGACCGCCGCCTCGACGGCCTTGCGGGTGCGGGTGTGCCCGCCGCCGTCGGCGGCGGCCACGGCGGGAGCCGCGAGGGCCGCCGAGAGGAGCAGGGCGGTGGCGCCCACCAGGGTCGTGCGTACACGCATGTCTTCCCCCAACCTGTGGTGTTCCGTGCGGTCGGGGGAAGAAACACGTGTGGGATACGCGAAGGTTGCTTAGTTGTAGGCCGGTTGGGTGACAATCAGCCCTTCTTCAGCACCAGCTCGGTGTTCCGGTCGGCCGCGCTGCCGGCGAGGGTCTTGTTGGCGCCGGGGGCGTTGTAGGCCAGCTCGCGGTAGAGGGCGGCGAGGCCGGTCTGGGAGAGGTCGGCGAAGTCGGTGCGGTGCGGGGCGGCGGACTCGATCAGCGTGGTGAACAGGGAGATCGTGCCGTCCTTGTTGTCCACCAGCTCGACGATGCGGGCCAGGTGGGGGTAGTCGATGTGCGAGGCGGTGGAGATCTCCCAGAAGGAGCGGCCGCCGGAGTGTTGGTGCGGGGTGATGACGTTCTTGTGGATGTGGCCGTTCACCCAGGCCAGGACGTTGGCGTGGGCGCCCAGCAGGGAGAGCACCTCGGCGCCGCCGTGCCGCTTCTCGCCCGGGTGGGCCGGGTCGGGGCGGGTGTTGTCCATCGTCTTGCTGGTGTGGTGGCTGAAGACGACGGCGTAGGAGTCCTTGTTGTCCCTCAGCGTCTTGTCCAGCCAGTTCAGCTGGGCGGTGCCGATGGAGCCCTCGTAGTGGCCGCCGGCGTCGGTGGTGTCGAGGCTGATGCCGATGACGTCGTCGGAGATGCGGAAGGCGTAGTACTGGGTGCCCGCGTCGAGGTTCGCCGAGGAGTAGCCGTGCCCGACCGGGCCGTGGCCCTGGTAGGCGGGGTCCAGGTGGGCCTTGAGGTAGTCGGCCTGGGTGTACGGCGCCCGCTTCTCGTCCGGTGTGACCGAGCGCATCGAGCGGGCGTGGGCCTTGAGGAAGTCCCGGTAGCCGGTGCCCTTGGGGTCCTTGGCGTTCTTGATGGCGTCCTGGAGCTTCCTGGCGTCGGCGGCGGAGACGCTGAAGAGCTTCTTGCCGCCGATGGCCGCCTCGGCGAGGTAGGGGTCGCCGTGGGAGCCGTAGCAGCCGAGCGGGAGGGCGTCGTGGTTGCCGACGGTGGAGTACCAGGGCAGCTTCAGGCCCGGGCTCTGCACCTCGCGGATCGCGGCGGCCAGGAAGCCCTTGAGGTGGGGGAAGCCGAGCGCCTTGTCGTTGTCGCGCAGGGTGGCGTCGGACTGCCAGTACAGCTTCAGGCCGCTGTTCTGCACGCCCTCGTAGTGCTTGGCGTCACCGGTGTTGGGGATGATGCGGCCACCGCTCATGATCTTCATGAACCACTCCAGTTCGGAGTGGGCGTTGTTGTCGGTGTTGTCGCCGGTGGTCATGACGAAGTGCAGCGGGGCGCCGGTGACGGGGGCGCCCTTGAGCGCGTTGACCCGCTCGACGAGCGAGACGGCACCGGGCACGGTGAGCGCCTCCTGCGGGCGCCAGGAGTGCACGTCGGTTGAGCGCAGGTACTCCAGCCTCAGCGGGTGCTGCACGTCCTGCAGATGCAGGTCGGTGAACTGCACGAACGCGGCGAGGGTGGTACGGCGGCCCGCCCGGCCCGACTTGGGCGCGGCCAGCTCGCCGCGCACCACGCGCTGCCAGCCGGCGCCGTCGCCGAGCCGGCGGTAGCCGGAGCTGTTCCGCGGGGCGGCGACGGAGGCGAGGGTGGTGCCGTTGGTGTAGGGGGCGAGCGGAGCCGTCGCCGGGGCCTGCCGGGAGTGGGCGACCGGCGCCTCGGCCCCGGCCTGCGGCGAGGCCGGTGCGGCCTGGCTGTCGGCGGGGCGGAGGGCATAGCCGACGCCCGCGGAGAGCGAGACCGCTCCGGCGGCGGCGAGGACGGTACGGCGGTTGACCCCCGGAGCGGAGGTGGCGACAGAGCGTATGCGCGACATTGGCGCGATCTCCCCGAGTGCGAACGCGTCGGCAGTGGTCGCGGGCCGTCGCTGACGCGAACTTCCCGCTCACTCTGGATGGTTGGCACCGGGGATGACCCGCGCGTGAACGCGGCGGCAACGCGCAGCGCCGATCACCGTACGTGGATCACGGGGTACCGGTCGCGGTCATGGAGTGGATTGCGGGCGGCCGGAGGGCGGTCACTCCTCGTTCATCTCCTGGGGTAGGGGACGGGCCCCGGGGGTGAGATGACCGTTCGCGGGGCGTTCGCGCCAGAGCCTGAGCGCGGTGTCGACGAGCGGCACGCGCACCAGGCCGCCGACGGCGGACAAGTCCTGCCATGCGGCGAAGTCGGTCGATCCGCCTACTTCGTACCGTAGTTCACCGCCGACGACCTCGCCCTCGTAGAGGAGGCGCAGCGCGTGGTGGTCGGTGCGACGGCCCAGGGTCAGCCGGTACGAGTCCACGCCGAGGAGACCGGTCACCTCGATGCGGTAGCCGGTCTCCTCGGTGACCTCGCGGCGGACGGTGTCGTAGGGGTCCTCGCCGTGCTCCATGCCGCCACCGGGCAGCACCCACTCGGGAGTTCCGTCGGGGCTGGGCGAACGGGCCAGCAGGATCTGTCCGTCGCGGACGCACACGGCGTAGGCCGCCACCCTCAAGTTCCGTCGCATTCCCAGACGTTAGCCCGGTGGGCTCGGATTCGCCGGTGAGTATTCGGGCGCGGACCAGCGCAGCGGCAGGGCGGCCGGGGTCCACCGGGCCGCGCCGAGGGTGAAGCGGACGGTGCGGTCGCCGCCGGCACCGAACTCGGTGTGCGCCTCGCCGGTGAGCTGAAGGGTGGTGCCGGTGGTCCAGTCGAGGAAGAGCAGTCCGGCGCGGGGGTCGGTACGGAGGTTGCCCAGAGTGAGGAACATGGCGTTGCCGGGGTAGTCCGGCCAGGCCAGCTCGCGCGGCGAAACGACCTGTACGAAGCCGGGGTTGCCACCTCGATGGCTCACGTCGGCGCCGCCGGGGTGGGCCGTCGCCAGGAAGAAGGTGTCGGCCGCCCGTGCGAACTCCGCTTGCGGCGAGCGGAGTTCAGTCATGCAAGTGGAACCGTCCGGCTCACGGTCGCCGAGTGTCTCGTACGACTGCCTGCGCTGGATGTATTTGGGGCAGTTGGAGAAGACCTGGTCCGCCTCCACCGCGAAGCCCCTCGATGTCGGCCTCAGCCGGCCGTTGAGGCGCATGCGGCGGCGGGTTCGGGGGTCCAGGGCGATGGTGCCGATGGGGGTGCCGGGGGTTTTCAGCGCCGTCGCGAGGGGGTCCTCGAGGCCGTCGTGCGACTGCGGGTTGCCGGCGGATGCTCCCGCCCGCGCGGCGGTGGCCGCAGATCCGGCACAGCCCCGCGCCCCCTCGGGCCGACCGTCCTGCCCGGCGTCCGTGACGACCGACATCCGCCTCGGCCCCGTCGCCCGGACGAAACCGGGCGTGCCCGTGAGCGCCGACGCCCACACCCTGCCCGTCCCCGGGTCCGCCGCGCCCACCACCAGCAGGGGCTGCAGCTCCAGGAAGGCCGCCGCGATCGGCTTGATGTCCTGGCCGAGGGAGCGGCCCACGTGGTCGGCACGGTCGCGTACGCCCACCAGTTCCTGCACGGCGAGCGAGCCCGCGTGATAGGCACCCACGGCTAGAAGAAACCGCAGGTCGGGGCGGACGCGTGCGGGGCCGGAGCGCCGTCGGGGCCGAGCGGGGCGGAGATCTCCAGGCGGATGCCGTCCGGGTCGTGGAAGAAGATCCCGCCGGAGGTGCCGCCCTCGCGGTGGGCGACCACGCCGTCGTGGGCGAAGTCCACCCCGGCCGCCCGCAGCGCGGTCTCGTACTCCCGGACGCGGTCGACCGAGTCGACCGCGAAGGCGAGGTGGTGCAGCCCCGGCCGGCCGCTGTCGTACGACCCCCGCGCCTGCTGCCAGAGGGTGACGAGCGGCGTGCCACCGGCCTCCCCCAGCATCGCCCAGCGCTGGTCGTCCTCCTTGCCCTCGGCGAGCACGGCGAAGCCGAGGAGGTCGCGGTAGAGGGCGAGGGAGCGGTCGAGGTCGGTGACGTTCAGGCCTGTGTGCGCGATACGCGGAGCCATGGCGTTCTCCTTCGAGGGATCTAACCTTCATTAACGAGGCTAGACGGTTAGATGCGCCATGGTCAACCAGTCACCTACACTTCAACGGTTAGGAAAGAAGGAGTCCCCATGCGCACCGCCCACGACCCCCGCCCGCTCACCGGTGAGCCCCTCGCGCTCGACCTGCTCAACACCCGGTGGAACCAGGAAGGCGTCACCCAGGATCTGCTCCAGGACACCGAGGGGCTGGCGGTGTGGCTCGCGAGCAACGGGCTCGCCGGCGCCCATCCGGCCGACGCCGAGGTGCTGCGCCGTCTGCGCGAGGCCCGCGAGGCCATCGGGGCCGCGGTGCACGGGTCGCCGCGGGAGGCCGCGCCGCTCGTGGACGCCGTCCTCGCGCACGGCCGGATCCGGGCCCGGCTGACCGCGGACGGCCCCGCAGAGGATCCCGAGTTCGCCGACCCCTCCTGGGGGCCGGCCTGGCTCGCCGCGCGCGACTACCTGGACCTGATCGACAGGGCCCCCGAACGGATCCGCGCCTGCGCCGGCGGCGGCTGCATCCTGCACTTCTTCGACACGTCCCGGAACGGCACCCGCCGCTGGTGTTCGATGGCGGCGTGCGGCAACCGCGCGAAGGCGTCCCGGCACTACGCGCGCTCGAAGGAGAAGTGAGCGGACCCCGCACCGTATGGGTCGGTTCCGCACAAGACCCACCGCGGGTCCTCCCCGCGGGATGCCGATGACCCACACTCCCGGGCGTGCTCCCATACCCGGTCCGAGACGTCTGGCCCGCATAGCCGTGGCCGCGAGCGCGGTGGCCGCCGTCTCCGCGACCGGGCCGACACCCCTGGCCCTCGCCGCGGACGCCCCACGGGTGAGCCGAGCGTGGGGGCGGGTGTCCGGTCGGGCACCCGCCCCTCACGGCTCGTCGGTGGGCGCCTCGTCGGTGGTGCAGGTCGTGCGCCGGGACGTCGGCAGGGCCTTGGTGATCCAGGCGCGGTTCACGGCCACGCGGGTGTCTCCGACGGCCCACAGGCTCGCGCCCATCTGCCCGACGCCGACCCGGACGAGCACGTGCTGTCCCGTGCGCGGGGCCGGCTCGGCGCCGCCGTCGAGCAGGAAACTGACCTGGGCCGGTCCGTGCGGGGGCTGGTACGTGGGCTTGTAGGAGCGGATCACGGTCAGCGTGATCCGCCGCCACGGGGACTGCTTCTGTGGCTCCACCTTGGCCACCGTGCCCTCCACGACCAGCCTGGAGCAGGCCAGGACGCGTGGTGGGTCGGACGGCCGCCCGCCGTCCCCGGAGACCGTGGCCGGGGCATCGGCGGCGCTCTTGCCCGCCGCGCTGCCGGCGTCGTCGTCCGAGCCGTCGGAGTGCGCCACCAGCCAGCCGAACCCGACGACCAGCGCGAAGGCGGCGGCTCCCGCGAGCGACCCGAACGCGATCCGCAGCGCCCGGCGCGGTCCAGAGGGGCGGCCGGGGCGCGGGGGCCGCGGGGGACGACGGCGCCCGGCGCTCACCGGACGCGTGACACCGCGCGGACGGGGCACCGGCCGCTGGCCCCTGCCGGACTCCGTCTCCGCATCCTTCGCCGGCTCCGCGTCCACGTCCGCCCGCTCCCCGGTCAGCGCCTCGGCGAGCCAGGTCAGCTGCGCCCGCAGCACCGCCACGTCGGCCTCGGCCGCCCGGTGTTCCGCGCGGAAGGCCGGGTCCGCGCGGGCCTCCTCGGACAGCGGTTCCCCGGTGATCGCGGCCATCAGCGCGTCCGGGCCGCCGCACTCCCGCCTGCTCCCCGCGCCCGACGCGTGCCCGGTGTCCCGGGCGCGTCCGGCGCCCGGCAGATCGTCGGCGCCCCCCGCGCCTCCGGTGCCCTGCGCGCCCCCGTGTCCGGCGGTCATGTCACACCACCTCGTCCTCGTGCAGGCGGTCGCGCAGTGCGCGCACCGCCGTGTGCAGCCTGCTCTTGACCGTGCCCTCGGGGATGCCCAGTTCCTCGGCGATGCCCCGAACGGACAGGTCGGCGAAGAAGCGCAGGACGAGCACCTGCCGCTGGGCGGCGGGCAGTTCGTCCAGGCCCCGGGCGACGGCGAGGGAGAGCAGGCTGGTCTCCTCGCCGGAGGGGTGCGCGGGCTCGTGCAGCGCGGCCAGCCGTTCCCCGAGCCGCTCCTGGCGCCGCTTGGCCCGGTGCCAGTCCATGGCGAGGTTGGAGGCGACCACCGCCGCCCACGCCGACACGTCCCGCGGCCCCTCCCGGCCGCTCGCGGTCCGCTCCAACAGCCGCAGCCGTACCTGCTGCACCCCGTCCGGCAGGTCCGACTGCGGCACCCCGCCGAGCGCGAGCACCGCCCGCACCCGGCGTTCCTGGGCCGCGTCCAGCGGATCGTCGCCGGCCGGACTCCCCTGGTCCGTACCGGCGGCGTACGCCCCCTGGTCGCGGCGCCCCCCTCCGCGCAGCACAAGCCACCCCCTCACGCGTTTCCCCTACGACGCCGCAGTGGGCCGGAACGTTCGGACCGGTTCCCGGCGGCCCGCAGAGGCGTACGTCACATCACCGTGTGTCCCGGAACCGTACGGGCAGGGACGGGACAGCACAGCTTGCGGCCCGGGCGCCCGGCGGAGGGAATTTCTCCAGCTCACAGGGGGGTTCGGCGGAGGTACGGAACCGTCCGCCGGGTGATCGTGTCCCACCTTTCGGGCACGCTCCGCAAAGAATTGGACAGGTGGACCGGGGTCGGCCGCATGATGGAAAAGCCCCGGTCATGAGAGAGACACGTAGAGGGAGTCACTGTGAGGGTCGGAATCGTCGGAGCCACCGGTCAGGTCGGCACGGTCATGCGCAGGATCCTCACGGAACGCGACTTCCCGGTGACCCAGCTGCGCCTGTTCGCCTCGGCGCGCTCGGCCGGCACCGTACTGGACGGGGTGACGGTGGAGGACGCGGCGACCGCCGACTACACCGGACTGGACATCGTGCTCTTCTCCGCGGGCGGCGCGACCTCCAAGGCGCTGGCCGAAAAGGTCGCCTCCCAGGGCGCGGTCGTGATCGACAACTCCTCGGCCTGGCGCAAGGACCCCGAGGTCCCGCTGGTCGTCTCCGAGGTGAACCCGCACGCCGTCGCCGACCGTCCCAAGGGCATCATCGCCAACCCGAACTGCACCACGATGGCCGCGATGCCGGTCCTCAAGCCGCTGCACGAGGCGGCCGGCCTCGAGGCGCTGGTCGTGGCCACCTACCAGGCGGTGTCCGGCTCGGGTCTCGCAGGCGTGGCCGAGCTGCACACCCAGGCGCAGAAGGTGGTCGCGGACGCCGACAAGCTGACCCACGACGGCGCGGCGGTCGACTTCCCCGAGCCGGGCGTCTACAAGCGGCCGATCGCCTTCAACGTGCTCCCGCTGGCGGGCTCCATCGTCGAGGACGGTCTCAACGAGACCGACGAGGAGCAGAAGCTGCGCAACGAGTCCCGCAAGATCCTGGAGATCCCCGCCCTGAAGGTCTCCGGCACCTGCGTGCGCGTCCCGGTCTTCTCCGGCCACTCCCTCCAGGTCAACGCCCGGTTCGCCCGCCCGATCTCCCCGGAGCGCGCCACCGAGCTGCTCGCGAAGGCGCCGGGCGTCGCCCTCTCCGACATCCCGACCCCGCTGCAGGCGGCCGGCCAGGACCCGTCGTACGTCGGCCGCATCCGCCGCGACGAGACGGTGGACAACGGCCTCGCGTTCTTCATCTCCAACGACAACCTCCGCAAGGGCGCCGCGCTGAACGCGGTGCAGATCGCGGAGCTGGTCGCGGCGGAGCTGTCCGCGAAGTAACCCGCTCGCGGCCGAGGGGCGGTCACGGTCACGTGGCCGCCCCTCGGCCTGTCCACGGCCGCCGCGAGCAGCGCGAGGACCGCGCCCAGGTCCCGGACGCACGGTCGGCGCGTCCTCGCCGGTGACGGCTACATCAGTGCGCCGCAGAGCACCGCTCCCACGACAACGCCCACGACTGCGAAGCGGCGGTGGGCGATCACGGCCCGGGCCACGGGACAGAGGCTGAAGAACGTGCCGAAGGGTCCGAAGAGCGCGAACCAGTCCGGCCCCCGCCCGGAGAGATCGCCGAAGGTCAGCACCATGCCCGCGGTCACCGCGGTGAAGCAGGCACCGAAGGGAAGGGCGAGCAGCAGGGCGCCGGTGCGCCTCGGCTCCCAGCCTCTGACGCGAGACGCGGCAGAGGACCACTTCCCGGCCCCCGAGCCGGTTCTGTCGCCCGTTCCCGTCCCGTCCGCCCCCTCCGACGCCGAGAAGGGGACGGTGGCAAGGCGGTGGCGGCCTCTTCATTGCCTGACTCCGGCAGGGTCGGCGGGGCCGCCCTGCCGGAGCCGTGACCGTCGGCCCGCGCGTGCGGGAGGGCGCCCGGCACACGGTCCGGGCGCCCTCGGCGGCGTGTTACCTGCCCGCCGCCGCGTCCGCCGCCTGGGCCCTCAGGGCCCGCTCGATGCCCGCGCGGGACTCCGAGACGAGGCGGCGCAGGGCCGCGTTGGGTTCTGCGGTGGACAGCCAGGTGTCCGTCATCGCCAGGGTCGCCTCGGAGACCTGGACCGCCGGGTACAGACCGATGGCGATCTGCTGGGCGATCTCGTGCGAACGGGAGTCCCAGACGCCCTTGAGGACCTCGAAGTACGTGTCCGCGTACGGCGCCAGCAGCTCACGCTGGTCGGTCTGGACGAAGCCGCCGATCACGGCCTCCTGCACGGCGTTCGGCAGCTTGTCGGAGTCGACCACCGACGCCCAGGCCTCCGCCTTGGCCTCCGCCGTCGGCCGGGCCGCGCGGGCGGTGGCCGCGTGCCGCTCACCGGCCGCGGTCTTGTCCAGCTCGTACTCGGCCGCGATCTCCGCCTCGTCGAACCGGCCGACCGCCGCGAGACGCTCCACGAACGCCCAGCGCAGCTCGGTGTCCACGCTCAGGCCCTCGACGGTGTGCGTGCCGTCCAGCAGCGACTCCAGCAGGTCCAGCTGCTCCGGGGTGCGGGCCGTCGCCGCGAAGGCGCGGGCCCAGGCCAGCTGGTGGTCGCCGCCCGGCTCGGCCGCACGCAGGTGGGCCAGCGTGGCGTCGGTCCAGCGGGTCAGCAGGGCCTCGCGGGCGGCCGGGTCGGCGTACAGGTCGATGGCGAGCTTGACCTGGCGGTGCAGCGACTGCACGACGCCGATGTCCGACTCCTTGCCGATGCCGGACAGGACGAGCGAGAGGTAGTCGCGGGTGGCCAGCTCGGCGTCCCGGGTCATGTCCCAGGCCGAGGCCCAGCACAACGCGCGCGGCAGTGACTGCTCGAAGTCGCCGAGGTGCTCGGTGACCGTCTTCAGCGACTCCTCGTCCAGCCGGACCTTGGCGTACGTCAGGTCGTCGTCGTTCAGCAGGACGACGGCGGGGCGGGCCCGGCCCACCAGCTGCGGCACGGCGGTCAGGTCGCCCTCGACGTCCAGCTCGATGCGCTCGGTGCGCACCAGCTTGCCGCTCGCGTCGTCCAGGTCGTACAGGCCGATCGCGATGCGGTGCGGGCGCAGGGTGGGCTCGCCCTTGGCGCCGGCCGGCAGCGCCGGGGCCTCCTGGCGGACGGCGAAGGAGGTGACGACCCCGTCGGCATCCGTCTCGATCTCCGGTCGCAGGACGTTGATGCCGGCCGTCTCCAGCCACTTCCTCGACCAGGTCTTCAGGTCGCGTCCGGAGGTCTCCTCCAGGGCGCCGAGCAGGTCGGACAGACGCGTGTTGCCGAACGCGTGCCGCTTGAAGTAAGCCTGCACGCCCTTGAAGAACTCGTCCTCGCCGACGTACGCGACCAGCTGCTTCAGCACGCTCGCGCCCTTGGCGTACGTGATGCCGTCGAAGTTGACGAGCACGTCGTCCAGGTCGCGGATGTCCGCCATGATCGGGTGCGTGGACGGCAGCTGGTCCTGCCGGTACGCCCAGGTCTTCATGGAGTTGGCGAACGTGGTCCACGAGTGCGGCCAGCGCGAGCCGGGGGCGGCGGCCTGGCAGGCGATGGAGGTGTAGGTGGCGAACGACTCGTTCAGCCACAGGTCGTTCCACCATTCCATGGTGACGAGGTCACCGAACCACATGTGGGCCAGCTCGTGCAGGATGGTCTCGGCCCGGACCTCGTACGCCGCGTCGGTCACCTTGGACCGGAAGACGTACTGGTCGCGGATGGTGACGGCACCCGCGTTCTCCATCGCGCCCGCGTTGAACTCCGGCACGAACAGCTGGTCGTACTTGGCGAACGGGTACGTGTGGTCGAACTTCTCCTGGAACCAGTCGAAGCCCTGCCGGGTCACCTCGAAGATCGCGTCCGAGTCCAGGAACTCGGCGAGCGACGGACGGCAGTAGATGCCCAGCGGCACGCTCTGCCCGTCCTTCTCGTACACGCTGTGCACGGAGTGGTACGGCCCGACGATCAGCGCCGTGATGTACGACGAGATACGCGGGGTCGGCTCGAAGGCCCAGACGTTGCCCTGCGGCTCGGGCGTCGGCGAGTTGGAGATCACCGTCCAGCCCGCGGGCGCCGTCACGGTGAACCGGAAGGTGGCCTTCAGGTCCGGCTGCTCGAAGGAGGCGAACACGCGGCGGGCATCCGGGACCTCGAACTGGGTGTAGAGGTACGCCTGCTCGTCGACGGGGTCGACGAAGCGGTGGAGGCCCTCGCCGGTGTTGGTGTAGGCGCAGTCCGCGACGACCCGCAGGACGTTGCGTCCCTCCAGCAGGCCCGGCAGGGCGATCCGCGAGTCCCTGAAGACCTCCGCGGGGTCCAGATGGTCGCCGTTCAGGACCACCTCGTGGACGGCCGGCGCCACCAGGTCGATGAAGGATTCTGCGCCTTCGCGGGCGACGTCGAAGCGCACCGTGGTCACGGACCGGTAGGTACCGCCCTCCTGCGCCCCGGAGAGGTCGAGTTCGATCTCGTACGAGTCAACGGTGAGCAGCTCGGCCCGCTGCTGCGCCTCTTCGCGAGTCAGGTTTGTGCCAGGCACGCGGTCATCTCCTCGTTATGTGTGGGTTGCGCCATCCTTCCATGCCGTCCGCCGGGAACGCGATGTCCGCTTCCCGCCGGTGAGCGGGGGCCGGCGGAAGGACGCTGGATCCATGACGACGACGACGCACCCGACGACGTACACCGCGCGCCCCATCCCGCCCGAAGTGCTCGGGGAACTGCGGACCGCCGACGACGCGGGCCGCCCTCCGGCCCCCTTCACCGACGAGGAGGGCGGCGCCCCGCTGCGGTGCTGTCTGCGCCGCAGCGAGCCCGGCGAGCGGATCGCGCTGGTCTCGTACGCGCCCCTGCGCCGCTGGGCCGCCGAGACAGGCGCGAATCCCGGTGCGTACGACGAGCAGGGCCCGGTGTTCGTCCACGCCGGGCCGTGCCCGGGCCCGTCCGGCACCGCCCTGCCCTTCACCACCGCCCACCGCGTACTGCGCCGCTACTCGGCCGACGGCCGCATCCTGGGCGGCCGCCTGGTGGACGCCGGTTTCCCGTCCGCCCTCACCGAGGCCTTCGCCGACCCGCAGGTGGCGTTGGTGCATGTGCGGGCGGTGGAGTACGGGTGCTTTCTCTACGAGGTGCGGCGGGGCCAGGGCCTCCCGGCCGCAGGCCGCGGTGAGCCTGTCGGTCGGCGACCCGAGCCGGAAGGGCATTCCGGAGCGGCGTGAGGACGAGGCGGACCGGCGTCGTCGGATCACGGGTCGACACGCTGCTCGCCTACGAAGCCGGGGTCAGGGGCGAGGAGCAGGGCTGAACCGGCCCCCGGCGGGCGCTCGGCGTCATCGCCGCGAGGCCGGAGGTCTCCGCCTCGGTGAGGGACAGGCCGTACTCGACCCGCTCGGTGACGGCCCCGTGCCTCGACGTACGGGTCCGGCGCTCGGTGCGGACGCGCCTCCTCACGCCGCCTCCCGCAGTGCCGCCAGCACGTGGCTCACCGCCCTTCCCGTCTCCCCGCCCCTGCGGACGGCCGCCGTCACGTGCCGTACCGGCCCGTCCGGTCCGAGGTCCCGCATGACCACCCCGTCGCGGCGGCCCGCGGCCATTCTCGGGACCAGTGCCACGCCCATCCCCGCCTCCACCATGGCGAGGATCGCGGTCCAGCCGGAGGCCGAGTGGCCCTGGTGGGGGCTGAAGCCGGCCGCCTCGCAGGCGCGGCGGGTGATGTCCGACCAGGGGCCGCTGCCGCCGAAGATCCAGGGTTCCGCGGCCAGGTCGGTGAGGGTCAGCTCCGGAGCCGTGGCCAGAGGATGGCCCGGAGGCAGGGCCACGTCCAACGGGTCGGCCAGCAGCGGGACCCGGGTCAAGCGCGGGTCGGCGGCGCTCGGGGCCTCGGCCGCGAGGGACAGGGCGAGGTCGACGTCACCGGCGGCCAGCAGTTCGTAGGCCTCGGCGGCCTCGGCCTCGCGGACCCGTACGGTCACCCCGGGGTGCGCCGCCCGCAGGGCCCGGACGGCCGGTACGACCAGGGCGGGTACGGACGTCGAGAAGGCGCCGACCCGGACCTCCCCCTCCTCCCCCAGGCGGTAGCCCGCCAACGCGGCTTCCGCGCGCTCCAGTTGCTCGAAGACCGGCTCGGTGTGGGTCAGCACCAGGCGGGCCGCGTCGGTGAGGCGGACCCGGCGGCCGCGCGCCTCCAGCAGGGGCACGCCGAGTTGCCGGGCGAGATTGGTGAGCTGCTGGGACACCGCGGACGGGGTCATGTGCAGCGCCTCGGCCGTCGCGGTCACGGTCTCCCGCTCGCGCAGGGTACGCAGGATCTGCAGCTTCCGGATGTCCCACTCGGCCATGCCGGGAAAGCTACACGTCACCTGCGGGAACCCGCGCCCAGCGCCACCCCGCCCAGGATCAGCGCCATCGACAGCAGCTGTGGCAGGCCCGTCGTCTCGCCGAGCACCGCCCAGGACAGCAGGGCCACGCAGACCGGCTGGAGGTAGTAGACGATGCCCGCGCGGGTCGCGCCGATCAGGGCGACGGCCTTGTTCCAGGCGAAGAAGGCGACGGCGGAGGAGGCCACGCCGACGTAGAGGAGGGGCAGGACCGTGCCGGGGGTGGGGTGGAAGGAGCCCTGGACGGCGACGCTCACCGCCTGCGCGGGAAGCAGCAGGACCGTGCCGGTCAGGAACGTGGTGAACAGGAAGCCGGTGCCGTGGAGTTCGGCGGGTCTGCGGCGCAGCATCGCGCTGTAGCCGGCGAAACAGCAGGCGGCCGCGATCATCCACAGGTCGCCGGTGGAGAAGCCCGCGCCGCCGCCCGTGAGCAGCGCCACGCCCGCGCAGGCGACGAGCAGCCCGGTGGCGCGCCGCGCGCCGAGCCGTACACCCCCCAGCCGTTCGAACAGCGCCATGAGCACCGGCGAGGCGGCCATGATCACGCCCATGGTGGCGGCCGGTGTGGTCAGGCCGGCCTGGTTGACGAGGGTGTTGTAGGTGGCCACGCCGAGGAGGGAGGCGAGGAGGACGTGGCGGGCGTGGCGGCGGATCAGCGCTCGCTGCCGCCAGGCCCGCCGGGCACCGAGGGGGGCTACGGCGAGGAGGGCGACGACCCAGCGCCAGAAGGCGTGCTGGACGGGCGGAACGCTGTCGTGCAGAGCGCGGGAGGTGACGAAGCTGCCGGACCAGACGACCGTCGCGAGCGCGGCGCAGGCCAGGCCGAGCAGCGGGGCGGCGGCCTCGTGCGAGCGGCGCGAGCGGCGGGCGGCGGCCGGGGCGGTGGTCCGGTGCGGGGCTGCGGTCACGGGGTTCCTCTCGGCCGGGAGCAAGGGGTGGGGCCGTGCTCCTACCGTGGCAACGCATCACCTGTCAGGTCCATCGAAACTTTTCGACCGTTCTTTTCAGTAAATCCGAACGATCGGCCCCACTCAGCGCGCAGGGCCCAGGTGCCGGGTCAGGGCCGCCTCGACGTCCGCCGTGGTGGCCGAGTCGGCGGCCCAGGCCGCATAACCGTCGGGACGGACCAGCACGCTCGTACGGCGGCCGCTCGCCCAGTGGGCCACGGCCAGCCGGTCCGCACGACGGGCTCCGGCGTCGTACGGCTCCGGAGTGATCAGCACGAATCGGCCGCCGCGCAGCGCCTCGTAGAGGCGGCCGCCGCCGGCCAGGGCGACGTCCGGGACCCGGGTGCCGGTGAGGCGGTGGGCGCCTCGGGGGGCGGGGTAGCGGTAGCCGACGCCGGTGACCTGGCCGGCGAACCTGCGCCGGACGGGACCGGCCGCGTTCAGGAAAGTGCTGAGCGCGGCGCGGGCCGCGAGGGTCCAGGGGCGCTTGGCCATGGCCAGGCGGACGATCCCGCCGCTGCTGCGCAGCACCGCCCTGCCCACGGGGTGCCGCTCGGCCTGGTAGGTGTCGAGCAGCGCGGCGTCCGCGTGGCCGGCGGCCACCGCCGCCAGCTTCCAGCTCAGGTTGGCCGCGTCCTGGAGCCCGGTGTTCATGCCCTGACCGCCGGCCGGGGTGTGCACGTGCGCGGCGTCGCCGGCCAGGAAGACCCGCCCGACCCGGTAGGCGGGCGCCTGCCGTTCGTCGCTGTGGAAGCGGGACATCCAGCGGGCGTCGTGCATCCCGAAGTCCCGGCCGAGGGCGAGGCGGGTGATCTCCTTGACCTCGGCCAGGTCCAGCGGGGCGTGATCGGGGACGTTGCGGCGGCGGTGCCAGCCGATCACCCGGTAGTAGCCGTCGCCGAACGGCGCGAGGAAGGCGAACGCGTCGCCCACCGCGTTGACGGTGAGCAGGTTCGGCGGCTCCTCGGCGAGCCTGACGTCGGCGAGGACCACGGACCGGATCACCGACTTCCCCGGGAAGGGCAGTCCGATCGCCTCCCGTACGGCACTGCGCATACCGTCGGCGCCGACGACGTACGCCGCCCGCAGTCGCCCGGTGCGGCCGCCGGGACCGCGCACCTCGACGGTCACCCCGTCCGCGTCCTGACTGAGCCCGGTCACCTCGCTGTCGTACCGGAAGTCGACCCCGGCCTCGACCGCGCGTCGCTCCAGGGCCTTCTCGACCTCGTACTGCGGGAGGACGAGGAGGTGGTTGAACCGGGAGGGGAGGGCGGCGAGGTCGACGACGAGCCGGCCGAAGAGGCGCACGCTGTCGAGGGGCCGGCCGATCTTCTCCAGGTCGTCGGCGAGGCCGCGCGCGTCGAGCTGTTCGAGGGTGCGAGCGTGCAGGACGAAGGCGCGGGACAGATTGCCGATCTCGTGGTGGCGCTTTTCGAGCAGGGTGACCGGGACGCCGGCGGTGGCGAGGTCACCGGCGAGGAGCAGGCCGGTGGGGCCGGAGCCGACGACGAGGACGATGCTCGGGGTGCCAGTGGTGCCGTTCATGGTGGCCTCCTGGATGCCAACACCTGTTGGTCAACGCTTGTTGGCAAGACTAGAACCGCCGTCCGTGACGGTCAACACTTGTTGGCCTACATGTGTTGGCCTACGCTCGTTGGCATGACCGGCAGCAGCAGGACCAACCAGGCGCGCCGCTCCGACGCCACCCGTACCGCCATCCTCGACGCGGCCCGCGAGCGGTTCGCCGCCGACGGCTACGAGCGCGCCACCATCCGGGCGATCGCCAAGGACGCGCGCATCGATCCGTCGATGGTGATGCGCTACTACGGCAGCAAGGAGGGACTGTTCGCGGCGGCCGTCACGTTGGACCTGCGGCTGCCGGACCTGGCGCGGGTGCCGCGGGACGAGGTCGGGCGGGCGCTCGTGGCCCACTTCCTCGACCTGTGGGAGGAGAACGAGGAGCTGACGGCCGTCCTCCGGGTCGGCGCCACCAACCAGGCCGGGGCCGAGCGGTTGCAGGGCGTCTTCCGCGACCAGCTGCTGCCGGTGGCCCGGCAGGTGTGCCCCGACCCCGGACAGGTGCCGGCGCGGGCCGCGCTGTGCGCCGCCCAGCTGCTGGGACTGGCCCTGACCCGCTATGTGCTGCGCCTGCCGCCGGCCCGGGAGCTGCCCCGCGAGGAGCTGCTGGCGTGGCTCGGACCGACCGTGCAGCGGTACTTGACCGCGCCGAATCCCTGATCCCCGAGGCGCACCGGCACGGCACGAACCCCGCGCGCCCGAAAACCCGCGCCGGGGGCGGGATCGGGGAGCCGGGCGTCGCAGCGCACGCCGACGCACACCAACGGCGCGCGGACGGCGGAAGGCAGACGAACGGCCAAGGCCGCCGCCGAACGGCAAAAACGCCGGGGGCGCCGTCCCACCCGGGTACGGCAGTGCGCGCGTACCCGCGGAAGAACAGGCGCCCCCGGCGGAAGAACTGATGTCCGGGAAGGTCAGGCCTTCGCGCCGGCCCCGGACTTCGCGCCGGCGTCGGAGGAGGAGGTGGCACCCGGCTTGATGACCCTGATCTTGGACCTGTCCAGCGCCATCACCAGACCGGCGATGACCACGAACAGGGCGAGCGGGATCAGCACGTAGAGGCCCAGCGTCTGGATGACGCTCAGGCCGGGGCCGGGGTCGTCGCCGTCGTCGCGGGTCAGCGCGAGCGCGGGGGACGACATGAGCAGCATCATCAGCGTCGTACCGGCGGCCAGGGCGCCGGCGCGCAGGGCGTTCTTCTTGTCCACGACCTCAAGTTAGCGAATCACCCGGAAGGCCACGCGCCCGGGGTCCCATACGGGTGATCCTCCCGCCCGTCACCTGCGTGAACACGTCCAGCAGCGCCCTCGTCCGGGGTGACGCCGTCAGCTCCTCCAGGGACACCGGCCGGCCTGCGCGGTCGGCGATCGGCAGCCGCCAGTTCGGGTACTGGTCCCACGTGCCCGGCAGGTTCTGCGGTCGGCGGTCGCCTACGGCGTCCGGGAGCCAGACGCCGATCAGCCGGGCCGGAGTGCGCAGCAGGAAGCGGTGGACGGCGCGGATCTCCTCCTCCTCGTCGGAGCCGGGCGGTCCGGCGGCCGTCAGGTCCAGCAGGCCGAGGCTGCCCAGCAGGGCGAGCCACTCGGCGATGTCGGCGGTGGCCTCGGCGCGCTCCTCGGTCACGGGGCGGGTGAGCAGGCCCAGGCGGTCGCGCAGGTCCACGTGGTCGCCGGTGAGCCGGGCCGCGGTGGGCGGCAGGTCGTGGGTGGTGGCGGTGGCGAGGCAGTCGGCGCGCCAGCGGGCGGGCGGCAGCGGGCGGCCGTCGCCGTCCCAGTCCCGTTCGAACCACAGCACCGAGGTGCCGAGCACCCCGCGCCGCTGCAGCGTCTCGCGCACGCCGGGCTCGACGGTGCCCAGGTCCTCGCCGATGACGACGGCGCCGGCGCGGGTGGCCTCCAGGGCGAGAATCGCGAGCATGGCGTCGGCGTCGTAGCGGACGTAGGTGCCCTCGGTGGGCGGGCTGCCCTGCGGGACCCACCACAGCCGGAACAGGCCCATGACGTGGTCGATGCGCAGGGCGCCGGCGTAGCGGAAGAGGGCACTCAGGAGGTCGCGGTAGGGGGCGTGGCCGGTGGCGGCGAGCCGGTCGGGGCGCCAGGGCGGCAGGCCCCAGTCCTGGCCGCGGGCGTTGAAGGCGTCGGGCGGGGCGCCGACCGAGGTGCCGGCGGCGAACACGTCCTGCTGGGCCCAGGCGTCGGCGCCCACGGGGTGCACGCCGACGGCGAGGTCGTGCACGATCCCCACGGGCATACCTGCCTCGCGGGCGGTGCGCTGGGCGGCGCGGAGCTGGCCGTCGGTGAGCCAGGCGAGGCGGGCGTGGAACTCGACCCGGTCGGCGAGGTCGGCGCGGGCCCGGGCGGTGCCGGCCGAGCGGGGGTCGCGCAGCTCCTCGGGCCAGCGGTGCCAGTCGGAGCCGTGGATCTCGGCGAGGGCGTACCAGGTGGCGTGGTCGTCGAGGGCCTGGCCGTGGGCGGCGCGGAAGTCGTCGTAGGCGGCCCGGCGGCCGGGGCCGAGGGGGACGGCCAGGACCAGTTCGAGCGCCTCGCGCTTGGTCTCCCACACCGCGTCCCGGTCGATGAGGGCGCCCTTGTCGAGGACGGCGGCGCGCAGCCGCGCGGCCCGCTCCAACAGGCCGCTCAGCCGCTCCCGGTCCTCGACGTGGGCGTACTCGGGGACGTCCTCGATCCGCAGGTGCACCGGGTCGGGGAAGCGGCGGGAGGACGGACGGTACGGGGAGGGGTCGGTGGGGGCGCCGGGCACGGCCGCGTGCAGCGGGTTGACCTGGACGAATCCGGCGCCGGCGGTGCGTCCGGCCCATCCGGCCAGCTCGGCGAGGTCGCCGAGGTCGCCCATGCCCCAGGAGCGCCGGGAGAGCAGCGAGTACAGCTGGACGAGGAGGCCGTAGGAGCGGCCGGGCAGGGCGGGCAGCCGGTCGGGGGCGACGACGAGGTGGGCGTGGCCGGTGCGGCCGTCAGGCGCGAGGGCGGTCACCCGGTGCACGCCGAGCGGCAGCCCCTCGGCCGTGTCCCGCTCCTCGCCCTCCTCGGTCTCGACGCGCAGGCGGGTGCCGGAGGGCAGCGCGGCGAGGGCGGCGGGGCCCTGCGGATCACCGGCCCAGTGCACGACGGTCGGCGGCAGCAGTCGCTCGCGCAGCTCACGTTCGCGTGCGGCGAGCGCGGTGCGTACGGCGTCGGGTCCGCCCGCGTCGACACCGAGGGCGGCCAGGACGGCGACCACGGCGGAGGCGGGGACGGCGACCGTACGGCCCGGGGCGGGGCTGTAGGAGGTGGCGACCCCGTGCAACTCGGCGAGCCGGGACAGGTCCTCGTCCTCGAGCGCCGCCGTCATCTACAGCCCCGGGCCGAAGGAATCCGGGACCGGTTCGGACTCGCTGGTCAGCGGAGTGGCGTCGGACAAGGGAGGCTCGCTGGTCAGGGGCTCGGCGTCGGGCAGCGGCGGTTCGCTGGTCAGCGGCGCCTGCACGCAGGCGCTCTCCGCGCCGAAGGGTTTCTCCTCGTGTTTCCACTGGGCCGGGATCGAGAGACGCGCCGGTGCGGCCACGGGTGCTCCTTCGATTGAGGTCGTCGGTATGTCGGAGGCTGCGGCTTCTGACGGGGTCAGGGCAGGCCTACCCCGAGACGCCGCCGCCACTCGCCAAAACCCCGCGCCGGGGTGATCCGGCGCCGGACCGGTGATCGATAGAGAGGGTGTGAGACTGTTCCGCCCCATGGGGGGCCAGCGGGAGAACGACGAGGGAGCCGACGGCGCGGGCGGGGACGCGGCGCTGCTGCGGGCCGTCGCCGCGGGGGACGCGGCCGCGATGGCCGCGCTGTACGACCGGCACGCGGGCTGGCTGCACGTGGGGCTGACGCGCCGGTGCGCCGACCCCGAGGTGGTGCGCGAGGTGCTGCAGGAGACGTTCGTCACGGTGTGGCGGTCGGCGGCCGGGCATCGCGGACAGGAGGCCGGCGGCTGGCTGTGGACGATCGCCGCCCGCCGGCTCGTCGACGCGCGCCGGGCGCAGGAGCGGGCCGCACGGGTCGCGGGTCCACCGCTGGACGCCAGGACGGCGGAGGCCACCGGACGGTACGAGCCCGCCGCCGCGCCGTCCGCCGAGGACCGGGTGCTGGCGGGGCTGGAGTACGGCGATGTCGGCACCGCCCTGGACCGGATCTCCCCCGAGCTGCGCGAGGTGCTGCGCGCGACCGTCGTGGACGGGCTGAGCACCCGTGAGGCGCGGCCGCCGGACAACCGCCACCACGCCCCTCCTGGGCGTACAACACGGCCCGGATCTAGGCAGAAATGCCGTCGATCCGGGCCATGGCATCATCCGCGCCGTACGGCTGCAAGTAAGGCAGCCAGCGCGGGTCCCTATGGCCCGTGCCGATGATGCGCCAGGCCAGCCCCGTCGGCGGAGCCGGTTTGTGTCGCAGTCGCCACCCCAGCTCCACGAGGTGACGGTCGGCCTTCACGTGGTTGCAGCGGCGGCAGGAGGCCACCACGTTGTCCCAGACGTGCTTGCCCCCGCGGCTGCGCGGGATGACGTGGTCGACGCTGGTTGCGACGCCACCGCAGTACATGCACCGGCCCCCGTCGCGCGCGAAGAGCGCCCGCCGGGTGAGAGGAACGGGCCCCCGATAGGGAACCCGGACGAATCGCTTGAGCCGGACCACGCTGGGTGCGGGGACTGTGACGGTCGCGCTGTGCATAAAGGCGCCGGATTCCTCGAGGGAGACAGCCTTGTTCTCCAGGACGAGGATGAGCGCGCGGCGGAGCGGTACGACGCCGAGCGGCTCGTACGACGCGTTGAGAACCAGGACATGCGGCACGGGTGCCTCCTTGGGCGTCGGCGGCGCGTGGCTCGCGCCGGGACGATCTGCAGTCAGTCTCCCCTCATGCCTGGTGGAAGCGCCACCATGTCCCGGTAACGGGCTGGGAGTGTTTTCGACCACATCCGATACATCCCCCGGATCATGGCCTGTTCAAGCCAGGGTGAGCCCTGTCTCTCCTGTGCCTCTCCTTGGCGGATCCGCGCGGGGCACACACAATGCCCCGTTAGTGTGGTGGTCCTGTCCGTCCGGTGACCTTCTCGTGACCTCGAAGACCTTGACCGCCCCCGCCGGTACGGACTCGCGCAGCACCTTGGAGGTACCTGTCGTGTCGTCCTTGCCCGCCGCCCTCCTGGCCGCCGCAGCGTCGCCGACCCCCGCCCCCTCCCCCTCGGGATCGACGGAGCCGGCCGTGCCGTCGCTCCAGGACGCCCAGGAGAGCGCGACGAACGCGGCGAGCTGGGTCGAGCAGAACTGGTCGACGTGGCTCGCCATGGGGCTGCAGATCCTGCTGATCGTGGTGATCGCGGTCGCGCTGCGCGCGATGGTGCGGCGGGCGATCACCAAGCTGATAGAGCGAATGGGCCGCACCGCGGAGGCCGTGGACGGCAGCGCGCTGAGCGGGCTGCTGGTCAACGCCGAACGGCGGCGGCAGCGGTCGGCGGCGATCGGGTCGGTGCTGCGCTCGGTGGCGAGCTTCCTGATCATGGGTACGGCGGCGCTGATGGTGCTGTCCACCTTCAAGATCAACCTGGCGCCGCTGCTGGCGTCGGCCGGTGTGGCCGGCGTGGCGATCGGTTTCGGCGCGCGGAACCTGGTCACCGACTTCCTCTCCGGTGTGTTCATGATCCTGGAGGACCAGTACGGCGTCGGTGACGTGATCGACGCGGGCGTGGCCACCGGCGAGGTGATCGAGGTCGGGCTGCGCGTGACCAAGCTGCGCGGCGCCGACGGCGAGATCTGGTACGTCCGCAACGGCGAGGTCAAGCGGATCGGCAACCTCTCCCAGGGCTGGGCCACGGCCGGGGTCGACGTGACCGTGCGGGCGAGCGAGGACCTGGACAAGGTCAGGGCGACCCTGGACGACGTCGCCGAGCACATGAGCAAGGAAGAGCCCTGGAACGAGCTGCTGTGGGGCCCGATCGAGGTGCTCGGCCTGGACTCGGTCCTGATCGACTCCATGGTGGTCCGCGTCTCGGCGAGGACCATGCCGGGCAAGGCGCTGACGGTCGAGCGCGAGCTGCGGTGGCGGATCAAGCGGGCGTTCGACGCGGCGAGCATCCGCATCGTGGGCGGCGCGACGTCGGTCGAGGACGTGGAGGACACCCCGGACCCGACGGCCGCGGTGGCAGCCCCGTCGGTGTTCTCCAACGCGGATTCGCCGCAGGCGGCGGCAACGGCACCGATCGCTCCGCAGCGGCCGACACCTCCGGGCAAATAGGGAGCGGAACGAATTCGGCACACTCGTTCGCGTGAACAGGTGGGGCATTCCGGCGCCGAGTGCGCACGGGGTGCCCCGTCGTTCTGCCGGGGCACCCGGCGCGGGCTTGGCCCGGAAGGAGCGTGACGAGGAGAACCGGGGGTGAGCGCCGGTCTCCGCTGGGTGGCGTCCGGCGCCGCCGCCGTGACCGGTGTGCCGGTACCGCGGGCCCGGCGGGCCGGCGCGCCGCACACGTGGAGGGCGAAGAGGAAGCAGACGAAGTCGGCCTCGCAGCGTGCACAGCTTCCGCAGGGGCCTTCGGTCGGGCACCTTCGCCATCCGTTCGCCGACGGCCGGGCCACGCGCCCGGACAAGCGGTTCGAAGACCAGCCGGCCGTGAAGCAGCCGTACGGCCCCGCCCGCCGAGATAACGACTCTGTTGCCTCGGCGCCGTTGTCTATTGACGCCCCCTTCGTCCTGGGCTTACGTTCCTCCCACCCCAATAGGAAAGTTTCCTAACAATGATCTTCGGGCGGTCCGTGATCACGACTGGACCTCCGGCCAGGTCACTGAGAAGCTGGGCGGCTGGAAGGGCAGGTGTCGACCCCATGGCAGGAACCGCCGGTACGCCGGGCACACCGCGCGTGCTGCGCGCCATGAACGACCGCGCCGCACTGGACCTCCTGCTGGAGCACGGCCCGCTGTCGCGCACCCGGATCGGGAAGCTGACCGGCCTGTCCAAGCCAACCGCCTCCCAGCTGCTGGCCCGTCTCGAGGCGGCCGGACTGGTCCGGGTCACCGGCACCAGCGAGGGCCGGCCGGGCCCCAACGCCCAGCTGTACGCGGTGAATCCCGGCGCCGCGTACGCCGCGGGACTCGATGTCACCCCGGAGCGGATCCGCGCCGCCATCGCCGACATCACCGGCCGCACGGTGGGCGAGTACGAGCTGCCCACCCCGGGCCGCCGGCCCGCCCGGCCCGTCGTCCAGCAGGTCACCGACGCCCTCGACGGGGCCGTGAAGGCCGCCGGGCTCGCCCGGTCCGACGTGCACCGGCTGGTCATCGGCACCCCGGGCGCCTTCGACCCGGGCACCGGCCGGCTGCGCTACGCCTCCCATCTGCCCGGCTGGCACTCCCCCACCCTGCTCGACGAACTCGCCGCCGCCCTGCCGATGCCGGTGGAGTACGAGAACGACGTCAACCTCGTCGCCCTGGCCGAACAGCGGCTGGGTGCCGCCCGCGGCCACGGGGACTTCGTCCTGCTGTGGAACCAGGAGGGGCTCGGCGCCGCCCTCGTTCTCGGCGGCCGTCTGCACCGGGGCTGGACCGGCGGCGCCGGCGAGGTCGGCTTCCTGCCGGTGCCGGGCACACCCCTGGTACGACAGGTGACCAAGGCCAACAGCGGCGGCTACCAGGAGCTGGCCGGCTCCCAGGCCGTACCGAAGCTGGCCCGGGAACTCGGGGTCCAGGACGTGCCGTCGGGGTCGTACACCGAGGTCGCCGCCGAGCTCGTGGCACGGGGCGCCGACCACGCCGTCGGCCCCTACCGGGAGCTGCTCCAGACCTACGCGACCCGGCTCGCCACGGGTCTCGCCTCGCTCGTCTCCGTCCTCGACCCCGAACTCGTCGTCCTCAGCGGCTCCGCGCTCACGGCCGGCGGCGAGGTCCTGCGCGCCCTCGTCCAGGCCGAGCTGGAGGAGCTGGCCGCGGCCCGCCCCCGGCTGGTCGTCGGTGACGTGCACGAACACCCTGTCCTGCGCGGCGCGTTGGAGGCCGCGCTCGTCATGACCCGCGACGAGGTCTTCGACACCTCGCGCTGACCCCCGGCAGCACCTCTTCCGTCCACCTGCCCCTGGGAGACCTCGCCATGCCCGAAGCCATACCTTCAGTTGCCCGAAAGACGGCTTTTGCCCTGACCGCGTCGCTGGCCCTGCTCACCACCGCCTGCACCGGCCAGTCCAACTCGGGCGCCACGGACGACGCCTCGAAGGACACCACCATCAACTTCTGGCACGCCTGGAGCGCGCCGAACGAGGTGAAGGCGGTCAGGTCCCTGGTCGACGGCTTCGAGAAGGCGCACCCCAACATCCACGTGAACATCGTCGGCAACATGACCGACGACAAGATCAATCAGGCGCTGCGGTCGGGTGGTGACAAGGCACCGGACGTGATCTCCTCGTTCACCACCAACAACGTGGGCAAGTTCTGTTCCTCCGGCGCCCTGGTCGACCTCAACCCCTTCTTCAAGAAGTCGGGCATCGATCCGGCGAGGACGTTCCCGAAGCCGATGAACGAGTACACCCAGTTCGACGGCAACCGCTGCACGGTGCCACTGCTCGGCGACGCGTACGGGCTCTACTACAACAAGACGGCGTTCAAGAAGGCCGGTATCGCCGATCCCCCGAAGACCTGGTCCGAGTTCGAGGCCGACGCCAAGAAGCTGACCATCACCGAGGGCGACGGCTACAAGCAGCTGGGCTTCATGCCGGACTACCACGGCTGGGAGTCCACCACCGAGCACTACTTCGCCCAGTTCTCTCCGACGTACTTCGACAAGGACGGCAAGTCGGACGTCGCCAAGGACCCGGCGTTCCAGAAGGGCTTCGAACTGCAGAAGCGGCTCGTGGACGAACTCGGCGGATTCCGGAAACTGGAGAAGTTCCGGGCCACCCTCGGTGACGAGTGGGGCCCCAAGCACCCCTTCCACACCGGCCAGGTCGCCATGCAGCTCGACGGCGAGTGGCGGCTCGGCATGGCGGAGCAGGCCAAGCCGAACTTCGAGATCGGCGTCGCCCCACTGCCCGTGCCCGACGACCAGGTGAGCCAGTACGGCAAGGGCTACATCACCGGCACCATCGCGGGCATCGCCGCCACCAGCCACAAGCAGAACGCGGCCTGGGAGTTCGTCAAGTACATCACCACGAACACCGACGCCGTCGTCGGATTCGCCGACGACATCCACAACGTGCCCTCGACCCTGGCCGCGCTGAAGTCCCCGAAGCTGACGTACGACCCGCGGTTCAAGACGTTCCTGGACATCGCCGCCAACCCGAACTCCGCCACCTCCCCCGCCTCCATCAACGGCGGCCAGTACCTGGTGACGATCCAGCAGTTCGGCTACGACTACGAAAGCGGCAAGGTCACCGATCTGAAGGCCGGCCTGCAGAAGACCGCGGCGCAGATCGACACGGACATCGCGCAGGCGAAGTAGCCGATGAGTACGGTCACTCTGGCGTCGAAGCGCCGCCGCGCGGCGCTTCGCACCATCGCCTTCATGTCGCCCTGGCTGATCGGCTTCGCGGTCTTCTTCGCGTATCCGCTGATCTCGACGGTCTATTTCTCCTTCATGCACTACGACGGCTTCAAGCCGCCGACGTGGAGCGGGGCAAAGAACTGGGCCTATGTCTTCCAGCACTACCCCCTGTTCTGGCCGGCCCTGCGCAACACCCTGTGGCTGGTCCTGGTCATGGTGAGCCTCCGGGTCGTCTTCGGCCTGGGCATCGGCCTGCTGATCACCAAGATCAAGACCGGCACGGGTGTCTTCCGCACCCTCTTCTACCTGCCGTACCTCGCCCCGCCGGTGGCGGCGACCATGGCCTTCGCGTTCCTGCTCAATCCCGGTACGGGCCCGGTCAACTCCGTCCTGGAGAAGATCGGCGTCCCGGCGCCGGGCTGGTTCAACGACCCGAGCTGGTCCAAGCCGGCCCTGACCCTGCTGGCCCTGTGGGGCGTCGGCGACCTGATGGTCATCTTCATGGCCGCGCTGCTGGACGTGCCGACCGAGCAGTACGAGGCGGCCGAGCTGGACGGCGCGTCGGCGTGGCAGCGCTTCCGGTACGTCACCCTGCCGAACATCTCCCCGATCGTGATGTTCGCGGTGGTCACCGGCGTGATCCAGACCATGCAGTACTACACCCAGCCGCTGATCGCCGGGAAGGTCGCCTCCGGGGTGATCCAGGGCGCGGGCACCCAGTTCGAGCCCGGCTACCCGGACAAGTCCACGCTCACCCTCCCCCAGCTCGTCTACAACCTCGGCTTCCAGCGCTTCGACTACGGCTCGGCCTGTGTCGTGGCCCTGGTGCTGTTCGCCCTGTCGATGGTGTTCACCGGGTTCCTGATGCGGCGCCGGGGCGGTCTCATCCAGGCAGGTGACTGACCATGACCCAAGTACTGGACAAGCCGGTGGAGTTGCGCACCGACTCCACGGCCGCCGAGCGCACCGCCCGGCGCCGGGCACTGCTGGAATGGATCGGCATCCACTCCCTCGGCGTCGCCGCCGCGCTCTTCTTCACGCTGCCGTTCGTGTTCGTGTTCCTGACCTCGCTGATGAGCGACACCCAGGCGCTCAGCCGCGACCTGATCCCGCACACCTGGGAGTGGGGCAACTACCGCAAGGTCTTCGACACGCCGGGCTTCCTGACCTGGTGGAAGAACACGCTGATCTACGCCGGCCTCGGCACCGTGCTGACGGTGGTGTCGTCCATCCCGGTGGCGTACGCCCTCGCCAAGTTCCGCTTCCGGGGCCGCAACCTGTCGCTGATGCTGGTGATCTCGATGATGATGCTGCCCCCGCAGGTGGTCATCATCCCGATGTACCTGTTCTGGGCGAAGCAGCTGGACCTGTCCGGCACGCTGTGGCCGCTGATCATCCCGATGGCGTTCGGCGACGCGTTCTCCATCTTCCTGCTGCGCCAGTTCCTGATGACCATCCCGAACGAGTACCTGGACGCGGCGAGGGTGGACGGCTGCGGCGACCTCAGGACCCTGCTGAAGGTCGTCCTCCCGATGGCGAGGCCGGGCATCGCGGCCGTCGCCCTCTTCCAGTTCTTCTACGCCTGGAACGACTACTTCGGCCCGCAGATCTACGCGTCCGAGAACCCCGGCGCCTGGACCCTGTCCTACGGCCTGGAGTCCTTCAAGGGCGCCCACCACACCGACTGGAACCTCACGATGGCCGCGACCGTGCTGGTCATGGCCCCCGTGATCATCGTGTTCTTCTTCGCCCAGAAGGCGTTCGTCGAGGGCGTCACGCTCACCGGAGTAAAGGGTTGAACCGGATATGAAACTCACTGTGGTGGGCGGAGGCTCCACCTACACCCCCGAACTCATCGACGGCTTCGCACGCCTGAGGGACACCCTGCCCATCGAGGAACTCGTCCTCGTGGACCCGGCCGCCGAGCGCCTGGAGCTGGTGGGCGGCCTGGCCCGCCGGATCTTCGCCAAGCAGGGGCACCCCGGCCGGATCGTCACCACCGCCGACCTGGACGCGGGCGTCGACGGCGCCGACGCCGTCCTGCTCCAGCTGCGCGTCGGTGGCCAGGCGGCCCGTGAGCAGGACGAGACCTGGCCGCTGGAGTGCGGCTGCGTCGGCCAGGAGACGACGGGCGCGGGCGGGCTGGCGAAGGCCCTGCGCACGGTCCCGGTCGTCCTGGACATCGCCGAACGGGTCCGCCGTACCAATCCGCGCGCGTGGATCATCGACTTCACCAACCCGGTCGGCATCGTCACCCGCGCGCTGCTGCAGGCCGGGCACCGGGCGGTCGGGCTGTGCAACGTGGCGATCGGCTTCCAGCGGAAGTTCGCGGGCCTGCTCGGCGTGACCCCGGCGGACGTCCACCTCGCGCACGTGGGCCTCAACCACCTCACCTGGGAGACAGGTGTGCGGCTGGGCGGTCCGGAGGGCGAGAACGTGCTTCCCGAGTTGCTGGCCGAACACGGCGAGGCGATCGCCGGCGACCTCCACCTGCCCCGCCCCCTGCTGGACCGCCTGGGCGTGGTCCCCTCCTACTACCTGCGCTACTACTACGCCCACGACGAGGTCGTGCGCGAACTGCGCACCAAGCCGTCCAGGGCGGCCGAAGTCGCCGCCATGGAGCGGGAGTTGCTGAAGATGTACGGCGACCCGGCCCTGGACGAGAAGCCGGCGCTGCTCGCCAGGCGGGGCGGCGCCTACTACTCGGAGGCGGCCGTGGACCTGGCGGCGGCGCTGCTGGGCGGCGGAGGCAGCCCGTACCAGGTGGTGAACGCGTTCAACCGGGGCACGCTGCCGTTCCTGCCCGACGACGCGGTGATCGAGGTCCAGGCGGCGGTCGGCCCGAACGGCCCGGTGCCACTGCCGGTTCCGGAGCTGGACCCCCTGTTCTCCGGGCTGATCGCGAACGTGACGGCGTACGAGGACCTGGCCCTGGAGGCGGCGCTGCGCGGCGGCCGGGACCGCGTCTTCCGCGCCCTGCTCGCCCATCCGCTGATCGGCCAGTACACGTACGCCGACGCCCTCACCGACCAGCTGATCGCACACAACCGGGAGCACCTCGCGTGGGCGTGACCTCACCTCTTCCCGCGCGGGTACTCGCCATCGACGCGGGCAACAGCAAGACCGACGTGGCCGTGGTCACCGCCGCCGGGGAGGTCCTGGCCACGGCCCGCGGCGGCGGCTTCCGGCCGCCCGCGGTCGGCGTGCCGGCGGCACTGGACGCGCTGGCCGAACCGGTCGCCCGCGCCTTCGCGGACGCCGGCGTCACCTCCGTCTCCCATGTCTCGGCCTGCCTGGCCAACGCCGATCTCCCGGTCGAGGAGGAGCAGTTGGCGACGGCACTCCAGGCGCGCGGCTGGGGCGGGTCGGTGGCGGTGCGCAACGACACCTTCGCGATCCTGCGGGCAGGCGTCGCCGAGCCGCGCGGGGTGGCCGTGGTGTGCGGGGCCGGCATCAACTGCGTCGGCATGCGCCCCGACGGCCGCACCGCGCGCTTCCCGGCGATCGGCCGTATCTCCGGTGACTGGGGCGGGGGTTGGGGTCTGGCGGAGGAGGCCCTGTGGCACGCGGCGCGCGCGGAGGACGGCCGGGGCGAGCCGACGTCCCTCTCCCGCACCCTGCCCGCGCACTTCGGACTGCCGACCATGTACGCGCTGATCGAGGCGCTGCACCTGGAGCACATCGACCACGACCGCCGGCACGAGCTGACGCCGGTGCTGTTCGCGACGGCCGCCGCGGGAGACCCGGTGGCGCGGGCGATCGTCGCCCGGCTCGCGCAGGAGGTGACGGTGATGGCGACCGTGGCGCTGACCCGCCTGGACCTGCTCGACGAGGAGACGCCGGTGCTGCTCGGCGGCAGCGTCCTGACGGCCGGTCACGCCCTGCTCGACGACGGCATCCGCGACCTGCTCGCCGACCGCGCCCCCAAGGCCGACGTCCGCGTGGTCACGGCGAGCCCGGTCCTGGGCGCGGCCCTGCTGGGCCTGGACCGGCTGGGGGCGGACAGGGAGGCGCGGGAGCGGGCGCGGGGGTACTGGGCCCGGCCCTGAGGGCCCGTGCTCATCCTGTCGGCGGGGGACGGCGGCGACCGCGTCACCCGAAGTGGAGGTCTCCCTCGATGGTGCCGGTCTGAACGACGGGACCGCGGATGTCGCCTCCGCTGATGGTGTTGTGCACGGTGGTGCCCTGCTCCGGGGAGCGCCCTGCCGCCGCGATCAGGGCGCGCAGCTCGTCCCGCGCCGCCGGGTCCTCGTGGAGCAGGAGCAGCAGCCGAGCCTGCCATACGGACTCGATCGCGGCGAGGGCCGCCCGATCACCGCTGTCCGTGGCGGCGACGACCGCGGTGCGGGCCTCTTCCAGGTCCGCGTCCGCCGCCTGCGCATCCCCTGACCGCCCACGCCCGAACAGTGCTCTCAGCCGGCTCTTGACGGTGGCCCACGCGTCGCCCGCCATCAGCTGCACCAGGGTCGTCGCCCCGGACACGGCCATGGCGTTCAGTTCAGCCTCCACACGGCCTCCTCCGCTTCCGCGGCCCTTCGCACTCCGGCGAACTCCGGTCTTTCCCAGCCTACTTGGAGCACGTTCGGGACGCGGGCTATGGTGCTCGACCAGGAGACGGCGGAGGTGCGCGAGACGTGGGGCGAGCCGGGGGGAGCGGGTTCCACGACGTGCACAACACCTTCCACGGTGACGCGGAGACGGTCATCCAGGCCGGCTCCATCGGCCGCGTCCACCTCTATGGCATCCCCTTCCAGCTGACGCCCCTGTCCCGCTGGTCGGTCGTCCGGCGCTGTGCCGTCACGGCGGTCCTGGTGGCTCTCGGCGGCTTCCTCCTGGACACGGGACTCACCGCCGCGACCGGCCGGAAGGCGCCGTGGCTGGTCGTCGCCGGACTCGCGGTGCTGATGACGGCGTACACGGTGGGGTGGGTGACCTGGCAGTGCCGGCAGCTGTCCCGCGGCCGCCACGAGAACGCGCTGCGCGCCACGGTGAACGGCGTGCTCGCCGGACTGGCCCGGGAGCAGGCCAAGCAGTGGCGCGACGAGGCGATCGCGCGCCGCGTCCAGGGACCGCGACTGCTGCCCGTGCTGTGCCGCACCGCCGAGCGCGACCTGTTCGACCACTGGTCCAACATCCGAACCGGCGAACGCGGAGACCGGCCCCTGCCCCTCGACGGCGACGTCGCGGAGATCGACCGTCTCTACGGCCTGGTGCCCTCCGGACGGCTGGTGATCCTGGGCGAGCCGGGCGCGGGCAAGAGCGTCGCGGCGCTCCGGCTCGGACTGCGGCTCCTGGAGCGACGAGAGCCTGACGGCCGGGTCCCCGTCATCCTCCCCCTCGCTTCCTGGAACCCGGGCGAGACGGGCCTGTGGCGGTGGGCCGCGCAGCGGCTCGCCACCGAGCACCCCGAACTGTCGACACCGACCGGCTTCGGCAGCGTACTGGCCGAGGAGGTGGCGACCCCCGAGCGGCTCCTGCTGATCCTCGAAGGGCTCGACGAAATGCCGCCCGAACGGCGGGCCGTGGCCCTGCGGACGCTCAACGAGAGCCTGGACGAACACACTCATCTCATCCTCACCAGCCGCACCGAGCAGTACCGGAACGCGGTGCGCCGGACCGACGTACTCGTTGGCGCGGCGGCCGTGACGCTGCAGCCGCTGACCGTACGGGAGCTGAGCGAGTACCTGAGGACCAGCACCCGGCGGACGCGGAAGGACGGCACCCCGCTGTGGGAGCCCGTTCTCGCCCGCATCCGTGACGGCGACGATCCGCACGCCCGGCGGCTGCGCGCCGCGCTGTCGTCACCGCTCATGCTCGGGTTGGCGCTCGCCGTCTACGGCGACACGGCCGCCGACCCGGCCGAACTGCTGGACACGGCCGCGTTCCCGGACAGAGCCGGGATCGAGAAGCACCTCATCGCCCGGCTCGTCCCGGCCGTCTACTCGGCCCCGCCCGACGTGGGCAGACCACCCCGCTGGCGGGCGCGGGACGCCGAACGGCACCTGAGCCGGCTGGCCCGGGACGCCACGCGTCACGATGCCCCCGGCGGCGAACTCGCCTGGTGGCGCTGGTATCCCGAGCAGGCGAAGGCCGCGACGGCGGTGGCCGTCACCCTGGTCTACGGCGCGGCCGTGGCCCTCACCGCCGCCCTGCCGCCGCACGGCACGATCCGGTGCTGGGACATGACACTGCCGCCCTGGGCCGCACTGGCACTGATCGGCGCCTTTCCCCTGCTCGTCGCCCTCGTGGACGTCTACGCCACCGAGCCCGTCCCCGCACGCCTGCAACTGCGCCGCCGCATGCCCACGATTCTCTGGCGCGCCGCCGGAGGCGCCGCCGGGATCGGCTTCGCCTGGCTGAGCAACCTCCCCACCAAGGAGCATCCCTACCCGGCGGGCTTCCCGATCCCCGTGGCCATCGTGTTGGGTGTGCTCTTCGTCGTCCGCGCCGCACCGAGCATGGCGACCGACGTGGCGTCGGCCACCCCCCGCTCGCTGCTGCGGGCGGACCGGGTGTCAGCCCTGACGCTGGCGGTCAACCACTCGGTCACCGGGCCACGCCGGTGGTGCCTGGAAGCGGTGGTGCTGTTCCCCGTCCTTCTCCTCAACACCTGGAGCGACCACGCGGGAGCGGAGGTGACGGGCCCGGCGGAGTGGGCCACCGCGGTGTCGGGCGCCCTTGTCATCACCGCCCTGCTCGGGATCACCAACACGGCATGGGGCCGCCACGCCGCGGCGCGCGTCGTCCTGGCGGCCACCGGCAGGCTGCCCTGGCGGGCGATGGCCTTCCTGGAGGACGCCCACGCGCGCGGTGTGCTGCGCCAGTCCGGCGGGGTGTTCCAGTTCCGCCACGCACGCTTGCAGGAACACCTGGTCGGCGAAGCACCACCGGCCCGTGACGGCGGGGTTCGCATGCGCGCGCACCCGCGTGCCGTCCGGCTGCTGCGCCGGTGGCCCGCTCCCGTGCTGGCGGGGCTGGTGCTGGCCGTCGGGAGTGCCACTGTCCCCGCGGCCGTCAGCCATGTCCGCAGGCCGGCCGGCCCCTACGCCGCCCCTGCGCCGGCCTGCTCCCTCCTCGACCGGAGCGCGGTCAGCTCGGCATTGCACGGAGCTCCGGTGCGCGACCGTGAGGCGGGACACGACGGCGGCCTCTATGCGCCGTGGCCCCGCGACGACGACGTGTGGTGCAGCTGGCACACCGAGGCCAACGCCTCGAGGCTCGCGCTGGCCACCGATACGGAGCCACCGACCCCCGACGAGAGCGGCGCCGAGAAGGCCAGGGACGTGTTCGCCTGGCTGACGACCGGGCTCGGTAGGGCCCACGTCGATCCCTCGGCCACCCCGTGCGACGGGGCGCACGAACGCATCGAGCCGGTGGACGACTTCGCGGGCAGGGCCGTACTCGTCTGCGGCAACGTCCTGTTCGAGATCGACTACGCCGCCGCGCCGGGCGAGGAGTCGCACGCGACCGCGCTCATGCAACGACTGCTGCACCTCGCCGTGGGCAGAGGGCTTCGCGCGCGCATCGACACGTCGCCCTGAGCACAGGGAACCGACGTGCCCTGACAGGCGTGTTCCTGTGCGGGGGGTGGTGCGCCGGGCGTCGCGCGCCGTCGGGCACACTGCGATCCGATCAAGATCCAGTGAAGGCCGGTGCGGATGTCAGTGCCGGCGGTGATACTTGGCGGCGAACGGATGACCATGGGGGAGGTCGAGTGACACACCCGCCGAAGAGCGCGGCACCGCCAGTGACGGGCCCCGGCGTGCCCGCCGCCCCCGGCATCCCCGCGCAGACCCCCCGCCCCGCACCCGCGGGCTCCCCCGCGCCGTCCGCGCGACGGACCGCGTTCGCCGAGGGCGCCGACCGGTTGCGGGCCGCGGCGACCACCGAACCGGGGCGGCTGCGGATCATCGGGGCCGTACTGGCGCTGCTGGTCGTGGCGTTCGGCGCGGTCACCGCCTGGCAGGCCAGTGAGCGGGCGGCCGCCGCCGACGACGTGCTGCACCGCAGCCAGCCGCTCAGCTCCGGCGCGGCCGGCATCTACCGCTCGCTGGCGGACGCCAACACGGCGGCGTCCAGCGGCTTTCTGGCCGGCGGCCAGGAGACGGCCGCCTCCCGGGACCGGTACGAGAAGGACATCAGTACGGCCGCCGCCGGCCTGGTGACGGCTGCGGCGAACGCCGAGCCGGGCTCCGCCTCCGAGGCGACGATCACCAGGCTGAACCGCCTGCTACCCGAGTACAAGGGGCTCATCGAGCGGGCGCGCACCTACAACCGGCAGGGCTATCCGGTCGGCGGCGCCTATCTGCGGTACGCCAACGAGAAGATGCAGAAGGAGATGCTCCCGGCGGCGGAGGATCTCTACACCAAGGAGAACCAGCGCCTCGACGCCGACTACGGGAACGCCACGCCGTATCCGTGGCTCGCCATCGCGCTCGGCGTGCTCGCGCTGGCCGGCCTCGGCTGGGCCCAGCACCGCACCTACCGGCGCACCAACCGCGTCCTCAACCACGGCCTGGCCGCCGCCTCGGCCGCCACCACGATCGCCCTGCTGTGGCTCGTCGTCGGGCACGCGGTGGCCCGCGCGGAGCTGAACGGCTCCTACGACCACGGCATCCGCTCGCTGACCGTCCTCGACGACGCCCGGATCGCGTCCCTGAAGGCGCGCGGCAACGAGAACCTGAGCCTGGTGGCGCGCGGCGCCGAGACCATCACGGTCGACGGCAAGCCGTACGACGCCTACTACTACGCCTTCGACACGGACATGGCGGGCCTCGGCGGGGGCCTGGCGCAGGCGGCGAAGCTCGCCGACGACCAGGGCGGCACCGCGCCGGTGAAGGCGGCCCAGAGCAACATGGCGGTGTGGAAGCAGCGCCACGCCGCGGCCCGCGCCGAGGACGAGAACGGCAACTACCAGCAGGCGCTGGACAAGGTCATCGGTGCCACGGGCGCCACCGGTGAGTGCTTCGACGGCGTGGACCGCAGTCTGGCCCGGGCCATCGACCACGAGCAGGCCGAGTTCCAGCGGGCCGCCGGTCACGGGCGGGACGCCATGACCGGGCTGCCGGTGGGCGCGGCCGTGCTCGCGGTGCTCGGCGCGGCCGGCGCCGTGTCCGGCATCGGGCGCAGACTTTCGGAGTACCGGTGACAGGGGGCATGACGATGTACGCGGCGCGTGTACGGACCTCCCTGCGGGGCTGGGGCGGGGTCGGCGTGATGGCGGTGCTGTGCGCCCTGGCGCTGGCGTTCGTGCTGCTGCTGCCGTGCACCCAGCGGGCACCGGACCACCGTCCGGACCGGGACGGCCCGACCGTCGCCCACGGTGTGCAGGCCCGCGCCGAGGACTGCAAGGACTCCGACGCGCAGAAGCAGACGCTGTCGCCGTCCGGTGCGGACGGGCCGACGATCGACGCGATCAAGGCCCGTACGGGGGCCAAGCGCAAGCTGGTCGTCGGCGTCGACCAGAACAGCTACCACTGGGGCTACCGCAACCCGAACACCGAGGGCGCGGAGCTGGAGGGCTTCGACATCGACCTGGTGCACCGGATAGCGCAGGACATCCTCGGCGACCCGGACGCGGTGCAGTTCAAGGCGATCCCGACCAGCCAGCGGATCTCCGCGATCCAGGACGGCCGGGTGGACATGGTGGTGCGGACCATGACCATCACCTGCGACCGGCTGTCCCAGGTGGCCTTCTCCGCGCCCTACTTCAAGACCGGGCAGCAGGTGCTCGCCCCCAAGTCGTCGTCCATCACGGGCTACAACGCCACCCTGGCGCACAAGCGGGTCTGCACGGCGGCCGGTTCGACGGCGTACACCAAGCTGGACGCCGACAGGAGGGACGGCACCCTGCCCGTCTCCACGGACATCTCCACCACCGTCCCCAACCAGCTGGACTGCCTGGTCAGGCTGCAACTCGGCGAGGTGGACGCGGTGGTGACCGACGGCGCGCTCGCCGCGAGCCAGGCCGCGCAGGACCCGACCGTCGAACTCAAGGGCGCGGCGTTCACGACCGAGTACTACGGCGTGGCGATGAAGAAGGACGCCTCCGATCTGGTACGCCGGGTCAATCGCATTCTGGTGGGCTACCGCGCCAGCGGCTGGCAGGCGTCCTACGACACGTGGCTGTCGGCGACACTGGGGAAGGACTCGTCGGCGTCCAAGCCGCCCGCGCCCGAGTATCTGCGCACGAGCTGAGCCACATCCGACCGGAACACTTGACAGCAGCGAGAGGTGATCGATGGGCGTCACGGACCCCGCCGGGCCGGTGATGGACCGGGACGAGGTGGACCGTGCGCTGGCGCGGCTCGGCCAGGAGCACGAGGCGATCGAGACCTCGCTGCTGGCGCTGCAGGACCACGCGGGCCGCAGACTCCTCGAGGGCGCCGAACTGACCGGGGTCACCAAAGAGCGCTGGCAGTCCACGGAGGCGGAGATCACCCTGCTGTGGGGGTACTTCGACGCCTACGCGGCCGCGCTGCGCTCCGCCCGCGAGATCCGCGCCCGGCGCCGCTGGTCCAGCCGCGAGGACCTGGTGGAGCTGACCGAGCTGCTGCGCGGCGAGTCCGTGACCGTCTCCGGCAGCGGGAGCACGCTCAGCGAGTCCTACTCGCTGGCCGGCCTGGTGGACCGGATGAACGAGTTGTACGCGACGAGCCTGGACCTGGTCGTCACCGCCGACGCGGTGTGGTCGGCGCTGCCCGCGCGGATCGATTTACTCGCCGCGGAACTCCAGCGCACCCGCAAGCTCGCGCACTCCGTCGGCGTGCGCCCCGGCGAGCATCCGTCCGGTGACGACCTGGAGCGGATCACCCGCACGCTGACCAGGCTGCGCGAGGACGTCGTCTCCGACCCGCTGGCCTTCTGGGTACCGGCCGAGGGCAGTTCGGCGCCCGGCGGCGGCCGTCCGGACACCACCGTGTACGACCGAGAGGCACGCGCCCTGGAGGACGTGCGGCGGGAGATCGACGCCGTGCTGACCGTCCGGCAGGACGCGGAGGCGCGGTTGATCCGGTTGCGGGACGTGCTCTCGCGAGCCGACCGCACCCTCGCCGAGGCCCGTACCGCGCGCGGCGAGGTGCTGGCGAAGATCGCGGCGACCGAGGTGCCGGTGGTCAGCGGCCCGCCGACCGTGCTGCAGGAGCAGCTGGCGACGGCGGCCGAGTACCGCAGGCAGGCCCAGTGGCACCGGCTGTCCCCGCTGCTGGAGTCGCTGGAGCAGAAGGCCGAGGACGAACTGCTGCGTGCCCGCGAGTCGTTGACCGCGGTCACCGCGCCGCTCGCGGTCCGCGCCGAGCTGCGCGGCCGGCTGGACGCGTACAAGGCGAAGGTCGCCCGGCACGGACTCGCCGAGGACCCGTTCCTGGTCGAGCGGTACGACGCGGCCCGGCGGATGCTGTGGAGCGCGCCCTGCGACCTGCGGGTCGCGGAACAGGCGGTGCTGCGCTACCAGCAGCTGGCGAGCGAGCTGCTCGGCGGCGCGGGCGCGCCGGAGGACCGTAAGGGGGACCAGTCATGAGTCAGCCGGGGCAGAGCTGTCAGCGGCCGGGCTGCGAGGGGTCGTACGAGGACGTCGGCGGCGGCGAGCTGTACTGCGACACCTGCGGCCTCGCACCCGTGGTGTCGGCGAGCGGGATGGTCGGGTCGCCGGCGACGGGACTGACCAAGGGTTCGGCCGACAGCGGCAGTTCGCGCAGCAGCTCACGGACGTCCTCGCAGTCGTCGAAGTCGCGCCGCTCGGTGTCCGGGCGGCTCTCGCGGTCCCTGTCGGGCCGGTCCACCGGGCGTTCGGTGTCGGTGCGCAGCTCCGGCTCCTCCTCCGGCACCTCCACGCGCGGCCGGCTCGGCGCCGGGCTGGTGAACGTGCCGCAGGTGCCGCGCCCGGACCCGCGCTCGATGGTGCTGGAGAACCCGGAGGTGCCGGAGCGGAAGCGGTTCTGCTCGCGCTCGGACTGCGGGGCGCCGGTCGGACGGGCACGAGGTGACCGTCCTGGCCGTACGGAAGGCTTCTGCACCAAGTGCGGGCACCCGTACTCCTTCGTGCCCAAGCTGAAGGCCGGGGACGTGGTGCACGGCCAGTACGAGGTCGTGGGCTGTCTCGCGCACGGCGGGCTCGGCTGGATCTACCTCGCCGTGGACCGGGCCGTGTCCGACCGCTGGGTGGTGCTCAAAGGCCTGCTGGACACAGGCGACCAGGACGCGATGGCCGCCGCGATCTCCGAGCGGCGCTTCCTCGCGGAGATCGAGCACGCCAACATCGTGCGGATCTACAACTTCGTCGAGCACCTCGACCAGCGGACCGGCTCCCTCGACGGCTACATCGTCATGGAGTACGTCGGCGGCAAGGCCCTTAAGGAGATCGCCAACGCCCGCCGTACGCCGGAGGGGCGGCGTGATCCGCTGCCGGTGGAACAGGCGTGCGCGTACGGCATCGAGGCCCTGGAGGCCCTCGGGCACCTGCACAGCCGCAACCTGCTGTACTGCGACTTCAAGGTCGACAACGCCATCCAGACCGAGGACCAGCTCAAGCTGATCGACATGGGCGCCGTGCGCCGCATGGACGACGACGAGTCGGCGATCTACGGCACGGTCGGCTACCAGGCGCCCGAGGTCGCCGAGGTCGGCCCGTCGGTGGCGAGCGACCTGTACACGGTGGGCCGTACGCTCGCCGTGCTCACCTTCGACTTCCAGGGCTACACGAACGTCTACGTCGACTCCCTGCCCGACCCGGACACCATCGACGTCTTCCGCCGTTACGAGTCCTTCTACCGGCTGCTGGTGCGCGCGACCGACCCCGACCCGGCCCGCCGGTTCGCCTCCGCGCAGGAGATGGCCGAGCAGCTGACCGGTGTGCTGCGCGAGGTCGTCTCGCTGCAGAGCGGTCAGGCCCGGCCCGCGCTGTCGACGTTGTTCGGCCCCGAAGTGAAGGTCACGGACCGGGAGTTGTTCCCGCGGCTGGACGGGGACGTGTCCCGGCTGGGGGCGCGGGAGGTGCGTACGCGGAAGCGGACGGCGGCCGGAGCGCCGGGGGCCGCGTCCGGTCCCGCAGCCGGGGTGCCCGCCCCGCGGCAGGCCGGTGCCGGTGTGCCCGCGTCGGCGTCCCTGCCGCCGGCCTCCGTACCGGCCGGCACCCTCGTGAAGCCCGTCGACACCCCCGCCACCGCGCTCGCCCTGCCCGTCCCGCTGGTCGATCCGAACGACCCCAACGCAGGCTTCCTGGCGGGCCTGCTCGCCTCCGCGCCCGCCGAGCTGATCAGTGCCCTCGGTGCGGCGCCCGCACAGACCGTGGAGACCCGGCTGCGGGAGATCCGCGCCCGGCTGGAGAGCGGCGACCACCAGGCAGCGCTGATGAGCCTCGGCAAGCTGGACGAGGAGCGGCCCGACGACTGGCGGGTGGTGTGGGTCCGGGGCGTGGCCGCCCTGGTCACCGGCGACTTCGAGGGCGCCGCGCTCGCCTTCGACGCGATCTACGACGCCTTCCCGGGCGAGGCGGCGCCCAAGCTGGCGCTCGGCCTGTGCGCGGAGGTGCTGGGCCAGCTGGACAACGCGGCCGAGTACTACCACCTGGTGTGGGCGACCGACCCCAGCTATGTCAGCGCCGCGTTCGGGCTCGCCCGGGTACAGCTCGCGGCCGGGAACCGGCACGGGTCCGTGCGGACCCTGGAGTCGGTGCCGGAGTCCTCCATCCACTACACGGCCGCCCGGGTCGCCGCCGTCCGGGCGCGGCTCAGACAGCGCACCGCGACCGCCGGTGACGTGGCTTTCCTGGACGATCTGACGGCCGCCGCCGGGCAGGTCGAGGCACTGGACGCGTACGGTCTGGACCCGGCGCGACGCGAGGAGTTGTCCGCGGAAGTGCTCGGCTGTGCGCTGGACTGGATACTCTCCGGGGGCCAGGGCAACCAGGCCGCGGGCGGCGGACGGGTGCTGCTGGGCAGCGGTCTGGACGAGCGGGGCCTCCGCTTCGGCCTGGAGCGCGCCTACCGCACGCTGGCCCGGCTGGCGCCCGGCGGCGAGGAGAGGATCGAACTGGTGGAACGGGCCAACCGTTACCGCCCCCGGACGTGGGTGTAGTCGATGTCGCAGATGCCCCAGCAGGCCGCACTGCCGAAGTGCCCGAGCTGCGCGGAGCCCGTGGAGTCGGGCGACCTCTTCTGCGGAGCGTGCGGGTACGACCTCTCCGTCGTACCCGCACCGCCGCAGGACCATCCGACCCTCACCATGACCGGCTCCCCCGGGGACGGCGTGGACTGGCCCGCCCCCGGGCCGGAGAGCTCCTCCGCCCCGCCGGCGGCGCATCTGCCGGCCGACCCGCCCGGCACCGACGCCGGCGGCACATCCCTGCCCGGCGACGGACCCGGCGCGGCCCCCTACGCGCACGAGCCCGGCGCGGCTCCGCGCGGCCACGAGCCCGGCGCGCAGGAGGCGCGGCAGCCGGCCGGTTCCGGGGTGCGCTTCGACCGGCCCGCGGAACCCGAGGAGTACCCGTTGCAGGCGCCCGACCCGCGCATGGCCGAGAGCGTCGCCGAGCCGGAGGAGCCCGCGCAGATGTGCGTCGCCTGCCGGGCCGGCCAGGTGGACAGCGACGGCTACTGCGAGAACTGCGGTCACGCCCAGCCCCGCGAACGCGACCACGTCGAACGGGAGTCCGGCCCGGTGGCCGCCGTCAGCGACCGGGGTCTGCGCCACCACCGCAACGAGGACGCCTTCTCCGTCGGCCACACCGCACTGCCCGACGGCACCCCGGCCGTCCTCGCGATCGTCTGCGACGGCGTGTCCTCCGCGACCCGCCCCGACGACGCCTCGAGTGCCGCCTCCCAGGCGGCCGGTGACACCCTGCTGGCCGCCCTGCCGCGCGGCACGCATCCGCAGACCGCCATGCACGAGGCGATCGTCGCCGCCGCGCAGGCCGTCAACGCGCTCGCCGAGGAGCCCGCCACGGCCCGCGAGCACGCCCCGCACCAGAACGCCCCGGCCTGCACGATCGTCGGTGCGGTGGTCACCTCCGGGCTGCTGGTCGTCGGCTGGGTCGGTGACAGCCGCGTCTACTGGGTGCCGGACGACCGCGGCGCGCCCGCGGCCCGGCTGACCGAGGACGACTCCTGGGCCGCGCAGATGGTCGCCGCCGGCCTGATGAGCGAGGCCGAGGCGTACGCCGACGAGCGCGCCCACGCGATCACCGGCTGGCTCGGCGCGGACGCCTACGAACTGGAGCCGCACACCGCGTCCTTCAAGCCGGACCGCTCCGGTGTGGTGGTGGTGTGCACGGACGGCCTGTGGAACTACGCCGAGACGGCCGAGGAGATGTCCGAGGTCGTGCCGGCGGACGCGGCCGCGCGCCCGCTGCACAGCGCCCGGGTCCTGGTCGGCCACGCCCTGGACGGCGGGGGCCACGACAACGTAACAGTGGCCGTCGTGCCGTTCCCGGCGCCGCCGCAGGGGGCAGGATCGGCCTGAGGCCACACGAGCCGGAGGGGACCGGCCCGTTCACAGCCATCGCCCTGCGTCAGCGGGGCGGCCAAGGGGGATTTGAGTACGCATGGCCAATTTCGCGAAGTCGCATGTGCCGCAGTTCTCGATGGACGTCTACCAGAACGAGTACCTGCCCGAGGGCGGGCGCGAGGTCAACGCCATCGTCACCGTGACGGCGACGGGCGGCGGCACCGTCGGCAGTGCCGTCGCTCCGGTGTACGCGCGGGGCCGGGGGCCGTCCGCGGCCGTGGCGGTCATGGTCGACTGCTCCGGCTCCATGGACTACCCGCCGACCAAGATGCGGGGCGCCCGGGACGCCACGGCCGCCGCGATCGACGCCCTGCGCGACGGCACGCACTTCGCGGTGATCGGCGGCACGCACGTGGCCAAGGAGATCTATCCGGGCGGCGGGCGGCTCGCGATCGCCGACGCCGTCACCCGCGAGCAGGCCAAGCAGGCGCTGCGCCGGCTCGGCGCGGGCGGCGGCACGGCCATCGGCACCTGGCTGCGGCTCGCCGACCGGCTGCTGGAGTCGGCGGACGTCACCATCCGGCACGGCATCCTCCTCACCGACGGCCGCAACGAGCACGAGTCGCCGGAGGACCTGCGGGCGACGCTTCAGGCGTGTGCCGGACGGTTCACCTGTGACGCGCGGGGCGTGGGCACCGACTGGGAAGTGAAAGAAGTCACAGGGATCGCCTCCGCGCTGCTCGGCACCGCCGACATCGTCGCCGACCCGTCCGGCCTCGCCGCCGACTTCACGCGGATGATGGAGACGGCCATGGGCAAGGAGGTCGCCGACGTCTCCTTGCGGGTGTGGACGCCGGTCGGCACGACCATCCGGTACGTCAAGCAAGTGGCGCCCACCGTCGAGGACTTGACCGCCCGCCGCACCGAGGCCGGGCCGCGCGCCGGGGACTATCCGACCGGGTCGTGGGGCGACGAGTCCCGCGACTACCACCTGTGCGTCGAGGTCCCGCCGGCCGGTCTCGGCCGGGAGATGCTCGCCGCCCGGGTCTCGCTGGTCGTGCCGCAACCGGACGGCTCGGTGCGGAACCTCGGCGCGCAGGGGCTCGTGCGGGCCGTGTGGACCGACGACATGGTGGCCTCCACCTCCATCAGCCCCCAGGTCGCCCACTACACCGGGCAGGCGGAACTGGCACAGGTCATCCAGCAAGGGCTCAGCCTTCGCAAAGCGGGCGATTTCGATGGAGCAACGGCCAAACTGGGACGCGCTGTTCAGCTCGCGAACGCCTCCGGGAACGCCGATACTGCGAAACTGCTTGCGAAGGTGGTGGACGTGGTCGACGCCGCGACAGGTACTGTGCGGTTGAAGACGAAGGTCGCGGAGGCGGATGAGATGACTCTGGAGACCCGGTCCACAAAGACTGTTCGTGTAAAGAAGTGACCCTGGAAGCGTAGGAGAAGGGGAAGCGCCGACATGCCGACCTGCCCGAACGGACACCAGTCGGGTTCCGACGACTGGTGCGAGGTCTGCGGTCACCGCATGGCCGGTGCCGTACCTCCGCCCCCGCCGCCGCCCCCGCCCGCGGGCGGTTACGGCTTCCCGCCCCCGCAGGGCGGCCAGGCCGGCGCCCGCCCGCCGGCCGCGTCGGCCCCGGAGCCGGAGCTGTGCCCGCAGTGCCGTACGCCCCGCGAGGGCGGCGCGCCCTTCTGCGAGGAGTGCCGGTGGAACTTCCTGACCAACACGGCCACCTCGTACACCCCGGCCGCGCCGCGCCCGGCGCAGCCGCGGTTCCAGCCGCCGAGCGCGACGTACGGCGGCGGTGACGGGTACGAGTACCAGGGCTCGCGGCCCTCGCAGATGAACCGGCCCGCCGAGCCGATCCCGTCCTTCGGCAGCGAGCCCTCGGGTCCGACGCCGTTCGCCGGCGAGCGCGGCCCCTCCGGCCCGCCGACCTCTCCCGGTCCCGGCGGCCCGGGCGGTCCCGGCGGTTTCGGCGGCAGGCCTGGGCAGGGCCCTGGCCAGGGGCCGGTTTCCGGTGGTCCGGGTGGTCCGGGCGGTCCCGGTGGCCCCTCCGGCTTCGGTGGCGGTCCCGGCCAGGGCCAGGGTCCCGGCGGTCACGCCGGCCCGCCGTCCTTCGGTCGTGAGCCCGCCGGTCCCGGCTCCCCCTTCGGCCGCGAGCCCTCGGGCCCCGGCGGTCCCACTCCTCCCGGCCGGCCCCAGGGCGGCCCCGGCGGCTTCGGCGGCGACCCCTCGCGTCCGGTCCCGCCGCCGCCCGGCCCGACTCCGCAGGCGTATCAGCAGTCCGGTCCGCCCGCGCCGCCCGCGTTCCCCGGCGAGACCGGCCGGCCCCCCGCCGGCGGTCCGCCCGCCGGAGGGCCCTCCTTCGGCGGCGGTGACGACGACTGGGTGATCTCCCCGCCGTCGTCCGCCGGCCCCTCCGGAGGCCCCGGTGGCGGTCCGAACGGTGCTCCCGGCGGCGGGTACGGCTATCCGCCGCCCGGCGCCACCCAGGCCCCGCCCGGTGCCCCCGGCTTCCCGCAGCAGCGGACGACCTGGACGGCGACCATCGGCCCGGACCGCGGCTACTTCATGGCGATGATGCAGCGCTCCGGTCCCGAGGCCGCGGGCCTGAACCTGCCCGCGTACTCGCCGGAGCAGCAGCGCACGCTCAGCGGCAACCAGATCACCATCGGCCGCCGCCGGCACTCCACCGGCGACACCCCCGACATCGACCTGGCGGTGCCGCCGGAGGACCCGGGCGTCTCCCACCAGCACGCGGTGCTGGTGCAGCAGCCCGACGGCAGCTGGGCGGTCGTCGACCAGAACTCGACCAACGGCACCACGGTCAACATGTCCGATGAGCCGATCCAGCCGTTCGTCCCGGTTCCGCTGCAGGACGGCGACCGGGTGCACGTGGGCGCCTGGACGACGATCACCATCCGCCGGGCCTGACGGGGCTCACGGGAGGGGCCAGGCGTACGGCCCCTCCGGTTCGTCCAGCCACGTCCAGGCGTGCTCGCCGCCGACCGTGACGCCGTACCGCTCGCGTTCCGGCTCGCCCTCGCGCTCCCACAGCGCGTAGGCCTCCTGCGGATCGAGAGTGCCCCGGGTCAGCGCGAGCAGGAAGCGGAACGTCTCCTGCTCGCGGGCCCGGCCCGGCAGCCCGGCGAGCGAGACGCCCTCGGGTTCCGGCCTTCTCGCGCCGCGCAGCGGTACGAAGTAGACGGCCGTGGGCAGGAAACGGCCCTCGGCGTGTGCGGCGTCCCGGACCGTCAGCGCCAGCAGGCCGGTGGCCAGCGGGGTCAGGATGCGGGCGCCCGGCCGGCACTGGGTGAGCCAGGCGCGCGGGACCGTGGGAAGTTCGCAGGTGGCGATGATCCGGTCGAACGGAGCGCGTTCGGGCACCCCGCGCGGGCCGTCGCCGGTGACGACAGCCGGGTGGAAGCCGGCCGCCTCCAGGTGCCGGCGGGCCGACTCGGTGATCTCCGGTTCCAGGTCGACGGTGGTGACGAGGTCGTCGTCGCCGAGCCGGTGGGCGAGCAGGGCCGCGTTGTAGCCGGTGCCGGCGCCCACCTCCAGGACCCGGTCGCCGTCCTCGACGTCCAGCGCGACCAGCATCCGCGCCATCAGGGAGGGCTGGCTGCTGGAGGAGACCAGCTCGCCGTCGCGCAGCCGGGTGGCCAGCGGCGCGTCCGCGTAGGCGCCGCGCACCCAGCGCGCACGGGCCTCCGCGTCGGGGCTCTCGCCCCAGCGGCGCTCGTAGCCCCGCGGTCCGGCGACGTAGTAGTACGGCACGAACAGGTGCCGGGGCACCACCGCGAACGCCTCCCGCCACACGCCGTCGCCTGCCCAGGCCTCCTCGGCGTCGATCTCCCGTACCAGCGCGTCCCGCGCGGCGGCGGCCAGGCCCTCGGTCTCGGCGTCGTAGGCACCCATGGGTCCACAGTAGGGGCGGGCCGGCCCCAGGGGTCCTAAGGCTCGAGTCCTCGGTCACCCGGTCTGAGACCATGGGGGACGTGAATGAGATTCGGCGCGGCACGCTTCAGGAGCAGACCTTCTACGAGCAGGTCGGCGGGGAGGAGACCTTCCGCCGGCTCGTCCACCGGTTCTACGAGGGAGTGGCCGGGGACCCGTTCCTGCGGCCGATGTACCCGGAGGAGGACCTGGGCCCGGCCGAGGAGCGGCTGGCCCTGTTCCTGATGCAGTACTGGGGCGGTCCCACCACCTACAGCGCGAACCGCGGCCACCCCCGGCTGCGGATGCGGCACGCCCCGTTCCCCGTGGACCGGGCGGCGCACGACGCCTGGCTGAGGCACATGCGGGTGGCCGTGGACGAACTCGGGCTGTCCGAGGAGCACGAGACGACGCTGTGGAACTACCTGACGTACGCCGCCGCGTCGATGATCAACACCCCGGACTGAGCAACCGTCAACCCGCCGGGGGCGGAAGGCCGCATTCCGGTCGCCCGTGGCCGGATTCCGGTCACGATCCGGTATAGACCGGTCGACAACCGCTTACCCGGAGCCGGTCCGCTCTGTCAGCATCGCCCGAAGGTCTGGAACCGCCGGACACACGGGGGCCGAGTGGCGGGGTTGGTCTTCTCACGTGCGCGTGCGCACCGGCTGCTGCTGGGCGCCGCGTTGCTCACCGTGGTGCTGACCACCGCGGTCCTGGCGACCCTCACCGCGTACTCGGCGGCGATCGGCGACGCCGCACTGCGGCATGTGCTGGCCGATCCGCGCGACGCGGCGGACACCGCGCTGATCGTCAAGGCCGACGTGCCGCCGGCCGGGCAGGCCGCTGCCGGCACCGCCGTGCGCGAGGGCGCCCGGAAGACCTTCGACGGCCTGCCGGTGACGGTACGGACCCTGCGCCGCTCCGGCCCGTACGCGCTCCCCCGCTCGCTGCAGCCGCCCGCGGCCCGGTCCGGCGACCCGGACCTGACCTACCTCGCGGCGCTGGACCCCACCCAGCTGCGGCTGACCGCCGGGCGACTCCCCCGCCGCGGTGAGGGCACGGTCGAGGTCGCGCTCCCGCAGACCGCCGCCCGGGCGCTGCGGCTGGGCCCCGGCGACCGGCTCACCCTGACCGACCGGCTGGACGGCCCGGCGGTACGGGTGCGGATCACCGGGCTGTACCGGCCCGTCTCGACGACGGCGCCGTACTGGCAGCTGGACGACCTGTCCGGCCGCGGCGCCAAGAAGGCCGGCTTCATGACGTACGGCCCGCTGCTCGCCGACTCCTCCGTCCTCACCGGCGGCCGGGTCAGCGCCGGGACCACGGCGTGGCTCGCGTCGGCGGACTTCTCGCGCATGACGACCGCGCGGATCGGCCGGCTGCGTACGGCGGCCCGGGCCGGGAGCGCGGACCTGCGCGGCCGCGCGGCGCTGCGCGGGACGACGATGGCGCAGACCTCACTGCCGGACGTCCTGGACCGGGTGGACCGCTCGCTGCTCGTCGCCCGCTCCACCCTGCTGATCGTCACCCTGCAGCTGGTGCTGCTCGCCGGATACGCGCTGCTGCTGGTGGCCCGGCTGCTGGGCGGTGAACGGGCCGAGGAGACGCGGCTGTTGCGGGCCCGCGGCGCCTCCCGTGCCCGGCTGGCCACCCTCGCCGCCGCCGAGGCGCTGCTCCTCGCGCTGCCCGCGGCGGTGTGCGCCCCCCTGCTCGCCGGCCCGCTCACCACCGTGCTCGCCACGCACGGCCCGCTGGCCCGCCTCGGCCTCCACCTGGACCTGCCCCCGGCCGGCCGCCCGCTCGTCTGGCTGGTCGCGGCCGCGGCGGCACTGGGCTGCGGGTCGGCGGTGACGGTACCGGCGGTGGCGGGAGCGGGGACAGGGGACCGCGGGGGGCGGGCGCGAGCCTTCCTGTCCCGCACGACGAAGCGTGCGCGCCCGCGCAGCGCCGTCCTTCCCGCTCCCTTGCGCGCCGGCGCCGACCTCGGCCTGCTCGCGGTCGCCGGGGTCGCGTACTGGCAACTGAGGCGGCAGGGCTCGGGGGGTGTGGCCGCCGACCGGTCCGGGGCGCTCGGGATCGATCCGCTGCTGGTGCTCGCGCCCGCGCTGGCGCTGCTCGCGGGAACCGTGCTCACGCTCCGGCTGCTGCCGCCCGTGGCGCGGTTCGCCGAGCGGTGGGCCGCCGGCGGGCGCGGGCTGCCGGTGGCGCTGGCCGGCTGGCAGTTCAGCCGGCGCACCGCGCGCGGGGCGGGCCCGGTGCTGCTGCTGGTCCTCGCCGTGGCGCTCGGCATGCTCGCGATCGGGCAGGCCGCGTCCTGGGGCCGCTCGCAGGACGACCAGGCCGACTTCCGCGCCGGGGTGCCGGTGCGGGTGGTGTCCGCCGGGGAGGGCGGGCTCGGCCGTACCGACCTGTACGCGCGGCTGCCGCACGTGCGCGAGGCGGCCCCGGCCGTCCGCGTCTCCCAGCCGCTGTCCGGCGACCGTACGGCGACCGTGCTGGCACTGGACACCGGGCACGCGGCCGACGCGGTGCTGATGCGCCCGGACCTGGCCGATGTGCCGGTACGGCCGTTGCTCGCCGGGCTCGCTCCGCACGGCTCCCCGGCCGGCACCCGGGTGCCCGCGGGCACCGCCCGGCTCCGGCTGGCGGCGACCCTGCGCAGCTCGGCCGGACCGGGGGTGGTCACCGACGTGACGGTGACGCTGACGGACCGGTACGGGGTGCCGTACCAGCTGCCGTTCGGGCAGCTCCCCGCCGACGGACGCCCCCACCCGCTGAGCCTCGACGTGACCGCCACCCCCGGCCCGCTGACCCTCACCGGACTCCGCCTGGACATGAACCAGCCCGGCAAACCGGCCGAACACCGGCTCGCACTGGGCGAGTTGACCGCGACCGGCACCGACGGCACGGCGCACCGCCTCGCGCTGCCCACCCGCTGGAAGACCGCCACGGAGACCGCGGGCGACGCCGTCGTGAGCCCGGCCACCAACCCCACCCGCCCCAGGATGACCGGCGCCCACGCCCTCACCTACGGCACCGGCTATCTCCCGGAGGCGGACGCCTGGCGGGTCGCCTCCCTCACGGTCCGGCTCGACGTGCCGCAGCGTGCGCCCGCCGCGGTGCCCGCCGTGGCCACCGGCCGCTATCTGGCCTCGGCCGGCGCCCGGCTCGGGCAGCGCGTCGACCTGACGATCGGCGACCACACCGTGCCGGTGCGGATCACCGGCTCGGTGCGCGCCCTGCCCGCCACCGCCGATCCGACGGTCACCGGTGCCCGCGACGGCGGCGCCGTCCTGCTCGACCTGCGCGCGCTGAACCAGGTGCTGCAGGCGCGGTACGGCGACAGCGCGACGCCGGACGAGTGGTGGCTGGACACCGGACCCGGCGACGCGGCGGGGGTGGCCGCCGCCGTACGGGCGCTGCCGGACGTGGAGCCGGGGCAGGTGGTGGTGCGTGACGAGATCGCCGCCGAGCTGCGCGACGATCCCTTCGGCGCGGGCCCCGAGGCCGCGTTCACCGCGGCGGCCGTGGCGGCGGCGGCGCTCGCCGCGGTCGGCTTCGCGGTCGGCGCGGCGGCCGCACAGCGGGCCCGCGGCACCGAGTCCGCCGTGCTGCGCGCGCTCGGCGTGCCCCGCCGACAGCTGGCCCGCACGGCCGCCGCCGAACAGGCCGTCCTGGTGGGCCTGGCGCTCGCGGTGGGCCTGGGCCTGGGCACCGTCCTGGCCCGCGCCGTCCTGCCCCTGATCGTCCTGACCGGCGACGCCACCCGCCCGGTGCCGGACCTCCTGGTCCGGCTCCCGCCCGGCCGCGTCGCCTTGCTGCTGGCCGCGGTCGCGGTGGTCCCGCTCACGGTGGCGGCGCTGCCGGCGCTGCGCCGGCCGGATCCGGCGCGGGCGCTGCGCGAACAGGGAGGTGAGTGAGGTGGGGCGTGCCGAGAAAGGGATGACCGAGGTCGGCCGTGCGGCGGCACGGGTCCTTACGTCCCGGGCCGAACCGGCGCGCGGGGTCAGCCCCGCCAGCCGATCGGTTCCCGGCGCCCTCGCGGCGGTACCCCTCATGGTCGCGCCGGGCCGCCGAGGAGGTGGGTGAGGTGGGGCGTCGTGGGCCGCGGGTCGTCGCGCCCTGGGTGCGGACGCGGTTGCGGGCCGCGCCGGGGGGCGCCCTCGCGCTCGCGCTGCTCGTCGCGCTCGCCGCGTGCCTGGCGGGCGCGTTCCCGCGCGCGGTCGACCGGTACGAGGACGCCGGCCTGCGGCGCGCGTTCGCGCAGGCGCAGCCCGCCCGGACCACCGTCCAGGTGATCGCGCCCCAGTACGACACCGGGCTGCCGGAGGACCGGCAGGCCGCCGCGCTGCGCCCCGCCGTGCTGGAGAAGCAGTACCGGAGAATCCTCACCACGGTCGGCGGCCCGCTGACCGTCGACCGCGCCCAGTCGGTGTACGGCGTCGCCGGCGGCGTGAACCCGGCGGTGCCGGACGCGTTCCTGCCCCAGCCCTCCGGACTGCCCGCCCACGTCTCGCTGTTCGCGCCGAGCGGCCTGGCCGACCACGCGCGCGTGCACGCCGGGCGCATGCCGCGCGCCGACCGCCCGGTGGACGCGAACGCAGGGCAGGTGGAGGCCGCGGTCACCACCGACACCGCCACGTCGATGCACATCGGGGTCGGTTCGGTCATCCACGTGCCGGTGCCCGGCCGGTCCGCGCTCGCGGTCCGGGTCACCGGCATCCTCGATCCGCGCGACCCCGCCGGCGCCTACTGGTCGACCGTGCCGAGGCTGCGCACCCCGGTCCTGGTGAGCGTGCCCAGCCTCGGCGGGGACCCGCCGAAGTACTGGCTCGGCACCCTGCTGCTCCCCCAGGAGGCGGCACCCGCGCTGCTGGGCACGACCGTGAACCCCTTCCGCTACTCCTTCCTCGCGCCCGACCCGCACGCCCTGCACGCCCGCGACCTGGACGGGCTGAAGTCGGCCGTGGCGGCCCTGGAGTCCGGCCCGGCCCTGGAACGCGTCCGCGCCCTGACCGGCAACGGCACCGAGATCACCACCGGCCTGGACGACACCGTGGCCTCGTTCGCCAAGCTGCGCTCCGGCATCTCCCCGCTGGTCTCCGTCGCCGCCGCCGGCACCGCCACGGTCGTCGCCGTCGTCCTGCTGATGGCGGGGGGCCTGGCCGCCGACCGGCGCCGCGCCGAACTCGCCCTGCTGCGCGCCCGCGGCGCCTCCCTGCCCGCGCTCACCGGCCGGCTCCTGGCCGAGACCGCCGTGGTCGCCGTACCGGCCGGCGTGCTCGGCCTGGCCGCGGCCCTGCTCGCGGTCCCCGTCGGCCGCACCGGCTACGCCGTGGCCGCCGCGGCGGCCGCCACCCTCATCGCCTGTGCCGCGCTGCCGCTGCGCGCCGCCCTGGCACACCGCGCGGTGCGCGCGACGGAAGACCGCGCGGACGTGGCGACCGTACGCCCCTCCCGGCGCCGTACGGTCGCCGAGCTGACCCTGCTGGTACTGGCGGCCGGGGCGGTCGCGGCACTGCGCCGGCGCGGCACGAGCGGCGACCAGCTGGTGGCGCTCGCCCCGGTGCTCGTCGGCGTCATCGCCGCCCTGCTGCTGCTCCGCCTCCACCCGCTGCTGCTGCGCCGCCTGGCCGCTCCCGCGGCACGCCTGCGCGGAGCCGCCGGGCACCTCTCCCTCGCCCGGGCGGGCCGCACCGGGACCTCGGCGGTGCTGCCGCTGCTGGCCCTGCTGACCGCGCTGACCACGGCGGCGTTCGGCGGCTCGGTGCTGGCGGGCGTGGCCGACGCCCGGGAACGGGCGGCGCTGCTGACCGTCGGCGCCGACGCCCGCCTGGACTCCGACGCCCCGCTCCCCGCGGCCCTGCCGGCCCGGGTCCGCGCCGTGCCCGGGGTGCGGGACCTGGCGGCGGTGAGCATCGACTACCAGGCCAAGCCGATCGACGGCCAGGACTCGATCCCGCTGGTGGGCGTGGACCCTCCGGCCTATGGCGCCATGGCGGCCCGTACGGGCCTCGGAGCCTTCCACCCCGCCCAGCTGACGCCCCGCCCAGGACACCCCCTGCCGGCCGTGGCCTCCCCGTCCGTCGCCTCCGAGTACGGCACCCGGCGCCCCTTCCCGGTCCGGCTCTCGGACGGCAGCACGGTCACCGTGCGGATCGCCCTGGTCCGTGACACCACTCCGGCGGTGTCCGGCGGCAACTTCCTCGTCGTGGGCCGCGCGGGCCTGGACTCCCCCGCCGACCGCCCGACCGCCCTGCTCCTCACCGGCGGCCACCTGGACGCCGGCGCGCTGCGGCACACGGCCGGCGACTCGGCCGACGTCCATCTGCTGGCCGCCGAACGCGCCCGGTACGCCGACTCACCGCTCCAGTCGGGCGCCGAGCACGTCTACACGGCGGCGGTGGCCGCGGGCGCCGGCTTCGCCGTACTGGCCCTGCTCCTGGCCCTCCTGCGAGCGGCCCCGGAACGCGCCGCGCTCCTGGCCCGCCTGCGCACGATGGGTCTCACCCGCGCGGAGGGCCGCCGTCTGCTGGTCCTGGAGTCCCTCCCTCAGGCCCTGCCGGCCGCGCTGGGCTCCGCGCTGACGGGCTGGTCCACGATCCGTCTGCTGTCCCCCGGCATCGATCTGACGACCATCGCCCTGTCGTCGGCCCAGTCCCCCCTGGACGAAGCCCGCCTGCGCCCTGACACCTGGTCGCTGACGGTCCCGGCGGTCCTGGTCGTGGTGGTGACGGTGGGAGTCGCGACGGCGCAGGCCTGGTGGACGGGGCGGAGGGGGTCGGTGACGGAACTGAGGGCGGGGGACGGCCGATGACGACCGCCGTACCCGCGGGCAGCCGCACCGGCCCAGACGCAGGCGACCCCACCGCCCCGGACGCGGGCGACCCCACCGCCCCCGACGCGGGCGACCGCACCTGCCCGGCTGCGGGCCGTCGTGCCGCTGCGGCGGCACGGGTGCGCGCAGCGGGACCCCGCGCGCGGGCAGGCGAAACCCACCCCCGCCCAGCCACAGCACCGGGCAGCCACTCAGGAGACCCGATGACCACCAACCCCACCCTCACCGACCTGGCGAACCGCGTCGCCGAGACGCGGAACCAACCCGCCTACGGCCACGACGCCCTGATCACCTGCGACCGCCTCGTCCGCATCTTCTCCGCGGACGGCATCGAGGTCCAAGCCCTCCAGGGCCTGGACCTCCTCGTCCGCGAAGGCGAACTGATGGCCCTGGTCGGTGCCTCCGGCAGCGGCAAGTCCACCCTGATGAACATCCTCGCCGGCCTGGACACCCCCACCGCCGGCGCCGCCCGCGTCGCCGGTCACGACCTGCTCACCATGACCGCACGGGACCGCCTGGCCTACCGTCGCGGGACCGTCGGGTTCGTCTGGCAGCAGACCTCCCGCAACCTGCTCCCGTACCTCACCGCCGCCCAGAACACCGCCCTCCCCCTGCAGCTCTCGGGCACCCGCACCCGCCGCCGCGCCCGCGCCGAACGCGCCCTGGAACTGCTGGAGTTGCTGCAGGTGGCCGACTGCCGCGACCGCCGCCCGCACGAGATGTCCGGCGGCCAGCAGCAGCGCGTCGCGATCGCCGTGGCCCTCGCGAACGGCCCGTCGGTGCTGCTCGCCGACGAACCCACCGGCGAACTCGACTCCCGTACGGCCGCGCAGATCTTCGACGCGTTCCGCACCGCCAACGAGACCCTCGGCACCACGATCGTGATCGTCACCCACGACCAGGCCGTGGCCGGCGAGGTCCGCCGCACGGTCGCCATCCGCGACGGCCGCACCTCCACCGAGGTGCTGCGGCGCAGCGAGATCGACGCCGCGACCGGCCATGAGACGGTCGTGGCCCGCGAGTACGCCATGCTCGACCGCGCGGGCCGTCTCCAGCTGCCCGCCGACTACCTCCGGGCCCTGGAGATGCGCGATCGCGTGGCCCTGGAACTGGAGTCGGACCACATCGGGGTGTGGCCGGACGACACCCGGTCGCCGGAGTGAGCCTCAGCGCACGGTGACACCGAGCGAGCCGAGGCCCGTGCGCCGTACGGCGACGGACCCGTAGGGGGTACGCAGCCTCAGCCACGCCCCCGAGGAGAACAGCCCGGTGTCGGCCGGCCCGACGCCCGGCCGCAGGAAGCCCAGGGACTGGGCCGCGTGCACGGCCCGCACCGGCAGCCCGGTCCGCCCTATCTCCCGGGACCAGATGTCCCGTCCGATCCGGTCCAGCTCCGCGCGGCTACGGCCGTCCGGTGCCAGCTCCTCCGTACGCGACCGGAACTCGGCGACGGCCGCGGCCACGGTCGCCCGCAGCGCGTCCGGCGCGGGCAGCCCCGGCTCGGCCTGCCAGCCGCCGCGCGGCGGCAGCACACCGGCCCACGGCGGACCGGTCACCGCGGCGGGTACGGCGGCGGTGGCCGCACGTTCGTCCACGGACTCCAGGAACTCACCGGCGGAGACGGTCACATCGAGGGTGACGTCGAGCCCGTTCTCGTACGGCTTCGCCAGCCGTACCGCGCGGACGGCGAGCACCTCGAAGGACGGCGGGCGGCCGAAGACGGCGAGCGCCGTACCGGCCGCCTGCAGGCGCACCGCGGCTCCACGGTCGTAGTGGAGCAGCCGGGAGAGGAAGGCGGCGAGATCGGCCGCCTCCGTCTCGTCGGCCAGGTGCAGCACCGTCATGCGGCGACGGCCTCCTCGTCGGCGTCGTCCCGGTACTTCTCGAGGAACTCCCGCTCCGCGTCGGTTATCCGGCGCGGCCGCTGGGTCTCGAAGTCGAACGGGACGACCACGGTGGACGCCTTCACGTAGATCGCCTCCGCGTCCTTCACCTCGTAGGAGACGGTGAAGGACGCGGCCCTGATCTGTGTGACCCACAGCTCGACGTCCACGGGCGTGGGCCGGTGGACGAGCTGCCGCTTGTAGTCGATCTCATGGCGCGCCACCACGGACCCCTGCCGGGACTCCTTGCCCCGCAGGGACAGGAAGTCGATGCGCGCCTCCTCCAGATAGCGAAGGAAGATCGCGTTGTTGACATGTCCGTACGCGTCCATGTCCGACCAGCGCAACGGGCAGCGGTAGATGTGGCGCAAGACCGATCAGCCCCGGGTCAGCTTCTTGTAGGTGGCGCGGTGCGGACGCGCGGCGTCCGGCCCGAGCCGCTCGATCTTGTTCTTCTCGTACGACTCGAAGTTGCCCTCGAACCAGAACCACTTCGAGTCACCCTCGTAGGCGAGGATGTGCGTGGCGACGCGGTCGAGGAACCACCGGTCGTGGGAGACGACCACGGCGCAGCCGGGGAAGTCCAGCAGGGCGTTCTCCAGGCTGGAGAGGGTCTCGACGTCGAGGTCGTTGGTGGGCTCGTCGAGGAGCAGCAGGTTGCCGCCCTGCTTGAGGGTGAGCGCCAGGTTGAGGCGGTTGCGCTCACCACCGGAGAGGACACCGGTCGGCTTCTGCTGGTCCGGACCCTTGAAGCCGAACGCGGACACGTACGCCCGGCTCGGCATCTCGACCTGGCCGACGTTGATGTAGTCGAGCCCGTCGGACACGACCTCCCACAGCGTCTTCTTCGGGTCGAGGTTGGCGCGGGTCTGGTCGACGTAGGAGATCTTGACGGTCTCGCCGACCTTGATGTCGCCGGCGTCCGGCGTCTCCAGGCCCTGGATCATCTTGAACAGCGTGGTCTTGCCGGCGCCGTTCGGGCCGATGACGCCGACGATGCCGTTGCGCGGCAGCGTGAAGCTGAGTCCGTCGACGAGGACCTTCTCGCCGAAGGCCTTGTTGAGCTTGTCGACCTCGACGACGATGTTGCCGAGCCGCGGGCCCGGCGGAATCTGGATCTCCTCGAAGTCCAGCTTCCGCATCTTGTCGGCCTCCGCGGCCATCTCCTCGTAGCGCGCGAGACGGGCCTTGGACTTGGCCTGGCGCCCCTTGGCGTTCGACCGCACCCACTCCAGCTCTTCCTTGAGCCGCTTCTGCCGCTTGGCGTCCTTCTGGCCCTCGACCTTGAGACGGGTGGCCTTGGTCTCCAGGTACGTGGAGTAGTTGCCCTCGTACGGGTACGCGCGACCGCGGTCGAGCTCGAGGATCCACTCGGCGACGTTGTCGAGGAAGTACCGGTCGTGGGTGATCGCGACGACGGTGCCCGCGTACTTGGCCAGGTGCTGCTCAAGCCAGTTCACGGACTCGGCGTCGAGGTGGTTGGTGGGCTCGTCGAGCAGCAGCAGGTCGGGGGCCTCCAGCAGCAGCTTGCAGAGCGCGACGCGGCGCTTCTCACCACCGGAGAGGTTGGTGACGGGCCAGTCGCCCGGGGGGCACCCGAGCGCGTCCATGGCCTGCTCCAGCTGGGCGTCGAGGTCCCACGCGTTGGCGTGGTCCAGCTCCTCCTGCAGCTTGCCCATCTCGTCGAGCAGCGCGTCGGAGTAGTCGGTCGCCATGAGCTCGGCGATCTCGTTGAACCGGTCGAGCTTGCCCTTGATCTCGGCGACACCCTCCTGGACGTTCTCCAGGACGGTCTTCTCCTCGTTCAGCGGGGGCTCCTGCAGCAGGATGCCGACGCTGTAGCCCGGGGAGAGGAACGCGTCGCCGTTCGACGGCTGCTCCAGCCCCGCCATGATCTTCAGCACGGTCGACTTACCGGCACCGTTCGGGCCGACGACGCCGATCTTCGCTCCCGGCAGGAAGTTCAGGGTGACATCATCGAGGATCACCTTGTCGCCGTGCGCCTTGCGCGTCTTGCGCATGGTGTAAATGAACTCAGCCAAGAGAAACCGTCCGGCAGCTTGAAATCTGGCAGTGGGCAGATACACCCCATCTTGCCTGAACGCCAGGCTTGGGTGTTAACCCGTTTGATCCGGGGGCTGTGACCTGGGGTTTCTTGGTCGGTGTCTCCGCCCCACCTGTCGCCGACGGCCGTCCGATCGTTATCGGGCTGGGACGACGCATCCGGGGGCAGGCTCGCCGTCGACATCCTGGCAAGCACTTGGTGTCACCGTCAGTCACACCGTGGAACAGCCGGAGCCGAGGTGGGCGACCGCCGAGCGTCGATACTCGGCGTCCAGAAGGCCGCGCTCGTCACGCACATCCGACGGACGTACTGCGGTGGTGACACTGTCAGGGCTTGAAGGAGCCCTTGGCCCCCTCTTTCGCGCCCCGCATCCTGCCCCGCGCTTCGAGGGCGGCACCCTTTGCTGCGAGATCATCTTTGTGTACCGCGTGAGCCAGCGTTCGCACGGTCCTTCCTACAAGCTGTTCGGCCTTTGCCTTGGCCTTCTCTCCGGTACTCATCTCGGTACCTCCACGCTCACTGACCGAGTGCCCTTGAAGGAGGCGAGGCAACCCCCTGAGCCTGTGATGTCCCACCATGCGCCCTCAGCTTGGGAAGCTGAGGTGATCCAGTGCCCGCTGCGGTGCTGACCTGCGGAGACAGCGTGTCGATGCCTGGTGGGTGGGTCCTCGATTCCCCGGCGTTCCCCGTGGTTGCCCGTACGATCCGGCACGCGTCTGGCACCACCGCTTCGTCCCGGACCACTGGCGGGACAGTCGTGGCAGGCGGCTGGCCACCCGGGATGCCTGGGCTGATGGCGGTTGGCTGCGGTCGCAGTCGCTGTACTTCGCCGCACTCCAGCAAGATCTGCCGGCATGGAATTCTCCGAGGTGATCCGTCGGCGGCCCATGGTCCGGCACTACTCCGACAAGCCGCCGGCCCCCGAAGTGATCGAGCACATCCTCGCGTCAGCGCTGCGAGCACCGTCCGCCGGGTTCTCCCAAGGTTGGGCGTTCCTCACCCTCACCGATCCCGCCGACCGAGCTGCTCACGGCGGTGGACGAAGGGCTGGGCGCTTGCTTCTTCGGCATCATGCCCGAACAACTGCTGCCCAGCCACAGGCGGTCGACGTCCTGACCTGGTGCTGAACTGTGAGCACCGCATGAGGGGTTCGATCAGCGGCCCGGAAGCCCCCGACGCCGGCATGAGAAGACGGCCACGGCGGGTCGCCCCGGACCGGCCTTCCAGCGGCAGCACTTCACCGCGCGCCGAGCGACTGAAGGCCTTCACCCCGATCACGCGGGGTGAACTCTCGTCGTCGTACGGGAGGCCCGAGCTGCGGACGTCCTTGGGATCGCGGCCGACGGCCCGCTCCAAGGCGATCACATGTGAGATCGCAGCCTGTTCCGTCTCCTTGTGACCCACGACAGTCCCTGATCCGCCCCACCCGCCGTCGTGGCCTGCCTTCCCCGTGCTAGGTTGCGCCTCTTGATCGTGAAGGTTATGTGGGGGCCTTTCATGAAGCCGGCGCGATTCTCGTCGCTGACCACCGCAGCGCTGCTCGTGGCACTGACGACTGTCATCGGTCCCACCGCGGTCGACTCGTACGCCGCATCGGACGTACCGCTGCCGATCGCGCACTTCTCGCACATGGTCGTGGACGAGCCGCACGGACACCTGTTCATCAGCGGCGGCGCCGGCACCGACGGCATTCTGGTCACCGACCTCGACGGCGGGAACCCGACGATGATCAGTGGTGAGCCGGGTGCCACCGGTCTCGCCCTCTCCGACGACGGATCCGCACTGTACGCGGCTCTCCCGGACCAGGACGCGATCGCGGCGATCAGCACGGGGAAGCTGACCGAGTCGGCTCGTTACGGCACGGGCGCGGGCACCCATCCGGACTCGCTGGCCGTCGCCGGGGGCACCCTCTGGTTCGGCTACGGCACAGCAGGCGTCGGCGGCATCGGGTCCGTCGACGGAAGCGGTACGGTCACTTTGCGGCAGGACTCCGGCAGTTGGGCAGCAGCGCCCAAGCTGGCGACGACCCCGACGCCCTCCGGCGTACTCGTGGCCGCCGTGCAGACGGGCGATACTTCCGCCTTCGTCACGTACCGGGCCGAGGGCGGTGCGCTGATCCGGCAGGCCGCGAAGGCGCTGCCCGTCCCCGACCTGAGCGACGTCGCGGTCACGGCGGACGGGTCGCATGTGGCGGTTCCGTCGTTTCAGGGCGCGACCGCCAATCGGTATCGCACCTCGGATCTGGCGGTTGACGGGCAGTTCGCCACGGGGGTGTACGGCAAGGCCGTCGCCGTGGCCCCGGACGGGACCATGGCAGGCGGCGACCGAGGAGTCGTGACGTTTCCGGAGACGGGCGAGGGCTATTACACCGAGTACTTCTACGCGCCGGAGCTGAACTCCGCCGCACACGGCCTCGCCTGGGCGCCGGACGAGAGCCGGGTCTACGCCGTCGCGGTCGACGCCGCCGGGGGAACACCGACGCTCCACATCTCTCGTAACCCGGAAATCGCGCCGGTCACGCTCCACGGAAGCCGGACCACTCCACTCGCCCCCGGCGAGGCCTACTCGTTCGTGGTGTCGCCCGATTCGAGCCTCAGCCTCAGCGCCGGAGAATCCATGCTTCCCGGCACCGTACGCATCGTGCGCTACGACGACGCCGATCCGGACGGCGTGCTCGTCCCGGACCCGACAGCCACCCCGGCAAAGGGCCCGGTCAGCTTCTTCGGCTCCTACCGCGTCGACGGCACGGCACCCCTCACCGGTCAACTGAGCTTGCGCGTCGACTACTCCGGAAGTGGCCACTACGGGCCGGCCAGCCGCCCCTTCGACATCCCGGTGGCCAAGTACGCGCCCACCATGGCGCTGGCCGCTCCCTCCTCCGCCGGTCGTGCCGCATCGCTGACCGTCACCGGTCACCTCACCTGGCCGCACGCGCATGTGACGACCGGTGCGGTCGACGTCGTCAAGACCGACCTGGCGCACCCCGCCGGCTACTCGGTGGGCACTGTGTCCGTCGCCGCCGACGGCAGCTTCGCCTTCCACGACACCCCGCAGGTCGGCGGCGCGAACACGTACGCCTTCACCTACGACGGTGGCACCTCCTACCTCCCGGTCACAGCGTCGGCGAAGGTGCAGGTATCCCGAGCCACTCCGTCCCTGAGTGTGGCGACTGACGCGAAGTCGTACCACTCCGGCGCGACCGCCAAGGTCACCGCGCATCTGGGGACCACGTACAACTCCCGCTCCGTGACGCTGTACGTCCAGCCCGCGGGCAAGTCGCGGTCACAGCTCAAGAGCGGCAAGGTCGACGCGCAGGGGAACCTCGTCGCGCACTACAAGATCGACCGCAACACCGTCTTCAGCGCGGCCTTCGCGGGGGACTACCGCTACGCGCCACGCACGGTGACCACTGGTGCGACCCTCACGCCGACGGCCCGGACGGAAATGCAGTGGCCGCTCTCGACCACGCGCATCGGATCCACCACCTACCAGGTCTTCTACAAGTCCGAACTCAACATGGGCTTCAACCTGCAGGTCACTCCCCGTCAGTCCGGCGGCTGCATGTCTGTGTACGTCGAGCACTACTACTCGGGGGCCTGGCACCAGGTCACCTCGCAGAGTTGCGTGCCCTTGTACTCCGACGGCTGGTACGGCTACGGCCGGGCTCTGAAGCTCTTCGCGAGCAACGACCACTACCGCATCCGCGGCCACTACACGCCGCCGGCCACGGGGGCACAGACCGGCAGCGTGTGGAGCCAGTGGACCTACCTCACCGTCCGCCCCGGCAGCCCCTCATGAGGCCGGGGATCCCCGAGAGGAAGCTGGTCGAGTCGTACGCCGAGTCCCGTGAGAACGGCGTGCACCGCCCCAAGGCACGGCCCACGCCCACCGATAAGCCCCCTACCGGCGGCGAACCCGTACGTAGGGGGCTTGATCGTGCAGGCTTGCCTCTTCTTGCGCTGGGTCTTGTCGGAGATCTTGGTGAGCTGCATGTGAACGCACCCCACCTCGTCACCCTCGTCCGCGCCGGAGCCCGCTTCGAACGCGGTCACCTCGTGGAACGCCGAGAGGAGATCGCCGCGTGAGCCGACCGGCGGCTGTCGAGGCACCCTGGATGGTTCTCATCGGTCCGGCCGGCACCGGAAAGACCACCCTAGGCCGCGAGATCGCGGCAAGGACGCGCAGACCGTTCGTCGATCTGGACGCCGCCGCGGACGGGTACTACGCCGAGGCGGGATGGAGCATCGACAAACTCCGCGAGCGCATCACCGCGGTCGGGCGCCTTGCAGCCGAGGCCGAGTGGGAACCGGCCCGGGCACACGCCGTGGCCCGCGCTGTCGCCGATCATCCCGGCGCCGTCATGGCACTGGGCGCGGGACACACCAGCTACACCGACCACCGACACCTGGTCACGGTCCGCACTGCACTGAGCCGTTGTCCAGACCAGGTCCGTCTCCTGCCCTCTCCCAACCGCGAGATCTCACTGAGCGTCCTACGACGACGCTGCACCGAGAGCAAGGGACGATCCTGGATCATCGACGGGCACGACTTCCTCGCCGGCTGGCTCGACGACCCCGGCACCGAACAGCTCGCGACACGGACGATCTACACCCGTGACGAGACACCCGCCCAGACCACGGCACGACTGCTCCCAGGCGGCTGATCAGGTCGACCCTGTCCGTCGCCGTTGGTCGGCCTCGGGGGCCTCGGACGGCCCGGGGAGAGTCACCGATCAGCTGCCCGACGACAGGCTCCCGGACGAACACCTGGGACACCCGTGAGGTCGTCCTCTGCGTCTCGGCAGACACATCACCTGCCCGTAGATGCCCCCAGGCCCGCCGAACGCGACCGTGGCGTGCCCGCAGGGCTCGTCAGCCGTCCAGCTGCTCGCGCTTGCGCAGCACCACCAGGACCGCCCCGCCGATCACCACGAAGCCGATGGCCACCCCGGCGATCAGCGGGGTGATCGCGGAGCCGCCGGTCGCGGCGAGGTCGGTGTCGGGGACCGCGGTGCCGCCCACGGAGGCGGGGCTGGGCTCGTTGTGGGCCTGGGCCGCCCGGGTCGTGATGGCACCCTGTGTCCTGCAGTCGAGGACGCCGGTGAAGCGGTGGCTGAAGCCGTGCGGACCGGTGATCGTGAAGTCGTAGGCCTGGTCCTCCTGGAGCGGCACGGTCACCGTGCGGGAGGCGCCCGCGGGGATGGTGTGCTCGGCACCCATCAGCTCGAAGGTGAAGGGCTCGTCGCCCCTGTTGACCACCATGATGTCCACGCCGCCCTTGGCGCAGTTCTTGTGGGCCGACACCGCCGGTATGGGGCCCTCGGACGCCCAGGTGGCGGTCGCGGTCGCGGAGGCGGTGGACTCGCTGGAGCCGGCCAGGATCTGGGTCTGGCTGCGGCTGTCGGAGGCGAACGCGCGGCCGACGGGCACCGTGGTCGACGCCTGGACGGTCAGCTGCGCCGAGCCGCTCGAGGCGTCCTCGGGGACGTCGAAGTACAGCCGGCTGCCGTTCTGCGCGGACGTGATGACCTTGCCGGTCTTGTCGACGATCCGCACCCCGCTGGTGGCCGCGTCCGCCGGCGGGGTCACCGTGACGGCGTCCGCGTTGGTGTGCACGGTCACCGGCCCGAGCGGTTCTCCCGGCCGGCCGGAGACCGCCGGCGGGTCCAGGGTCAGCGAGGCCTGCGGCTCGGCGACGTTCCGCGCGCTCTTCTCGAGGTAGTCGGCGAGCTTCTCGGCCTGCGGGTCCACGGCGTCGACCTTCGCGTGGTCGGAGAAACGCCAGATCGCCACCTGGGTGCCGGCCGCCGCGTCCTGCTCGGTCAGCGTGCCGGCACCGGCCTGGTGGGCGAGCGCGGCGAGGTCGTTGACCTGGGGGTAGGAGTTCTGCAGGATCCAGCGGATCCGGCCGGCGTCCTTGTTGGCGCCCAGCGAGGTGCCGCTCCAGGGCGTCTCCTCGTAGTGGGCGTCGCGCTGGGTGGGATTGTGCAGGTCGACGCAGTACGTCTGGAGGGTGCCGCCGCCGTCGACGGACATCTCGAACAGGCCCGCCTCCACGCGCTGGTCGCCGCCGTCCTCGTGGATCACGGCCTCGCCGTAGGTCTTCAGACCGTCGATCGTGGCCGTCGCGCCGCCCTGGGTCTGCGGTGTTCCGTCGATGCCGTCGGCCCCGTCGGCCATGGCCGTGCCGGCGCCGGACAGTACTCCGGCCGCCACGAGACCGGACACCGTCGTGGCGGCGGCCAGGCGTGCCGCTCCGGCGGAACGGCGGAACCCAGAGAACGCAGCAAGCACAGAATTCCCCTTCGAGCAGGACCCGTTGGACGTGGGGGACGGTCCCACCAGCAGAATCGGCAGCCCCTAGGGGCACGCCCGGCATCCTATGGATCAGACGGAGCCTCTCCTGCCGGTCGGATGATCCGATGGACGATCCGATCCGCAATCGTTATCGCCGGGACCGTCCATGAGCTGGGCATAGCGACAAATCCACCGGTTCGTACGGGGCGTTCGCGGTGATCGGGAGGTTGCGGCGATCGGGACGTTGGCGGCGATCGCGGTGATCGGCTGAGCAGCGACCGGATGACAGCGGTCCGACCCGTCGATGAATCCGAGTTGATGTCATGTCACTGCTGCTGGCTCCGGGGCCGGTTGGGGCGCATCCTCGTCCGCGACGTCGGCGGGACGCGGTGTCTCCCAGTTCGGCTCCGGTCGGGTCGCCGTCAGGGGTGTCTCCGGTTTGGCCGCGCGCTGGAAGGCCGCCGTACCGCGCGCGAGGTCGTGGCCGATCGCCACGGCGTCGATGTCGGCTGAGGCCCACTGCTGCTGCCCGTCGCGCACCTCCGTGCGCACCTTCAGCCGGCCCTGTACGACGACCGGTTGGCCCACCTCCACGCACGCGGCCACGTTGGCCGCGAGCTGGCGGTTGGCCCACACCGTGAAGAAGTTGGTGTGCCCGTCCGTCCAGGCGCTCTTCTCCCGGTCCCAGTAGCGGGCGGTCACCGCCAGCCGGAACCGGGCCGACGGGCCGGTCGACAACTCCCGGTACACCGGCTGGGTCGCCACGTTGCCCACCACACAGATCACTGTCTCGTTCATGTCCTCGCTCCCCTCCCGCGCCTGCTGTGCGCATGCGCTGTGCGTGTCTGGCGTGCGTGTCCGCTGTGCGCACCTGTTGTGCACGTTGCGTTGGGCGCACCCGTTGTGCGCGTCCGTTGTGCGTGTGTGTCTGGTGTGTCGCGTGTGTCTGCGGTGCGGGCGCGTACGACCGCCGTACGTGCCCGCACGTCACGCCGATCGCGCGCGCCGTCCGCCGTCCCTCCGGCCGGACCGGCCCTGCGATCGCCGCGACCCCAGACTGCCTCTGCCCGGCCGAGTCCGCTGAGCGCTGTGGACACCCACCCACCTGTGGAAAAGCCCGCCACCCACACGAGTGGTCCCGTCCCCCGCGGTCCACTGCCACCCTGGGTGCCGATTCATCCCGCCCCCGAAAACCGGCGAGGAGCCCCGGAATACCGAGGCTCCTCGCGCTCACCCCTCGCCCGCTCCGGCGCTCACCCCACCCCGGCACCGCGTCGCACGACGCGGCTGTACTGCTCCCGGACCTCCCGGTACCGGAGCAACTCCGCCGCCACCGGCTCCAGCACGCGGGCCCGGCCGCAGCCGGCGGCCGCCTCGCGCAGCCGCCGTTCCGCCTCCTGGCCGTAGCGCCTTGCCGGGCCTCTGGCCGCCATCCGGCAGCCCCACTCCACCAGCGGCCCGCCGACGATCCCGCACACCATCAACAGCACCGGAATCCCGAGGTTGGGCGCCATGACGCCGATGATCTGACCGGCCAGCCACAGGCCGCCCACGACCTGCAAGAGGGTCATCGCGGCCTGGACCAGCACCGCCGCCGGCCACCAGCCGGGCCGCGGCGGCCGGCCCGGCGGCAGTCCCGCCCGCGCCGCCATCTCGTCCAGCGTCTCGGACAGCCCCTGGGACCCGCGTACGGCCGCCTCGCGCACCGCCTGCGCCCACGGCGTCGGCAACCCTGCCGAGGCGCGGTCGGAGACCGTACGGACCGCCTGTTCCACGCGCTGGCGGGCCGTGGCCTCCTCGTCGGGCTGGGCCGCCCGTACCGGGATGCGGCCCGTGCTGGACTCGCCCCGGCACTGGTACCAGCGCCACAGCCGCAGCCAGGGCGTGCCGCACGCGCGGTTGGCATTGCGCAGCCAGGCCCGCTCGGCGGCCTCGCCCGCGGCGGTGGCGCCCACCGCGTCCGCGAGTCGCGCGGAGAATTCCTCACGCGCCTCCTCGCTGAGGCCGATCCGCCGCCCGGCGGCGTACACGGGCCGCAGCTCGGCCGCGGCGGCGTCCACGTCGGCCGACACGCGGCGCGCCGCGGCGCCGCGCTCCGCCACGAACTGGCCGATCGACTCGCGCAGTTCGCCGACGCCGTCGCCGGTGAGCGCCGAGAGCGCGAGCACCGTGGCGCCCGGTTCGCCGTACTCGCCGAGCGCGATGCCGTCCTCGTCCAGCAGCCGGCGCAGATCGTCCAGGACCTGGTCGGCGGCCTCTCCGGGCAGCCGGTCGATCTGGTTGAGGACGACGAACATGATCTCCGCGTGGCCGGCCATGGGCCGCAGATAGCGCTCGTGCAGCACGGCGTCTGCGTACTTCTCCGGGTCGACCACCCAGATCACCGCGTCGACCAGCTTCAGGATCCGGTCGACCTGCCGGCGGTGCTCCATGGCGGCGGAGTCGTGGTCGGGCAGGTCGATCAGGACGAGCCCGCGCAACTGCGCCTCGGCCTCCGGGCTCTGCAGCGGACGGCGGCGCAGCCGGCCCGGGATCCCGAGCCGGTCGATGAGGCCGGCCGCGCCGTCGCTCCAACTGCAGGCGATCGGGGCGGCGGTGGTCGGACGACGTACACCGGTCTCCGAAATGGCCACTCCGGCAAGGGCGTTGAACAGCTGCGACTTGCCGCTGCCGGTCGCGCCCGCGATGGCCACGACGGTGTGCCGGCCGGAGAGCTTGCGGCGGGCGGCCGCCTCGTCCAGGACCCGGGCCGCCTCGGCGAGGGTCTCGCTGTCCAGGCGGGTCCGGGAGAGCCCGACCAGCTCGCGCAGGGCGTCCAGCCGGGAGCGGAGCCGGCCGTCGTACGCCAGCGGGGCGGGGGCCTGGGTGCCGGGGCCGCGGCTGCCGCTGTCCAGCGCGGAGGCGCGTTCGGCGGCGAGCGCGGCGGCGGTGGCCTCCGTGACGCGGCGGGCGATGAGACCGTCGTCCCAGGACTCGGAGGATTCCGGGCTTTCCGGGGAGCCCGGAGAGTTCGGAGAGTTCGGAGAGCCGGCGGTCCCTGGGGATCCTGGGGGCCTGGGGGCCGCTGGGGACCCGGAAGAGCCCGCGGACTCCCCCGGCCGCGAGGGCTTGGCGGACCCCGGTGACCCGGGTACGGCGTCGGTGTCCGTGGCCGCGCGCGAGGCGGGGGACGGCGCGAACGCCAGCAGGGGCGCGAACGCGAGCATGGGCTGGAGCAACGGCGTGGGCGTGGGCGGGAGCGTCGGCGCGGGTTGGGCGGTGGGGGCGGGCGTGGCTCCTGCGGTGGGCTTGGCCGATGGGGTCGGGTCGGCTCCGTGGGTGGGCTTGGCCGACGGGACGGGACCGGCTGCAGGGCTGGCCTCGGCCGACTGGACGGGGCCGGCTGGGGGTGTGGGCTTGGCCCCATGGGTCGCATCCGCCCCGGCGGTGGGCTTGGCTGCGTGGATCGCGTCCGCCCCGGCCACCGGCCTGGACACGGGGAGCGGATCAGCCCCGGCCACCGGCTTGGACACGGGGAGCGGGCCGGCTCCAGGGGTGGGCCCGACGGCAGGGGTGGGCTCGGCCGCGGAGAGCGGATCGGCTCCGGCGACGGGCCTGGCCGCGCGGAGCGAATCACTCCCGGCGGTTGGCTCGGCCGCGCGGAGCGGATCACTCCCGGTGGTCGGCTCGGCCGCGCGGAGCGAATCAGCCCCGGCCACCGGCCTGGACACAGGGAGCGGGCCGGCTCCGGCGACCGGCCTGGCCACAGGGAGCGGATCGACTCCAGGGGTGGGCCCGGCGGCGGGGGTGGGCTCGGCGGCGGGGGTGGGCTCGGCCGCGAAAAGCGGGTCGGCTCCGGCGACGGGCCTGGCCGCGTGGAGCGGATCGACACCGGCCACCGGCCTGGCCGCGCGGAGCGGATCAGCCCCGGCCACCGGCCTGGACACGGGGAGCGGGCCGGCTCCAGGGGTGGGCCCGACGGCAGGGGTGGGCTCGGCCGCGGAGAGCGGATCGGCTCCGGCGACGGGCCTGGCCGCGCGGAGCGGATCACTCCCGGCGGTCGGCTCGGCCGCGCGGAGCGGATCACTCCCGGTGGTCGGCTCGGCCGCGCGGAGCGAATCAGCCCCGGCGGTCGGCCCGGCCGCGGAGATCCAGTCGCCTCCGGTGGCGGGCTTGGTCGTGCGGGGCGGTCTGGCTCCCAGGGGGGTGGGTTCGCCGGTGGGATGCGGAAGCGGATGCGGATGCGGATGCGGATGCGGATGCGGCAGCTGCGTGCCGCCTCCCGTGTCCAGGCTCCTGCCCCACTCCGTGCCTCGGTTGACGCCCCCCGTACCGGCTCCGGCGGACCGCTGCCGGTCCACAACCCCGCCCACACCACCCTCTCCGCCGCTGCCCCCGTCCTCGCCCACGCCCCCGACCTCACCCGCGTGCCGTACGCGCGCGTGCTGCGCGCCCGGCGCGCGGACGGGGACCGAGGCGTCGTGCCTCGCGACCGCCTCCCGGGTGTCCGCCGCCCCGTAGTGGGCAGTGGAACCGGCGGCAACGGAGCTGTCGGGCATCTCGAAGGTTGCGTGGACGTCGGCGGACCCGGAGGCGCCCAGCACGCCGGGCTCGCGGTCCGGACCGGTCCCCGCCCCCCGCCCTGCCGCCGGACCGTCACCGGAGACGAGGTCACCCGCACCGCTGCCGTCGCGCGCGTGGCCCTCCGTCCCCTCCCCGCCCCCTCCGGCGTGGTCCAGGCGCACCGGCTCCGCGTGACCGCCGTATTCCACGGTTCCGGAACTGCTTTCGCTGCCGTGGCTCCCGTGCTCCGTGTCCCTCATGCGTCCCACGCGCCTCATGTGGTCGGTGTGATCCGTGTGGTCCTGGTCAGTGACGGCGGTCACCGGTCACCTCTCCTTCTGCAGTACGGACAGCGCGGCGATGAGTGCGGCCTGGGGCTCTGGATGGACGTCCAGGGCGTCGAGCGGGGCGACGCGCCGCTCGCGTTCGGTGTGCATGACGCGGTCCACGTGCTCGCCCAGCAGCCGCCCGGCCCTGTCGCGCAGCCGCAGCGCGCCATGGGCCCCGATCCGCTCCGCGAGCCCCTCGCCCGCGCTACGCGCCCGGCGCCCGCCCAGCAACGCGGTGGCGACCAGCGCGGCGACGGCCTCCGCGTCGGGTGCGGCGGTACGTTCCAGCTCGCGCACCTCCTCCTCGGCGTACTCCTCCAGCTCGCGCCGCCAGCGCCGCACGGCGAGGCCGATACGGTGTTCGGCGCTCTCCGCGGTGGTCTCGCCGGCGGCGAGGGCCGGGTCCTCCCCGGCGGGCTCGCGCCGCCAGGCCTCGTCGACGCGCTCGTCGGCGGCGGTGACGGAGCACAGCAGCAGGGCGGCCAGGCTCTCCACGAGCGCGTCCAGGAGCTCTCCCGGGGTGCAGTCCAGCGGGAAGGCCCGCCAGCGTTTGAGCGCGTCCCCGGCGAGTACGGCGCCGGACTGGAGCCGGCCACGCACGCGCGCGTGCTCGCCGTCGTAGGCGGTGTCCACGGCGGAGGTGAGCCGGAGGGCGGCCGCGTACTGGGCTGCGGCGGCGTTCGCCAGCTCGGGCATCCGGGCCTTGAACGAGTCGAGGAGTCCGTGGACGGTGCGCGCCATGACGTGCTGGCGGGCGGCGGGATCCTGGGCGTGGTGCGCGAGCCAGTTCTTCAGCGGCGCGACGGCGGTTGCGGGCAGCAGACCCGCGCCCCAGGCGGACTCGGGCAGCTCCGGCACGGTGAACCGGGGTACGTCGCCCAGCCCGGCCTTGGTGAGCAGGGCACCGTACTGCCGGGAGACCTCGGAGACGACCTGGTGGGGCACGCGGTCCAGCACGGTCACGAGAGCGGCGTCGTACTCCTTGGCGGTGCGCAGCAGGTGCCAGGGGACGGCGTCGGCGTAACGGGCGGCCGTGGTGACCATGATCCAGACGTCGGCGGCGCAGATCAGCTCGGCGGCGAGGACACGGTTGTCGGCGATCAGGGAGTCGATGTCGGGGGCGTCGAGGAGGGCGATTCCGCGCGGGAGGGTCTCGGCGGTGTCGATGCGCAGCACGCGCGCGGGGGGGTCGCCGGAGGGCAGGAGGTCGTCGGGGTCCTCCTGGGGGGCCCACACGCGCGTGAGATCGGGCAGGATCCGCATGCCGCTGAACCAGTGATGGTCCTCCGGATGGCAGACAAGCACCGGCGTTCGGGTGGTCGGCCGCAGCACGCCGGCCTCGCTGACCGGCCGGCCGACGAGGGAGTTGACGAGCGTCGACTTGCCGGCGCCGGTGGAGCCACCGACGACCGCCAGCAGCGGCGCCTCGGGCTCCCGTAGCCGCGGTAGCAGGTAGTCGTCGAGTTGCGCGAGGAGTTCGTCGCGGTTGGCACGCGCGCGTGGCGCCCCGGGCAGGGGCAGCGGAAAGCGTGCGGCGGCGACACGGTCGCGCAGTGCGGAAAGTGTGTCGAGCAGCTGAGGCCGTACGTCCAAGGTCACCACATGCGAAGAATGCCCAATTTTAGGGGAATTCTGAAGCATATAGACATGTCTGCGCGCCGACAGGACAGAACGGACGCAAGGGGCGACCGGGACAAGGGCACAGTGCAGGCATAACGAGTGCACAACACCCGGTGCGCCGGACGCCAAAAGCGATGCACGATTCGCACCTGCCTGCGATTATCAGGACCGCTTCACCGAACCTCCACATCGAGCCACGGAGGCGAAGCGACAGGGTCGAGGAACAGGGAGCTTTATCCTTGGACCCGCCACCAGGCCCCCGTAGCTCAGTGGATAGAGCAGGCGCCTTCTAAGCGCTTGGCCGCAGGTTCGAGTCCTGCCGGGGGCGCCATCCCTCAGCCCTCCCATCGGGAGGGCTTTTTGCTGGTCAGGGGCCGTTTCGCTCGACACGGGTCAGCCCCGGACACCCCCTTGGTGATCAAGGGCGGGGTCCGGGGCTGTCCGGCCGTCACCGGGTTTTCGCGGGTGGCCGTGTCGAATACGTGTCGAAGTTCTCGACCGGTGGAAGATCAGCCAGCGCCCGGCACCTCCGCCTCCGGGAGGTCGCCCGCGGCTTCCAGCCGCCGTTTGAGATCCGGCAGCTGCCCGTCGACGCACCGGGCGTAGGTCGACAGGAGCACGGCGACGCTGTTCCCGGCCCACTCGGCCACCTGGGCGGGCGGGATGCCGTCGTTGAGCCACTTCGTCAGACGCGTGTTCCGGTTGTCGTAGACGCGGCGCCCGGTGGGCGAGTCGTAGACGTGCGGGGGCAGTACGGCTTTGCGCGCGCTGCGCCACGCCCGGCGGATGACGGAGCCGGCGAGGATGCCGCCGGTCTCCCCCCGGAAGAGGAGATCACCCGGCTGGAGCTGTTCGTCGGCGATGTGCTGGCGCAGGATGCGCGTCAGGGCCGGATGCCCGGGAACAGTGCGCGTCTCACCCTCCGCACGGCCTTTCAGGTCGCGTTGCTCGTGGATCTCCCCCGTGTCGGTCCACTGCTTCCCGACCTCCGGGGTCGCTGTGTGGATCAGCAACTCGCACCACTGATCGTCGGCGTCGGGCTCGGGCAGCGCCACGTCCTCCACGCGCATGGCTACGGCTTCCTCGGGCCGGGGGCCGCAGTAGTACAGCGTGGCGAAGAAGGCGTGGAGCCGCTTGCCGCCGCGTGGCCGGCGCCGGATCCAGTCGAGGATTGCCGCGGCTTGCTCGGGGTTCAGCAAGGATCGCTTGTCCACGGCGTTCGTGGTCTTCGTTGCGGCCGTCGAATCCTTGCCCTTGGGGAGGGGGTTGGCCCGCAGGATGCGCCGCCGGATCGCGTACTTCATGGCGACGTTGAGGATCCGGCGGTTGCGCTTACGGGACCAGGCCGCCGCCTGTTTGCCGTCGAGGCGGGTGTCGATGGCCTGCAGTACCTGGTCGACCTTCTCCGGGTCCTCCCAGGCGGAGACGGGCAGGGAGTTCCGCTCGACCCATTTGAGGATGGCCACCACGTCTCGGGGCGCGTCCGGGCGTCGGTTGGTGTTGAACGCCCATTCGCGGAGGGCCGTCCGCACGGCCGCAGGGGCGAACTGGGTGGGCTTGGCCCGCAGCAGGGCGATGGTGGTCGCGGTCAGGGTCTTCGCGACGTTCTTGCGGCTGTTGCCACCGAGTTGAGGCCAGCGGGCATCTACGTACTCGACGGCGAACTTGTACCAGCTCATGGCAGCCGACTTGGAACGATGGGACACCGGGAGGCCGGTGGCGACGACGAAGGCCTCGCCTTTGCCCGTGGCCCGGATGAGTTCGGAGCGGAAGCCCTCGGCGAGCGCGACGGTGTTGAAGGGCTCGCGCCAGCGCTTGTCCGCCACCGTCCAGCGCACGGTGTACGTGGTCTTCCGGGCGCCCTTGTAGGTAAGGATCTTGTAGATCTTCACGTCATACGTGGTCTCCATCAGGCGGCGTCCTCGCAGTCGTCGAGCCAGTGATCGAGGTCGCTCCGCCGGATCCGGAGATCGCCGTTCGGGAGCTTGATGCAGCGCGGCGCGCGGCGCTTGGCCCGCCAGTCGTAAAAGGTCGAGCGGGAGATGGCCAGTTCCTCGCAGACCTCCGCGAGGGTGAGCATGGTGCGTCGTGATCGGAGGGCCGTGGTCATTCCGTGCTCCCTTCGTTCAGGAGGGCTTCGCGGGCGGTCTCGCGGTTGGTCTGGAGGTCGCGGGCGATGGTCGCGGCGAGGGCGGCTTCGCCCGGGGTGTGGCCGTGGCCGGCGTACTGCCAGTCCGCCAGGACGAGGACGGTGTCCGGCTCGCGGTCGTCGAAGCCGAGGGCGGATGCCTCCTGGGCGGCGCGGTAGTCGGCGCGTTCCTGGCGGAGAGCACCGAGAGTGGTGGAGTAGGTGCGGGACTTGGACGAGAAGTGCCCGCGGAAGCCGAGCATGTGAGCCCAGGCCCAGAGGCGCCGGTCCGGGTACAGGGTGTCCAGGTCGCGGCATGCGGTGATGAGTCGCCGGGTGTGGTCGGGGACCTGGTGGCGGTCGAGTTCGGCGAGTTCGCCGATGCGGCGGTCCAGGGTGCCGGTGTTCTCAGCTGCCTTGGTGGCGTACTTGGCCACGTACGAGGCGACGGCCTGTTCGGTGATGTCGGAGCCGTCACCGAAGGCCTTGACCGGGCGTACGTCGAGCTGTCGGCCCCAGCGGAAGGTACGGGCGGGCTGGTCACCGGCGGCCGGGACCGACACCGAGGTGTACGAGTGCGCTGCGGCGGCGAGTACCGCGTCCGTGAGGAGGTCGACCGTCGCCCAGGCGGGCGGCGGCGTCCCGGGTCCCTCCGGGCCGTCGAGGCGTACGACGGCATGGAAGTGCAGGGCGCCGCGCTTCTGGAACTCGGCGACCTTGCCGTACGAGACGCGAAGGTGATCGGCGAGTTCCCTGCGAGGCAGTCCGGCGCGGGCGGCGAGTTCGCGGCGGAGTCGGGTGGTGAAGCGCTGCCAGAGCTGGCCCGCGTGGTTGTTGAACAGCACGGCGCCCGCGTAGTCGTAGCTGTCCGGGTCGAGGGCGGTCCCCAGCTCCGGGGCGTCGGGCACGTGCTGGGTGCCGCAGCGGCAGGAGCCGTTGTCGGGGCGGTTGTGGACCGGGCCGAACGAGGGGGCCGTGAGGGTGGCGAAGACGCGGGGGTGATCGCGGACGGTGGCGGGGACGTCGCGGCGGTCGTCCCCGGCCAGGCCAGCACGGATCAGGTGGTACGTGTCGCCCGCGTAGGTCCAGGCGCAGGACGGGCAGCGGGAGGCTCGACGATTGCCGCAGGCGAGGCGGAGGCGTCCGCCCGGCTCCTTCTCGGTGGAGTAGTGGTGCAGGGTCTCGCCGCTGGTCTTGTCCTTGTGGAGGACCCAGCCGGTGAGGTGGATCGGGTCGGAGCAGCCGCCGGTGCGGCGAATCTGGTCCTCCCAGCGGGCATAGTCGGAGGCCGAGGCCACCCGGAGCACGTCTCCGAGGGTGATCGGGTCGAGCAATGTGTCGGGCATGGGCGCACTCGGTGTCGCGGGTGAGGCGCGGTGGGCCATGCTTGGGGTTCCTTCCGGTTGCGAGATCGGACAGGGACGGCGCCCGGGCGGCGGATGCTTGGCGGTATCGAGGCCGCCCGGGTGCCGGTCAGCGACGCTTGGCGTCGGAGGCGAGCAGGGAGCGCAGGACGACGGCGCAGACGGCGACCGAGGCGCCGGTGATGGCGACCGCCAGGAGCAGGGAGACCAGGACGGCGCCGAGGACCAGGACGACGGCCGTGCCGCCGCCGATGAGGGCGAGCGCGGTGCCGGGCGTGAGCTGGACCGTGGGCCGGGACGGCGCCGGAGTCGGCTGGACGGCCGGCGGAGTCTCTTCGTGCCGGGTGATGGTGGTCGCCTCGATGACGGCGGGCGGGGTGGTGAGGCTCGTCGGCATGGGCATGGTGGGGATCTTCGGGTGGAACATGGGTGGTCTCCTCTCGCGGGCGGACTACTTGACGAGGGCGTTGATGGCCGGGGCGAGGACGCTGTCTGCGAGGAGGAAGCCGCCGAGCAGGAGTACGGCGATGAGCCAGGCCGGCGGGCGGATGAGCTTGACGCCGAGGTAGCCGACGACAAGCAGGGCGAACCAGAGCGGGACCTGCATGGCGGTGGGTCTCCTAGCGGACGCGGCAGCGGTGGGTGCGGGCGGCGAGCTGGGCCGCGGACGGGCTGGAGTAGTCCGCGGACCAGCCGCAGTCGTCGGAGGTGCACACGGCGGCGTGCTTGGTCCGGCCGTTGCGGTCGCGGTGCGTGCCGATCTGCACCGGGCCGATGCGCATCACGGAGTGGAAGTGGTCGCGGGCGGGCATGTCAGTCGGTTTCCTCTCGGGCCGTGGTCGGGGCGGGGAAGCTGGCACGGATGCCAGCGGCGGTGGCAGGGTCGGCGGTGAGGCGGGCGGCTTCCTCGGCGAGCAGGTAGGCGAGGAAGGGCCGGTTGGCGGAGGCCATCTCGCGGGCGCCGTCGAGGTAGTCGGAGGCGGTCAGTTCGGCCGGGTCGCGGGTCACTGGTCTTCCTCTCTTGCTGATCAGGTGAGGTGGGCGGCGATGGCGTCGGCAAGGTGGGGCGGGACGCCGAGGCGGGAGCGCAGGGTGTCTGTGTCGATCGGGGCACCGGTACGGGCGCGGTACTCGTCGCCGATCTTGCGGGCGTGGTCGACCAGGACGGCGGGGACCGGAGGAGCGGGAGCCGGGGCCGGAGATGCGGGGACCGCATCAGGCTCGGGCACCGGCTCAGTTACCGATGCGCGTTCGGCGTCCGGGACCGGCTGCTCGACCGGAGACACGACCTCCTCCACGCCCGCGACAGGTGCCGGCGGTACCGGCCCCGACTCCGCAGCCGACGAGTGCGCGAGAAGCGTTCCGCCGAGGAATGCGAGCGCGGGCCATCCGGCGATGCCGAGGCGGAGCAGGGCGGGCGGGTCGGCCAGGTCGAGGAAACCGGCCGTGGCGACGTTGGCGCCGAGCGAGGCGAACAGCGCGACGAGGAACCAGCACCAGGCCAGCCGAGACGGGCCCTCACTGCGCAGGCGCCGCCAGGCGGCGACCAGGAGCAGGTCGACACTGACCGGGTAGGCCCAGGCCTTCCAGCCGTCCTGCCCGGCAGCGGAGGCCAGGTCGTGCAGGTGGGCGAAGGACAGGGCACCGGCGATGACGGCCTGAACCAGGACCGCGTCGACCCGGAGGCCGTGACGGGCACCCATCAGGAGTCACCGGGGTAGGCGGGGCCACCGTCGGGGTCGTAGCCGTCCGGGAACGTGCCGGGCGGCGGCTCGGGCAGCGAGACGGCGAGGGACGCGCTGACGGCTTCCACGAAGTCGAGGTCGGCGCCAACCATGTCGGCGTACAAAGCGAGTTGGCCGAGCAGGAGCACGGTCCGGGCGAAGTCCTCGCAGTTCGGGCACACGGCGGGGTCTCCCTTCTTTGGACATGGCGGGGGTAGGGACTTGGCGCGGTGGCGGTCGCGCCGACCGGTGGGGATCAGAGAGATCAGACGGCGGCTGAGGAAGCCTTGGCCAGCGACACGGGAGCGGCAGCGGAGGCGGAGAAGGCGGGCCGGAACGGTGCCAGCTCGGGCAGGTCCGGGGTCCGGTCGGCGTGCCGGTTGCAGATGTTCACGGCCTGGCGGAGCGAGGTGTGCGGGGCACGGATGCGGTGCCATCCTCCGGAGGAGTCGCCCGCGATGGCGAGCCCCCGCATTTCGGCCGGGATCTGGATGGCAGCGAGTACGGCGTCCGGGGCGATGTCGCCGAAGGCCATGTTGGCGGATGTCTCGTCGTTGACGCGGTGGGCGGTACGGCCGGTGAGCTGGGCGCGGAGCATGGTGATGCCCTTGCCGAGTTCGGAGCCGAAGCGCTGTCCGCAGATTTCGAGGTAGATGCCGGCCGCGCGGCCGAGCTGGGCGAGGCGGACCAGGGCGGTGATGATGCGGTCCCGGCGCTTCTCCTCCTCCTTGTTGGCGTACAGGGCGAGTTCGGCGACCTCGTCGACCAGGACCACGACCGGGACCGGACGCAGGTGATCGGGCAGATCCCAGATGTCGGCAGCGATCTCGGCGTCCGGCACGTCAGCGGCGATCCGCTGCTGAGCCCGGATGACCTGATAGGTGCGCTCCATCCGGACCACGAGTGCGTCGAGCACGTCGGCGGCGGTGTCGGGATCGTCGGCCAGCGCGGAGAACCGGCGGGCCAGCGGGAACAGTTCAACCCCCTGTTTGCAGTCGATGCCGACGAGGGCAACGTCCATCGGGGCGAGCCCGGCGACCAGGTTGCGTTGGTAGACGGACTTGCCGGACTCCGTGGCCCCGAGGGTGAGGGCGTGGGGTATCGCCCGGTAGTCGCGGTAGTGCACCGAGCCGTTCTGTCGCAGGGCGACCGGTACCCGCATAGTCTGGGTCTCGGTCTTGGCCGGCATCTGCACCCGCTTGAGCACGTCGTAGCCGGTCATCCGCACCTCTACGACGCCGGAGCGCAGTTCCCGCGAGGTCACGCCGTACATCGAGAACGAGTGCCGAAGCCGGTCCGAGGCGGCGGCGACGTCGAAGGCGTCCTGTCCGGGCCGGAGTTTGAGCCGCAGGATCAGACCGGTGCGGGTGGGCCCCAGCCGCAGGATGCGCGGGGCACGTGGCCCCGGTATCGGCCGGTTGGCGGCACGGGCGAGAGCGAGCCGCCACCGCGCGGGCGGCACGGTTAACCCGCATGCGTCCATGACGGAGCCGTACCGGACCAGGACCCGCACCACGGCCAGCGTGACCCCGAAGGTCAACCAGTACCAGGCGGGGCGCCGCCACCGCAGAAGACCCGCGGCGGCAGCGACCAGCACCAGAGCGACCGTGAAGCCGGTCATGATCAGGCCGCCTTGGGCCTTGCGGCGGCATCGGCGAGCGAGGTGACCGCGACTGCGCGGAACGCGATGCCATGCCGCTTCTGGCCGTTGAAGTCGTTCTCCCAGGGCCGGGCGATCAGGCCGGTGAGCGCGACCGGCGTGCCCATGGCCAGCTCGCCGGTGATGCCGGGCTCCGGGACGGTGATGGAAAGGATCTCCACCTCCTCGTTCGCCGCGAACATCACGTCGACCGTCATCAGCTTGGCCCCGGTCTCGGCGTCGGTGGCGATCTCGCCGGTACGGCGGTCACGGACCTTGACCTGCGGGGGCTTGGCGACCATCACGACGGCGCCGGCGGTGTCGACGGGAATCTGACGCACAGAGATCACTCCTCTATAGATGCTGAACTCTGTCACTCATGTACATGAGTGACATGAAGAAGAGTGCCTCACTCCTGTATATGAGTCAACCCGCCACGAAGAGGAACTCGCGACGGGTTGCGGAGAGTTGAGTGCGCGTCAGTCGACGGCAGGGATCCGGTACTCGAAAACGAACTGGTCAGCGGCCATGAGGGTGTCGCACACCTCGACCACGAGGCCAGCCGTCGTACGGGCCTCACGGATCAGATGAACCACGGGCGCACCCGGACTCAGCGCCAGCTCCGAGGCTTCCGCCTTGGAGGCTGGCCGCGCTTGCAGCGTCTCGACGAACTCCGCGAACTCATGCCCGTGGTCTTCGAGTCGCGCGTAGATGCCACCGCCGCCGGGGTTCTCGGCGAACAACTCCGGGATGTCCTTCACGACGTCCCAGGGCAGGTACGACGTCGCGGTCTCGACCGGGGTGCCGTTACGGAAGTAGAGGCGCCGGCGGGCGAGCACCTGAGTACCGACGGGGACGCCCAGTCGCTGGGCCGTATCCTCGGGCGCCTCCATGGGCCCGATGTAGAGAACGCTGACTTTGGCGGTGGCGCCGGACTGGGCGGACTCCGCAAGGTAGGCCGCCTGTCCGCCCTGCCGGAGCGAGCGCCGGAAGCGATTGGAGGAGCGGTGCCGCACAGGAGGCCGGTTCTTCACGATCGAGCCCTTGCCGTGCCGGGTCTCGACCAGCCCACTCGCTCGGACCTCAACCATGGCCTTACGGATCGTCCCGCCGGACACGCCGTAGCGCTCCACCAGCTCAGACTCACTCGGCACCATGTCGCCAGGCTTGAGAACCCCCGCCCGGATCTGCTGCACGATCTCGTCCGCGATCTGCACGTACCGAGGTCCGGACCCGACCCCTCCAGCCGCAGTTCCCATAGTCCTTCTCTGCCTCCTATGCTCCTCTACATGAGTCAAGCACAGGAAGCGACGCCGTCTCCCCTGCACTCCGTATCCGTGGCCGGAGTGGTGGTGCGCGATGACGGCCGCCTCCTGGCGATCCGCCGAGCCGACAACGGCACCTGGGAGCTTCCCGGAGGCATCCTCGAACTGAACGAGACCCCAGAGGCCGGCGTCGCCCGCGAGGTCCTGGAGGAGACCGGCATCCACGTCGAGGTGGACGAACTGACCGGTGTCTACAAGAACCTCACCCGCGGCATCGTGGCCCTGGTCTTCCGCTGCAAGCCCTCCGGCGGCATCGAACGCACCTCAAGCGAGTCGACGGCCGTCTCCTGGCTCACACCCGACGAGGTCAGCGAGCGCATGGCCGAGGTTTTCGCAGTCCGACTCCTCGACGCCTTGGACGACAACGGCCCCCACGTACGCAGCCACGACGGCAAGCGCCTCATCCCAGCGGGATAAAATCTTCTCTCCTTCATCAAGGCTCGCTGCGCTCGCTCGTCCGGCGTCCACCGGCACTCATCGATCATCGCCAACCCGACCACCGCACCCTCCACCCCAGCGCATCAACGGCCGCTCCCCGACCCAACACCACCGCCACCACGATCCGGCCTCAGGAAGGGAAAGGACGCAACAGCAGCTGGCTCCCAACGCCCCGCCGGGGCCACCGCGCGCCCTTTCCGCCCGGTTGCCTACTCCAGATAGGTCGGATCAAGACCCGAGGGCCGCGCCAAGCGCGGCGGCGCCGGCCGGTCGCCGCCGCGCCGCCTCGCCTGTCTTCGCCACCGGCCGCACGTCGCCGCCCGCCCGTCGCCGCACGCAGCGGCCACATTCCAACACGGGCACGGGGCGAACGGTGATCCCCAACGGCGCAGGTCAAAGACTCTTTGTGTTACCGCAAGAGGCCGGAGCGTGGTGGCGGTGGCATGCGGACCGACGCTGCCAGATGCGCTGGCGTTCGTACGGCCCGCTGATCCACGCACCAGACCACCGCCCGGACGCGGGCGCGGCCCATGAGAGCGGGAGAACCCCTCTGTGGCTGGGGCGGTCGGCTCCGCAGCTTTAGGCAGCCGCTTTGGCGCGAGCCTCGAAGATCATGGCCCCAACGTCGTGCTTCAACGGGCAGGTCAACAGACTGCCCGACGCGCCGGAAGCTTACGGGGCCATGATCACTCGCGCCAAAGCAGCTCCAGCCCAAAGCCGCTCCGCCGACCTTGTGAGTGTGTACCAGGATGCGCTGCCGGTGCCAGCAAATCAGCGGTTCAAGCCGTCATACCTAAGCCACTCTGATTCATCAAGACCTACTCGGCTAATCAACCTTCCCAATTCATGGGATACGCGCAGCGCATGTTCTGGACGCAACTCACCTATCCACAAAAATTCTTCCCCGTCATCGCTAGTGAAGCGCGGAATGCCATCCCTTTTGATAGCCCGTACCACACCCTCGCCAACCGTTGACCGGAAGGGAACTATGATCATTTCGTACGGCTTCGCCTTACCCGCTAGAGCACGCTTCTCCTTACCATGGTCAAAAGCAAGGAAGTGAAATTCCTCCCCGAGCTCTACCTCAGAGAGAGGAATCATGGGGAAGCCGCGCCGCTCGTCCAACTCCAACCTCTCAGAGTCGCAAAGCGGCTGCAGGCAGAGGAGAAACTCTCTTTTAGATTCTTCCTGCTTCGACTCATGCAACGGATCGGGAGCAAGCTCCCCTGCCGGCGTCGTTCCCGCCTCCCTGATCAAGATAGTTCCAAGCTGGAGGGTAGGTTCACGTTCGAACGTGTATCCGCTATGCAAATCTCTCGCGAAGCAAGACAATCTGCCCAGCTCCTCCTCAGAGGCCCGCGCTCGATCAGCAGTGGTGAAAAGTGAGGCGATAGTGGCGATCTTACTAACCCCCAGCTGCCCGCCCCTGCTGTCGCGCAGAGTGTCAATTTTGACCTTCTCCTGTGTCAGCAGCTCCAAGACGCTATCAGGAGAGACGTCCTTAAGGGCACGCTTTTTCCCTTGAACCTGTGGAACAAACTCCCCACTGGCGAGGCGGGCTTTCACCCACGACTCAATGCGTTTGCGGGAAATCATGTCTCCTGCGCCAGTCGATTCCAAGAGAGACTGAATCTCCCGCGCAATCAACTGGATAGCGAACCTCTTTCCCTCGCCAGTGAGAAGGTCATGACTGACGAAAGCGGGGTCGAGGTCACTCCGGAACCGCTGCAAAAGCGTTGGCGCGTTGTCCCGTAGAAGACTAAGACTCTGCAAGGCAAAGCCTGGAAGAATGCCATGGGAGGCTTGAGCGAATTCTCTGACGATTCTCTCGGGAAGCTCTGCTTCGGATACCGCAGACAACCCCGGAATGCCAGGGCGACTCACTCCGGGCTTGCCCAGGACCGAGATACGAAAGTCCCGCGCTACGATGCCCAGCCCATCACCGTTTTCAGAAACTTCCAGCTCATGCCCTTCGCCTTTCAGCTTCCGCTGCAGGGTGTCTCTGACGCCATAAAGATCCGGGTCGTTTGTATAGATACAGATAAGCCGCAGCCGCCCAAGTTTTCCTTGCTCGGTCTGCACCAGCCGTGCAACAAGCTGCGAAGTTGTCTGCCCCGTGTCACCGTTCAGCGTCCAGTCCAGCACTAGGACATCGGATCGCAAGAACAGGCGGTCGTAGCTACCTTCGACCAAAGCGTTTCGCTGGTCGCCATTTTTCGGACGCACGTATCCACAGACTAGCCCGTAACCTGCAAATGCTTCAGAGAGGGCAGCGCCATCTAGATCGTCATTGCCGCCTGATGTCTCATCAGCGCGGTGGTTATCTGTCGATCTCTGCTTACTGGCCCGCCCTCCCTCCGGTTCAGGCTCTACCGACAATGGGTCGAAGTCCTCAACGACATCCTCAGGTCCCGGACCGTTAGCGGAACCTTCCGCTGGCTCAATCGCCACCTGGTCGTCAACGACAACCACGGTTTGTAGGTAGTCTCTAGCAGCATTTACAGACCACTGCTCCAGCTCAGTACTCATTCCGTTCCCCCCAACCCCTTCTCATCAACCCCACTCGGCGGATTGATCGAGAAGCACGCACCTACGCCCTGTCCGTCAGAACCTGCCATGGAGGCTGCATCCGCCGGCCACGGCAAGCCCCCCTCGGGTACAACTGTGAGCGACCAACCGCTTCTCTGCAGCACGTCTTTACTGATTTTCAGCCCAAGCCCCCTTCCCCCTGGCTTCCGCGAAAAACCGTGCTCAAAAATAGCGTCGTGATCACGCAAAGAGATTCCAGGACCATTGTCCGCAACGATCAATGATCCGTTTCGCTGTCCTAGCTGCACTACCCGTGGAACCGGTCTATCCGACAGCCAAAAGATCGCGTTGTCCACCAAGTTTACAAAGACCGGGTAGAACGTAGAGGGGTAGCCCACGAATGAGTAGCTCTCGAACAACGGGCTCACCTGCAAATCGACGTCGTGGCGTCGAAGCCTGTCACCGAAGAGATCACGAATGAATTGCGCCACCTGAGCGCCTCGAATGTTGGCCGGCTTTCGATACAGCCTTCTCTGGAGCGGAGTGAACAACGTCAAATAGTTGTCCAGATGCTCGAATGCCGTTGCAAGCTCACGCTCAATGCTGCCGAGCTTTTCATTGCGCTGCCCCCACGGCCGCAGAGCACGCAAATTCCTCCTCACCGTCTTAATGCTCGACGAAAACTCATGGTTGATCAGCTCAACGGCTCTTCCCAGCTGAGTCAGTTCGAGATCAGTGTCAACCTGCTCTCGAAGGGCAATAACCTCCTCCTCCACGGCCTCAAGTTGCTCTTCCAGGCCAAAGCCCCGCGACATGTGCTCGAAGCCGCCCAAAAAGCGTCGGACTGGCTCCAGTGAATCCTTCTGACGCTGCAGTTCTTTTTCAAGCTCCTCCATGAGCTGTCGTCGGAGCCTAAAGAGATCGTCTTCCGTAGCCGAGGCCGGGAGGTCTGTGATACGGCGGGTCATGCCGCGTGCAAAATCTGAGGCACTTTGGACCGCAGACCGGACTCTATTCGAGATATCCAGAGCGACCTGCTCAGACCTCGTACGGATCTCTTGAATATCCCGCGACCAGTCGTCGAACTCCCGGCGTGCTGATTCTTCGAAGTCTTCCTGTAGTCGCTCCCGCAATTCCGTGATCGATACCAAATGGCCGGCTCTGACTGCGGCCATCGAGCTAATTTTGTTAGTCGCCGTGGTAACGACATTGCTTACAAGTTCGTCACGCAGCCTCTCGTATACTGCCCAATCTCGACTCGTCTCTCTATCAAGGCCGATACCCACGGGCTTAGGTACTGTGTATCGGCTGATCAAGCTCTCAAGGTCGCGTCGAGCGCCCTCCTCTAGTTCGAGGGTGGCTTCCAGAGCATCCGGTGCCGTGTCGCTAATAACAGATAGCTCGCGCTCGACTCGTGCCACCGTCCTCTCCACGAGTGCGACCGGACGTGACTCCGAAAACTCACCGATGACGAGTTGAAGTCGATTGCGCAGTCTGTTGCGCTCCGCATCTGCTGTCTCGGCGCGTGCGCGGCGAACCTGCTCAGTGCGTTCGAGCTCGTCGCGCTTTGCCAGAAACTCCTGCCCCCGCTGACTGCTGCCCCTGAAAAAGTCCGCAGCCAGCTGCATCATGAAGTTCTCAAGAATGGCCTTCATTTGCTTGAAAGCAATGTTCTCGCGGAATCCTTCTCGCCCAGCTTTTTCCTGCAGGGCAGGATTGACCTTCGAGGACAACTCGATAGCCCCGAACATTTGCCGATATGAGAAGAAGTAGTAACCTAGATTTCTGGTCCTCCGCTCTTCGATCTGCAGATAATCCACGTCACTCTGTCCGTACGGCAGGATCCGGATGCCATCCTTGTACACGTACAGGCCAGCGATCTTTTGAAGTTTCAGAGAAATCTCTGCGTGCTCTTGCGGCGTTAGGCTACTCTGGGAGGGTTTATGGTGCACATACCCAAAACGAATCTTGAAGGGGCCGCATTGAGTTGGCGCTCCCTTTCCCGCACGCCAAGGAATGACATGTTGCACAGGTTGCGCTTTATAGATAGACACTGCCCCATGGAACGTGCCGTATTCGTCAAACGTCCCAGAGAACTCGTGATCGGCCCTTGCGAAGTCAGACTCATTGAAGAACTCGTCGTCGTCCAAGATATCCGTAGCCAGGCCATCATCGGTGCGAACCACGAATGATGTCTGCATCTCAGGCTCTCGGGAACCTGTGGTCATGGTGTTCGAGAAGCCGGCGAGCAATTTGAAGAGGTTGGTGGCTCGCCCCTTCTTAGTTCTGTCGCCTTCGACTTCTCCGGGCAGAGATTCATCGACAGGCGTGACCACAAATGCCGTCCCGTAGCCGGCGCTACCAGTGATATGCGGCCCAGGAAGTCTCTCAAGGAGACGCGGGTCGATCTGCTCGAGTCTCGTCAGATGGTCACGGATCGTCGCTATCGTCAAATCGTCTAGCCGGTTTGAGAGCCGCAACAAATTGGCACGTACCTCACCCGCCAGGCGCTCGATCACCGATCGATTAAGAGTCCCGTCAACCGATAGCACCGGAACATCGATGTCTTCCAGGGTCACACCTGGGGCACTGAACAATGTCCACGGCAGCAGGGCTGCGATTATGGGAGCCGCATTGTCCTCACTCGCATTCTGAGGCCGCTGCCGCGTGAGAACGAGAGTCTGAGGGCCCAAGGCGGCGATAGCAAGACGCCCAATCCCCTTCTCCCCCATTACAGGTCGAACGGTGAAACCTTGAGGAATTGGTGGTGGGCTTAGCCTGCCACCTGCGGCCTTACTGTCCGTCCCGATCGTGAGCCATCGGTCGAGGAAGTCCCTCTCGCTCATGCCCACACCGTCGTCGCGAAGGATCAGAGCATTACGATCCTTCAACCAGTCGACGACAACCGTTTTCGCGTACGCGTCATAAGAATTCTTGAAGAGTTCGTTGATTGCCGTGGGGATGCCAGCAATCTGCTGCCGGCCGAGCATGTCAACGGTACGGGCCGAAGTACGAAAGTTGGCCACGCTAGCGCACTCCTGAGTGAGGATCGAGTCAGGGACGTGTCCCCAGGCTCGATCATGCTAGCGGTGCTCGGGCCCCAGGTGGAGGCCTTTGGCGGAAGTCATCTGGCCCTCGGCGCTCCGATGTCGATCATGGCCTTTCGCTCACTGACCAGCGCCTACCTCGCTTGTGGTGAGTGAACGGCCGCAGGTGGTGCAGGTGCCGGTCCAGTACCTTCCTGGATTGCGTAAGGGTCAGACCAGCGTGTGTGCTTTTGGGGCGAGCCGTCGCAGAGCCAGGAATGCCTGGGCGGCGGTGACGAGGGTGACGTGGTGGTGCCAGCCTCGCCAGGTTCGGCCCTCGAAGTGGTCCAGGCCCAGGCCGTGCTTGAGCTCGCGGTAGTCGTGCTCGATCCGCCAGCGCATTGCCCACTCCAGCGAGGAACTGCGAGTGACAGACGCTCTACTTACTTGCCTCACCGAGCACTATCGCTATAGAGGATTTCCCGACCATCGATGTAGCGCCTGCGTGCACTCTGCGACATCAGTACCCTTGGGTACATGACGGCGTATCCGGGAAGCACCATGATTTGCCAGTCATCAGGCAACTGGGAGCTCACGAAACGGAAGAACTCGCTCGCGATCATATTCGACTGCTCAATGACCACTTCGAACTGGTCGTAGAAGCTCTCCCTGTTGGTGCGGTAGTACGCGTACCTGAACGTGTAAGGAAGCGCCGCCTTTGCGAACTTCAAGACGGCGCGTAGGCTTTGAGACCCTTGAGGGAGGTCGCGTATTACCCAGTTGAGGTTGGCGGGATAGATCTGATCGAAGTGATCTTCGCCGAAGACCGTGGTGTCCCGCTCAACCCCCGGGTCGTTGATGCCGAAGCCGTTCTCGTTCCAAGGAGCCTGGCCATCCTCCTGGAACCTGTCGATAAGGAGCTTCTCGGGAGCTACCGCCGCGAAGTCCTCATCCACGGACAACGCCTTGAAGGACATCCACTCCAAGTGGATGTTCTCACGGCCGCTAAGCTTCTTGAGGTGCTTCCTCAGCCTTTGACCGAGGGTGACATCGGCCTTCCCGATGTACACGGGCTCGCCGTGCCTGTAGAGCTGGTACACCCCCTTGTGGCGAGGAAGACTGCTGATGTTCTCCTCGGTCAGGGGCGCCGGAGTGAGTGTTCTCAAGGCTGCGGCCAACTGATCGCCGAGGGCCTTCGTGATGCTCAGCTTGAACTCGGCATGGTTCTCCAGCGGCAACGCCTGGGCTCCCTTCGGGCGAGTGATCGGCATCACCTTAGCCGGTGACAACGGGGCGCGTGGGGTGCGTCTTCCTTGAAACGACACCGTGATCACAAACTCCGCGGTACGCTTCTCACATGCCTGAACTGCGAGAAGAGCACCTAGAGGTGGGGACCTGTGTCGAGCTGTTCGCCGGCGGCGGGGGCCTCGCGATGGCTGTGCACGCCGCAGGCTTCCGTCCGCTTCTGGTGAATGAGCTGGCCCCGCGGGCGTGCCAGTCCCTGAGGGACAACCCGCCGGACCCCAAGGAGCCGGAGAAGCTGTGGCCGCTCGTCCCCGGTGATGTGAGCAACATCAGCTTCACCGACCACGTCACCGAAGATGTCGACGTCCTCGCGGGCGGACCGCCGTGCCAGCCCTTCAGCCTGGGCGGCGTCCACAAGGGCACAGAGGACAAGCGGAACATGTTCCCGGAGATGTTCCGCGCCATTCGGGAGATGAGACCCAAGGCGGTCATCTGCGAGAACGTTCGCGGTCTTCTCCGGCCGTCTTTCAGGCCTTATTTCAACTACATCCTGAATGAATTGACCCTTCCCTTCGTGGAGCGCGACAAGAGCGCCACATGGGAAGACCACAACGACGTCCTTGAGAAGCTGATTGCCAACGAATCGGTTGATCGTTCCGAGCGATACGTCGTCAAGGAGATGGCGGTCAACGCCGCTGACTACGGCGTACCTCAGATTCGGAACCGGGTAATCATCGTCGCGTTCCGCGCCGACCTCGGCGTCAACTGGGGCGAGTTCATGCCCAAGGAGACACACTCCGAGGAGTCACTGATCCACTCCATGCGCGAGGGCGGACCGTACTGGACGGAGCGACACAAGCACGTGCCCTCCGACGTCCGCAAGCGCGTCATCGCCAACCTTCCGAAACTCGACTACGAGAACAAGAAGACCCAAGCAAAGCTGGAACTGAAGCCGTGGCGCACCCTACGTGACGCCATCGCGGGAATCGACGAGAACGAGGGCAAACCCCTTCCGTACGTCACGGAAGAAGCCGTCGAGAAGAAGCATGAAGTGGGCGACATCCCCGATCACATCGGATGGCCCGGAGCCCGCATGTACACGGGCCACACCCCGAACGTGCTGGACCGACCCGCGAAGACCGTGAAGGCAGGTGTGCACGGCGTGCCGGGCGGTGAATCCGTCATGCAGCTCGACAACCCCAACTTCGTCAACGCCGGTGGCGGAGCCGGATACCGGTACATGACCGTGCGTGAGACCGCCCGGGTCATGACGTTCCCAGACCGTTGGATCCTCGATGGGCCACGGGGAGAGAAGATGCGACAGCTGGGGAACGCCGTACCCGTCAAGCTCGGGACGGTCTTCGCGAAGGCCGTCGCTGATGCTCTCAAGTCAGTTGGGGCACTGGAGGACCCGGAGAAGCGGAAGTGACCGAAACCGCAGACGGTCGGCATAGCCGTTGGAAGGATCGGATGCCTCCCGATCGAGCGTGGAAGCCTAAAGCGGGGGTCAGCAGGGAGGCCCGCGCGGCCGAGCAGGACCGGGCCGCCGGCGGCCGTCTCGCGCGTGCCGTGGACCTCGGCGAGGGCCGATACGCGCGCGCGTCCATCGCGCTGCGCCTATACCGCAGCACCCGCCGTGTCCGCGCCTACCTGCGATGGTCACAAGAGGGCCAGACCCAGGAACGGTACGTCGGCGAAGTGGACGCCGCGACTCGCGCCGCCAACCTCGCGCAGGCCTGGAAGATGGCCCACGCCGCCGGCTACGTGACGACCGAGACCCTTCCCCCTGGCTCGTGGGCGTCCTCTCCCGCCTCCCGCGCGGTCATGTCCGCTAACAAGGGGCGGGACACGAAGCCCGAGAGGCTGTTGCGGTCCGCGCTCCACAGGCGCGGACTGCGCTACCGCGTGGGCGTCAGGCCGATACCCGACCTGCGCCGAACCGCCGACGTGGTGTTCACCCGGGCTCGCGTCGCCGTCTTCGTCGATGGCTGTTACTGGCATGGCTGCCCGAAACACCACCGGCCCGCCAAGAAGGGCGCGGAGTTCTGGCAGGACAAGATCGCCGGGAACCAGGCCCGCGACGCCGAGACCAACGAGGCGCTGAGCGACGCCGGTTGGCTGGTCATCCGCGTATGGGAACACGAAGACCCGGAACAAGCAGCCCAAAAGGTAGTTAAGGTAGTCATGTCGCGACAGAACACGAGCGCTGCGGTGGTCTCCGCGTTACAGGTTGGGCGAGAAGGCCGTCGCCCAACCTCGTCCCCTGAATCTGAGCGCGGCGCCGAAGTCCGGCGCTGGCGCGAGCAGGACTGACCAGCGTCTAGCGACCGCCGCTACGGAAGACCACGGATCCCGACAGCGGTTCGTGGACTATTCGTGGACGAGTGATGGCCAACCGCTCGTCAAGAAGTTCGTGACCTGACCAAACGCTCAAGACCGAGGCGGCCTCCGGAGCCGTTGCGGGGTTCGGGCGTCACGCATAGGGACGGGGAGAGGGGCCCGGGCTCGTATCCGGGTACCTCTCCCCGCCGGGGTGGAACGGAAGGTCGCCGTCGGGAGGCGCTAAACGCAGCCGCCCGCCTCAGGAGCGATGCGGGTCGCTTGCCCCCAGGAGGTGACCGCGGCTGGTCGCGACGCGCAGCACGTCCCGCAACGCCCCGGTCAGTTCCTTCGCCAAACGTCGCAGGTCCTCCGGGTCGGCGTCCTGGTCGTCGAGGTTGTCCGAGGCATGCTCCAGCAAGTCGGCCGCCGTTCCCAGTTGCACCGCTTCGATGTTGTCCGCCAGGCGGGACATGTAGCCGCCCGTGTCGTCGGTGTTCAGGTAGCAGGGTTTGCCCTCCGGCCCCGACCACGGGAGGAGGCGCAGTTCGTTCGGTGCCGTCATCCTTGCGTCTGCCTCTCATCGGTCATGTGATGGGTGGTGAAGACCGCGTCGACGCGATCCCCCGGGAACGCCAGAAGGGCGGCCTCGACGACTCGCCCGGCGGTGTCGGTCGCGACGCGCGTGATCGCGAGGACTGCCTTGGAGGAGCCGGTCCGGAGGGCCGATGCTTCGTCCGGTGTTGGTGGGCGGGCACATACCGTCTCCCGGACGGTTGCCGGCGGCGAGCCCAGAACGGCAAGCCGTATGGCGGTCTCCTGCCAGGAGGGTTCGCCGTTCAGCACTCCGGCCGGGACCATGTCGCGCGGGATGTAGATGCGGGCCAGTCCGTGCGGTGACTCTCCCTCGTGGCTGATGCAGAAGAATTCGGCGAGGGGGCTGCCCGTCGGCACCTTCAGCAATGTCGTCAGGTGCCCGTCTGCCTGGACCGTCGTGGTGCGCACGGTGACGCGCAGAGCTGCTTCAGCAGCGGTCCACGGGTCCAACGTCCCCCATCCGCCGACGTACACGATCTTGCGGAGTGGGCGGCGGACGAAGTTACCTTTGCCGTGGATCTTCTCGACGAGGCCTTCGCCCTGGAGGACCGCGAGGGCGCTGCGCAGTGTCACCGTGCTGACCTTGTATCGGTCGGCGAGGCAGGCCTCGGACGGTAGGCGTTCGTCGGGTTTGATGCGGCCGGTTGTGATCTGGTGCCGGAGATCTTCGGCGATGTCGTGGTGGCGTGATGACACAGACCGGGTCACCGCCTTCTCACCACGCGAACGGCTGTGAGCCGGGATCGCGCGTGTATGGTCAGCAGCTCACCCGACTCGAAGAGGAGTTGCTTGGCGCCTTGAGGGAGTTGGAAGAGGTCTGTCACCCGGCAGGCCCAGCCGCCGAGTTGGATGACGTCGCCACGCTGCACGGTGGTCGCGGTGACCTCGATGGTGGACACCAGCGCACCGCCGGGTGCCCAGCCGCTCACCGCTCCACCTCCACGAGCGTGGACCGGTCGGACGCCGAGTGGCAGAGGCAGGCGCACGTCTCGTAGACAACGGGTAGGTCAATCGGTGCGGAGACTGGCGAGGACTCCGCACAAGCAAGGTGCGTGCCGATGCGGCAGGCGGTCGACCGGTACGGGACGGCCGAGGCGTCGGTGACGTGAAGCTGTCGGCGAGGAGGCATCAGCAGACCCCCGCCAGAGCCGACCAGGCTTCAGCCGGCAGGTGGGAAGCGACGACCACGGGGCGCGGCCGTACTCGTTCCTCCCAAGCCAGCACGTACGGGCGGACGAGTGCGTTGCCCTCCCCCGCGAGCGGGTGTCGGTGGTTCGCAGTTTCGGAAGCCCGGCTCAGGATGACCGTCGACGCGTCAGCAGACGTCGCCGAGAAGGCAGGGGTGACTGTCGGCCGGGAGGGCATTAAGGGGCGGCGGTGCCTGCCCATGGGGAAGTACCGCGCTCTGGTGAGTGAGGCGGCACGGCGGATACGGTTGAGCACGCTGCTCAGCTCCTATCGCTGATGGCGCGGTCCCCCGACATCGCCCGTCGTGGGGACCGCCTTGCGTACGACCGCCCAGAGAGTGCGGCCGTTCAGGCTGGTGGCGACGAGCCCGAACCTGTCGGCCTCGGCCACCACTTCCAGGACCTCCCGCCATAAGTCGGCAGAGAGCGATTCCGGTACCTCCGCTTCGACCGACGCGTACCCGTCGTGCTCCTCCACGCGCGCGACGAGCCCGACCGCGGACAGCCGGGCAGCGATGCCTGCCGCGAGAACTCCCGAAGCGGGCACAGGGCAGCCTCCGTCAACCGGCAATCACGTTCAGTAAAGCTAGTTAACTAGATTAGAGCTAGTGGACTAGATTTTCCATATGCCTGAGCAGCCGCCCTATCTCCGCATCGCCGACGAACTCCGGCGGCGGATCGCGGAGCACATGTGGGAGCCCGGGGACCGTCTGCCGTCCCGCGCCCAGATCGGCCAGGAGTGCGGGGTGGGCGAGAACGTGGTCCGCCGGGCACAGGAGCTGCTGATCTCCCAGGGTGTGTTGGAAGGCCGCGCCGGTTCAGGCACGTACGTCGCCGAGCCACGGCAGCGGGTGCGGGTGGTCCGTTCGGCCGCACGTGAGCGGCCCGACGGGTCGCCGTTCCGGGCGGACATGAAGGCCGTGGGCAGGCAAGCAGATTGGGAGAGCCGGACTGAGGCCAAGGTGCCGGCCCCGGCAGACATCGCGGCACGGCTCGGCATCTCCGAGGGCGACCTCTGCGTCCGGACGACGTACGAGTTCCTTGCTGACGGCAGGCCGATGCAGCTCTCTACGAGCTGGGAGCCGTACGACCTCACCGCCGGCACTCTCGTCGTTCTCCCCGAGGGAGGACCACACGCCGGGGCTGGTGTCGTGAACCGCATGGCCGCGATCGGCATCACCGTCAGCCACGCCGTGGAGCAGCCCGAGCCGAGGCAGGCGACCGCCGAGGAGGCGGCACTCCTGGGCATCCAGAAGGCCGCCCTCGTCACGCACATCCGGCGGACGTACTACAGCGACCAGGGGCGGCCCGTGGAGACGGCGGACATCATCGTGCCCGCCGCTCACTGCGAGATCGTCTATGAGATCCCGATCAACCCTTAGCTGAGACAGCCGAGACCTCGGTCATTGCGCCCACGCTAGGTAGCGTGGAGAACATGACCGATGCCGCCCGCCATGCGAACACCTGTGGCCTATGCGATCAACCGCTCGACGGGGATCATTCCCACGAGAAGGAGACTCTCGGAACCCGAGTCGAGTACGAGGTAGTCGAAGTTCGCGGCGTGCTGGCTGATTCGGTTGCGGTCCATGACCCGAATGACAAGCATCCGCTGCCCACTCGGGTCCTCGCTACCAACCTGGGTGTTGACGCCGGTTCGCTACTCGGCCTTCATTACACGTGCCTCGTTTCCCGTGATCCGTACGGAGCTACTCGATCTGACTACCGCCTTTGGTGCAGTGGCAGCTTGCCGCCGGCGGCTCAGCCGAGAGTCTGACGCTGAGCGGTGCGGCGATCGCCTCGCCAACACGAGTCGAATGCGTGTCGAAGCTTGCAGTTGAGAGGGATCCGATCGGACGTTTGAGCAGATCAGCGACCACGTGGCCTGTCAAGCACCAGGCGCCTTCTAAGCGCTTGGCCGCAGGTTCGAGTCCTGCCGGGGGCGCAAGTCTCCGCCCTCCCGCTAGGGAGGGCTTTTTGCTGGTCAGGGTGGGTGTAGGTGCACGCAAAGAGCGCCGGACCCGCCCCCGGTGATCGCGGGGAGGGTCCAGCGCTGTCCGGCTGTCACCGGGTGGCTGCGGTGAATACGCGGAGAAGTTCTCCGGCGGTCGTCAGCCGGTCTCGGGCAGGTCGGGGAGATCACCTCGCGCCAGAATCCACTGTTTGAGGTCCCCTAGCTGCCCGGAGATGCATCGGGCGTAGATGGCCAGCAGCACGGGCACGCTGTTGCCCGCCCACTCGGCTACCTGCGCCGGCGGGATGCCGTCGTTGAGCCAGTTGGTGAGGCAGGTGTGCCGCAGGTCGTACACCCGCCTGCCGAGTGGTGAGGCGAATTCCTCCGGAGAGAGCACTTCGGCGCGAGCGGTCCGCCATGCCCGCCGGATGCGCCCAAGGTGGGCAAGTCGTGGCTGTCCCTCGGTCTGGCCCTCGCGGTCGCGGCCGGCGGCCACGCCTTCGACTCCGTCCCCGTCCAGGGCGGCCCGGTGCTCTACCTCGCCCTGGAGGACACCCCGCGCCGTCTCCAGACCCGTATGGGCAAGATCCTGGGCGGGCAGGCGGCCCCGGCCGGGCTGACCCTGGTCACCGAATGCCCGCCCTTCCCGCAGGGCGGCAGCGACGCCATCGCTGGATGGCTGGAGCGCAACCCGGACGCCCGCATGGTCGTCATCGACGTGTTCGCCAAGATGCGCGGTCCCGCGCCGCAGGGCGTATCCGCCTACGACGCGGACTATGTCGCCGTCGGCTACGCCAAGCGGATCGCCGACCACTACGGCATCGCCGTTGTCCTCGTCCACCACGTCCGTAAGGCAGGCTCGGACGACTTCCTGACCGAGGTGTCCGGCACGAACGGCATCGCCGGAGCCGCCGACGCCACGCTCGTGCTCAAACGGGCCCGCGGGCAGGCAGACGGCATCCTCCACGTCACCGGACGCGACGTCGACGAAGCCGAGTACGCCCTCAGCTTCCAAGCCGCCTCCGGCGTCTGGCAGATGCTCGACGGACCCGTCACGGACCACACCATCGGCGACACCCGCGCGGCCATCCTCCGCCACGTCCGCGCGCACCCCGGTGCACGCCCGCGGGACATCGTCGCCGCGCTGCCGCAGCTCGATGCCGAGAATGTCCGCCGGACCTGCTCGCGCATGGCCGCGGACGGACAGCTGACCAAGGACGCCGGCGGCCGGTACTACCCGGACACCGAGACCCGGACACAGGGAACGCCGGAGGTGTCCCAGCTGTCCGACTGTCCCGGCACCCCACCTGACCTGCATGAACAGGTGGGACAGCCTCAATCCGGACTGTCCCAGCTGTCCGACTTGAACGGCGAAGGGAGCGCGCCTTGACGACGTCCGTGCCCAGGCCGCGGGACGAAAAGCTCACGCTCGCGGAGGTCTGCAAGGACCTGAAGATCTCGCGCTCCACCTTCTACGACTGGCGCGCGAAGGGGCGCGCCCCTCGGTGCATCAAGCTGCCCAACGGCGACATCCGGATCCGGCGCAGCGACTACGAACACTGGCTGGATGACCGGGAGGACGCCGCCTGATGGACGGCACGACCTACAACGTCAAGATCTGGAAGACGGCGGTCTACAAGGGCAAGCGCAAGACCACCCACACCGTCCGATGGGAGTTGGACGGCAAGGAGTGGCGAGCGCCGTTCGACACGAAGGCACTGGCGGACGCTTTCCGCTCCGAGCTGGTCAGCGCCACGCGCCGTGGTGAGGCATTCAGCCTCACCACGGGGCGCCCCGTCTCGCATCAGTCCGGGGCGAGCGCCGTGAACTGGTACGACTTCGCCGTCCAGTTTGCAGATGCTCAATGGCACCGCACCGGCGGGAACAACCGCAAGAACACGTCGAAAGCCCTCATGACAGCCACCGTTGCTCTGCTGCGGACACCGCCGACGGTGTTCCGGCCGGTCGACGTGCGCACGGCACTGCGGGAGTACGCGTTCAACACGCGGCGCCGGCAGGACGCCCCACCCGAGGTGGTCACCATCCTGAAGTGGGTGGAGCGCAACACCCTGACCATGGCGGCATGGGAGGACCCCGCCAAGGTTGACGAGGTACTTCGGGTCGTCGGCTCGAAGTTGGACGGCGCGCGCGCCGCGGCAAGCTCCGTCAAGCGCAACCGGCGGATCCTGAACGTGGCCATGGAGTACGCCGTCAAGCACCGGATCCTGCGAGCGAATCCCCTGCCGAAGGGTAGGGGGGCGGCACCCAATACGTCGTCCGCGGTCGACAAGAGGTCCCTTCTCAACCCGGAGCAGGCGGCGCGCCTGCTGGGGTGGGTGCGTCGGCGTTCCCGCGGCGGCAAGCGGCTGCATGCCTTCTTCGCCACGATGTACTACGCCGGGCCGCGTCCGGAGGAGATTGTGGCGATGAACGTTGCGGACGTCCGCCTGCCCGCCGAGGACGCAGAAGACCAGTGGTGTGAGCTGTTGTTCCATACAGCTCAACCGGAGGTCGGGAAGAACTGGACGGATGACGGTGGGATCCACGAAGAGCGCGGGCTCAAGGGACGCGCTTCGGACGACACGCGCGTCGTACCGGGGCATCCGTCGCTGACGCGGATCCTGCGCGAGCACATCAAGGCCGAGGGCCTGAAGCCGGGAGATCTGCTGTTCCAGGGTGAGAAGGGCGGCATGCTCGCTGGTTCGGGTCCGGCGAGCAGGTTGACGCCCTCGGCGAGGATGCCGGGCACCGCCCACCTCGGCTCCGGGAAGTCCGCGGCCATGAGCTGGTCCGCGGTCCACGCCGTGCGCGGCCGCTCCCGCTTAAGCGGGGCCTGGGGGGCTGTCTGCGGGTCGGTAGGCACGGAGTACAGGTGCAGCGGGGGAATCGGGCTGGTGGTCATGCCGCGACCTGCCGGGGGCGGTTGGCTCCGGCCCGCAGACCGGAAGCGATGGTGCGGCGTGCCTCGCGCTCGCCCTGGCCGACGCTGAGCGCTGCATCGGTGAGCTTCTCGGTCACCTCGTTGGCGTCCAGCTCTCCCCCGGCGACCAGCTGTCCGAGGGCCACGGAGGCGTGGTAGAGCGCGTTGTTGTGCTCGTGCGGGCCGGAGCCGGTGACGCGGGCCAACTCGCCGTTGAGCGCGGCGGTCAGGAACTTGACGCGCCGGTCGCGGGTGGTCAGCGGGACCGTGACCGGTCGCTGCGGCGGCAGCGGCGCCGGACGCAGCAGCGTGGCGAGCCAGCCGGGCAGCGGCGCCACGGGGGCGTCGTGAACGGTGGTGTAGGGGCGTCCGGCCGCGGTGCTGCCCGCGGCGACGACGTAGCCGCCTGCCGCGCGGGTGTCGACCTTCCAGCCGAGCCCGTTGCCTTTGTCACCCGCCGTGTTGCGCAGCGGCTCGCCGTTGGTGGGGGCGGTGAAGTACAGGTGCAGGCCGCCGCGGCCGGTGCGCACGGTGTGGGTGGCGCATGGCGCAGGGGAAGGGCTGGCCGTGGCGCTCGCACAGCACTGCGAGCACGGACGCGCCGTCGGTCACGCCGGGCAGGGCCCATGCGGCGGGCGGGGTGTCGTCGGGGGTCTTGGGGGTGTCGAGGTCGATGACGACCAGCCGTGAGGGGCCGGTGGCGATACCGACGTTGTAGGCGCGGCACGGTTCAGCAGTGCCGTCGCGGTGGAGCGGTCCTGATGTCGGGCCGCCGCGACGGCGGCCCGCAGGTGGATCATTCCGAGCAAGCTGAGCGCCGCCGGATCGTGTTGGGTCACCTGAGACGACAGCCACGCTGCGGCCGTGTTGCCCAGCTCCAAGGCGTCGTCATAGCGCCCGTTGGCGAGCAGGGCATGGGTGCCGGACCGTGCGGCAGACGCCAGTACGAGCGGGTCGTCCGACTCGTCAGCGGCCCGCATCGCGCGTTCGGCAGCGAGCCATGAGATGTCTGACTCGCCGATCTTGGCGAGCGTCGTGGCCGCGAGGTGATGCGTGCGCGCCGACACCGCCCAGCAGTCGCTACCTTCCTCTCCGCGGCGCGCTGCTCGCTCCTCCAACTCCTGAGCCGTCTGCAGCAGGGCTGGGAGGGCAGAGATGACGCTGCCGAGCCGGCCGCCCTGATAGTCGTTCCATGCCTGCTCCACGCGCACGGCGACAGGCGCGGGCGTCGGGAGCTGAGCCTCAGCATCCGGGCCGAACAGCAGACGGGACAACCGTCGCGGGCTCATGAGGGCGTCGCGCACAGAAGGGACGTCGTCCTGGTGCCGCTCGTCCTCCATGAGAATGAACTGCCCGAGCAAGTCCCCGAGAGGTACGCGAAGGATGCGCGACAGCTCGGCGAGCATGTCGATACGAGGTGGCTTCCGGCGTCCCGTCTCGATCTTCGCAAGCCAGTCAGTGCTGCGTCCGACGAGGCCGGCCAACACCTCTTGCGTGTAGCCACGACGCTTCCGGATAGAACGCGATGCGCTCACCGATGCTGAGGTGATCTCCAAGACCACGCATGGCCTGTTGCCTCCTGCTCGTAGGGGCCAGCTTCACCGTACCGAGTTGACCGACGCTGAGGCAGACAGCCTCACCCCCCGCCGATTCGAGCATGCAGGCACCAACGGACGAAGGCCCGGACGAAGTGTCCGGGTTCAGGGTTTGGCCCCGCACAAGGGCGCTGCGCAACCTGCCCCTGCACGACTCCGCGCAGACAAGGTCTGGCTGGACACCGTCCAGCTTGCACTCGACCTGCTGCCGCCCTCAGCCGCCGAAAAAGTCAAAAGAGATCGAGGCTAGTAAATAGCCTAAAGAGGGTCATGGACAAAACAGCACAATGGCGGCGACCGTGAGCGATCGATTGCCTCAACGATTGCACTCGCCACAACGTTGACGCGAACAAGGCAGGGTGATAGCTTCACCCTTGATCATTTAGGGGAGGAAGCATGAAAAGAAAGATTGTCGCCATTCTGGCGTCGGTAGCGGCGGTTATCGGATTCAGCATTCTCAGTGCCCCTGCGGCCAGCGCCGCCGGATACGGGTGTTCCGGCAACCAGATCGATTCCTATTCGGTCAAAACAAGCGGCGGATCGCAATATGCAACCATCTATCTGTACTACGACTCCAGCACTGGGAAGAATTGCGCTGTAACCGTCTCTACCTCCGCTGGCGGCTACGGAAGCTCAAAGCCAATGGGTGCATGGCTTTACGTTTGCACCCAGACGTCGCCTAGTGGCACATGTTCTACCACGACGACTCAAGGTGATAGCGGCAATTACGCGTACTACGCTGGGCCGGTTTCGGTCTACGCTGCTGGCCATTGCATCCTCGTTGACGGCTCGGACCAGTGGAACGGCGTGACTGCTTATGGCAGCTCAGGGGGCGCCTCCCACTGCGGCTGATTAAAGTCGGATACGGAGGGGCTTTGAGCAGCACCAAGTGCGAAGCCCCTCCGCCTGCCCTACCAACGGCCGACTGTCGTCGGCTGGGGTTCAGGCCTGGTTCCGCACGCCTGCCGCCCCTCAGGCACTCTTCGGTTTGCGGCCCGTCGTCTTCTTCGCGGCTGTCTTCTTTGCCGTGGCTTTTTTGGCCGGCTGCTTCTTCGCGGTGGCTTTCTTCGTCGGTCTGGGCAGTTCGTGCACCTCAGCCGGACCGGCGTCCTCCCCCCGGGACGCTCTGGCCTTCGACACCGACTCCTGCAGCGCGGCCATCAGGTCCAGCACCACGGCGGGCTCCTCCGGCTCCGGGGCCTCGGGCAGTGGCCTCTCCTCGCGCTTGGCCTCGATGATCCGGGCGATCGCCTCGGTGTAGCGGTCCTTGAACTCCTCGCCTTCGAGTTTGTCGACGGTCATGGCGTCCATGAGAGCGAGCGCACCGTCGATTTCCCCCTCGGACACCTCGGCGGGTGCCGGCAGCAGCTCGGCGGGGTCGCGGATCTCGTCGGGCCAGCGCATGGCGTGCAGGACCAGGACGTCGTCACGGACCCGCAGCAGGCCGAGCCTCTCCCTGCCCGACCACGCGTACTTCGCGACGGCGACCTTCGCGGAACGGCCGAGTGCCTCGACGAGCAACTTGTAGGGCTTGGCCGCGACCTGGCCGGCGGGCTGGAGGTAATAGCCCTCGGCGATGCGGATCGGGTCGATGGACTGCAGCGGCACGAACGCGTCGATCTCGATCGCCTTCGCCGTGGGCAGCGGCAAATTGCTCAGGTCCTCGTCCGTGATCGGGATGACCTGCGTCTTGGTCAGCTCGTACCCCTTCCCGATCTCGTCCTGCGGGACCTCACGGTCCTCCAGCTCGCACACCTTGCGGTAGCGGACCCGGCCCTGATCGGCCAGGTGGTACTGGTGGAAGCGGATGCTGTGGTCCTCGGTGGCGCTGACCACGTTGATGGGCACGGTGACCAGGCCGAACGAGACGGCACCGGACCAAATGGTTCGGGGCATGGGCGACCTCCGCAGTAGCCCCGAGCACCACCAGCCTACGAACGGCACACCAGGCCTGCATCGCATCGCGGCCGGTCCAGCTGGGCCTGAGGGCCGCCCTAGCGGCGAAACGCATGCCGGACGGCCCTTGGGTTCTGCCCCGTGGCGCGCACCAGTGCGGCGGCGCGACGGATCCCCTAGGCCTGTCCGGTCGGCCTGATCCTGACGCGGCTTATCTCCAGGGCCGACGCCCGTCCGGCTCCTGACCTTCACGCCTGACATCAACCACTCCGAACTGCGGCTTTTGACGGTGGTCCGGCATACGAGCGCGAGCGCCAAGGCGTGAGCGCTGCGCCTAGGCCCCGCGCCCCGCGCTGGATCAGCAATGGGTCGCGCTCCGGCACCGCTAGCCCTACTGTGGGATAAGGCTTTAGTCATCTGTCACGGTAGGCGTCACCATGACGAATTTGCCCGGCCGGAGCGTGAAGCCAGTTGGCGCAGGAGTGCGCGAAGCCGGAAATTTCATGGATGTAATTATGAACCCGACACCACGAATGGTAAGGGTATATTTCTGGACCCTCGGCGTTACATTGCTGTCTACTGTGGCCGTCTGCTGGCCGTTAATAACTGGATCCGGAGAGCACATTGGTCCAGCCAAAACTTTCGGAGGCGTCGAGTTCCTCCTTGCAGGGATTGTCATCATGTTTGGCGGAGTGACTGACCTCCTTTGCAGCAACCGTAGCGAGCACCCTCGTGCACAAATTCTCGTTGTTCTCTGCAGTGTTCTATCCAGTTTTCTTGGTCTCAGTTTCAGCGCTCGGCTGGCGGCTATCAAAGGCCCGCCGCCCGGTCCGTACATTCTTTTCGCTGTGGTCGTCTTCATCTTCACTATCACTTGTGGAACGATCGCTGTATGGCTTGGCGGGGAGGGTGGATGAATTATGGAGGTCTTGGTCGCATTTGCGAAGGAGAAGTGACAGAAGCCAATACCGTGGCCCCTTTGGATCTTCCCGAAGTTGTCGACGGGCTGGGTGGTCGTTCACCTGATGTGGAGTCTGTTCCCAGCGGATCTAAGCCCGAGAAAATGTCAGCTCGCAAGTGCCCGGAGCGTGAGCCTGTAGCGATTCACTCTGAGAACGGAGAGATTAGGCCCCTAAACGTCGTGATGAGTCCCAAGTCACCGGTCGCACAAGCGTACGCAAGGCGAGCGTGCGAGGCCGAGGCTTCTACAGCGCCTGTGATGTCTGACGGATTTCGTGTGCTCCCGAAGTGGGATCTGGTGCACTTCGGAGGAAAGACGATCGCTGACCTGGTTTTCGTCAACCGCTATGTAGGCGGGGAGGGAGCATGGGACAGGAGGGATATACAAAATATCGATGCTGCACTTGCAGCCGCCATGTCGGACAGTAGGCTGCAATCGGTGATTGCCCAGTACTACCCCAGCCCGATCACATCCAGGATGCTGGAGCCGTCCCGGGTGGTGCCGGGTTACGTGCCCCCTAGGTTCTTCAAGGATGACGCGGAGGAGCTGGCCAGTAGACTATTCCTGGGAGGGGACCTCGACGAAAGCGATCCCGAGCAGAGCGTCATAAACCTCATGCTTCCGCGTGGCGTCGTCCTCGTCGACGGCTTCTCGCCTTCCTTCCGACCTCCGCCTGGCATGGAAGAGGAAAATGGTCGCCGGAGGCGCGCGCTCATTAAAGTCGATGACGATGAGAGCGATTCAACGCACGGACTGGGCGGCTACCACGGATCGGTGCACGTGAACCGGAACGGCCAGGACGTCACCGTCTACTATGCGGTCGGGGTTTTCTCGGAAGGAGACAACGGAATAGCGGTGTTCGACGGGGCAAACGGTGCCTGGCAGAATGTGGTCGCTACCTTTTATCACGAGCTCAATGAAGCGCGGACCGACCCCGACGTAGAAGACGCCATCCGACTGAACGATGTGTCGAAGATCGGGTGGTATTCCCCCGGAGGCAATGGTGAGATCGGTGATCTCCCCATCAAGGAGGTCGAGTCCGCACCGCGCCCCGACATCGGACGTGTCTTCACGACGGTGCCACTCGAGCAAGGGAGCGGTGGGGTTCCGATCCAGCTTATGTGGTCGAACAAGGCGCACGCTCCAGCGCTGTCGCTGTAAGTCCGACGGTAGTGACGGCAACAGCGACGGACGACAGCGGCACTCGGCACCCTAGCGCGGTTCTAACAAAGTGCCGACGGCGCGGCATTCCAAGGCTTGCCCGCATCTTCTAAGCGCCTGTCCCGCCGGGTGCGGCACCAGAGGGGCTGCGCATCGAAGCACGGATCCCACAACACAGACACCCGGTCCGGTTGCAGCTTCCGACACACGATCTACGCATTCACTCCGGAGTCATGGGTGATCGACCTCAACAGCGGCGGTATCGCACTGCCGTGGCTGCGCACATGGCACAAGCCCGGCCGACCCGGACGACCGCCGATCGACTAGGTCGCGTACACGCCCGAGCGTGTGCTCGCCATGGCGCAAGCGCTGCTGAACATCGCGAAAGCCCAAAACCCGATATGACGGACCGCTGAGCGTGACAGGGTCGGAGCGGGTCGCTCATGTGCCTCTGGCGTCGTTTTTCGGCCGCAGGCCCGGCTCGCGGACCATCGCGGTGATCTCGGCGGCGGCACGCTCAGCACGGCCTGGGCGGCGCAGCCGTCGCTCCAGCGGCGGGAAGCCGACACTGCCGACGGGGACGTCGTCGACATCGGCGCGGCAACGGGCGATCAGCTCACCTTCGGGGGTGTAGACAGCGCCGATGACATCCGCCCACGGGAGGTGGGCAGTACGCCACAGGCCGCGAACGTGCAGTCCATCGGAGTCGGCGGTGATCCGCCAGATCATCATCCGGAGGCAGACGCTCACCCAGTACAAACCACCTACCGACCAGAAGGGCAGCTGCCACCACGTAAGGGAACCCCTGAAGAGCGGCCCCAGCAGCATGATGGCCACGACGATCAACGCCGCTCCGACGAAGCGCGCCACCGGACCTGCCTGCCACCGGACCGGTCCAGTAGCAGGGGTCATCGCGGTGAGGGCGTCTTGGACGCGGGCCTCAGCGGCCCGGCGGTGTGCGGCCGTGCGTGCTGTGCCGGGACGGTATACCCCGGGCTTGCCCGTGCCGTCGGGCGAACCGCGCCGTATCGGAGACGCGGTCCCCTCGACGAGCCACTGCCCGGACTCCGTTGCGCTCGCCAGAATCAACTCACCGCCCTCGCGAGGTGCACCGTAGAGCAGGGCTTGGCGCAGTGCCGTGCGGGTGCGGGTGTGGGGCTCGTAGCTCAGCACCGGGCGCAGGGTGGCGGTGTCGTCGGCGGCGAATATCTCCGTACGCCCCTGATCGTGACGGGTCAGGACCCGCAGTACCGGGACCGGGGCGCGGTGCAGCGCCACCGCCCGGCGGCGGGAGAGCAGGCCCGAGCCGAGCACGGTGACACCGAGCCCGGCAAGGACGAGTGCCAGCGCCTGGCGGCCGGTGCGGTCGCCGTAGGGCTCAGTGGCGAGCCTCATCCAATCGCCGTGCATCAGCACCGGCACGCTACTGCCGACCCGATAGCTGCCCTGCGCGTCGAACCTGTGTCGTGCGTTATCGGAGAGGCGGACGGTGACGGTGTAGTCGTCAGTGTTGTAGGCCACCACTCGGGCGTTCTCCGACATCGCCGTATGGGCCAGACGGTCGTCTGACCGGTCGTCCACGACGACGGACGTGATCAGGGCACCGGCCACCGTGCACAGGATCGCCCCAGCAACGCCGCGGACCAAGCCCCGACGCCAAGGGCGGACGTCGTCCGTCGCCGGGGCAGGCACCGTGATGCCGCCAGCCGCGTCGAGCACGAGCGAGCGTTGGCGGCCGCGCGCCCGCAGCCGCGCCACGACGGCCGCCCAGCCCCAACACAGCGCCGCCACAACGACGGCGTCCGCGATCTTCTCGGCCGGCCCACCCAACCAAATATCGGGATTGCTCATCCAGATCAGCAGCAACGGGGCGGACACGAGCGCCAGTTCCGGTAGCACAAACAGCCACACCAGGTGCGGCAGGAAGAGCATCGATCCGGCCGCATCAAGCCAGTCCGCCCCACAAGGCGCTGCCACCGTGCACATCGGGTCAGGCGAGAACATCACCGCCGCCATGACCACGGCCACCAGCAGCACCACAGCCGGCCCCACCGGCCGCGCCCACGCGGGTACCCGGACGTCCGCCCACCGCCTGGCATCGGCGGACACCCAGGGGCGAGCGGGGACATCCGCATACGGCACTGAACTCGTCATCACCCGCGCATTATGAGTCACGGCTGTGTGCCCCCCTGCGCCTAGTAGTGCTTCGTTACGTCGGGTGATCTCGCCTGGTGTTGGGCATCTTCTTGGCATGAGGTTGGGGGAAGTGGAACGACTCCGGGGTGAGTTATCGGAGTTCGTTGCCGATGTGTTCGCTTCGGTGCCGCGGCGGGATCAGCGGCGGTGGGGCGAGTGTTATCTGCGGGGCCTGATGCTCGACGGCCGGCGCAAGTCGGTCCAGCCGATGGCCGAGCGGCTGCCGGACGGCAACATGCAGGCCCTGCAGCAGTTCGTGAACCAGTCGCCGTGGGATCCGCTGCCGGTACGGCGGCGGATCGCCGAGCGGCTCCCGAGGTGATCACTGCCGAGGTGTGGGTGATCGACGACGTGTCGTTCCCCAAGTGCGGCAAGGCGTCGGCCGGGGTGGCCCGCCAGTACTGCGGGGCGGTCGGGAAACGGGCGAACTGCCAGGTCGCGGTCAGTGTCCATGCCGCCACCGACACCGCCTCGTGCCCGTTGGAGTGGCAGTTGTATCTGCCGCGTGAGTGGACGGACGAGCCGGACCGATGCCGCAGGGCAAAAGTCCCCGACGACGTGGTGCACCAGGAGAAGTGGCGTCTCGCGCTCGGTCTGCTGGACACACTCGCCGAGTGGCAGTTGAAGGCGCCGGTCGTGGTCGCCGACGCCGGCTACGGCGTCAGCACCCCGTTCCGGCTCGGTCTCCAGGAACGAGGACTGTCCTATGTCCTGGCACTGAACGGGAAGGAAGTCGCCCACCCGGAGGACGTCGACCCGCACCAGCCGGCTTACGGCGGGCTCGGACCACCTACCCTGCCCCGCTACCGCAACCCACCGCGAGCCGTCTGCGTCCTCGCAGCGGAGGCGGGTGCGGAGCGGTTCACCGAGGTGACCTGGAGGCAGGGCAGCAGAGGCGCGATGACCTCACGGTTCGCGGTGCTGACAGTGCGGCCTGCGGGCAAGCAGTCGCTGGCCGCAGCTCAGGAGGCGGGCGGCGGCCGCAACCGTTGGGACGGCGTCCTGCCCGTCCAGACACTCCTCGTCGAATGGCCGGACGGCCATGACACTCCGACGGACTACTGGATATCGAACCTGCCCGCCGCCACCCCAGTCGCTGACCTGGTGCGGTGGGCGAAGATGCGCTGGCGGATCGAGCACGACTACCGCGAGCTCAAGCATGGCCTCGGGCTGGACCACTTCGAGGGCCGCACCTGGCGCGGCTGGCACCACCACGTCACCCTCGTCACCGCCGCCCAGGCCTTCCTCACTCTCCGGCGGCTCGACCCAAAAGTCCGCACACCGGCCTGACTCTCTACCAGGTCCTCGACGTTCTTCAGGACCTGCTGAGGTGCTGGACCGGTACCTGCACCACCTGCGGACGCCCCCTGCCTCGCCCTCGGAGCAGCCGCAGACAGCCCACAACCTAACGAAGCACTATTAGGGCCACCCCGAGTAGTACGCCCGGTGGCGAGCGCCGATCGTTGCTGCCGTGGGCCAAGGCTCTGCACATCGAAGCACGGATCCCACACCCCGGACCCCCGTCGGGTCGTCTCACCCGACGATGTCAGACACGGCTCCGTTTTGCAGTCCTGTTTCTGCACAGCACTCAGCGAGGCGTCGGGGAGATCACCGGAAGTCTTTCCTCCGGTGAATACGCGGCTAAGTTGGCCGTGGCATGCAGACCTGCACCGGCTAACAAACAGGTCAAAGCCCCATGCAGGCGGAAGTAGCCGCCCTCTTCTAAGCGCTTGGCCGCAGGTTCGAGTCCTGCCGGGGGCGCCCAGCCTCAGCCCTCCCAACGGGAGGGCTTTTTCCTGGTCAGGGCCCGTTTCGCTCGACACGGGTCAGCCCCGGACACCCCCTTGGTGATCAAGGACGGGGTCCGGGGCTGTCCGGCCGTCACCGGGTTTTCGCGGGTGGCCGTGTCACATGCGTGTCGAAGTTCTCGACCGGTGGAAGATCAGCCAACGCCCGGCAGCTGCCCGTCGACGCATCGGGCGAGGTCTTCAGGTGCACGGCGACGCTGTTCCCGGCCCACTCTGCCACCTGCGCGGGGACGCCGTCCTTGAGCCACTTCGTCAGGCGCGTGTTCCGGTTGTCGTAGGCGCGCCGCCCGGTGGGCGACTCGTAGACATGCGTGGGCAGTACGGCCCTGCGTGCGGTGCGCCGCGCCCGGCGGATGACAGAGCCGGCGAGGATGCCGCCGAACTCACCCTGGAGAGCGGATCACCCGACTGGAGCTGTTCGCCGGCGATGTGCTGCCGCAGGATGCGCGTCAGGCCGGACGCCCCGGCACCGTGCGTGTCTCGCCCTCGGCGCGGCCCTTCAGGTCGCGCTGCCCGTGGACCTCCTGCGTGTCGGTCCATTGCTTCCCGGCCTCCGGAGTGGCCGTACGGATCAGCAGCCCGCACCACTGGAGATTGCGCTCAAGGCAATCACCCGCCCGTCCTTGGGTGTTGATCCTTTCTGCGCATCGAGAGCATGAAGGCCGCCGTCACGGACGCCCGGCATCGAGCCGGTGTCGGGCCGTTTCGTTCAGATCATCCGATCGCCGACCGGATGTGCCGTTGACTGACGCGCAGTGGGCGCGGATCGGGCCGTTGCTCCCGGACCGGACGCCGAAGTGGGGCAGCCGCTGGCGGGATCATCGTGAGGTGATCGACGCGATCGCCTTCGGGTTCCCGACCGGAGCGCAACCGGAACGCAATGGGTGCACCTGCCGGAGACATGCGGCAACTGGCGAGGCGTTTCGACCGGCTGTGCGTGTGGGCCGTCGACGGCACCTGGGAACGGGTGTTCATCACGCTCACGGCAACAGACCGATGCTGCGAGTGACCTGAACCGGGCCGTCTCCGTGGACTCGACGATCGTGCGCGCCCACCGGGATGGGACCCAGGCCCGCAAAAGGAGCCCCGGCCGGTGAGCCCGACGACCATGCCAGCGGCCGGTCCTGCGGCGGGCCTACTGCAAGGATCCGCCTCGGGGCCGACGCCCGTTGCCGACTGCCGGCCTTCCATCTCACCACCGGACAGGTCGGCGACGCTCCCGCCTTCACGCAGGTCATGCACGCCCGTGTGTCCCCTGACGGCGAGCACGGCCCCGCCCCAGTCCGACGTCGTCCTGGCGCGTGCTCCTCCCGCGTGGCGAGTACCGTGCCCCCAAGCGGCGCGATCCCGTCGGGCGGTGCGTCGACCGCGTGAAGCACTGGCGGGGCGTCGCCACTCGCTCCGAGAAACCGCGGCCATCCGCCTGGCCGGGCTTCACGTCGCGGGCATCCTTCCCTGGTCCGCCGGTGATCCGATCGAGACTACGATCTGGCGATCTCTTGCCGGAGCTGGTGCGTGAAGCGGCGCAGGAGGTCCAACGTCTCTCGGAACTCGGCCCTGCGATCGTCCCTGCCCTCGGTGGGCCGGGTGCTCCAGACCCGGCGCGCGAGAGCATTGGCGAGATCGACGGTTTCGCTGGCGCAGAGCAGATAGAGGGCCGCCCGCGCTTCCTGCATCCGGTTCACCACCTCGTTGACCCCAGGACCGTCGTCACCCAGTCGTGTTTCCTTCAAGTGGTCGAGTAGCAGGACTACAGCTGTGGTGAAGTCGACCCCGGCTTTGAGTTTGCGTTCACGGAGCCACATACGGCCCTGTCGGCTCGCGGTGAACCAGGAACCGAACACGACACCCATCAGTCCGAAACCGGCCCCGATGGCCACGGACAGGATGTTATCCACGGTCAGCTCCCCCCCGACGAAAAGCCGATGCCAGGCTACAGACGCCGTCGGGGCGCGACACTCGATGAGCCTCCCTCCACCGGCCGCGCGAGGAAGCCGCTGCCACCTCCGCGGCACTGGGGCGTCCGGCCGGCACCGCTCCGGTTCCGGTCACTGGGGGCACCGCGCGCCTCAGCCCGGCTCGCCGACGAGGTCGGGATCACGGACATGCGTGCCGGGCTGCTTCCGCAGGACGAGGTCGCAGCGGTCAAGGAGCCGGAGCGGACCGGCCGGGAGGCGCCCGTGGTCGGCGACGGGGTCAACGACGCCCCCGCACCGGCCGCCGCTCGCACCGGCGTTTCCCTGCCGCTGGGCGTTGCCGGGCACGAAGGCTCCACGGTCGTCGTCGGCCTCGACGGACTGCGCCTGCTTGCCGACCGAGCTTGGAGCCGTCCCCGTGCCGGGCTGAACCGGTGAAGTCGCCGTACCGCAACGGCAGCTCCGAGGCATGCCACGGTCGTTGCTGTACAGCGGCGGACTGACCTGGCTGTCCGGTCCACGGCCACTGCCGTCAACGGCGATCAGCCGGACGAGCACGCACGTCCCCAGCGCGGCCCTGGCAGCCCGCCGGCCGGTGATCGAGGGCGCCGCGCACACCACGACCCACAACCTCACCGGGACACGCCGGACATGAACGTCGAGCGCTTCGCGGCTACGCGCGCGTGACCGGCACTGGTGTCGTCGCGTCGGGCTCGGGCGAGGCCGTCTCCTTCACCCGTCCGGCCACGACTTGAGCCGCGATACCTGATTGGGCTCATGCCGTCACACCTGGGACATGCCCGGAATGCCAGTAATGAGAGCTGCCGATACGTTCGTCGAAGATCGGTCGTCCGGCCGACGCCCGTCGACAGAGAGAAGCGACATGCCCACGCGTACTTTTGCCGTGGTCGCCGCCGGAGCAGGCGCGACCGTTCTGGCAGCCACCGGCATCACCTACGCCCTGACCACCGGATCCGCCCCGGCGTCCCCGGCTGCCCACCGGGCGGCGAAGCCCGTCCACCGCGTGGTCCAGCCCGCACACCGGGCGGCCCGGCCCGTACAACGAGCCGCTCCCGCCGCGGTTCCCTCGGACGGCGGGAGCGGAGGCGGGGGCAGGAACGAGGGCCGTCACGGCGGGGGACGCGGCTACGGCCACAGGGACGGCGGGAGGATCTACTTCAACGAACGTACGTACTCCGCCTCCGAAGAGGGCTGCATCACCGCGGCCAGCGGACCCGGCGCCAACAGCTTCAGCGTCGTCAATGACAGCTGGAAGGTCGTCGAGGTCTTCCGCGGCTTCAACTGTGACAACGGCGCCCCGGTCGCCACCGTCGGCCCCCACGGCAGGACCTTTGGCGTGGTGCCCCGCACCGACCACGGGGACGCATTCGACCCCGACGGCGCGTTCGGGTTCGGCGGCGCACTCGGTCTCGGGGGCCTGTTCGGCGACGACGGCGTCGTGGGCAGCTTCCAGGTGATCGACTACCACGACGCGTGGTGACAGCAGAGGAGGGAGACGGGAGTTCGCGGACCCGCTCGGGCACGGGCGACGTCCGCCGGTCACCGGGAACGGCCGACGGCGGCCGATCACCGGTCCGGTCGGCACTCACGCCCGCGCCGCGGTTCGTCGGAGGTCGTCGCCTGCGGTGGGAAGTCCCCTCGCCCGGTCAGGCGACACACGCAACGTCTGCTAGTCGGTCTCCTTCGGCGCTGGATCGACGAAGATGACTCGACCGTTCCTGCCGTTCTTGCCTCTCCTGCCGGGATGCCCCCGCCTGCCGTGATGACCGTGCCGCCCGGGCTTTCCCGTCGGGCCGGTGGGGCCGGCCGGACCGGAGGGGCCGGAGGGGCCTGGCGGACCGGGCGGGCCCTGCACGGTGCCGCCTCCCTGGAGCTCGATGCGCCGTGCGTGGAGTTCGTCGAGCTGCTGTTGGTGGGCGATGAGCGCAGCCGACTGCGCGACGAGCGCGACGGCCAGCACCGCACCGAGCACAAGGCGGCGCCGCGGGCTACGCAACACCTCGTTTACGCTTCTCACATCGTTCCTCACGCTGCGTGACGGCAAGAGTCTAAGTGTCGAGGACTTGGAGGAGGTGGACCGCCGCGTCGGCTGTCTGACCAGGGCGAGCGAGCACGTGCAACCGCGGCGAAGCCCCCGCGGAAGGTCACGGGAGGCTTCGCCCACCGAGGCAGTCCACCACCGGCCTGGCCGCAACCCGTGGCGGCCGGCCCTCTCACCGGGTCATCCGTACCGGTGGGTCATCCGTCCGGCCGGCACTCACGCCGACGCCGCTGTCTTCCGGTGCGCGGCGCAGGAGCCGCCCGGGGATGCCGCCGCCGCGTTCCCACCGCGGTCGAGGGGCTAGCTCGACGCCGGCGGGGCGACAGCGTCCTTGCCGTCTTTCCCGTCCTTCCCGTCGCGGCCGTTCTGGCCGTCCTGCCCGTCCTGCCCGTCCTTGCCCTGCGGACCGATAGGACCGGCCGGACCGCGGGGACCGGCAGGGCCGGACGGGCCGGAGGGACCGGGCTCGACTTTCTGCTGCAGGTCGATGGGCTGCACCTGCAGGTCGTCGATCTGCATTTGTTGGGAGATGAGCACCGCCGACTGCGCGACGAGCGCGACGGTCAGCACTGCAGCGAGCACATGGGGGCGCCGCGGACTACGCAGCGCATCAATCACGCTTCTCACATCGTTCCTCACGCTGAGCGACAGCCACAGCGTAGATGACGCGTCTCGGGACGGCTGGAACGCCGCGCGGGCCGGCGCCGGCCACCGACGGACTGTTGCCGCGCATACCGCCGAACGGGCCTTCGTCGCGGCTCTCAGGTCACTCGTCACAGCCGACGGTCGGTCAGGTCCTGCGCGAAGGTCCCCGTGAAGGAATGGATCCACGTGTTGTTTCCTTGCGGTAAGTGCCTCCTGTCGCCGCGTCAGGCGCCTCTGCCCCAAGCGGCGGGAGCAGCCGTTGACGTCGCCGTGGGTAAGGGAGAGAGAGGACATGCGACTTCGCTGTGCGGTGCTGGACGATTTCCAGGGTGTGGCCATCGAGTCGGCCGACTGGTCGGTGATCGAGGACGAGGTGGAGGTCGTCGCGCTGCGCGAGCACCTCGCCGACGAGGACGCCCTGGCCGCCGCCCTCGGCGACTACGACATCGTGGTCACCCTGCGTGAACGCGTCCCGTTCCCGGGGTCGTTGACCGCCCGTCTGCCACGGCTGAAGCTGCTCGTCGCCTCAGGGATGCGCAACAGCGTCATCGACTACGCCGCCGCCGAGAAGCACGGCGTCACCGTGTGCGGCACCGACAGTTCGGGCATCCCGCCCGCCGAGCTGACCTGGGCGCTGCTGCTCGGGCTGGCCCGCGGAATCGTCGAGGAGAGCACCGCGCTGCGCACGGCCGGTCCCTGGCAGTCCACCGTCGGCGCCGATCTGCACGGCGCCCGGCTCGGTGTGCTCGGGCTCGGCAGGATCGGTGGCCGGGTGGCCCGGGTCGGGCTCGCCTTCGGCATGCGGGTGAGCGCCTGGAGTCCGCGCCTGACCAAGGAGCGCGCCGCGGAGCACGGTGTCGAACTTGCGGCGTCGAAGGAGGAGTTGCTCGCCGACAGCGACTTCGTCTCCGTCCAGGTGCCCGGCGGTGACAGCACCCGCGGCCTCATGGGCGCCGCCGAACTGGCCCTGATGAAGCCGACCGCCTACCTGATCAACACCTCCCGGGCGTCGGTCGTCGACCAGGACGCCCTGCTGGCCGCGCTGCACGAGGGCCGCATCGCGGGCGCCGGCGTCGACGTCTTCGACATCGAGCCGCTGCCCGCCGGCCATCCGATGCGCACCGCGCCCCGCCTCCTCGCCACGCCCCACCTCGGCTATGTCTCGCGGGCCAACTACAGGACGTACTACAGCCAGGCGGTGGAGGACATCCGCGCCTATCTGGCGGGCTCTCCGGTACGGCGGCTGCCCTGAGACGGTTCGTCGGCCGGACGGTTCGGCGGCCGAACCGGGCCGGTACGGCGGCTACCCGATACGGCCCCACCTGGGACGGAAGGGTGATCCCCGAACGATCACCGTGACCCCCTTCGCCCCGCGCCGTTGAAGGGGAAGTGCGGCGGATGGACTACCGCTGCGCTTTCCGAGCAACAAAAGGAGAACGTGATGTCTCGCATCGCGAAGGCAGCCGCCGTCGCTCTCGGCACCGGTGCCGTGGTGGTCAGCGGGGCCGGGCTGGCCATGGCCGACGCGGACGCCCACGGCGCGGCCGTCGGTTCGCCCGGTGTGCTGTCCGGCAACCTGATCCAGGTCCCGGTCAACATCCCGGTCAACGTGTGCGGGAACACCGTCGACGTGATCGGCCTGCTGAACCCGGCCTTCGGCAACGCCTGCGTCAACAAGGGCGAGGGCGACAAGGACGGAGACTCCGGCTACGGCAAGAGTGGCCACATGAAGAGCTGGCACAAGAAGAGCGGCTACGGCAGCTGATCCGAGCCCCCAGGCGAGAGCCCCGGCACTCCGAGCGCCGGGGCTTTCCCGTGTCCGCCTCATGGGCGGGCCGGAGGGGCTCAGGCGTACCGGTAGATCCCGCTCAGGTCCTCCAGCTGGTCCGGCGTCTCGTCCCACGGCGGCAGCTTCTCGTGTCGGCCGACGACCCGGTGGTACTGGTCGTCGGCGGGGCCGGGCGGCTCGGCCGGCAGGTAGCGGTGTTCGGGGTGGGCCCGCTGCCAGCGCTGCCACTGCAGGTCGAGGAAGGCGTGGTGCAGCCAGAACACCGGGTCGTTGACGGACGCCCCGCCGAGCATCGCGCCGCCGACCCAGCGGTGCACCCGGTTGTGGTTGTGCCAGGAGGCGCTGCCGCTGCCCCGCCCCCAGCCCTCCAGCTTGTTGCGGAAGCCCCGGGTGACGGTCGAGTCCCAGGGCCGGACGTCGTAGACCGGGTCGTCGAGCGCCCACTGCAGCTCGCTCCTGGTGGGCAGCTGGATGGGGTCGGCGGCGCGGCCCAGGTCCCGGGTGAGGTACGTGGCGTCGGTGACGCCCTCCTTGAGGGTCCAGTGGCCCGCCCCGTAGGAGAACGGACCTGTCGTCACCCGCCGGTCGGAGCGCCGCCCGTTGCCGCCGAGCAGGTCCAGCGTCCAGGGCACGGACGTCGTCGTACGGTCCCGGGTCCAGTCCCAGTACGGCACCGTCACCGAGGAGTCCACGCGGCGCAGGGCCCGCTCCAGCTCCAGCACGAACCGGCGGTGCCAGGGCAGGAAGGACGGTGACATGTGCGCGGTGCGCAGCCCGGTCTCACCGTCGGGGGTGTAGAAGTCGACGTGCATGCGCACGAACTCGTCGTACTCGCCGCGCCGTTTGAGTTCCAGCAGCGCGTTCACGAACCGCCGCCGCTCGCTCGGGGTGAGCGTGCCGACGTCCTTACGCACGTACGCCATCGGGTCCTCCCCTCGCATGCCCCATGCCCCCCGGGTGTCCCCCGCCCCTCGGTTCCGGCGCCGGGTCGCGCAGCAGTCTGCCGGGGCCGATCTCGTCCACGGCCGCCCGCGTCGCCTCCAGCGGGGTGCGGTACGACGTGTAGTGGTCGACCATGCTCAGCCAGGTGCCGTCCGCCCGCCGCATCAGGTGCAGCGGGCGCCCGTCGACTGTGATCCGCCAGTCGCACCCGGCCGCCCTGCGCCCCCCGGCCGGCACCGCCACGCCCTTGATACGGCGGCCCCGGTAGGTCTCGTCGAAGGAGGTGGCGTCGGCGCTCCGCACCGGCGGCGCGGGCCGGGAGGCGGCGACGGCCGGGGCCAGTCCCAGGGTGGCGACGAAGGCCAGCAGTCCCCGTGTCACCCCTCTGCGCGACGGACCGGCCGCCCCCGATCTCCGTTGCTTCGCAGCCACCGCCACAGCGCCGACGCCGACGACCATCGCTCGCTCCTCCGTGATCGGATGTCCGTGATCGGACGTCCTTGATCGGATGTCCGTACCGGCTAACCGGTGCGGGGCACGGAGGGTCACCGTCCGCAGGGCCATCCGGTGGGCGGACGGCTGCTGTCGGGCACCGCTGCGGTCGCTATTTCCCCGCTCCGGCGCCCAGGTTCGCGTCCGCGACCGTCTGGACGACCGGGGCGAGCAGGCTGATCTCGGGCTGCTTGAGGGCGGGCAGGCCGAAGTTGTCCGGGTCGGGCGCGGTCAGGGGCGCGTCCAGGTTCAGGCCGGGGCCGAGGGTGCGCAGGTCGGAGGCGGGGGCGTCGATGCCGACGTGGTCGAAGCGGTCGCCGAGGACCTGTGGCAGCGGCGCGTCGAGGACGGCGCCGGGCAGCGCACCGTTGAGGGGCGTCTGGGGCAGGGTCCGGTCGGGTACGAGGCGCCCGGTGACGTAGCGCGGGCCGTCGGGGACGCCCGGGGTGAGCACCGGAATCTCCAGGCCGGCCTTGGGGACCTCCGTGCCGAGTGCCCCGGAGACGCCCTCCAGCGGCACCGGGACGGGGACCGTGCCGACCGCGGCGGCGGGGGTGGCTGCGGTCCCCACGGCGGCCGCGGCACCCGCGATGACGGCGGCAAGGGTTCCTCGGGTGGTCGACTTCATGTCAGGTACGGTGCCTTTCAGGATGCGGGGGTTCGACGTCCGTACCGCGTAACGAGCCGGAAAACGGTCTCAGTTCACAATTCGCCCGACTGCCGTAATAGTCGGCTCGTCACTCATCAGCTCGTCCAGAAGTCCCACCAGCGGGTCAGGATCAGCATGCCGATCACGCCGATGTGCAGGAACGGAAGCACCCAGGTGAATTCGGCGAGGAAGCCCTTCAGCCACTCCGGCGCGGGAAGGAAATGGTTTCCGACGATCAGTGCGGTGGCATACCAGAAATCAGGATCGTGGCGACCCAGGCCAGGCAGCACCACAGGCACAGCGCGTTGATCCGGTACAGCGACTCGAACTGGAGCCAGGAGACGAACCCGACGCCGAACAGGCACCCGGCCTCGAACAGCAGCCAGTACCAGCCGGGGAAGCGGGCGCCGGCGAGGAGGCTCATGCCGACGCAGATCACGATGCCGTAGGCCACCAGGCCCAGCATCGGATTGGGGAACCCGAACGCCGCGGCCTGGGGGCTCTTCATCACGCTGCCGCAGGACACCACCGGGTTCAGGCTGCACCCGGGGACGAAGTTCGGATTCTGCAGCAGCTCGAACTTGTCGAGGGTGATGACCCAGGAGGCGAGCAGTCCGGCCACGCCGGTGAGGACCAGCAGCAGACCGAAGCCCCTGCCTCCCGCGGGGGTTCCGGGCATCAGCCGCGCAGGCTGGTGGCCGGCAGGACGATGTGCGCGGCGGCCGTCAGCGTCTCCTCGGCACCGGCGAACGCGGCCAGGTCGGCCGGTTCGACGGGCTTGCCGGGCTCGCCCACGGGCCAGGCGCGGGTGGTGAAGACGAGGTAGGCGAAGCCGCGCCGGGCGACGGCGGCGAGCCACTCCGGCGGCGCGTCGGCCTGGGCGACCAGCCGCGGCATGCGCAGGACGGCCTGACCGGCCTCGACCAGCAGGCTGACGGGCAGGCCGGGCCGGCCGGTGCCGTCGACCAGGTCGCCGCCGACCGGCAGCCCGTTGCTCGTCAGCAGGTCCTCGACCGCGGCCGCGGTGGCCTCGGGGCCGCCCTCGGCGTCACCGAGGGAGTAGGCCAGCAGGTACGGCATGTCGGCTCCGTCGGGGGCCTCGCCGCTCCAGGCCAGGAGGACGAGCGTGCCCAGGTCGGCGGACCGGATGTCACTTGAGGTGGAGGTCACCGCGCGACCCTATCGGCGCGTCCACGCACCGCCGGGCGGCTTCTCACCCTTCCGGACCAGTGCCGTTCACCGCTCCACACGATTGAGGGAAGCGGACCGGGAAACGCCGAAGGCCGGTGCCGCGGCTGCGGTACCGGCCCCGGTGCGAGCGGGTGGGCGGAGCGTCAGCTCTGCAGGGGCAGGCCGCCGAGCAGCGGGTTGTGCTGGTTCAGTGCGCCGGTGGCGCGCTTGACCGCGTTGAGCACGGAGTGCTTGTTCTCGGTGTTGAGCGCGTTCGACTGGTGCTTCAGCGGCATCGCGTCGTCGAGGGTGATCGGACCCTTGGTGAGCTGGTTGACGGCGCCGTTGAGGCTGGTGGGCGTCACGTCGGCGGCGTTGTAGGCGAACGCGGGCGCCGCAACGCCGGCGAGGGCCACGGAACCGGCAACTACAGCGGCAGCCTTCAGGGACTTCATCGTGTTCCTTTCTTCGGCAACTCACGTCACCCCAGGGAATACTGACGCCCTGCCTAACGAGGTCCCGCCGGGCCGGAAACCCTGCCCCGAGAAGACATATGAAATCCCCGAGAACGGGTCGTCGGGAAATGGGTCTCGGCCGTCGCACCCGGGGGGCTCGCGACGGCCGAGACCGATGAGGACACCCGGGACGTCCGGGCGCCCGCGTCACCCGGTCGAGGGCAGGCTGGGCAGCGAGGGCACGGCCGGCAGCGAGGGCAGGGCGGTCAGGCTCGGGGCGGGCAGGTCACCGCCGAGGAGAGTGGTCGTCAGCAGGTTGACGAGGCCGTTGACCACACTGGTGGCGGACGAGACCAGCTGGTCGAGGTCGCCGGTGACGGCCTTCAGCAGATTGTCGACGGCGGTCTGCAGGGAGCCGAGCGCGTCGTCGGTGAGATCGCGGGCCGAGGGCGGCTTGCCGTCGTCACCCTGCTTCGCGGCGGCGGGGACGGCCGGGGTGGCGGGCAGGCCGGGGGTGCTGGGAGCCGACGGCTTGGCGGGTGCGGGCGGCTCGGCCGGCAGCGAGGGAGTCGCGGGCGCAGGCGCGATCGGGGTGGCGGGAGCCACGGGGGCCGCCGGCGCGGCGGGGGCGGCCGGCTTGGCGGCAGCCGCGGGCGTGGCCGGCGTGTTCGGCTTCGGTTCGGCCGCCGCGGCCGCGGCGATGGCCCTCTTGGCCGCCTCGCCGAGCACCCGGGCCTGGTCCGGGGACAACTTGCCCTGCTGCAGGGACACTTTGAGCAGGTCCACGACCGGCTGGAGGACGGAGCCGGTGTGGTCCAGGGTCCTGACCTGGGCGAGCAGCTTCTCCGCGCCGGGCACGGCGCCCCGGGAGGAGGCGGCCTGGTCGCGCTCTCCCGCCGAGTCGGCGGCGACGGCTGCCGGGCCTGTGATGGCGACCAGGACGGCGGCGCAGAGGGCGGTGGACGCGAGACGCCGGGCGGGCAGACCATGCATGGGGCTTCCTTTCGGTGAACATCGGGACCTGTGCCCACCGTGAGTTCACCGGTAGCGCCCCGCAACCGCTCGACCACTTCCGTGATCCATCCGGGCGAGTGCAAACCGGCCGTCCACCCGCGGCTGATCGCGCAGGGCGGCCGGCCGGCCGACGGGTTGCGCCCCGACGTCAGTCGTTGACGCAGGTGTTGCCGAAAGCCGGGTTCAGCAGGGCGATGACGTCGACGGTGTTGCCGCAGACGTTGATCGGCACGTGGATCGGGACCTGGATGACATTGCCCGACAGCACGCCCGGGGAGTTGGCGGCGGCGCCGTGCGCGTCGGAGTCGGCGGAGGCCATACCGGCGCCGCCGGCAACGGCCGCGACGGCGGCGGAGGTCAGGACCAGACCCTTCGCGATACGCGACATGGAGAGGTGCTCCTTGGGATCGACACAAACATCCGGGCGGATGCCCGGCTCTGTGTCAACGCACGCCGGCATCCGGGGTTGCGCGGCCAATGGGGTGATGTACCGAAAGGGAGACTTTCACGATTCCGACACACTTGTCCTGTTTCTCCGGATTAATACGTATAGCCATTAGAGTTGGGGCCTCTCCAGGACGTGCGAAAGGGCACCGCCGGTCATGCGCAAGTTCCTCGGTCCGCTGCTGTGCACGACGGCGGGCGCCCCGCTCACGCTCTCCCCCGCGCTCCGGCGCAGGCCCGTCGTACCGGGCGCCACCGCCGGTCCGACGGACGACGTACCGAAGTCCGCGGCCGGTGGACCGGGTGGGGTACCGGCCCGGCGGATCCCTGCCCACTCCCACACGTTCGGCCACGACTTCGACGGGTCCGGTGCCGGCCCGGCTCCGCTGCGCGCCGGTGACCAGCCGGGCTTCCGGCTCGTTCCCCACCACACACCGGTGTGAGGCGCGTTCCCGACCTCCGTCCCGAGCGCCCCCATGAGCGAGGTATCCCGCGAATGCACCAGTCAGCACCCGACCCTCGGCCACGGGTCCTGCACCTCGCACAACCCGTCGACGGCGGCGTTGCCCGGGTCGTTCTGGACCTGGTCGAGGCCCAGCTCAGGGCGGGTCTCCAGGTCACGGCAGGCTGCCCCGGCGGCGACCTGGCCGCGCGCCTGCGGAAGCTGGGCGCCGACGTGCGGGACTGGCGGGCCGCCCGGTCACCGGGCCCCGCCCTGCCGGGCGAGGTACGCCGCCTGGCACGCCTGATCGACGAGGTGCGGCCCGAACTGGTGCACGCACACAGCGCGAAGGCCGGCCTGGCCGCCCGGCTCGCCCTCCGCGGGCGCGTCCCCACCGTGTTCCAGCCGCACGCCTGGTCGTTCGAGGCGGTCGACGGCCTCACCGCGGCCCTCGCGGTGCGCTGGGAGCGGTGGGGGGCGCGCTGGGCGGACCGGGTGGTGTGCGTCAGCGAGGCGGAACGCCGTACGGGGCTGCAGGCAGGCGTGCAGGCCGTCTACACGGTCGTCCCGAACGGCATCGACGCCGACCGCTTCTCCCCCGACCCCCTCGCCCCGCCGCCTCCGCAAGCCGTCGACGGCGAAGGCCCCCTGGTCGTCTGCGTGGGCCGGCTGTGCCGCCAGAAGGGCCAGGACGTACTGCTGCGGGCCTGGAATGACGTACTCGGTACCGTGCCACGGGCCCGGCTCGTGCTGGTCGGCGACGGTCCGGACCGCGAGATGTTACAGCAACTCGCGCACCGCTCCGTACAGTTCGCCGGCGCCGTCGCCGACCCCGTGCCCTGGTACCGCGCCGCCGACCTGGTCGTACTCCCCTCCCGCTGGGAGGGCATGGCGCTCGCCCCGCTGGAGGCGTTCGGCTGCGGCCGGCCCGTGGTGCTCACCGACGTCGGTGGCGCCCGCGAGAGCCTGCCGCCCGCCCTCGCCGCCCGCTGCCTGGTCCCGCCGGAGGACCCCGCCGCGCTGGCCGAGGCGGTCGCCGGCCTGCTGTCCGACCCGCCGCTGCGCGCCGCGCTCGGCGACCAGGGGCGCCGGCACGTCCTGTCCACGCACGACGTACGGCACACCGCCGAACGGATCGCGGACCTCTACCGCGAACTGCTCGGCACCGCCCGAGAACCAGCACCGCGCGTGCCCTCCGAGCGCAGGGAGCCCATCCACTCGTGACTGCCGAAAGTACCGTCCCCTCCCCCGGCGGGCAGCCATGGGACCACGGATTCTCGCCCGTCTCGGTGCTGCCGGCCCGCGCGGCCGGCGGCTTCCGGTTCCCGCTCGGCCGGCCGCCCGCGCGGCCCGCCTCCCCGCTGCCGCTGCTCGTCGCCGACCTGGTCGCCGCGCTGGCGGGCGCGACCGCGCTGGACGCCGCCGGCCGACCGCTGCTGGTCGCCGTCCTGGTGTGCGGCGCGCTGCTGCTGCGTCCGCACGCGCCCCGGCCGGTCCCCGGCGTCCTCGACGAACTGCCCGCGGTGTGCGGCCGGATCGCGGTGGTCTGGCTGGGCCTCGCCACGCTCCTCGCCGCCTACGACCCCGACCGCGCCCTCGGCACCCGCACGCTGCTGCTGGGCTGGGCGCTGCACGCGGCGGCGGCCTGCGCGGGCCGGGGCCTGGTGCACTGGCGGCGCCGGGTCGCGCTGCTGCGCCGCCCGCGCACCGCCCTGCTGATCGGGCCCGCCGAAGCCGCGCAACGGGTGGCCGCCGCGCTGCTGCGGCACCCGCGCTGCGGGGTGCGGCCGGTCGGGGTCGTGGCCGAACGCCCCGGCGGTGGAACCGGATTGCCCGTGCTCACCGGTGGTGAGGAGGTGGAGCGTGCGCTGATCCAGAACGGGGTGCGGGTGGTGCTCACCGTCGCCCCCTCCGTACGCACCGCGCAGGGCCCGCTGCTGCGGGCGCTCGCCGAGTCGGGCTGCACGGTGTGGGAGCTGGACGCGGACTGTCCGTCGTACGAGATGCGCGAGCAGCTCGCCGGGTTCGCCGTCCGGCGGCTGGACCTCGGCTCGCGGCGGCGCGGCAGCCTGGGCAAGCGGCTGCTGGACGTGCTGGTCTCCGGGACGCTGCTGCTGGTGGTCAGCCCGGTGCTGCTGGTGTGCGCGGTGGTGCTCCGGTGCACCGACGGGCCCGGCGTGATCTTCCGTCAGGAGCGCATCGGCAAGGACGGCCGCCCCTTCACCCTGCTGAAGTTCCGCACCCACCGCCCGGCCGACGAGCACGAGGCGGCCACCCGGTGGAGCGTGGCCGGCGAACTCCGGATGAGCCCCTTCTGCCGCTTTCTGCGGCAGACCTCGCTGGACGAGCTGCTCCAGCTCTGGAACGTCTTCTGGGGCGACATGAGCCTGGTCGGCCCGCGCCCCGAACGGCCTTACTTCGTAGCCCAGTTCAGCCAGGAACATCCGGGCTACGCGGCCCGGCACCGCATGCAGACCGGCATCACCGGGCTCGCCCAGATCCATGGGCTGCGCGGCGACACCTCCATCGAGGACCGGGCCCGCTTCGACAACGCCTACATCGACAACTGGTCGCTGTGGCAGGACGTCTGCATCCTGCTGCGGACCGCGGCCGCGCTCGTGCGCTCGACGGGGAGCTGACCGATGACCCTCGCCCTGCCGCTGTGCCGCCCCGCCCGTCTCTCCCCGGTGCTGCCCGTGGTGGCGGTGGTCGCGCTGCTCGCGCTGCCGGCCGCGCCCGGCGGCGAGGGCGGCGCGGGCCCCGCCGACGCGCTGTCCGCGCTGGTCGTCGGCTACTGCGCCGTACGGCTGCTGCGCGCGCGCCGCCGCCCGCTGGCCCGTACCGCCGCCCTGGTCCTCGCAATGCCCGTGCCCGGTCTCGCGCTGGCGGCGATGAACGCGGTGTCGCCGGGTGCCGGGATCACCGGCCTCGGCCGCTACCTCCAGATCTTCGTGCTGGTCCCCGCCGCCGTGGTCCTGCTCGTCCGCGACCGGCGCGATCTGCGGATGCTGGCCTGGTCGTTCGTGGCGCTCGCGGTGTACCAGGGCGCGATCGGCGTGCACCAGTACCTCACCGGCACCGGCGCCACCTACCAGGGCCAGGACATCCGCGCGGTCGGCACCTTCGGGCCGTCGGACGTGATGGGCATGGCGACGGTGGTGTCGTTCGGGCTGGTGTGCGCGGCGGGCCTCGCGCTGGGCCGCGGCACCCTGCGGGTACGCCTGACGGCCGCCGGCTGCGCCGCCGCCCTGCTGCTCCCCGTCGCGGTCTCCTTCAGCCGGGGCGCCTGGATCGCCACCGCCGTCACGCTCACCGCCCAGCTCGTGCTGGCCGGGGTGCGCCGGGCGCTGAAGGCGGGCGCGGTCCTGGTCGCCGTGTGCGTGCTGCTGATCGGCGGGTTCGGGGTGGGTACGGCGATGCTGCAGGAGCGGATCGACAGCATCACGCGGGTCACCGACGCTCCGGACCAGTCGGTCACCGACCGGTACACGATGTGGGCGGCGGCGACCGACATGTGGCGTGCACACCCGCTGACCGGCGTCGGTCTGAAGGGTTTCCCCGAGTACCGGGACGGACACGCCTCCCTCGCCCTGTCCTCCGGCAGCGACACCGGGGGCGCGGGCGCCGCCTATCGCCGGCAGCCGCTCCTCTCCCCGCACAACATGTACCTGCTGGCCCTCGGCGAACAGGGCCTGATCGGGCTGGTCTGTCTCGCGGGCGGCTGGCTGGCCCTGCTGGTGTGCGCGCTGCGCGGCCTGTGGCGGGCCCGCACCGCGGGCGGGCGTGGCCTGGACTGCGCCCTGGTCGCCTGCGGGCTGCTGGTGTGGCACCTCGTCGACTTCGTGTACGCCGACATCGGCGGCCCCTCGACCGTGCTGACGGCGGTCTGCTTCGGCCTGGCCGGCTGGTGGGCCCTGGTGGGCGCCGGTGAGACCACCCCCCACGCGAGCACCGGCACGCCGAGCGCGCCGACAGCGGCCATGGAGGAGGCGGCGCTGCGATGACGCTGTTCCGTGGGGCGTGGAACTGCGGGTGGTCCGGAACGCGCGGCGCGGAGCCGCACCGCAGGCGCAGGCCGACGCGCCCCTGGTGCGAGAGCCGCAGGCCGCCGCGCCACTGGTCCGGGATGCGCGGACCGACGCGCCACTGGTGCCGGAGGCCGACGCGATGACGAGCCCCAGGACCAACGACGTACCCGAACAGGAGAGGGCCGACTCGGTGTCCCGGCAGGAGACGGCTGATGCGATGCCCCGGCAGGAGACGGCCGGCGCGATGCCGCTGCCGGTGCCGAGCCGCCCCGGGCCGGAGACAGGCGACGCACAGTCCCGGCCGGAGCCGAGCCGTACCTTGCCGGCACCGGCCCCGGCCGCGGACGCGGCCCCGGATGCGGGCGGCCCGACCGTCCCTATGACCCGGCCGCCCGTCCCCGACCACACCGCGCCGACCCCGACCATCGCTCTCGGGTCGTCCCCCCTCATCGGTACCCTCCCGGCCCCGACGGCC